>CAZCFW010000001.1:0-127273 GCA_964498035.1 uncultured Candidatus Saccharibacteria bacterium
TAGATATGGCACTAATTTTAATGAATCTGATAAAGTTATATTAAATGACTTGAGTTTAAGGTTACTAAAGAGTGACGTGCTTCAAGGTTCGATCAAGAACAATAGTAAAGATTCTGCAAAATTAAAATTCGATCAATTATTCCAAGACGAACTTGTTGGTGTGCTTGATAATCATTTTAATCTGTACCAAAAGCTCGATCAAAGTCCAGAACTTAAAAAGTTCGTTCAAGAACGTGTGTTTGAGTATGTTGTTAGAAAAATTAATGCATAAAATATTATGAAATCAAAAGCACTACAAATGTTGATTCCTGAGGGTAATCCAAATGGTTTAAAGGTTATAGAAATACCAGGCTGGTCTGGTAAGTGTTTTATAGCACCTAGGCAGAGTTTGAAAGAATTGAAGGATCGATCTGAAGTGAATCAACCAGGACTTTATATTCTCTTTGGTGTAGATGAAAATACAAGCGATGATCTAGTATATATAGGTGAATCAGAAAACTTTTATTCACGAATCACAAATCATGATGCGAATAAAGATTTTTGGAGTACTGTTGTAATTTTTACTGGTGGATTAAATCGTGCTTTTGTAAAATATCTTGAATATCGAGCTACAACTTTGGCTCATGAAGCAAATCGAATGAAAATGCAAAATAAAGTACAGCCTCAAGAAAATACACTTTCAGAATTTGAGAAAGTTACAATTGAAAGCTATTTTGAAAATGTTCAATTTATTCTAAGTTCCTTTGGATATGAAGTTTTTGATAGTATTGTTGAATCTATTTCTGATGCCAAAATTTATACCCTAAAAGCTGAAGGTGTAGATGCAAAAGCACAATTATTATCTGATGGTAGTTTAAATGTATTAAAAGGTTCAACAGCTAGAATAAGAGAGACAGAAGCTTTCTGGGGGTGGTCACTTGCTGCGCGTAAAAGATTTCTTGAGGAAGGCATACTTGTAGAGAATGGAGATGGAATTTCATATAAATATACAGAGAACGTATTGTTTAAAAGTCCATCAGCAGCCGCAGCAACAACAACTGGCCGCCCGATAAACGGATGGACTGCATGGAAAGATGAACAAGGGAATACCCTTGATGATAATTTAAGAAAATAATATCTAGTCGAGGGATTTTAAAAGACGCTGGGATGCCACTTTTACGATTTGAAAACCATGGATCATTTAGCAAATATGAAATAGAAAAAAACATTCTGGTATTCTGCACCTGCCTGCCGGCAGGCAGGGAATACCAGAATGTTTTTTATTTATTTATCTATCTCTATCATCCATATCTATTCTCTAATTCGCTCGAATAGGCGAATAGTTTCAAAAACTACCAACTCTCCCCAAAATAACATTCTCACATTCTTGAGAATGTGAGAATGTTATTTTGTATTATTTTGTACGCTTTGGACTATTTTGTTTCTAAGCACTATGCCTTTTTGATAAATTCAGTGCGGAGGACGATGCCTTTCATGCCGTCGATATTGCACTCCACTAGCTCTTCATCATCTGTCAGGCGGATATTCTTGGCCTTGGTGCCTTTCTTGATCACTGTTGAGCTACCTTTTATCTTCAAATCTTTTATAAGGGTGATACTGTCGCCATGGGCTAGTATCGTGCCGTTCGCGTCGCGCACTATTATTACTTCATCTTCATTTTCTGTTTCCATATAACTCAAAGTATACACAATTTTAAAATTTCTGCACCTCTCAATTGTATTTAATAACATTCTGGTATTCTGCACCTGCCTGCCGGCAGGCAGGGAATACCAGAATGTTATTTTGTTTTATTTCATATGATATAATAACTCCATGAACTACTGGCTAATAAAATCCGAGGCGTCGTGCTACAGCATCGACGATTTGAAGAAAGATAAGAAGACGAGTTGGGAAGGCGTGAGGAACTACCAAGCGCGGAATTTCATGACGCAAGGGATGAAGGTGGGGGATAAGATTCTCTTCTGTCATTCAATAGGGTCAGACAAAACACCTGCGGGTGTGTACGGCGTTGCGCGCGTGGCAAGCGGAGCCCATGCCGACGAAACGCAGTTTGATAGGAAAGACGAACATTACGATCCCAAGGCCATAAAGCCAAAGGCTGGGAATGCTGGCAAAGTCATATGGCAATGCGTAGACGTGGCATTTGTATCGAAGTGGAAACACCCCGTCACCCTCGCAGAAATCCGCCTCGATCCCGCCCTCTCCGGCATGTCCCTCCTCGCCCCCGGCCAGCGCCTCTCCATAATGCCCGTCTCCGAAAAGCATTTTAATCATATTCTCAATTTATCCCAATCCTAATCCAAAAAACATTCTGGTATTCTGCAGAATACCAGAATGTTTTTTGCAATAATTATTATCGTGATATAATTGTATTATGAAAGTATATGTAATTAGGCATGGTCAGACAGAGTTAAATAAACTAGGTATGATTAATGGATACTTAGATGATCCATTAGCTAGTGAAGGAATTGAGCAAGCAAAACTTGCAGCTGAGACATTGCCTAAAACCATTAAACATATTTATGTGTCATCGCTTGAGAGAGCTAAGCAAACTGCAAGTATCCTAAACGAGGTACTTAAAGTGCCTATGACTTTTCATGATGAATTACGTGAGGTCAATTTTGGTGACCTTAACGGAACACCATTTTTAGATGAGTACAAAGAAAGACATAAAATGCTTGATTATGACTGGCGTCCAAGTGGAGAATCATTTGAAGATGTGAAAACAAGAGTTATAAAAATTTTAAATGTTATTAAAAATGAAAATGGTGATGGTGAAGCATTAATTGTGGCACATGGAGGTATTGTAAGATTGATGCATTTTCTTGAAACAGGTGAATATTTGGATGGAGTAGGAAATGCGTCTATTCAATCCTTTGACCTGGATAAAATATTAAAGTAATATACAATATTTATTCATTATGAAAACAGCAAAACAAATGGAAAGGCATTTTAAAGGTTTGGCTAATCATTGGCGAATAAATATTTTAATGCTGGTAAGTAAGAAGCCGAACATTACGCTCGATGGTATAGTGGCAGAGCTTAAGGGTAATTTCAAAACAATTTCAGAACATTCAAAAAAACTTGTGCAGGCAGGGTTACTAAATAAAAAGTATGAAGGTCGAAGTGTCACTCATTCGCTTTCTCCATATGGCGAAAAAGTAATATCATTTATTAAGTCTTTCAAATAACATTCTGGTATTCTGCAGAATACCAGAATGTTTTAAAATATGAAAAAAGAAAAATCATTTACGGAAAAGGTTTTGGATATTGTACGGAAGATTCCAAAGGGTAGGACGATGACGTATAAGGATGTGGCGAAGATGGCGGGGAGCCCTAGGGCGAGCCGAGCTGTGGGGAGCATCATGAAGGCAAACTATTTGCCTAATGTGCCGTGCCACAGGGTGGTGATGAGTAGTGGAAATCCTGGTGAGTACAATCGCGGCGGTGTGAATGCTAAAATAGAATTACTAAAGAGTGAAGGCGCGATTAAATAAATTGTATGCTGAAAAAGAAATTTACAATTAACGCAAAAGTTTGGCGGTGGCCGGGGGATGGAGGCTGGCACTTTGTGACGCTCGAGAAGAAGCTCTCGGAGAGTATAAGAAAGGTCTATACGAAAGGCTTCGTGAAGATTGAGGCGAAAGTGGGTAAGAGTACTTGGAAGACTTCGCTTTTCCCGCATAAGGAATCTGGCTATTTGCTTTGTATAAGTAAAAAGATTCGCAAGTCTGAAGGCATAATGGAAGGTGACGAAATTAAAATCTCAATTGTGATACAATAAATTTATGAAATTAAACGAGCTTACAGAAGAAGAAAAGAGAGTGATACTCGAGAAGGGCACCGAGGCGCCTTTTGTGGGTGAGTATACGAATACGAAAGAGACTGGTGTGTATGTGTGCAAGCAGTGCGAGGCACCACTCTATAACTCGAAAGATAAATTTGAGAGTACTTGTGGATGGCCAAGCTTCGACCAAGAGATGGAGGGTGCACTCAAGAGAGATTCATATATTGACCCATACTTCGGGCAAGAAATCACTTGTGCGAATTGCGGTGGGCACCTCGGCCACATATTTAAGGGTGAGCACCTCACAGACAAAGACACTCGCCACTGCGTGAATTCTATCTCGCTCAAGTTTGTGCCTGGAAAATAATTTGTGGAATATATAATTAAGAAAAATAGAAGATCGAAGAATTTGCGAATCATCGTGCACGAAGATGGCAGGGTGGTAGTCACGGCGCCTATGCGTGCGCCACTTTACCTTGTGAAGAAATTCGTCGAGAGCAGGAAGGAGTGGATAGAAGAGAGGGTGGATAATTTCTTAAAGAAAAACATAGAGGAGGAGAATAAGAATGAAAAATTGGGTTTGCCGAAGAAGATGACGAAGGCTGAGCAAATAAAGGATTATAAAAAGCATAAAGAGAGTGCGAGGGAATTTGTGGAGAAGAGAATAGTGGAACTCAATAAATTTTATAATTTTGAATATGGAAAAATTGCAATACGAAATCAGAGTACAAGGTGGGGGAGCTGTTCGAGGAAAAAGAATTTGAATTTTAATTATAAAATCGTAAAACTTCCTATTCGTATGGCGGACTACATCATCGTGCATGAGCTGTGCCACCTCGCACATTTTAATCATTCAAAGAATTTCTGGAATTTGGTAGCCCAAGTTATACCAGAGCATTTGGCAATACGCAAGGAGCTTTACAAAATGGGAATTTCTAGTATTTAGCGTTTCTCCTCGGAAAAACTTGGTTCTCCAGGGGGAAAGGTGGTATAATACTAGGAGTTTTATTAATAATTAATCCTGACCTAAATCAGGAATACAAATAATTTTATGGCAGCAAAAAAAGCAGTAGCAAAGAAGGTGGTCGCAAAAAAGGCAGCTCCTAAGAAAGCTGTGAAGAAAGCAGGAAATGCAAACTCAGCTTTCATGAGACCAAAGGTTGTGAGTGCAGCACTTCAGGCAATTGTTGGAAAGGGTCCACTTCCTACAACAGAAGTAGTAAAGAAGCTTTGGGTTTATATCAAGAAGAACGATCTTCAGAATCCTAAGAATAAGAGAAATATTATCGCAGATGATAAGCTACTCGTAGTATTCGATGGAAAGAAAGAAATTTCAATGTTTGAAATGACAAAGTATGTAACAAAGAATCTTTCCTAAATTTAATTTACTCTATCTGTAAAATGCACCCATTTGGGTGCATTTTATATGGATATTTGCTTTTTTAGTAAATTAGTGTTATTATATAAGAATAATAGCAAAATGCTTTCGAAAGCAATAATTTAACTATAACAAATATAATTTATGGGAAATTTTCAAGGTGGTAGAGGGGGAGGAGGTGGAGGATTTAGAGGTGGCGACAGAGGAGGCCGCCCAAGCTTCGGTGGACGTAAGAGTTTCGGTGGCGACCGCGGTGGCCGCAGTGATGGTCCAGCTGAGATGTTTAAAACAGTATGTAGTGAATGTGGTAATTCTTGCGAAGTACCATTTCGTCCATCTGGTGACAAGCCAGTGTATTGTAACAACTGCTTTAGTAGTAAGCGTGAAGGTGTAGACCGTAAGCCAAGAAATGATTTCAAGGACCGTGCACCACGCCGTGAATTTAACGACCGCCCAGCATTTGCTCCAAAGCCATCATTTGATGCTAAGCCAGCAAATAATTCAGGAATGGAAAAGCAACTTACAGAAATGAATATCAAGCTTGATCGTTTGATCCGCTCTATCGAAGTAATGTCACTTACTAAGCAGGCTCCAAAAGAAATTGTAAAAGAAGTAGTAAAGGCGCAAGTAGTAGCTAAAGCTCCTGTGAAAGCAGTAGCGAAAGTAGCTCCAAAAGCAAAAGCTCCTGCTAAAAAAGCAGCTCCAGCAAAGAAAAAGAAATAATATTTTATTCTTCACAAAAGCCCTCATTTGAGGGCTTTTGTTTTATCTGCTATAATAATCTCAATTATATTATTAATTAATAAATTAAATACATAATGAATAAAACATATATATTCTTAATTATTGCAGTTATTATTCTAGGAGGAGGATATTTTGCTTTTAGAAATTCTAGTAGCGATAAATTACCTCAAACTATGAGTGATATAAAAGATCAAGATAAAATTATCAGTGATAAGACAGAAATAGATATTAATAATAAATTAGAAACAAATAAAAAAATTATGCAAGCAACACTACATACAACAAAAGGAGATATCACTATAGAATTCGGAAATACAACACCAAACACCGTTGAGAATTTCATAAAATTAGCCAAGGAAGGATTCTATGATGGTGTGAAGTTCCACCGCGTGATTAAAGGCTTTATGATACAAGGCGGAGACCCACTTACAAAGGATGATAGCAAGATGGCTATGTGGGGAACTGGCGGACCAGGATATCAATTTGCAGATGAGCTCACTCCGACAAATAAAAATGATGTTGGCACTATCTCAATGGCAAACTCAGGACCAAATACAAATGGCAGTCAATTTTTCATCAACGTAAATCCAAACAATTTCCTAGATAGTAAGCACGTAGTCTTCGGAAAGGTTATAAAAGGCATGGATGTAGTAACGGCTATTGAGAACACAAAGACTGGTCCAAACGACCGCCCAGTAGAGCCTATGGTCATAAAGAGTGTGACACTAGAATAGTTTAAATCTAAAACAGTAGCTAATTTTAAAAATTTGTGGTATAATTATCACATATGAATATCACTTCCGCTACGTTTGTGAAAGGTGTCGTCGGGATTGATAAAGCCCTTGAACTTGGCATACCTCAGGTAGCCTTTATTGGCAGATCTAATGTGGGTAAATCTAGTACTATCAATGCAATTTGTAATAATAAAAACTTAGTAAAATCAAGCTCTCACCCAGGTAAAACTCAAGAGATAAATGTTTTCCTAATAAATAAAAATCTACATCTCATGGACCTCCCAGGCTATGGCTATGCGAAGGCATCTTTCACTGGGCGTGAAGCTCTTGAGAAATTGATTTACGGGTACTTGCTTGATTCACACTACCAGCAAAGAAAAATAATTCTTATCATCGATGCATTTGTCGGTCCTACCAAGGATGACCTTGCAATGCTTCGTGCACTTGGTGAGCATGGGAAGAGTGTGGTAATAATTGCAAATAAGATTGATCAAGTGAAGAAATCTGAACTAGCAATTCAAATAGAAAAAATTCAGAAGAAAGTGGGGAATCATACCCTCATACCATTTTCTGCAACGAAGAAAATCGGAATCGACAAGTTGGTCCATGAAGTACTAAGTAAATAGTTTTAAATCGTGTTACAATAGTGCTATGTCACCTAAGGCAAAGAGACAATATCAGAATATGATGCACATACTACTCCTAGTTATACTTACTAGTATGGGTAAATTCATGCTGTATGACCCTTATATTAAAGGTGATATGGGTACAAATACTCCACTTACAGCAAACGCAGGTGATGCTATAGATAATACTGAAGTTGAAAGTATTCAAAAGGTCACACTTATTGCCGTTGGAGATGTGATGATGCACGATACTGAGATGAAGGCAGGCTATGATGCTAAAACTGACACATATAGTTTCGATGATTTATTTATAAATATAAAACCATTCCTATCAGGTGATATTGTGTATGCGAATCTAGAGACTCCTGTCGCGGGTAAAGAACTTAAATACGGTGGCTATCCCAACTTCAACGCACCCAATGAATTACTTGATGCACTTAAGAATAGCTACTTTACTCATCTTTCACTTGCCAACAATCACGCTCTAGATAGAGGTGCTGTGGGACTTTCGAATACAGTTAAGAATGTGGAGAATTTAAACTTTGTCGCACTAGGAGCTAGAAATGATAATAGTAAAAACAATTTCGAAATTACGGAAATAAATGGAGTTCGTCTTGGATTTATTTCATATACATATGGTACCAATGGCCTTAAGCTAAGTGATAAAAATGCTTACATGCTTTCTTATATAAACAAGGATCAAATAAAGAAAGATATTGCAGATTTGAAGAGTAAAGGAGTAGATGTAACCATAGCTACATTTCATTTCGGCGAGGAATACAGATTGACTGAAAATGAATACCAAAAGGATATTGCTTCATTTGCATGTGCAAATGGTGCAGATGTGGTGCTGGGTGCGCATCCTCACGTGCTTCAGCCTATAGTTTATCTGAATGATAATAAATGCTTAGTAGCGTATTCACTTGGGAATTTCGTTTCGGGTATGAGTTCAGAGTACAAAGATCTTGGC
The DNA here is from genome assembly GCA_964498035.1 of uncultured Candidatus Saccharibacteria bacterium. Taxonomy (GTDB): domain Bacteria; phylum Patescibacteriota; class Minisyncoccia; order Phycocordibacterales; family UBA9973; genus UBA8515. Next base: position 8,240 of record CAZCFW010000001.1, read on the forward strand.
GGAGTGCTCAAGGTTGAAATTTCAAAAAAAGACGATGTGATTGAAATGGTTCCAGACTTCATGGGTACATGGGTGAAGAGGAGTACAGACGCAAATGGTATGAAGACGTTTACTGTTGTGCCACTTCCTAAAGATAAAATCCCAGATACTATACCTGTTACTAAAGCTGAGGAAATACGCCTAGAAATGTATCGAAAGTTTATAGATACTAAGATTAAAACTTACACATCAAGGTCCTAGAAATAGGACTTTTTTGTGCTATAATCGACTTATGACAAATAAAAATATTCAACTTTATTTCTTCCTTAGTTTGCTTATAATTATTGCAATTTTTAACATAGCGATATTCTTACCATTTCTTAAATTATTTATAGTTGTGGCAATTTTTGCTGTGGTATTCACACCAATGTTTGAAAGGATCAGGAAGTATATTGTGAAGAATAAATCCTTTGCAGCAGTTCTGACTATTGTATTTGTGGCCATACTAGTACTTATTCCGATCACTTTCTTTACTTTCAAAGTTTTTGGAGAAGTGAAGGGAGTATCTAGCAATATCAGTAATTTAAATATTACACTTTCACATATTTCAGAAAATTTAAATCATAAGTTTGCAGGTTTTGTCCCTGCAGGTTCTATTGACTTATCTTCTTATATTGGATCTGTCTTTAGTAATATTGTAAGTAATTTAGGTGGTATATTCTCAAGTATCGCCTCATTTATCCCAGCAATTTTCTTGGCTACTATTGCACTATTTTTCTTTATTCGCGATGGTAGAAGCTTTGTTGATAAGATGATACGTATTAGTCCACTTAATGATGAACATGATTTGCAAATACTTACTAAGCTTAAGCGTGCGATAAATTCAATAGTAAAAGGAACACTTCTCATGTCTGGAATACAAGGCGTGATGGCATGGATAGGCTTTATGATTTTTGGTGTGCCAAACGCTGCCATGTGGGGTGCCATCACAATCTTTGCAGCCCTTATCCCGAGTATCGGTACAGCTCTTATTGTGGTGCCTGCTATCGTCTACCTTATATTTACTGGAGCATCACTATTTAGCATTATAGGCCTTGCAGTTTGGGGAATTTTTATCGTAGGACTTGTGGATAATTTTGCTAGACCAATACTCGTGGGTAAAGAAGTAGATATTCATCCATTCCTAGTGATGATGTCAGTTTTTGGTGGTCTTATAGTATTTGGTCCTGCAGGATTTATACTTGGACCGCTCGTTCTAGCATTTCTATCTGCACTTATAGATATCTATCCGACAATTACTAAGAAAGTTTTAGAGTAGATAATGAATAAGAATACTATCAAATTCATAAAGTCGCTACACCTCAAGAAATTCCGCCGTGAAGAGGGGATGTTCCTCGTGGAAGGTGAGAAAAGCATTGTCGAGCTACTGAAGTCCGACTTCGATATAGTAAATATTTTTATAACGCGCGAAATATTCGAAAAGTATCGCGAGGATTTCCGGAAGTTTGATGCAATATCTGAAATTGTGGAGGAAGAAGATCTTACAAAAGCTAGCACCCTTGAGTTCAACGACACTGGGATTGCGGTGGTAAGAGTGAAAGAGAATATAGAATTTAATACTCTAAATGAGATGGCGATAATGCTCGATGAAATTCGTGACCCTGGTAATTTGGGTACTATTATCCGCACTGCGGACTGGTATGGAGTAAAGAAAATAATTTGCAGTGAGACGACCGCGGAATTTTATAATCCGAAAGTGATTGCAGCATCCATGGGCTCATTTACAAGAGTAGATATTTTTTATACTGATCTTAAAAATTATCTAGATAAGTATAAGGATGTGAAAGTTTTAGGAGCACTGCTTGATGGCAGTGATGCACACACATTCGAGTATCCTCACTCTGGAATACTCCTAATGGGTAATGAATCAAATGGCATACATGCTGAACTTTTGCCTTATATCACAGACAAGATTACAATACCTCGCTATGGTAAAGCTGAATCGCTCAATGTCTCCATGGCAACTGGCATCATACTAGACAATTGGAAAAGAAAATAAAAAATAGAGCCACATGGCTCTATTTTTTTTACCTTCTTTCTCGGCGTCGTTCGTAGCGACTGTCTTCCTCTTCTTCAATTTTTTCCTTAGTGATACCGCAATTTGGGCACACATTTCCTACGAGTTTGATATTACATTCAGGGCAGATTGTATCGTCGCTACTGTTTGCGACAGGGGCATCCTCTATAGACAAATTTTCCATGTATTCTTCATAATTCATATGAGATTAATATATCATATATGAATACTGTAATCAAAATAATGTATGCTATAATTTTAAAATATGGAATGGTATAAACAAGAAAGTGGAGAGTTATATAAAAACTTAGAGAGCAATGAATCTGGGCTTAGTGAAGAGCAGGTGATTCTTAAAAGGACTAAGTATGGTGAAAACAAATTACCTGAAGATAAAAAAATTACATATTTAGAAATATTTTTACGTCAATTCCAAAGTTCACTTATTTATGTGCTTCTTGTGGCTTGTATCATTGTATTTATCATGGGTGATTATGGTAGTGGGTTTTTTATTGCAATCGTTCTTGTGATTAATGCTCTCATTGGTACCTTCCAGGAAGGCAAAGCTCAAAATACTTTAGTTGCATTAAATCACCTAGTCGATACAAAGGCGACTGTGCTGAGGAAAGGAATAGAGTTAATTGTAAATGATTCTGAGCTTGTCCCGGGCGATATCATAATCCTAAAAGAAGGCGACAAGATTCCAGCTGATTCCAGATTAATTCAAGCTGATGAATTTACTGTAGATGAATCAACCCTGACTGGTGAATCTGATAATATTCACAAAAAGTCTGAACCTATCGAGGGTAACGATCTTGTGATTCAAGATCAAATAAATATGGTTTTCCGTGGTACTTATATTCTCTCAGGAAGTGGGAAGGCGATAGTGGTGGCTACTGGAGTTGATACTTTTATAGGTAAGATATCTGTGAAATTAAAATCACTCGATACAGATGTGCCACTAAAGGCAGACATAAAGAAACTTTCAAATGCACTTATTGTGATTGTATGCGTTATTGTTGTAATAATGTTTTTCTTAGGAATTTATTCCGGTATCGTGCCGAGAGATATGTTTGCTATCGCTGTAGCAGTGGCTGTGTCTGCCATTCCAGAAGGTTTGCCTGTGGTGGTGACTCTCATACTAGCCACTGGAGTTTCTCGCATGAGTAAGAGGAATGCTCTGATCAAGAATTTGCAAGCTGTGGAAGCTCTCGGCCAAGCTGATATTATTGCGGTTGATAAGACAGGCACTATTACACTCAATCAAATGATGGTCACCGAGATATACACAGCCACAGGGTCATATACTATCGATGGAGATGGTTATGAGCCAAAGGGTCAATTCAGCCAAGCAGGTAAAATAGTAGACCATACAAGTAGAGTCGACTTGATGTGTATGGGGAAAATTGCTTCTTTTACTTCAAGTGCGCACATAGCTTACTCTGAGGAAAATAAATTATGGCAGAGAGTGTCTGGTGATCCTACTGAAGTTGCGCTACTCGTATTTGCACAGAAGTTGGGAATAAATAAATTCGTACTTGAAGCCGAAAATATAAAAATAAATGAAACTCCTTTTAATTATAAGGACAAATTCCATAGTACTTTAAATGAAGTCGGTGGTAAGAAAGTATTATTTGTTGCTGGCTCTCCTGAGGTTATTATAAATTCATGTAAAGATGTTTGGACTCCAACAGGTATAGTAGAGATGGGTTTGAAAAATAAACAAATCGAGGATGGATTAAATAATCTTTTAAGTAAGGGTCTTCGGGTGCTTGCACTTGCAAAATGCGAGGTGAATAATTCTGACCATAATGATAATCCTCTTCCAGATCTAAGCTTCGTGGGTTTTGTCGGCATAGAAGATTCTATTCGTAAAGAGGTGGCAGATGCCGTGTCTCGATCTAAAATTGCTGGGATTAAAGTAGTGATGATTACTGGTGACCATGTGGAGACGGCGAAAGCTATCGGGAAGACTGTCGGCATATATAATGAAAATGATAAAGTGCTCACTGGTTACGAGCTTGATAATCTAAGTCCTAGTGAATTACGCGCGAAGATAGTGCATACGAGTATTTTTGCTCGAGTGACGCCGGATCATAAAATGAAGATTATCAATGCATATAAAAATGCTGGCCTTGTGGTGGCCATGACCGGTGACGGAGTAAATGATGCACTTTCTCTCGCCGCAGCTGACCTCGGGGTGGCTATGGGCAAGGTGGGTACTGAAGTAGCAAAAGAAGCATCAGACATAGTTCTCCTTGATGACAATTTCGGTAGTATTGTGTCTGCGGTGGAAGAGGGAAGAAATATATACAATACAATTAAAAAGGTAGTGATGTATTTGCTCTCGACAGGGCTTGGAGAAATCTTTGCAATAGCGGGAGCTATAATCTTGGGTCTTGATATGCCATTTTCTGCAAGTCAGATTATATGGCTCAACTTCGTGACGGATGGATTCCTCGTGGTTGCGCTTGCACTCGAGCCAAGTGATTCAGGTGTCCTTTCTGAGAAAAGAAGTATTGATGACAAAACCTTTGTGACGAAATCCATGCTCATTCGAATGTTTATAATGGGTCTTGTGATGATGACTGGTACTTTAATATTATTTAAATTCTACTCCGCTGATTTCCTTAAAGCCTCGACTATGGCTGTGACAGTCCTTGCTATGTATCAATGGTTCAATGCGCTCAATTGTCGTTCTGATAAAAAATCTATTTTCGGTATGAAAATTTTTTCAAATATGTATTTAAATATTTCTCTTGTCGTGGTTTTAGCTCTGCAAATTATGGCAGTATATGTGCCATGGTTCAACAGATTCTTGCATACTACACCCATTGGATTATATGAGTGGTTTGTGATTTGTATGATGGCTCTGACTGTGATCGTGGTAGATGAGGTTTACAAATTTATCCGTTCTGTTAGAATGCGCGTATGAAAATAACCCTGAAAGAAATCATTAAAAAGACCGAGAAGAACGAGCATTCTTGCATAGTAATACTCGACGAGCTTACCGATGTGCACAATGTAGGCGCAATCATCCGTAGCTCTGTGGCAGCTGGCGCTGATGCTATTGTCGTCGGCAAGCACAATCAAGCTCCGATCAATGAAACTGTGGCTCGCACTTCTGCAAACACTGTGGGCATGATTCCGATAATTGAAATGAATGTGAATGATGCCATCCGCACACTCAAGGATAATAAATACTGGGTCCACGGACTCTTTATGCAAGGCGGGAGTACTCTCTGGAGTAGCGACCTCACTGGCAAAGTGGCGATAGTCGTCGGCTCTGAAGGTGAAGGAATAAATGATCTTACGAAAAAGCTTTGCGACTTCTCACTCTCAATTCCAATGGATAAAAAAGTAGAATCCCTAAACGCCTCCGTCTCCGCCGCCATTGCCCTGTATGAACGTTTACGCCAAATATCAAAGTAAAAAGCAAAAAAGTCCCTATTTATAGGGGCTTTTTTGCTTGACTTTTAGCCTTAAATCTGATATAATATGATGATAAATAGTTCCTTAAAATAAGGTCAAAAAGTATGGATTTACTGTAGCATTTTGTATTTATTACCTTTAAATATGAATATAAAATGCTATGGTAAATTCCTATTGGAAAGCCCTCTGGTATTAATACACAAAGCGTTATGCAATCTGACACACAGACAAAGCACGTTACCAGCAGACAGGGCGTGCAACTGGCAGAATTTGCCAGAAAATTCGGGGTTAGCAGAGAAGACCTCGCAACTTTCCTTAAAGACAAAACAAGGAGAGAAAAATTCTTTAGTGACTTAAACACTGACAACTGGTTTATTCAGCTTCAAGCAGAAGCGAAGAAAATCGGTGCTCAGCTTTATCTCATTCCAATGATTAAGGTCAATTACGCCAGACCGCACAAAGAAGCTGCGATGGCAGGCGGACCACAAACAGGAAATTTTTACAATGTACTTAAAGTGGCTGATAAATATCAGCCCTCAGAGGACAAATTAACTGCTGAAACTATCGTACTGCTCAATTATCCCAAAGGTGGTGGCAATTACGATAAAACTGTTAAGTGGGGACTTTCCAACGGTCTTCGCAAAACAACCCCACACGTTCCATTTGCAATCGGCGAGGAATTACCAACACTCAACTACGACCTCGGCCCAAATCCGATGTATGTGGTTGAAACAACTGGATGTACGATTGACGGCAATGCAGCCGCGTGTAATGTGTGTTGGGACGATGCGGAACGCGAGTCTGTCTTGGATTTGCAGAGCTTCTTGGGCGACAATTGCTGGTCCGCTTTCCGTAAGTAACATTTAGGAATTAGTCACTGAGTACTCTAATTTTCCTTAGGGCTTAGTTCTTTTGCATTTAAAAAGTTTAGGTAGGTTTTGCAAATCTCCACCCTCGTACAATATACGGGGGTTATTTTTTATTTACCCATTCGCACGAATATGCCTATATTTTTCTTAAAAATATTTACGACAAATATCAAAGTAGTGTATAATAAAAGTATATTATTAATTTAACCTGTCTGCCGTTGGCAGATTAATAAATTTTATGGGAAAAGGAGACAATAGACAACAGAAGAATGTGAAGAAGCCAAAAAAGGATAAGAAGAAATAGTTTTCATGAAGTCACCCGAAAGGGTGATTTTATGTTATAATAGCTCTTATGATAATGATCGGAATATTTATACTACTGATGGCTTCAGGCTTCTTCTCGGCCCTTACGCTCGCATATATGACCTTTGATGTAGCTGTGCTTGAGCGTATGGCGAAGCAGAAGAACAAGGATGCTGTGGCAGTGCTTTCCATCCGTAAGCATGGTATGAAGCTCCTAGCTACGCTTATTCTAGGCACGAACCTTGCAAACGCATTTGCGACAGTGCTCATTGGTGACCGCTTCAGTGGATTTGTGACGGGTATAGTTTCCGCAGCGCTTATATTCCTCCTTGCAGATGTTTTCCCTCAATCTTTCGGTAGTCGCCACGCACTTAAGCTCGGTAGCTTCTGTGCACCATTTATGAAATTGCTACTTTTTATTTTCTATCCCATCACTGCGCCTATTGCGTATCTCCTCAAGAAAATTTTGGGTGAAGAAAAGGTGAATAAACTTTCTAAGATTGATTTGCTTTCAATACTAGATGAAGATGAGAAGAACAATGTCCTCGGTGTAGACCACGACGAGCGTCGTATTGCTCGCGGGTCGCTTTCATTCTCGACTCGCCGTGTGTTAAATACGATGACTCCAAACACTGTCGTGAAAACTATTTCATCCGGTGCTGTGCTCGACCACGATGCACTTATAGAGCTCCGTGATACCGGCTACTCACGCATCCCTGTGTATGAGCATGACCACAATAATTTCATCGGAATTTTGTATTTGAAAGATTTGATTGGTATACCAGTGCCAAGTAATGTGGCTGATGTGATGGACCGCACGGTTCACTTCGTGCATGAGCAGGATCCGCTTGATAAAGTGCTCGGTGAATTCATATCTACAAAGATGCATCTTTTCGTGGTGCTCGATGAATTCGGAGGATTTACAGGAGTGATTACTGTGGAAGATATACTTGAAGAAATTATTGGCCAAGAAATAATGGATGAAGATGATGTGATCCCAGACCTCCGTTCATTTGCCAAAGCCCGCCAGAAAAATAAGATGGATAAATAATATGGAAAATAAAGAAGCACAATATGACGTGATAGTTATCGGTGGTGGAGCTTCTGGCATGATGGCAGCGGCTGTAGCTAGTAAGGAGAAGAAGACAGTGCTCGTGATCGAGAAGAACTACATGCTCGGTGCGAAGCTACGGATTACAGGCGGAGGCAGGTGCAATATCACAAATGATGAGGACGACATAAGAGTCTTTATGAAATACTACGGGAAGGCTGAGCCATTCCTTTATTCTGCATTTTCAGAATTTGATAAGAATGCAACTTTTAAATATTTCGAAGAGCGAGGCTTGCCACTTGTGGTGCAAGCTAGGAAGCGCGCATTCCCGCACACTGAGCGCGCAGAAGATGTGTGCCAAGTGATGGAAAAGGATTTGAATAATGCATATGTAAAAATCAAATTAAATACTCGCGTAGAAAAGATTCTCCATGATGGCAAGAAGATCACAGGAATACTCACAAATAAAGGTAGCTTTACCGCCGGCTCATACATACTCGCAACTGGCGGGCTCTCACACCCTGAGACTGGCGCAACTCGTGATGGCTTCGATTTCATGAAAGACTTAGGTCACACAGTAAAGGAGCCTACGCCTAGTATCGTGCCACTAGAAGTAGCTGACCGCTGGGTGCACACACTTGCTGGAGTTTCGCTCTCGTTTATGAAGATTACTTTCTTCCTTGAGGACAAGAAAGCATTTTCTAAAACTGGGAAAGTTCTCTTCACACACTTCGGACTCTCAGGTCCGCTCATACTAAACAGCGCAAGCAAAGTTTCCGACTTGCTCCAGAACGGCAAAGTGACTGCAACTATAGATGCATACCCAGATACAAATCATGGTTCACTTGAGACGCAGATAATAAAAGTTTTCGACGCGAATAAAAATAAAATTCTTCGCACGGTATTTAAAGAGATCGTGCCTGAAGGCACAGCGAAAGCTATCGAGATGATACTTCCGGAAATTGATTTCGAGACGAAGGTGCATTCAGTGACGAAAGAGCAAAGAAAGATAATTGTGCACTTGCTCAAGAAACTGCCAGTCCATATTACAAACCTAATGGGCTACGATAGAGCTGTGGTGGCAGATGGGGGAGTGGAACTCACTGAAATGGACATGAAGACCATGCGCTCCAAAATAATCAATAATCTATTCATCACCGGCGACCTCCTCAACATCAACCGCCCTTCAGGCGGCTACGGCCTCCAGCTCTGCTGGACTACGGGCTATATCGCCGGCAAAAACGCGTAAAATCTAATATTGACAATACGTATTACGGTGTGCTATAATATTACATATATTTAGTTCTTCGCCATGTATATTTTAGGGTAGTAAATTAGTTTTCTTTGTTTCTTTTTAAAGGAAATAGAGAAAACTAATTTATTTTTTTTAAACCCTTTAATTATTATACTATCATGTTTGTAACTTCAATTTATGGAGGCTATGCTTCCGACAAAACTTGGTTTAAGGCCATTGCAGAATCATTAATTCTAAAGCTCATTCAGTGGGAAATAGAGATTTCAAAAAGTGGTTCTCAAGGTGGATATCTTTCTATTTTTGAGGCAGATCCTTATGGAGATCCAAAATTGACTGAACTTATTGGTTGTGGTAGTTTTCCGAAAGAAAAATATGGAATTTATATGTATAATTCTATAGAGAAAGCTTTTCGCCTCAATCACAATCTCGATCAAGTTAGTGCGGTTTCATCTCAACATACAACATCACGTCAAAGTGCAAATAAAAATTCGGAAGAATATCCTGGTGCTGTATATTTTGACGATTCTAGTAAAATGATTTTTTCATTTTCTGGGCTTGGATCTGAATGGGATGAATTTATTTCAGTGTGTATTAGTGTATTTCATTCTTATTTAGTTCACAAAAGAGCATATCCAGTTTATTTAACACTTGAAGATCTTCATGATATTTATTCAAGAAGGTCAAAAAGTATTACTGCTACTGGAGATCAAAAAGCTCAAATGCTTGGTGCGATGGATGAAATAATCAAGGAACAAATTGCTCTTAGAGACAAAAAGTAGCCGCTTAAAATTAAAAGAACCCCTATAACGAACCCCGTTCGTATAGGGGTTTGTTATTTACAGAATAGATATTTTGTAGCCTAACACTTATCCACAGTTGCATGTGTACGAGCGTTCACATATAATATGTATACGGTCGCTTTAATAAATAAATCAATTATAAACATATGACAAGAGAACAATACATTAAAATTTTACAAAGAGAGCTAGATAGATTAAATAAGCAGATTGATTTAAAGATTATGGCCGGAGCTGATTATTCTAAAGAATCTAAAGAGCACAAGATAGTAATAAGAAAGATAGAGCTGCATCAGAGAAAGACATTCTTCAATCAATTATTTTCATCACTTACACTTCAGTTCTAATCTAAGACGTATTTAAAATTATATGACTCAAAATGAATACAAAAATAAATTAAGTTCGTTTTATGGATCTCATAACCGAATGCCCACATACACAGAGATGATGCGCCTCTTTGGCTTCAAGAGTAAGAATTCTGTATCAAGACTCGTGGAGAAGCTCATGGATGCCGGCTTTATCGATAAGGACCCACTAGGAAGGCTTATACCGACGAATATGATGAGTGAAGTGCCGCTCCTTGGGCTTGTGAAGGCTGGATTCCCATCACCAAGTGAAGACGTGCTTGAGACTACAATAAACTTAAACAATTATTTAATCCGCAAAAAGGATTCCACATACATACTCGAAGTTGATGGAGATTCAATGATAGACGCACACATAGCCGATGGCGACATGGTCATCGCTGAGCGCACAAATACTGCACGCGATGGTGAGATTGTGATTGCAGAAGTAGATGGTGAATACACAATGAAATATTTTCGTAAGGAGGGAAGTAAAGTCTGGCTAGAACCTGCCAATAAGGACTTCCACAATATCTATCCAGAGAATGACCTACAGATTAAAGCAATCGTTAAAGGTGTAATTCGTAAATACTAAGATGAGAGACTTAAGTGATGTAAACCTCGATGATTACCTCATAAATAATAAAGATGCGAGTTTCATTTTGCAGATTCGTAGTGATAGCTATAAGGATATGAATGTCCTTCATAATGATCTAGCTATCGTGGAGCGCGCCACAAATGCAAAAGATGGAGAAATTATTTTGGTCCCTAAGGATGGTGCATGGATTCTCAAATATAAAACATTTAATGATTTGAATTACAGTGCAAAGCTAAGAGGAATTATCAGAGAATATTAAATATGAAAGAGAAAATTCTACATGTAGATGGTGATGCGTTTTTCGCCGCGTGTGAGATGGCGAGATTTCCAATGCTTTGGAATAAGCCACTTGTGGTGGGCCATAGCATCGCATCTGCCATGAGCTACGAGGCTAAGAAGCTCGGTGTGCATAGAGCCATGCCTATCTTTGAGGTGAAGAAAACTTTCCCGCATATGGCTGTAATCGGCACGCATTTTGAGCTGTATCATATGTATGGCGATAAGCTTTCAAGCGTCTTATCGCGCTATACAGACAGAATCGAGCGCTACAGTGTGGATGAATGCTTCGCAATACTTACTGAATCTGAAATGAATAAATACGGAACCTGGGAGAACTTTCTTCTTACCATAAAGAATGATGTGCAAAGTACTCTAGGGATTACATTTTCTTTCGGCTTAGCAGATACAAAGGTACTTGCGAAAGTCGCTTCGAAATTTGAGAAGCCAAATGGTCTTACTTATATATCCGAAAGTAATCGCGAGAAAGTACTAAAGAAAGTGCCGATTGAGAATATCTGGGGTGTGGGCCGAGCAACTGCCAAGAATTTGCAAAAGATGGGTGTGAAGAATGCGTATCAGTTCGTAAAATTAAGTGAGTCTTATGTGGACACATATTTCCATAAACCGTTAGCCGAACTTTGGCATGAACTTTGCGGACGAAGGATTATGAATCTGTCGGACAGTCTGGAAATTGATTTAGCGAAATCATTTCAATCAATGCGCACGTTTAAACCTGCGACGGATAATAAAATTTTTATTGCATCAGAACTTTCAAACAATGTAGAAATAGTTTGCGCACGAATGCGCGAGTCGGACCTCGTTACCAAGAATATTTCAATTGTACTTAAACAAGGAGAATATAATTTATCTCAAATTGAGGTCGTAATGCCGAATTATACAAACAGCCCAAGTGACATACTAAACTACCTCGAAAGTTCGTTTGATAAGCTGTTTGTGGGTGGTGCTAAGTACCGCCAGACTGGCTTTGTGGCCGCAAATCTCAAGCCTAGGGCTCATATTCAGAATGATCTATTCAATGTCCAAAACAACATATTAGAAAATAGTAGGGGATACATGTCAATTGTTGATGTAATTCATAATAAATTTGGAAATAGTTCGATTGGATTATTGTCCAGCTTAAATGCAGTAAATCGAATGAATGATAAAACGCTCGTGGATGAGGGTAAAGACCCATATATTTGGAATCTTCCATTGCCTTATCTTGGAGAGATATATTAGCATCCGTTGTAAAAGAAAAATGTACGACGCTTTAACAAGCGATCGTACATTTTTGTCATCTTTTACTACATTGCTAATGCAATGTCGTAAAAGATATATTGTGCGACACTACCATATAAAATAAGGCTATTACGAAAAGGCTCGATTTAGACCCACCCCTATCATTATGTATTGCTTTGGACGCAGGAGTTGAAAGCGCGCACCTCATCATTGTAATTAGTAATACTACTTTTTATTTGAGACACTAATTTATTGTATTCAATAACTCCACTATTGTATTTAGAAATTTGATCTTGGGCGCTTGAGCCAATACCCACTTCCCCGCTATCGATGATACTTTTTTGAGCCTCTAAATCTTTTTGAATTTTATCTGCATTTTTCTGTAAAGTATTAATTTTTTCTTTAAGAGTATTATCAATTATTGGGCATGCGTCCTTGGGCAGTCCGAAATGCTGAACAATGATCCAGGTTTCCTTGCCTTCAAACAAGCCTTTACCCACAGCTATTCCGATTTCTGTATATTTGGTATTTAAGATATTGGCACGGTGCCCAGGACTATTCATCCAAGCATTTACTACAGCATCACCGTTTCTGAAATTACCAAGCGCAAGGTTTTCTCCGATGATTATGTACTCGTAACTTTGTGCATTTGCAAGATCATTCACACCAACACCTTTTGGTGATATGTGCTCAAAATACTGATTATCAAACATGTCCTCTACTTTTTTCTCAGCCATCATGTTTAACTTAGCATTCTCTTTAAGTGCAGGTAAGTGCGCGACTTCTTCTCTGTTGAGGTTTGTAATATAAATTATGTTTGCTCTTGCAAGCCTGCCTTCCTTGGCTATTGGGTTTGTGACTCTAAGTGCTCCTGGAGTGTCAATCAAGGTTTCCACCCCAGTACTTATCGAAGTCTTCTCATTAATGATATCTTTAAGTAGAGTTTTGTCGGTAGATTTTACTTGCCCTGTGATTTCAGAGTACTTATGTACTATAAGATCATTAATGTACCCGTATGCTTTTACAGCATCATTACGAAAAATAAATAATGAAATAAGTATCAATATTAAAATTGTGAATTTAATTTTCTGTTTCATTTTAATTATTACATGCCGCAGCAAGTATGTATCCTTCATCTATTGCTTCCTGCTCTGTATTGAAGTAGATCTTATTCTTTTCACTTAACCTACTTGCTCCACTACAGCCCACTGTATAGTATAGCTTACCATTTTTTGAGGCTACATAGTTACCATTAACTGCTAAATTCGTAATATTTTGAGTGTTTAGGCTACTTTTAGCCTTACTAGTATCCATATTTGTGATAATCTTTACATTTTCGTGTTTTGTGGTATTGTTGTTGGAAATTCTACCCAAAAAGAAGGACCCTATACCAACTAAGGCTATAATAACTGAAATAGGAAGGATATTCGGACTATCCTGGTGGACCCCCTTGATTTTATTCCAGATATCCTGTATACTCATACAAGTTAATTATAAGATATTTAATTGAAATTTACTACATATGGCACATAGGAAAGCCGGCGGTACCGCCCGAAATTTAAAAGACTCAAATCCAAAGTACTTAGGTACGAAGCTTTATGCTGGTGAAAAGGCACAAGCTGGATCTATTATTATCCGTCAACGCGGTACAGTAATACTTCCTGGTACAAACACAAAGCTTGGTAAAGATCACACTATCTTCTCTCTAGTTGAAGGTACAATCAAGTTTGGTACAAAAAGAAAGACAAACTTCAATGGCACTACATCAGTAAAGAAAGTTGTTCACGTAATATAATACTTAAAAATAAAACCCTCCATTTGGAGGGTTTTATTTTTTATTCTTTAATTACTGTTACTTTACAGGAGCCACTATTGTTACCTTTTTTTATTGTGACAGTATGTTCACCTAGTTCTTTTATATGCCCTAAGTCCACATCCTTTTCTTCTATATGCATTCCTGTAGCCTTTGAGAGTGCTTCCACGACTGACTTTTTGTTGAGCGCTGAGAACAAGTGACCCTTCTCATTTGCTTTTGCTTTTAGAGTAATCTCAATACCTTTAGCTTTCTCGATAAGTAGATTGAATTCCTCTTTTTCCATTTCTTTCAACTTATTATTCTTTGCTTTCATTTCATCAATCTTTGCAAGTTCAGCAGCCGTAGCACGGATAGCAAGGCCCTTATTTATGAGCACATTGTTTGCATAGCCATCTGAAAATTCTTTTACATCGTATCTATTCCCTACCTTAGGCACATCTTTTAAAAATATTACTTTCATATTGTATATTTATTTGGCTAATAATATTTCCACTGCTTTATTAAGCTGAGTGTCGTGATCCTTATCATCATTCTTACCTACCTTCACAACTACGTCTGGTGTGAGACCTTTCTCAGAGATAGATATTCCGTTTGGAGTGAGCCATTTTGCCACTGTGACCTTAAGAGATGTGTCGTCTGTAATAGGCACTACTTCTTGTACAGAACCTTTACCAAAAGTTTGATCTCCAACTAGTGTGCCAACATGATGGTCTTGAAGTGCTCCCGCGAGAATCTCTGAAGCAGATGCAGATCCACCATCTACCAATACTACTAATTTGAGTTTGTCTGTAAACAATTGAGGTCCTCGACTACGATATGTATTCTCCTTTTCTCTTCCACCGAAGTCTTCTTTAACGATTACTAATCCTTGATCCAAGAACCAGCTACTGATTTGCACAGCTTCATCTAAGTATCCTCCAGGATTACCACGCAAATCGATAACTAACTTATCCTTTTTAGAATCAAAAAACTTTTGAAGTGCATCTCTAAATAATCCTGATGAATTTTTCGAAAAGCTATAGAATTCAATAACAAAAACTCCATTGTCTAACTCTTTAGTCTTAATGGTAGGTATTTGAATTGTATCTCTTTGGATACTGATTTCTCTTGTAGTCTTCTCACCTGCTCTATATATAGTAAGTATTACAGATGTACCCTCCACTCCTCGAATAAGATTGAGTGCAGAATCCACAGTAAGATCTCCAGTATCTACCTTGTCAATTTTCACAATCTTGTCTCCGGATTTGATACCTGCTCTTTCGGCGGGGCTATCTTTAAGTGGCGCAATCACAGTGAGAATCTGGTCCTTCATACCGATTTCAGCGCCAATTCCACCAAATGAACCTTTAATACTGTCACTAAAAAGTTTATTTTGCTCAGGCTTGAAGAATACAGTATATGGGTCGCCAAGTGAGCTTGCAAGACCTTCCGTTGCTCCCCAAACTTTGTCTTGCGCAGTAACCTTCTTGGTGTATATTGATTTTTCATTTATAGCATTCCAAACTTTCCAAAATGGTTCGAAATCTGCACTTGAAGTAATGTCTGAATCTTTATTTGATAAATCCACAACCTTATCTATTTCTGGACGATGTGAAAAGCCAGTGTACGCACCTGCAAGGAATAGAAAAATTCCAATAATGAGTGAAAAAAATATGGTACCAATTTTTTGAAATTTTGTCATAAATTACATTTTTTCTTTAGTAAGTGAGTCCTCCTTCATCAACGCACTTTGAGTGTATTTATTACTTGGGTCCCAAAGCATCCAAGAATTAATTCCAGCATCATTTGCTCCTTTAATCTGAGCCCGCACCAATTCGGGGGTGTATTTTACCAATGTCCCTCCTTCTTTAATAGAGAAATCTTGAAGCCAAGGCCTGATCTTTTCTGCAGTGTAGCCCATTGCGACAGCTCTCGCTACCGCACTCTTCATTGTGATGTTTATCACCTCATATGGCTTTTCTGCGGGTATTTTGAAACCATTAAATCCTGAGCCAAAGTGTGAAGGATACACCATAGGTGCTATATAATCAAAATTTGGAATTGCATCCTCAATTATCTGACCTATACCCATATCTGTCTTCTCTGTTGTAGTAAGGCCAAATAAATCTGCAGAGGTTGGAATATTGATTGGGTCTTTGACTGCGACATTCAAATTTGTAAAAAATTCCTTCATATTACTTGCGCGAGTCTCCCCTTCACCTAAGTGGTAGTTTATATCTTTTATATTTCCATCTGATGGGTAGCGTATGTAGTCGAAATTTATTTCATCAAATCCAAGTGCGTATGCTTCCTTTGCAATCGCCACTGTGTATTTGAGTACATTTGGATTTGCCGGGTCCATAAAAGACATCCCTTTGCGGTCCTTCCACACTAGTCCGTCGCTCTTTCTTGTCATTGACCACTCTGGATATTTCTTTGTCATCAATGAATCCTGGAAAACTGAAACACGACCTATGATATAAATATTTTTATCGTGAAGCATTTTTGTGAGAGCTACTATATCCTTGATTCTCTTTTGAGTAGTGCCGAAATCTTTTAGATATGGATCATTTACTTCAAAAGAAATATATCCAGTTGAATCTTTTATATCTATTACAATGGCATTTATCTCTGTACTGTCTATAAGTGATATTATGCGATCTCTTGGCACAGCTGAGCCGGCAGTCCACGCAGAAATATATACTGCTTTAAGCTCTTTTGGAGTAGGTAGGTGAACAATAGGAGGCGGAACTGGTATGGTCGGTACTTGCAGAGCAGAATTCACTTCTCCCTTAAGTGCACCTCCGTCAGCTACATTGTTGTCCGCAGAATAGTTGTATGACTTTAGGTTTAAGAAATAGAAAACAGCAGCACAAATTACCATAAGTGCAATTATTATATACCAAAAATGTTTCCCGAAATATTTCATTATTAAACTCGCGGTGCGATATTATCTATAAAACTTTCCATGACATTTTCTTTAGGAATGCGAGCTTTATTCTGCTTGTAAAATAGGTATGCAAGGTAAAGTATGCAAATTCCTGTAAGTATAAATAATATTTTACGCCAGCTATTTGGGAAGCCTAAAAATGGTAGGAATATAATCCATACGCCAAGTATAAAAAGTGTTTTTTCTTTTCTCATATTTGTATTATACATTAATTATAATGGTGCTACAATCACCACAAACTCTCCTTTTTGCTTATTTGTATCGCCTTCTAGTACCTTAAGTAATTCCTCTGGTGTGCCTGTTAGGAATTCTTCATAAAACTTCGTCAATTCTCTTGCAATCGTAACTTTTTTCTCTGGGCAAACTTTTGTCATTGATTCTAAAGCCTTGAGGATTCTGTGAGATGATTCATAGAAGACCATAGGCCGTGCGCTTGTAGCTATTTCTTTAAAAAGTGTTTCCCTACCCTTCTTGTGTGGAAGAAAACCCAAGAATACAAAGTCCGCGACCGATACTCCGCAAGCAGATAGTGCTGTGACTAGTGCTGATGCTCCAGGTATGGGTACTACTTTTGAATCATTTCCAAATTCACTTTTGATTTGTGATATGAGTAATACTCCAGGATCTGATATGCATGGTGTTCCAGCGTCTGAGACTAGTGCCAAGTTTTTGCCGTCACGGATAAGCTCGAGTATTGCATTTGCTTTGCCTTCGGTGCTGTGAGTGTGGTAGCTTATGCATTTAGTCTTAATCTCGTATTTATTTAGAAGTGTATGTGTGGTGCGAGTATCTTCACAAAGAATTATATCCACTTCTTTGAGTATTCGAAGTGCGCGAAGAGTGATATCCTCTAGGTTTCCTATCGGAGTTGCGACCACATAGAGTGTGCCAAGTTCATTTTCCATATTTGGCTATTATAACACAAAATCCTCCTCGACATGTATCGGGGAGGATTTTGAAAACTCAATTATAGGAACATTAATATAGCACCAATGAGTGCAAGATTTTTCATGAAGCTTATCTTCTCACCCTCATGCCCTGCTTTCCAGAATGCATGCATAGAAAATGTAGTAGGGACTAAGAATACAAGCAAGAGGACTAATGATTCAGATACATATGTGTTTAGTAATAGTCCTGCTCCACCTACGATAAGCATCACACCTGTAGCCATAACTGCAAGTTCTGGTAATGGAATACCTTTACTCTTAGTGTAAGCGTGTAAGCCTTGTGAATTTGTAAAATGACTAATACCAGAATACAAGAAGTATCCAGCAAAGAGAACGCGTCCGATAAGTGAAAGTGCTAACATTTTATTTATTATGCCTTGCTTGTGTGCTTCGGCAATCTTAATCTATTAATAATATTTACATTATACCACCATTTTAATTTACAAGAAAGATTACAATATGCGACTCCTCCTGATGGATGGTTTGGCGGGTTCTCCTCTAGGCAATTCTCGCAACAGATAAAGTGATCATGACAATTTAAATTTGCGCAGTTCACATAGTGCTCACTAGCTGTGCCACACTTCTTACATTTACCAATTATTTCGTGCTTACCTTCTTCGTCGAAGTTCACAGCTATTCTCTTGTCGAAGACATAGAGTGATCCTTTGAAATTCTGGCCAGGATACTTCTCCATATATGTGACCATTCCGCCATCGAGCTGATAGACATCTTTGAATCCTTCTCGCACGAGGAGTCCTGAGGCTTTCTCACAGCGTACACCACCAGTACATACTGTGAGCACCGTCTTGTCTTTCAATTCTTCAATCTTTTTTAAATTTCCTTTAAGGTCGCGGAAATTGTCGAGCTCTGGGAAAACCGTGCCCTCAAATTTACCCACTTCAAGTTCATAACCATTACGCATATCTACGATATGGAATTCTTTACCTTGCTCATACCACTTGTGAAGTTCCTCAGGCTTTAAATGCACTCCAGTAATTTTATTGGGATCTATGTCTTCTTCTTCGCCAAGGTGAAGTGACACAATCTCAGGGCGGACTCGCACGCGTAGCCTTGGGAATGCTGTGCCATCCTCTGTACCCTTACTAACTTTCCAGTGAATGTCGGTAAAACGAGGGTCTGCCTTCATCATTTCCTGATACTCCTTACAAGCTTCATTTGTGCCCTCAATAGTGCCATTTATCCCCTCCTTGGCCACTATGATGCGCCCTTTCATGTTGCGCTCCTTACAGAAGGCAATTTGAGCGTTTTTAAGGGCTTCTGGGTCCTCTATATTGGCGTATTTATAGTACAAAAGCACTGTGTATTTGTTGGTGTTTTTCTCCATATTTTTGTATTATAGCAGATTTCAGTCTTTTCATTAATCCCCTATTTGTATTGCTAAAGCAGGAAATAAGTAGTATAGTTTCAAAAAAAGCTGAATAGTGATTCAGTACCAAAAACATTTAAAAATTTTAATCATGGAAATCGAGAATCATCCTTCCTATTTTAACCTCATGTCTGCAGAGACATTGCCACAATCTGGCTATTACTTTTCATCACAACACGGTAATATTAAAAGCCCAATATTCCACTGTAAAAAAGATGGGTTTGAGATTTTTAAAAAATTTTGTGACGAAAACAGCCTGACGCCTCAGATTCAATTGCATCTCTTGCATAAGCTTATGA
Source organism: uncultured Candidatus Saccharibacteria bacterium (assembly GCA_964498035.1). GTDB lineage: Bacteria > Patescibacteriota > Minisyncoccia > Phycocordibacterales > UBA9973 > UBA8515. The sequence goes on from CAZCFW010000001.1 coordinate 27,838, forward strand.
GCAGAAAGATGTGTAATATTCTTTCGGAAGTTGACAGTGATTTCTATCTGGATCGTGAAGATGAGAACGAATTTATTCTTAATATCACAGAGTACTATAGCAGAGTGGAAGGTTCCATTGAATTTGCCGCTAAGGAATACCACCCAATGCTTAAAGAAGGTAAGAACTTGAGTATTAAGAAAGTTGACCTTTACTTCAGGGATTTAAGTCACACAGGAGACGATGTAGTTACAGAGATTCGTGAATTTAAATCTAAGGAAATGTTCTTACAATGGATTTCTTCTTCTGAAGCGGTGAATAATATTTCATTCGATGAAAGGAAACGGCTTGGCAAGATGATTCGTAATTTTGCCATCGAAGAATTTTATGATGATGAAGAAAAAAATTATTCATTTTTACCAAATGTTGAGGGCTAATCCTATTAACCCCCAAAAGAAAAAAACGCAAGCCTTACCAGCTTGCGTGTTTTTAAATATCAAATTTTAAACTATTTACGATACTTACGAGTCTTCCACTTGTCGGCGATTTTCACGCGAGTGAGAGTTCTTTCAAGTTCGGCTTCAAAGTGCTCGAAGTCCACGTGCTCTTTGTTCTCTGTAAGCTTATGAAGCTCTTCTGCCTTAGCTTTCGCCTTTTCGATTTCTTCATCAGTAATTCCACTCACATGCTCAGCAAAGTCGGCAAGGATTGCGACAGTAGTCACCCCATCCTCTTTCTTTACTTCAATGAATCCGCCAGCTACAGCCATTGGGATATGCTCGCCGTTCTCAAACGCCACAATGTCGCCTGATGCAAGTGATGCAATGAGAGGCACATGGTCTGGCATAATAGTAATTTCCCCTTCAGTAGTGGGAAGAGTTACATATTCCACCATTTCCTCGAGAATCAATCTCTCTGGTGTGACGATTTTTAGTTGTAATTTTTTTATTGACATTTTACTTTTATGATTATATAATGAAGTCCATTTTAAAATGATAACGCCATGTTTGACTACAATGCTCTTTTGGAACTTTTAGATCCGAAACCAATAAGTTTCTATCTATTTTTTGGAATCTGTAGTTTTTTATACTACATTATAGCCCCATTCTTTTTTCTTTCTATGCTAAATGCACACCAGAAAAAAAATTAAACCAAATTCTAATCATTTAACAGAGATTGCTTTTACCTTAAAAGTTGTCTCTGTTTTTTTATTACAACGCCCCCTTCATGTAAAACTCTCCTTCCGGTTTCGCATCGTGCTTACCTTCCAAGATTTCTTTGAATGAGCGGATAGTTTCTGCAAGTGGAACGTATTGTCCAGCGGAACCAGTGAACTGCTCTGCCACGAAGAATGGCTGAGATAGGAACTTCTGCACTTTACGTGCGCGAGTTACGAGCTCTTTATCTGATTCTGAAAGTTCTTCCATACCCAAGATGGCAATGATGTCTTGCAAATCTTTATAACGCTGAAGCACACGCTGAACTTCACGAGCAACTTCGTAGTGTTCCTTACCCACGATGTTTGGATCAAGAATTGTTGAAGATGAGTCTAGTGGGTCCACAGCTGGGTAAATACCAAGCTCAGAGAGTGAACGGTTTAGCACCACTGTAGAGTCGAGGTGGGCGAAAGTTGTAGCTGGAGCTGGGTCTGTAAGGTCGTCGGCTGGCACATACACGGCTTGCACAGATGTAACGGAACCTTTATCAGTAGATGTAATACGCTCTTGCATACTTCCCATCTCTGATGCGAGTGTAGGCTGGTAACCCACAGCTGATGGAATACGTCCTAGAAGTGCAGACACCTCAGATCCAGCTTGAGTGAAGCGGAAGATATTGTCCACGAAGAAGAGCACATCTTTACCTTCTGCATCGCGGAAGTGCTCCGCCATAGTAAGGCCAGAGAGTGCCACGCGCAAGCGAGCTCCAGGCGGTTCATTCATTTGTCCGAACACCATGGCCACTTTGTCCAAAACTTTGGAATCTTTCATTTCGTGGTAGAGGTCGTTACCTTCACGAGTACGCTCTCCAACTCCAGCGAAGACTGAGTAGCCTCCGTGGTTTGATGCGATGTTGTGAATGAGCTCTTGGATGACCACTGTCTTTCCCACGCCGGCACCTCCGAAGAGTCCAACTTTTCCTCCCTTTAGAACAGGACAGATAAGGTCGATAACTTTGATTCCAGTCTCAAGAATTTCCACTTTTGTAGCTTGCTCTGTATATTCTGGAGCCTTGCGGTGAATAGGAAGAGTCTTGCCTCCTGTCACCTCTTTACCAGCATCGATAGGCGCACCGAGAACGTTGAACATTCTTCCGAGTGTGTCTGTACCGACTGGCACAGAGATAGGAGCACCAGTGTCTGTGACTACCATTCCGCGAGCGAGACCGTCTGTGGAATCCATCGCCACTGCGCGGACCATGTTGCCTCCCACGTGCTGCTCCACCTCAAACACGACTACTTTGCCTTCAGCTGTTGTGACAGTGACGGCATTGTATATCTCCGGTAATTTCTCACCGAATTCTATATCTACGACTGGACCGATTATTTTCTTTATTGTACCTGTTGTTTTCATAATAATAATTTTAATTGATAATGTTGAAATCTGATAATGCTTTGCCTGAAATGTATACGTCTATATTTTGGCCCTTACCTTCGTTTTCGTACATGACATTTATTTTTTGAGGTATATCTTTTTCATAAAAAACTTTAATCTCTTTTGCATCTACAGTGCCGTCCCAAACTTTTGTGAGTACATCTGTATTCATACCAGAGATGTGTAATTCGAATTGATCGTAATTTTTACTCTGAGGATTAGCAATAAAGTTCTTCACTTTCTCTTTCAAAGCTACTGTTTGATCTTCCCATCCATTTTTTATTGTTTTTGTTTCAGGGCTTTTCATATATTTTTTAACTCACACTCGCCATACCGGCACTAATTTCTGATATCTCCTGCGTGATCGACGCTTGGCGGGCTTTGTTGAATGCTAAGGTGAGGTCGTCTATCATTTCTCCTGCGGCTTCCGATGCGTTCTTCATTGCCACCATTCTGGATGATTGCTCGCTGGCGTTCGATTCAAGGAGCATCTGGTAAATCTGCATTCGGGATAATTTCTCAGCTAAGCTTCCAATGAGTGCATTCTGGTCTCCTTCAAAGAGATACTCAATCTTCTTTGTTGCACTATTATCAAGTTCGTCTTTTACATCTGCATTTTCTCCTACTGTATCAATCAATTCTTTTATCTGTTCTTTTGATATTGGTAGGATCTGTTTGATATTTGGTTTTTGTGAAAGAGCGGAAACGAAGTCGGTGTATGCTATTAAAATTTTATCGTATTTATTTTCTTTGTATTGGTCTACCACGAATTTCGATATCGGTACCACATCATTTAGATTTATATTGTCCGGCAATTCTGTGAATGTGGCAATGATGTTCTTCCCTATTCTCCTCATTGCTGTGTCACCCTTTTTTCCGACTGTAACCAAATCAATATTAATGAAGTCGGACTTCCTTAAATCTATATTTTGTTTAAGTAATGCCAAAACTTTCTTGGTGACTTGAGCGTTGTAGGCTCCGCAGAGTCCGCGGTTTGAGGTGATGAGGACGAGGAGGACATTTTTTACTTCGCGCTGTACGAATAGTGGGTGCTTTATCTCCTCTGTGCTGTTTGCAATAGAAGTAAGAATCTCCCAAGAGTACCCAGCGTATAGTCGGGATGCAAGTGTGGAAGAAACCGCACGCTTCATCTTGGAAGCCGCCACGAGCTCCATAGCTTTCGTGATCTTTTTAGTGTTCTTCACACTCTTTATTCTTCTTTTGATTTCTTTTGTTCCAGCCATATAATTATTTATTACCTAATTCAAATAAACCCACAGTACAACCCCAACTCATAGCTTGAATATATTGTTTATCGTTATCATTAATTCCTTCTACTGTGTAAACTGGTCCCCATGCACCTTCCCAGCCTGGTACTGGAGTTCCTCCAAAGTAACTAACTTGTATCGATGTACCTTTTAATCTTACTTTCTCTCCCCGTTTTACTTTGAAAATATTACTATCTTTAATGTCATCAAAACGATAACCGTATTCTTCTGCAACTTCTTCTTTTGAAGATTCAAAATCAACTTCTCTTGCATCTCCTGGTATTACTGTACCCTTAGGTACTTGATCTACAGGCTCGCACGAAGGTTTTATTTTATTAAATAAAACCTTGTTTGACTCAATGCTTCTAAACTTAAATATAAAAAGGGCAATTAATAACACAACCACAACCCCAATTACCACAAGGAATATTTTTTTAATTTTATTACTTTTTACTGGAGCTGATTCCATAATTTATTTCATAAACCCAGTCTTGAAATCCGTTAACGCTTTCTTGAAAGCTTCTTCACTTGCATCTTCCCACATTTTTTTCTCGCGGATATCCTTGAAGAATTGTGGAGCAGAACGCTCTGTGTATTCTACTAGGCCCTGCTCGAATTCCTTAATCTTTTCCACTGGCACATCATCCATGTGTCCCTTTACGAGCGCATAGAAGATTGCTACTTGGTGCTCCACGATAACCGGTGCGTACTGTGGTTGCTTTAGCACTTCCACTGCACGCTTTCCACGCTCAAGCTGGCGCTTGGTAGCGTCGTCGAGGTCGGAGCCGAATTGTGCGAAAGCTTCAAGTTCACGGAACTGCGCAAGGTCGAGCTTCAATGTTCCAGCCACTTTCTTCATAGCTTTAATCTGAGCAGATGATCCCACGCGAGACACTGAGAATCCCACGTTTACCGCAGGGCGGATACCCTTGTAGAAGAGGTCTGTTTCAAGGAAGATTTGTCCGTCTGTAATTGAGATCACGTTTGTAGGAATGTATGCAGAGATGTCTCCAGCTTGAGTTTCGATAATAGGAAGCGCTGTGATAGATCCACCACCGTAGTCCGCATTTCGGCGGCATGCACGCTCTAGCAATCTTGAGTGCAAGTAGAACACGTCTCCAGGGTAAGCTTCACGTCCTGGTGGTCGGCGGAGAAGAAGTGAGATTTCGCGGTATGCCACAGCGTGCTTGGAAAGATCATCGTAAATAATGAGCACGTCTTGGCCTTTATCCATGAAGTATTCTGCAATAGCGACTCCAGTATATGGAGCGATGTATGATAGCGCTGCAGACTCTGACGCACCTGCTGATACGATGACTGTGTATTCCATAGCACCACCTTCTTCAAGACGAGCTTGGAGTTTGCGTAGTTTAGAATCTTTTTGACCGATTGAAACGTAAACACAAATCATGTTCTGGCCCTTTTGGTTTAGGATTGCGTCGATAGCGATTGCAGTCTTTCCTGTCTGGCGGTCACCGATGATGAGCTCACGCTGTCCACGGCCGATAGGAATAAGAGCGTCGATAGCTTTGATACCTGTCTGCACTGGTTGGTCCACACCCTTACGAGTCACCACTCCAGGAGCAACTTTCTCAATAGGATTTGTAGCTGTAGTTTTGATAGCACCCTTACCATCGATAGCTTCACCACGCGCATTTACGACACGGCCGATGAGTGCGTCGCCCACATTTACTTCCAGGATTCTTCCTGTAGCGCGAACTTCGTCGCCTTCCTTGATATCACCGAATTCTCCGAGAATGATAACTCCAACGAATTCTTCTTCAAGGTTAAGAGCCACACCCACAACTCCTGTTGGGAATGTAACCATTTCTGATGCTTTGATATCTGAAAGTCCAGAAATTTTTGCAATACCGTCGAATACTTCCACTACCTTACCTACTTTCTCTACTGCCACTTCCCCAGAGAAGTTTTCGATTTGCTTTCTTAAATTGTCTACAATGTTATTTTTGGCCATAAAATTAATTTTTTAGTAACTTTGCTTGTAATTGATGAATTTTGTTTGATATCGTCAGGTCTAGTACATCTTCTCCTACTTCGATTTTTGCTCCGCCGATCACATTCTTATCTATCTCACTTTTGATCTCAACTTTCTCTGCTTTGTAATAATTCTTTAAGAAGTGAATGATATCCGTGTGACTCTTCTCTGCTAATTCTCTACTTGTCGTAACTTTCGCTGTGAGGTTACCTTCTTCTTCATCCTCAATTTTTTTGATTTTCTCTAGCAACCTTTTCGAATCCTTTATCATTCTGTGTTTTTGGAGTAGCTTCACCACATTCTCATTGATTTGGGTGCGGAGAGTAGCTGAAGCATCTTTTTCTGCTTCATATACTGCGCGTGCTATATCATTGAGTTTAATTGTTGACATAAATCTATTTAAGAAATTTTACTGATTCTTTTTGTTACTTTTGTATCGATGCTCTCGTCTGTGATATCTGTGATCAATTTCTCTGTAGCAGAAACTACAAGAGAAACAATTTCTCTCTTCGCATCTTCCATCATTTTAGCTTTCTCTGCTTCAAGATTTCTCTTGCCAGCTTCTACCATCTTTTCTACATCAAGCTTTGCTTCTTCAAGCATAAGAGCTTTCTTCTCTTCTGCTTCCTTCTTACCTTCTTGGAAGATAGTGTGAGCTTCTGCGCGAGCGTCGGCTATGACCTTCGCATATTCATCCTTTGTAGTCTTTAGGATTTCTGCATTTCTCTTCGCATCTTCTACCCCACCCTTTATAGAGTCCGCACGCTCAGCCATGAGCTTGCGTAGTGGCTTGAGCACTAGGAAATAAAGAATGATAAGTACTATAACGAAGTTAATCGCTTGAGCGATTATGATTTTCCAGTCGATATGAAATGTAGTGATGAATGAATCCATAATTTTCAGTTAAATTTGTTTATAAAATAAATTTTTCGCTCCTTGCTCCTAGCTCTTAGGATAGACTAATAGCTAGATGCAAATAGCGAACTATTTGATTGAGAATGCGATAACGAGAGCGTAAATAGCCACCGCTTCAGCGAAAGCACAAGCGATAAGCATAGGCACGAAAATCTTTCCAGACGCTTCAGGATTACGGCCAATAGCTTCCATAGCCTTTGCACCGATCATTCCGATACCGATAGCTGGAGCAATTGTTCCTATCGCAATAGTTAATGCTTTAGCAATCTCTGGTATGTGTGTTGTTGTTTCGATCATATTGTGTATTTAATTAATTAATAATATTGACCTCTAATTTTAATGCACATCTTTGTGCTCACCACCCTCTTCTTCATGATGCTCATCATCATGATCTTGTGATGCTATTGTGTAGTACACAAGAGTAAGGATGGCGAAAATGAATGCTTGAATTACTCCGACGAATACTTCAAGTAAAAGGAATGGTGTCGGCAGTACATATGCAAGAAGTGCTCCCATAGATGCAAGGAGAACTTCTCCTGCAAATACGTTTCCAAAAAGACGGAATGAAAGTGATGCAATCTTTGCGAATTCTCCGATAAGCTCAAGTGCACTTACGAAAACCATTATTGGAGCAGTCATTATGACCATTGGATCTTTACGAATCTTGGTAAAAATCTCTCCAAGTGCCTTCAGATTAACATATTTGTTGAAAGTTTTCCAGAGACCGATAGTAAAGACTCCAAACAGATTTGCTCCAAGTACGGAAAGTATGGCGAGTGGTAATGTGCCGTTGATGTCTGCTGTTCCAGAGCGGATTAGAGGAATGAAAGCTTTGCCGTGATCGGTCATTTCTATTAGGCCGAATCCTCCGAGCGGTAGTATTCCAAGCCAGTTGTTTAAGAGAACTATGAAGAATACAGAGAAAACTATCGGGAAAGCTTTGTTTGTGATTACCCTACTCTGTGTGACCTGGTCGCAAAGTGAGAGTGCCCCATCAATAACTAGTTCAAAAAGATTTTGAATCCCCTTCGGAATTTTTTTGATTGAAAGCCTGACTGCGAGTGCGATTATAAAAATAATAACGACGACTATCCAGCTAGTGAAAAGTGCGTTTGTGATTGTGAAATTGCCTATGTGAGCTATAGGCTCTGCGTATAGAGTGGATTCATGTGATACTTCATCATTTGCGTGCTCTGTAGCCGCAATGGGTGCTCCGTTTACTAGTTCTGTATTAATCTCATTGTGTGTTGTTTCTTGTGTCATATGTTGTGTCTATTGTATTTTTCTTTTTATTTTTGCTTTCCTCTTCAATTTTGCGGACGTATCTGACTGCAATTTTGCTTATTCCTATCATCGATACGATGAATGCGAGTGCGATGGTAATGATGAATATCCAGGGTTCTGTATCGTATTTATCATCAAAATATTTACCCACGTAGAGTGCGATGATTACGGGGACAGCTATCCATCCGGACATCTGTACGAATAGCACCGCTCCCGGTTTCCACCATGCTTGTTTTATATCTGTATCATTCATAAAAAGAATTGGCCGAAAGGCCTGGTGAGTGTGGATGGAATCGGACCATCGACCTCTGTCTTTTAAATGGCAGCGAGTTGGAAAATGAAAATAGGCTACCGCTCTCGGTGAGTGTGGATGGAATCGGACCATCGACCTCTGTCTTATCAGGACAGCGTTCTACCACTGAACTACACACTCACGGAGAGAATTAACAGCTATTTTCATTTTCAACGAGCGAACCATTTATATCGTTAGATATCAGGACAGCGTTCTACCACTGAACTACACACTCATAAATTTAAAAACAACTACATACTCAATACGCCTATCTACATGCCTAGGCACCTAAAATATAGCAGAAATAATAGCTTTGTGCAATAAAATTGCCCTGCAGTATAATGCTAGGGCAATTAATTTAAAATCTAAAACTTTTATGAGATTCAATAAAGGCATATTGAAAGCCAGTATAAAAATCCCACTTCCCTTCATGAACCTGTCCGGTTCCGATCATGAATACCGAATGATGAAGTTTTGTCGGTTCAAAACCTAATTGGAAGAAGTGAAAATCATACCCATTCCGTATCCTACCCATACTTTGGACTACCAAAGCAAGATTTTTATTGATCTTAATAGGATTACTCAAAAAATTATAACTTACTTCAGTTTTGCGAAGCTTATGCTCAGCATTTCCAAATAAGCTATAATTTACTCCCACGGATGCAATATGAAACCAGTTTGAGCACGGTTTTAAATCTTCAAGATAAAGTTTAAACCCAGTCTGGAAGTGATTTTTACTGTACTCGGTTCCAAATAGATCATTCTCGAAACTTGCTGTTAGGTGTAGAGGCCCATACAATTTAGGGTCTAGTGAAATAGTGTAAGCGTATTCCTTGTTTGAGAAATTATATTCCCCAAAGAAATAACTTTTTAAAAAGGAATTTTTACCTAATTCTAGTAAGTAGTTTCCACTACTTATGATGTCATTCTCTTTTGGAGCCCATTGGGCTTCTACTTCGAGCGCTTGGAATTTAAATCTACGAGAATGATAGTTTAGAGAGTCTTGAGCAACTGCTCTACAACTAATAAAGATAAACGCATATAATAGCGTTGAACTGGATAGTATTTGCTTTGCCATAATAAAAGAAATCAGGAGTTTAAAAATTAGTTTGGGACGTTGTTACAAAAACCAATTTCTGGTTGCTGTGACCAAGTCCCAAACTTATATAATCAACTCTCAATATTTGCTTATAGTATACACTTTTATATCGTCATGTCAAAACAACAAAAAAGCCCTGCATTTGCAGGACTTTTTTGAAATAATACGAGAGTATTATCTGTCTCCACGGAAACCACCGTTTGATGGGCGAGCTTCCATTGGGCGAGCCTCGTTCACTGTAAGGTTACGACCTTCGTAATCCTTTCCGTTAAACATTGAGATTGCAGAATCTGCGTCGCCATCATTTGTCATTTCAACGAATCCGAAGCCTTTTGATCGGCCTGTCATCTTATCCATGATAATAGTAGCACTACTCACAGCACCTGCACCCTCGAATAAGCTTTTAAGCTCATCGTTAGTAGTCTTGTAAGGAAGACCACCAACATACAATTTCTTTGCCATAATGACAATGTACTTCTCCGAATTGTACTTGCATACAAATCTTTGAAGGAAACTAATTTATAAATGTAATCGCATATGCCGATTTTCATTTACATACTTTATGTTTAACACAGCGAAGTATGAAACAAATACCAAAACCTAAGCTAACTACTGGTCGCAAGTATACCACAAAACACTATTTAGTGGCAAGTTCATAACATTGACAGTATGTCATTTTTTATGTTAAAGTAATAAAAATTTAAATTACTTCGCAATGAACCTCAAAAAAAATTTCTTAACGATTTTGGTATTATTAGGTATGTTCTTACCTGTTGTTTACGTATTTAAATACGAAAATGATAAAAAGAAAGAAATTAGTATTACTCATCCCTCTGCGAGCGACCCGCATGCTCACCCTTCTGTTACTATTGTGTACCACACACAAATCCCTGATAGTCTAAAAGCAGTGCTCAAAAGCGTCGTTATGGATTATCATAATAAATATATTCTGTACGACACGCTATGGGTCAGTGATACTTCAATTTCTGAAACTCATAGTGGAGACACTATGATAAGTACTATCTTAGCTATAGGGAAACCTAGAGAAATTTGTCTTAATAAAGTTGCTCTGAAAACGACTTGGTTAGAAAAATTTAAGTACACTATTGCACATGAATTATTTCATACCCTAAAAAGTAAGGTCCCAGCAACAGTTACCCCATACTACGTGGACAAAAATACTTCAATCGTTTCTTATTCAGGATTAAACTTAGGTTCAAATTCAGACTTTTCAAAACACTTTACAATGATTGAAGAGGCTGGAGCTGAAGCATGTGCCTATGCATTGTATCGAGGTTACAAATCTAAAAACCCTCAATATTACAATGTGGGAGACCTGATGTTAACCATGTTAGATAGTAATTGGATCACACCAATTGATCTAATTAATGCTACAAGGACAAGTAATCCTATAAAGTTGTTTGGTCTAATATTAAACAGAAGTGAGAAAGAGGTAGAAGTGGCAGACGTCGTAGGAATGATGGATATATTTAATTTGGCATGGAATAATCAAATATTTAGTCATAGATTACAAGCCATTAGTATGTATAGAAATCATAAATAAAATTTAAGTTGCCCGGGAAGTTGTCTTCCAGGGCAATTTTTTTATATGTACCAGTCGGACTGGTGCATAGGTTGACATATAGGCACTTTAGATGTTACAGTATTAAAAATTTTCATTGAAATACATTCATTCAAGGTTGTGGAATTAGTTGGTTTTGTAGAGTTGATTCCTGTCATTTCTACAAAACCAACTAGCCCTCATTATGATAAAAAATCCCCTAATCACTATACTGGTACTGTTTTGTATTAGTTTAGTAGTCACTACTTGTGGCAACAAAAGCAAGATTAAAGAAACAAAAAATGTTTCTACTCCTACGAACAATAATTCTCTATCAAATAGAGTTGTTATTGTGTACAATGCAATACTCCCAGATAGTTTTAAGTTTGTTCTAGAAAAAACTGTTAATGATTATGATTTTAAGTATAAACTAAGAGATACTTTGTTTATAAATGATACAATCATTCAGCCTACAAAGATTCCTGGTGGGCATATTGAAATAATTAGAGCTATAGGTATACCTCGAAATATTTACATAAACAGAAAAGGACTAACTAGATTATTCAATAAGTTACATTTTAGAAATGTTGTTGCGCATGAGCTATTTCATACTCTAAGGCCTGAGAATCCTACTGATATCTTACCATTTAATTTTCGAGAAAATATTTCAGTAGTATCATACTCAGGTCTTATTATAAACATGAAATCTGACTCGAACTCCACAAATATTAATAGCTTCATCTTTACAAAAATTGAAGAGGCTGCTGCTGAATATTGTGCCTATGCTCTTTACGATGACTTTTCTCACAATCATGATGGTTATAATAATGTTTGTAATTTAATGATTAAAATTGTGAACGTGACAAAACTTACATCAATGGATTTGACAGAGTGTACGAAGACGAATAATTTACCAAAGATATGTCGTCTTATGCTAAATAAAAAAGAGATTAATAACTCAAATATAATTAGAGTTGCAGCAAAATTTGATTATGTTTGGGAAAAAGGAATTTAAGTTGCCCGGGAAGTTGTCTTCCAAGGCAATTTTTTTTTAAATAAATTTATTCTTCGTCTTCTGCTTCTCCTACCACACCAGAAGACATTGCTTCTAGAATTTTATCGATTTTTCCAGACATAATTCCTGGGATGTTGGACCAAGATTGGCGGATGCGGTGATCTGTGACGCGGTCTTGTGGAAAGTTGTATGTGCGAATTTTCTCACTTCTATCCCCTGTTCCGATTTGGCCTTTGCGGTCTGCAGAATATTTCTTGGCCTCTTCTTCATCTTTTAAGACTTGAAGTTTTGCCATAAGGATAATCATAGCTTGCTCGCGGTTCCCAAGCTGATTTCTCTCTGTAGTACAGCGCACATCGATGCCTGTAGGCTTGTGGATCAAGCGTACTGCAGTCTCCACTTTGTTCACATTCTGTCCGCCCGCACCTCCTGCACGAGAATACTCCATATCGATGTCTGATGGGTTGATCTCAATTTTAGATTTCTTGCGTAGTGGAAGGATGGCCACTGATGCAGTGGAAGTGTGAATACGCCCATTCTTTTCTGTAGCTGGAACTCTCTGAACTCTATGCACTCCAGTCTCGTATCTTAGGAGCTTATATACATCTTTACCTCGTATTTCAAAAGAAGCTTCTTTGTACCCACCTACTTCATTCATAGATTCGTTTAGTGCCTTCGAAGACCAGCCTCGAGACTCAGCATAGAGCTCATACATATGTGCGAGTTCGTATGCAAAGAGTGATGCTTCGTCTCCTCCTGCACCTGCACGAACTTCAAGGATGATTTCATTTGGGAATTCTTCTTCCTCGCGTTCAGACTTTTGCATTTCTTCAATCTGTCTTTCAAGTCCTTCTTTTTGAAAAGTTATATTTTGAAGTTCTTCCACAGCAAGTTCTTTCATACTTTCATCTTCTGCCACCATATCATTAATCTTCTTTTCCTCAGCCAAAAGACGCTCGTATTCATTTGCGAGGTAGCTTGTCTTGTGATTCTTTTTTAATTCTTCTAGATCGAAGTTCATATATATTTATTATAGCACCCAAAAGAAAAATCGCCCTGAAAGAGCGATTTTTCTAGAGTATTTATTTCTTTGTTTTAGTACCTGCTGCAGCGCGCTTCTTGAAGCGGTCCACACGTCCTGCTGTGTCGAGAACCTTTTCGTTACCAGTATAGAATGGGTGGCACTGACTGCAGATTTCCACAGCTATTTCATTCATAGTTGAGCCCACAGTAAATGTCGCTCCACATGCGCAAGTGACAGCTGAGGCTAAGTTGTATTTTGGGTGTATTTCTTTCTTCATAAAAGCTATATTAGCACAGGTTTATTAGTTTTGCAACGGGTCTAGCATGGTGGTCTGGATCTTGGTTGCTTTCGCCATTACCTGCTTTCCGTATGCACAAGCAGTGCCTCCAGTACCATAGTACTTGCAAGCAGCCTTTATTTCCGCAGTATAGCTACCATTCACCCCTCCAAGTTCCTTTAGGAATAAGGCTGAAGCCATAAATGCATCTGGTGCATTCCAAGGATCAGGATTGGTCTTTCCAAGTGCTAGAGCAATCTTCTTTTTCATACCCATCCATGTGGAAGGTATGAATTGTGCAGGTCCCATGGCTCCACCCCAGCTTGAAGTACCAGCTGAAGCTATCGGGCAGGACACTAGAGTTTTGTAAGGATCGCGCCCAGCACCTGTGGTGATCTCTATAAATGGGATTACGTCACGACTTGGCTTCATAACATTTGGGAAAGTTTTACCACTTCGAGAACTCACACCCGCACCAGTTGATTGGTCTGTAAGATAGCAAGAACCTTGGTCAGTCCCCAAGTTACTTTCTTGAGTAATAATTGCAAGTATGAAAGCCACACGTACGCCAGTCACCTTGCTTGCAGCATTCGCATAGTCGAGTGCGCGTCCGAATGGAATGGCACCAGTATCACGGAGGTTGAAGAGTACAGCAAGAATTTCTGCGCGTCGCTTCGCTTTCTCGGCTAGAAGTTTGTTGTATTCAGATTCTTTACTCTTACTAATAGAGAGAAGTTGCTGTTTATCTTTTTCATTACTCTCAACTTTTTTCTTTTCGTTCTCGAGTGCTACCTTCACATCTATCGCTTGATTTTTCTTTTCTTCGAGTGCCTTCTTCTCAGCTTCAGTCTGCGTACGATTCCCTCTTATTTCATCGACAGATTTCTTTATCGCACCCTTAAGTGAATTGAAATTATCCACATCACTATACGTGTCGGACAATTTATCGCGTGAAAGAAGTAGTGATACCATGGAAATCTCATCTATCTCCCGATTCTTTCTGAGTAATTGAGAAAGTGATTCTTTCTCGAGCTCAATCCTTTCTGTAAGTGTTTGAATTTTGCTATTTTTCTGAGTTATTTCACCACCAAGTTTCGTAATTTGTAGGTTCTTAGATTTAATATCTAGTTTAGATTTTGAAATTTGTGTTGTAAGTATGGCTATGTCTCTAGACAGTGATGTGGACTGTCCTTTTTGCTGAGTAAGCTCCTTTTGCTTTTGAGCTATCTCTTGCTCAAGTGCGGACAGTTCGGATTCCAATTTCGCTTTCTCTGCTTGAGCATTATCTAGCTCCACGCTCGCAAAAGAAATATGTGTGCTAGAAAGTAGCATACATAAAATCAAAATTCCGGTTATAAAATTATTCTTTAAACGCATTCACTTATTATAGCATAAGAAAACCCATACAGAATGTGTATGGGTTTAATTTCCCTCTTGGGGGGGTAGACGAAGTCGGGGTAGAAAATTATTTAGCTTCTTCTCCTGCACCTTCCTCTTCTTTCTTACCTTTCTTTTCAACTTCGATAGCTGATAGGTCTACTGGTGCTGCCTCCTCTTCCTTCTCAGCCTTAGCTGGAGCTACGAGTGCGACAACTTCCATACCATCAGTGAGTAATGTAATTCCAGCTGGAAGTACGATATCCTTCGCGTGAATCTGATCTGCAAGAGTTGCAAGTGATGAGATGTCCACAGCGATTGTGTGAGGAAGATCTTTTGGAAGACCCTTTATCTCCACTTCGTGAAGTACTTTCATAAGTGAACCAAGTCCTGATTTCTCAGCTTGTGATACACCTGTGAATTCTAGCTCAATACTAACTTCGATTGGCTTGTTCATATCCACAGCAAGGAAGTCTGCGTGTAATGGAAAGCTCTTTACTGGGTCAAACTGTACATCATGAATGAGTACGTCTACCTTCTTACCTTCAATATCAACTACTAATGTGCTTGATTCCCCTGCGTCCTTGAAAGCTTTGATGAAGTCGATGCTAGAGACAGAGATTGGGGTATTCTCCACGCTAGCGCCATAGACGACAGCTGGAATCATGCCTTTTGCGCGCACATCTTCTAGCTTATCTGCCTTACTTCGCTTTGTTGCGATTAATGTTTTCATAGGTGGAATCTTAGCACAGAAAATCATTTTCGGCAAATTTAAATTACACCCTTATTTTCAAGCCCTTCTAGCCCTTTTTAACTTATACAATGATATTGACATTTAGGCAAAAATATGCTATGATTGAGCAAACTTTAAAAAATTAATACAACAACAAAAAATCAATCTAATTCACAACAATCAAACCAACTCCTAACACATGAAAGTTATCAAATTCCTAATCCTGACGCTCGCTTTAATTAGCTTGAGCAATCTGACATTCGGTCAATCTACACCATCGGTGCAAACCAATTATGCAAGACGCATATTTGGAACTTCAGCTATTTTGGATGGCTACGTGGATCCTAACAATGATTCCACAATCAGCTATTTCATTTATTGGAAAAGCAGTTCAACAAAGATAGATACAAGTGGTATTTACCACAACTATCTTGATGCCGGTGCTATTTCACAAACCATTACAGGGCTAACATCAAATACTCTCTACAGTTTCAAGATTGTAGCGAAGAATAAAAATGGAACCAGTAGCGGACTTGTGAATACTTTCTTTACCCCGACCATGACGGCTCCAAGTGTTTATACCTGGAACCCTGGTTGGGTTGGTGATACTGATCAATTACAAATAGGTGGAGCTTTCCAAGCAAACGGATTGATTACAACTACCTGGTACCAGTACGACAGTCTTCCCACCGCATTCAGAGATTCTACTTCTGCTGTTCTTCAGCAGGAAACTGATCAATGGGGCATGTGGGAAAATCTGATGAACTTAAAAACGTACAAGAAGTACTACGGTAGATTAGTTGCAAAAAATGATTCCGGAATTACTTATGGCAATACAATTGTCATGAGGACACAGGGCAGTAAACCGCCGATAGTGGCTACGGATTCTGCAACTAATATTATGCAAACATCTGCTTACTTAAATGGAAAGATAAATGCACTAGGTAACTGTTATAACTGGCGTTTTGAATACGGCACAAGCCCGACTTCATTAAGCAATGTTATCCCATTAAATTATAACAATACTAATTGGGTATGTAATAGTTACTATAGTGGTAATCCTGATGAAGATTTTGTAAGTACTGTAATTTATGATTTAACAAATAACACTACTTATTATTATCGAATCGTTGGAGAAAGTTGGAGAGGCACAACCCGTGGCAATGTAATATCATTTACTACCCAGGGTAGCCTCGCCCCAGATGCAATTACTTTAACTGCGGACAGTGTTTCTTACACTAGTGCTCAGTTGATTGGATACTATGATGCAAGGGGTACAACTCCAGTTCAGAATTCATTCGAGTATGGTAAAACCGTTTACTTCGGATTAACAACAGTACCTGTTAGTAATTCGAAAGCAACTGATTCAGTCAGAGTAAAAGTTCCAAACTTAGAAAGTGGTACTGTATACTTTTTTCGCCTAAAATCGAGAAATCAGCACGGTACGACTTACGGGAACGTTATTACTTTTACTACAAAGAATGATCAACCTCCATCAGTAACTACTGATTCGGCAACTGCTGGTCTAACGACTGCAAATGCATATGGTAGTTATAAACCAAATGGAACAGCTACGGAAACATGGACTGAATGGGATTCTGTCCCAAATTTGTATCGTTTCAGAACTAGCAAAAGTTCTCGTGGAACTACAAACGGCAATATTGCCGAAACTATTTCAGGTCTTCTGACTAATCACATATATTATGTGAGGTGTGCTGATTCAAATGCTTTTGGAAAAGCGTATGGTCAAACCATCCCAGTGAGAACTCTGAATAATGAGAAACCGAGCACAACGACTGACTCAGCAACAGGAATTGCTGATACATATGCATACCTAAATGCAATTGTAGATGGAAAAGGAACAAATAGTAATTATATGTTTGAGTATGGCTTTACGCCTACCTCACTTATAAAAACTACTACTCTAACTTCGTTTGGTATGGGATTCGTTTTTGTATCTTCCCCAATATTTGGGCTTCCTGCTAACACCATAGTTTACTATCGTATAAAAGCGAATAATACATGGGGTACAAATTTTGGAAGTATCAAATCATTTACAACATCGCCTAACCAGGCTCCTGCTGTAAATATTTTTGACAAAGATTCACTTTCACCAACAACGGTACAGCTGAAGATAGCAATTGATGGTAAGGGTACGTTAAGTAAGGTTGCTGTAAAATACGGAACTTCACTTTCTTTCGGAACCCAAACGATATTTGTAAACGCAACAAAAGTTGTGGATACGATAGTTATTAAGTTAGTAAACTTAATTCCTGACTTGTTGCACTACACTGCGCCAATTGGCGAAAATAGTTTTGGTACGACTCAAGGCAGTGTCTTTGGGTTTACTACACCAAATAATGAACCGCCCAGCGTGGCGACTGATTCGTCAAATAATATTGGGCTTAATTCAATAACTGTACACGGAAATTTCGATTCAAAGAAAAATTCAACACAGACATGGGTGGTGTACGATACATTGCCAAACATGTTTAGGTTCAGTACTTCTAAAGTTGCACGAGGCACTTCATTGGGAAATATTTCGGATGTCCTATCTGGGCTTTTGAAAAATCACGTATACTATTTCAAGTATGCGGCTGAAAATTTCTACGGATTAAGTTATGGTCAAACCCTAACTTCAAAAACCACAAATGATGAAAAGCCTTTAGCTACAACTGATAGTGCGGATGGTATCACGGATACCTACGCAACCTTGAATGCACTTGTTGATGGAAAAGGAACTGATAGTTATTACCAATTCGAGTACGGCGCTTCGCCTACTGCTTTAGTAAAAACAACAGCTCTTACTACTTTCGGGAAAGGATCTTCTTATGTTTCCGCAGTTATCTACGGACAACAATCAAACTCCACAATTTATTATCGTGTAAAAGCGATTAATAATTGGGGATTTACCAGAGGAAATATTCTTTCTGTAAAGACTGCACCAGCAGGTACGCCGATTGTTTCAATCTTGACTATCGACTCTATTACTACAAATACTGCGCGAGCGGTAATAGTAATAAATGGACAAGGTACTTTAAGTAAAGTAGCGCTTAAATATGGTCAAACGCTTTCCTTCGGAACGCAGACAATATTTATAACTGCTAATAAGTTGATCGATACAATCGTAGTTAAACTAAATTCGTTAACATCCGATAAGCAATATTATGTTGCTGCACTCGGTGAGAACAATTTCGGTATAACTCAAAGTACTACTGATGGATTCTACACTCTGAATAATAAACCAGCGAAGGTTTATTTTAGTTCTATATCTATGCTTCCTACAAGTGCTACTTTTTTTGGATCTTACAATTCAAAGAAAAATAGTACATATGTTTGGGTGCAGTATGGAACTAACTCATCGTTGTCTCAAAAAACTAATGTAATTAGCAATCTTTTAGATTCTAATAATTTTAGTTTGACGGCTAATTCCTTACTAGCGAATACATGGTATCTTTACCGTTATTATGCAAGTAATGTTTATGGAAGTGATTCGACAGCGATTGACAGCTTCCTTACACCCGGTAATCAAGCACCTTTAGTAATAACAGACACTGTTGGAATGTTAGGAACCAGCTACGCTACCCTGAATTTAAGAGTAGATGGAAGAGGAACAAGCACAGTAGTTTATTTCATATATGGTACTAATCCTTCAAATTTATCTAGCTCTACCCTATCAATGGTATCTGGAAAATACGCAAATTCGATTAACTTACCAGCGTATGGATTAAATTCAAATACTGTTTACTACTACAAAGCAGCCTCTGTAAATTCATGGGGTACAAGTTTTGGTTCAGTTTTAAGCTTTAAAACTTTAGACAACCAAAGTGGTCCACCACCAAGTACTAGAAAAGCTACTATTGTTGTTCTTACAACAAGTTCTGGTTCAACCTATGGAACTGTGAATGCGACCTTTAACGGTCACGGAAATAGTTTCTCGTATTGGGTAGAATATAACGACCAATTTACTTGGGCTAGTACGTCTATTATGACAAGCAAGGATACTGGGATTCAAACAATTCCAATCCTAATACCTAATTTGTTAATGAATCGTGTGTGGTATTGTACTGTACACCTAAAAAATTCTTTAACAGATACCGTTGCTTTTGTTGAACTAAGCACGTTCAACATAATGCCTCCGATTGCTAAGACATTAGATATTCTTGGTATCATGAATGACAGAGCCATATTTCATGGCTATTATGATGGTTTTGATGCTGGGGCTACAACGTGGTTTGAATACGGAGATTCGTTTCCTCTTTCAAACCAAACGAATAAAATATTTCACAATGGGACTCACGACAGTTTATCTCTACTGGTAAATAATCTGAAGCCCGGAAAAAAATATTTTTACCGTTTTGCCGCAAAGAATAGTTATGGTACCAATTATGGTGACCCAGTTCAGTTCAAGACCTCAGGTATAGCATCTGGTATTAAAAATGATGTAGCTAAAGGAAAAATTTCGGTTTATCCTAATCCTACAACTGGTGTAGTAAAAGTCACCGGCTATGAGGGTGTTGTTGTATTAATTGATTTAACAGGCAAGGAACTATTCCGAAAAACTGTTAATCAAAGTAACAATGTTCTCGATCTTTCTGGTTTAGGAGCTGGTATGTATATGCTTTACTCTGAAAACCATTCTTTGATGCAAAAAATTATAATAAATTAATTGCATAATTCTAAAATTAAAACCGCTTTCTTAATTGAAAGCGGTTTTTTTATATGGTATTTTCAGGGAGAGGTAAAGGCAATGCTTTGTATTCGTTTAATTTTTTTTCTACCTGCTCTCTTTCTGATTCATTGCTATTTTGGTAAAAACGATGGGTATATGCAGATATGGCAAACGCATTGTGTATAAGATCTTGGCTCCATCCTACATCTTCCAATTCCCCATGTATCACATGCTGAGACTTTTCGAGCAATTTCTGCCCGACAATATAACTTGCTAGTAATTCTATGTTTTCTGCACTGCTTTTCATATATTTAAATTTTGTGGGATTTCTCGTGACCTTCGTTTATGATATGAGTCTTTATATATTCTTCAGTTCCGGCTCCACTCTCCCCTAGAGCAACTTTTTTACCTGGGTTGAAGATGTTTAAAGGGTCGAAGATTTTTTTGGTTTGTTCGAAAAGTGAATAAATCTTTTCGCCATACATTTGCTTCAGGAACGGCGTGCGGATCAGTCCATCATTGTGTTCGGCAGTAGTCGAGCCTTTATACTCTAGCACCAAGTCGTAAACCTTCTTGGATAAATCTAGAATAATTTTTGAAGTATTTTCATCCTTGAAATCCATAAGCGGAATTATGTGGAAGTTACCATTTCCAGCGTGGCCGGCGATGGTGTAAGTAATCGGATATATGTTTAATATCTTTTGAAGTTTAGGAAGGAATTCTGGGAGTGTCTCTGGGCGGACTACGATATCGTCGATAAATGGTGCTGTGTGCTTGTCCTTCACATGCTTGCGTAGTAATGCGAAGCTCTCGCGGCGAATATCCCAGTACTTATTTGCGTCAGTTTTACTTCTTGTAATTCTGGCACTATAATTGAATGGCTTAACTTTCTCAAGCAATTTCTTTGCTTCTTTTGCAATCTCCTTTTCATCGTTCCCCGCGAATTCCACTAGCAAGATTAATTTTGGCATTCCAGAGGTTAGCATCATTATCGCCTCAGGCCAGAAGCTCCACATAAAACGGAGCATTCCCCATAGTCCTTTATTCTTTAAAAAGTCTGGGAAGAATTTAATAGCGAGCTTCATTGTGGCATCATCATAGCTTTCAATACTCTCAGGATGAAATGGCAAGATAGTATCCACAAGCTCTCCAAGGCGTGATAAATCCTTCATGAATATTACGGCAAGCTTTGTAGCAGGCTTTACGTCCACTAAATGAAAAGTAATTTCTGTTACCAAGCCGAATGTGCCTTGTGACCCTACTATCAGCTTAGGCAAATCAAAAATTTCTGTATTTTTATCATATACATTCCACAAATAGTACCCCGCAGAATTTTTTGATACATTTGGTTTTGCATTTTCAATAATATTCAAATTATCTTTAATGAGTGCGAGTAAATTCTTATAGAGTTCTCCTTCGAAATCTCCTTGTGCAATTTTCGCGTAGAGTTCCTTTTTTGTGAGTGATTTTACTGTATATTCTCTACCATCAGCAAGCACTATCTTTACCTCACTCACATAATCTTCTGTTTTTCCATAGTTTAGAGTCTTTTCTCCAGCAGAATTATTGCCTACCATTCCGCCCATCGCATTTATACTCTTCGATGCTGTGTAGCAAGGGAGCAATAAATTTTCTTTAAGTGTCGCCACTTCAAAATCACGATAGAAGCATCCAGGCATGACCGTTGCCTTACCAGATATTTTCACATTATGAGCGTTTGGATATTTCGGAAGTATTTCAAATGATTCAACTTTTTCCACGCGCTTTATTTCATTCATGTACTTAGTGAAATCGAGTATTATGGATTCACCAATTGCTCCGCCAGCCATACATGTGCCAGCTGAGCGTGCTGTTATAGAGTATTTACTTCCCTTTTCATTTTCTTTATTTACCCACTTCACAAGATTGCACACATCTTCAGAATTTTTTGGGAAAACTACAACCTCGGGTCTTACCTCAAGTAAGCTGGCATCACGGGAGTATTTTGTAAGCACTTCTTCACTGTTTTCTACGTCACCTTTAATAAAATTTTTGAGTTCTTTTGCTAATTCCATGCATATAGTATACACCTTTTATAAAATATTGATAAATTTACAAACTTACGCCTTGCTATGGTATAATCGAGGTATGAAGCATATACAATTTTTAGGTTTGGGCGATATTGTGACTGATGTTTTTATTACTTTAAAGGATGCCACAGTGAACTGTGACGTCGATAATCATAATTGTAAATTGTGTGTAGATTTCGGTGCGAAGATTCCTTATGAAGATGCCACAGAAGTGCAAGCCGTGGGCAACAGTGCAAATGCCGCAGTCTCTGCAGCTCGCCTCGGTCTCTCCTCTTCACTTGTAGTAGGTATCGGAAAGGATTTCCATGGTGACAATTGTATAACAGCACTTAAAAAAGAAAATGTAGATACTAGTTATATTTCAGTATCAAGTGAATATCCTACAAACTATCACTATGTGCTCAAGTATGGTCCAGAGAGAACTATCCTCGTGAAGCATGCTCCATTTATTTATACATTGCCAGAAGATGCGACTGTAGACATGCTCTATTTCAGTTCTATTGGCTCACATGCGATAGCATTCCACGATGAAGTAGTAAAGTGGTTAGCGAAACACCCGGAGACAAAGATGGCCTTCCAGCCAGGCACTTTCCAGATTATTGCCGGCAAGGAAAGATTGGCGGAAGTATATAAAAATACATATCTATTTTTCTGTAATGTAGAAGAAGCTCAAACTATCCTAGGAACTCAAGAGAAGGATATAAAGAAGCTTCACGACATGATTCGTGCACTCGGACCGAAATATATCGTAATTACAGACGGACCAAATGGTCTTACGGGGAGCGATGGTGAGAAGTATTACAGTCTTCCAATGTTTCCTGATGAGAAGCCTCCATTTGATCGCACAGGAGCTGGAGATGCTACATCATCAACTATTGCGGCAATGATGGCAAATGGAGTACCATTTACAGAGTCACTGAGATATGGGCCGATAAACTCAATGAGTGTGGTAATGTATATGGGTGCACAAGCAGGCCTCTTATCTAAGAATAAATTAGATGAGTATTTGCAAAAGGCACCGGAAGATTATAAGATTAAAGAAATATAATTCATTAAACTTTATGGAACAAAAACCAGAACGAGCGCCTACAACAGAAAATATTAAAGTAGATTCTGCTGAAAATTCACTTATTGAGAGTCAAAAGGCATCTCTCAAAGCTCAGATAGAAGAGAAAGAAAAAGAAAATAAATCACTTCACGAAGCATACCAAGCTTCACTTGACGCCTTGGATAAACTTGCAGAAGATAGAGATTATGTAATGAAATTTCCCATAGAGAGCGCAAAGGTCCAACGAGAAGCATACGATTTATATGTACATGATAGAGAACTTCAAGATTTGAAGAATAATCTGAGAGATTTAGAAGAAATATAATTAATAAAAAAAATCCCGACTATTGTGTCGGGATTTTTTTATTCTATTTTATGATTTCTTCTACTGCTTTTGTGATATCCTTTACGCCCATACCATAGTGCTCTATGAGCTCTTCAGGCTTCCCAGATTGGCCGTATAGATCTTGTACTCCGATGAATGCCATCTTTGTAGGGTAAACTTTTGCCAAGTATTCAGCAATAGCGGAACCCATACCTCCGGCTATCTGGTGCTCCTCGACAGTTACAATTTTGTTTGTTTCTTTAGCGAGAGCAAGGATAGCTTCTTCGTCGAGAGGTTTAATAGTTGCGAGGTTTAGAACTTTCACCTTTATTCCCTTCTCTTCCAAATTCTTCGCTGTTTTAATTGCATTGTGTAGGAGTGGTCCGCAAGCGACTATCCCGACGTCTGCATTTCCCTCTGGTGCAAATACTGTCTGTGCTTTTCCGATTTCAAATGGAGTATCAAGAGTTGTCATTATAGGAGTCTTCTCACGAGCAAGGCGGAGGTATGTAGGTTCTTTCGTCTTTGCACAGGCTATTGTCGCCTTCTTGGCCTCAATAGCATCACAAGGATAAATAACAGTCATATTTGGAAGCACACGAGTGATTGCGATGTCTTCAATTGCTTGGTGGGTTCCACCATCAGGTCCTACAGATACTCCTGCGTGTGAGCCTACGATTACAACCTTGCTATTGTTGTAGCAGATTGTAGTACGGATCTGCTCCCAGCTACGGCCGGGAGAGAACATTGCGTATGAAGATGTAAATGGAATCTTACCCATTGCCGCCATTCCCGCTGCAACTGTGACTAAGTTCTGCTCTGAAATTCCTACTTGCACGAAACGCTCTGGGAATTTCTCTGCGAAAATATTCATCATTGTAGAGCCTGTAAGGTCTGCACAAAGTGCTACCACGTTCTTATCCGCCTCACCAGCTGCGAGTAGTCCCTCACCGAAACCTTTTCTAGTAGGCACTTGCTCCACATCCGCATCAAACATTTTTGTATTTAGTTTTAGATTTGAATTAAGCATATTATTTTCCTTCTTCAACTAGTTTGTAAAATGTTTTGAGTTCTTCGAGTGCAACTTCTGTCTGCTTATCTTTAGGAACCTTGTCGACAGGACCAGATCCAGGAGGATTTCCGTGCCAACGATAATCGTATTCAAATGGTGTTACTCCTTTACTTGCGATAGTTCTTGCAATGATACATGAAGGCTTGTCTGGAATAGCTTTTGCGCGGTTTATTGCATTGTTTATATCTTCCATGTTGTGGCCATCTATCTCTTCTGCATGCCAGCCGAATTCCTCATACTTCTTCACCATGTCTCCAAGTGGAAGAATGTCTTCTGTGTTGCCATCGATCTGAATATGATTGCGATCAACAATTCCTATTAGGTTTCCGAGCTTTTCTTTACCTGCTAGCATCACTGCTTCCCAGATGTTTCCTTCATCATGCTCACCATCACCCATCACACAGTAGAAGAACTTCCCAGAATTTTTGCCGTGATCCATATTCTCAGCTATTGCCATGCCCACTGCTTGTGAGAGTCCTGATCCAAGTGGTCCTGAAGAAGTTTCCACCATTGGTAAGAATTCGCGGTGTGGGTGTCCTTGAAGGCGTGAACCGAATTTTCTTAGTGTAAGTAATTCGGGTACTGGGAAATATCCAGAGTGAGCCATTGCAGAATAAAGCACAGGGCAGATGTGACCTGCAGAAAGTACTAGCCTATCGCGACCTTCCCAGAAAGGCTCTTTAGGATTGTGATTTAATTGATGGAAATAAAGTACAGCAAATACATCTGCCATATCAAGAGGTCCTGCAGTGTGGCCACTCTTCGCCTCTGTAAGCATTTCGATAATACTGATACGGATTTTCGTCGCTAGTAATTTGAGTGTTTTGATTTTTTCGTCTGTAAGATTTTCCATATAATTATAAATTTTGAAATTCGTGATAAGTTTCGACTATATCCTCACTTTTTAGTAATGCACTTCCTACTACAAGCTTCGATACTCCACTCTCTACTAATCTCGGGGCGGTCTCACTGTTCACACTACCGTCTACTGCTATTATTAAATCCGGATAATGCTTTCTTAAATACGATATATGATCGAAAACTCTTTCATCAAATGGCTGTCCTTGTACGCCAATCTTTGGTATTCCCATACACTGTACGAAATCTATGTATGTTATTAGGGGCTCGATAGTCTTGATAGGTGTGGTAGTGTTTATAGCTATTCCGATTTGAACTGTGTCGCGTGTATAAGGATCCATAGCTTCGAGGAATTCTCTAAATTCTTCTAGATTACTCTCTGCCTCAACCTGAAATACTACACTTTTCGGACCTAGCTTCAGAAATGTACTCCAGTGTTTACTCCCATCTTTAACCATAAAATGAAATTCATAATCAATTTCTTCCCAAAATGGCATACCCTCCTCTTCGTTTAAAATCTTTAGGAAATTGTAATCAATTAAATTACCTTCTTTATCTATACCTTCAGCATATGGCCAAGTTTTTGATGGTACAAATATTCCATCACAAAAATCAATCTGCACGATCCTAGCTAAGCCTAGTACACTCTCCACATGATCTTTCATCTCACCATAACTCTTATCTAAGATTGCAGGTATTACTTCTGTCATATATTATTTATTATCTATTTTATTAATTCTTCTTTCGTGCCTTTCAACTTTTTTCCACTCTATACTTAAGAAAATCTTTATTGCTTCTTTCATTTCTTCTACTGTGAGGAAACGTGTTCCAAAAGAAATAATATTTGCATTATTGTGCTCGCGAGCAAGCTTCACTATCTCATATGGGTCAGTGGATAGATTGCCTTCAATATCCACAGCACCCTTAGCGAGTACTCCTCCATAGAAGACTGCTGCACGCACACCAGGCACTCTGTTTGCAGTTATAGCCTCACCTTGGCCTGAGCCACCAAATATTACGCCAAAACTACCCTGATCGCTAGCCACAGCCTCCGCGCATGGGCGTATGAAGTCTGGGTAATCATCGTCCTTATCATAAAGAAAAGGCCCTTTATCTATAGCCTCATATCCTAGCGAGTTTATATATATCATTAATTCTTTCTTAAGTTCAAAGCCTGTGTGGTCAGATGCGATATATACGTTTTTCATATTTTAGATTATATCAAATTCAATAATAATTGCCATTCAACATTAATTTGTCCTCACCTCATTCTCTGGAAGTACTATGTCTTGCCCTCCTTTATCTATAGGTATTTGAGTTGGTAATACAGGTATACTAAGGTCGGGCAATTTAGGCATAGAGAAAGTGCTAAATAGTGATGCAGTATCAATATTGGCTTTAGGCACTAATTTTTGAAAACTAGTTTTTATATATGAAATATTTTTTTGAAATTGTGGAGAATTTATAAAAGAATCTAAATCTACCCAGAAAAGTACATAAATTAATCCGGCGATTACAAGAATTGGTAAGATGTTTAATCTTGAGCGATGACTAGGCTCACTATGTGTATGTATTTCTTCCATAAATATATTATACTACATTTCCTTATCAGGTGCGAAATTTATAATTTTACCCTGCGAATGCTCTCTAATTAGTCTTTTTATTTCATCTTTATCGTTTAGCTTTATAAGCACTTCAAGAGCTTTAGGATCTGAATGACTTATAATATGCCCCAAGATGTCCACAAAAGTTTTTATAATCATAAATATAATTACACCAATTGTAGATGTAAGTAAGATTGTATCATTAGATAATGGCATATACGTACTACTAATTATATCAAGTATAAAACCGACACAAAACATAAACGGCATACCTATGAGTAGGAAAATATGAATAGGTACTGTTCGGATATGTATAGAAGTTGTAAATTGTTTGAATAATATCGGATACTGTCGCCCATTTCTGTAGTAAGTCAGAAAAGAGATTATATGATTTATTAAAAATATACCTGCGGGAAATAAAATTAAATATAATACTTTACTAATATGTATATAATCATTTAAAAATACTAAAAGTATTAAATTAATTACGAGAAATTGAACTCCAAAAGCTAATACGGGGATTTTTTTATTGTCAGCTAGGTACTTTCTGTCCTTTTCAGGAAAAATAATGTTCTCAGAGGTTGTAAGTCTATACATTGCAAAGCCACCGATAATAATATTCTGCACCCAGTATAGAAGTAGTACGCTGTCGATATCCCACCTGTAGTAAATAGCAAAGAATATAGATAAGAGGTTCGTAAATACTAGCGCATAGACTGGAAAGAGTGGTATATGACTTTCTCTCACAATTTCATGAATTTTAATAAAAACTATTTTAAGCATAAATACTATTTCTTATACATTGAAGACGTTGTGCCTGGTAAATATAGCATCGGGTCCAGATATGCATTTACTGGGGCAATAGGCATAGTAAAGGTTTTCCCTGCACAAGATAGACTTGGGATGGTTTTCACTCCTGCACCTTGGCTCGCATATACTGTCACGTGTAGATGTGGGCCAGTAGAATGCCCAGTGTTCCCAGAAAGTCCCACTACATCACCTGCTTTTACTTTATCACCAGCCTTTGCGGATATGACCGAAAGGTGCCCGAAAGTGCTTGAAAGCCCATTGTGGTAATCAATATAGACCCATTTACCAAATGAGGCTCCTTTACAATAAAGATCAGTATCTCCAGCCCCAATAACAGTGCCGTTTGCCATTGCTTTTACTTCAGTTCCCACTGGCGCTCGGAAATCGACACCACTATGGCTCCCTGAAACATATAATCTTTTTGAAGATGAAGTTTTGCCGAAAAGCTGAGTAATTAGGACATTATCAAGTGGCCAAGCCAGAACCCCACTACCCGCATTTGGCAATAATTTAGAATTTAGAATAAACTTTAGCTGTGATTCATAGTTGCTCAAATCCTGCTCGAAGGCATCACGCTTCTTTTGCTGTTCTATGAGCAATTTTTGATATTCAGATTCTTTATTTTTTGTCTCTTTTAGTAATGTGTCCTTCTCTTTTTTTACAACTTCGACGCTCTTTTTATCTAGATCTAATTTATTTTTCAGTTTGGTAAGATTATTTTTCTCTAACTCTTTCTGGCTCTTATTTTTCTCAAGCACTGTGCGTACATTTCCAAGCTCAAGCATTAGATTCCTAGCACTTTGATTTATAGATTCACTTGCATATATCTCATCTGATAATGTAATTCTCTCTTCACTTAAAAGTGATTCTATGAATGTACTATTACCATTTTGATAAATACTGTTTAGCGATGCCTTTATAGATTCCTTTAATTTTGCAATTTCTTCCTCCTTCTCATCAATCGTTTTATCAAGTGAATTTATGACTGTACTTGTAAGAGTAATCTTCTTAGTAGTTTGAGTAACCTGCGCTTGAAGCTTCGTGCGTGTGAGAGTGAGCTCACTAATTACATTCTTGAGTGTATTACCAACTTCATGAGTTTTATTTATTTGATCTTGATAGACCTTAATCTGTGCATCGAGCTTCTCGATTTCACTATTCGTATTTTGAATTTGTCGATTTAATTCCTCTGCAGTTTGAAGACCGAGTGCAATTTCTGCCCGGGATGTATTTAAAAGTATAGCAATGAGGAAGATAAATTTTAAATATCGTTTAAACATTTATATTAATTCGAAAGAATTTTAATAGCATTTTTAATACGAACAGTAGTCTCCTCCTTTCCGAAAATTTCAGCAAGAGTAAATGGGTCTGGAGACTTTTCTCTGCCAGAAAGTGAAAATCTAAGTGGCCAGAATATATCTCCACGCCCTACCTCTTCAGCAAAGGGTGATAGCTTTTCTTTAATACTATCCTTATTCCAGTCACTATCCTCTATACTTGAAAGGATTTCTAGTGTGCGAGTCATAAAACCACTAAGTATTTCATATTTATTATCGCTCGATATTTTAGTAGATTTGAAGAATAATGATTCTTTATTGTATTCTGGTATGTTGAAAAAGTAGGCAAGACTTCCCTCTTCCTCCATGTTTACAATATCTCTACCACAGCTTATGTGTTCAATAATTATGGGTGTGATGTTGTGCAATCTTTCGTTTGTGTATTCAGGTGAAGACTTCAAATTTTGAGAAATGAATTTATCAATATACATTTCTTGCTCTTCATGAGAAAGCAATTTTAGGTGTTCTTTATTTATCCAGCAAAGCTTCTTCTCATCAAATCCTGCACCTGAGCGTTGGATGCGGTCAATATCGAATGAATTTATAATTTCATCTACACTCATTATTTCACGTTCATCGCCTGGATTCCAGCCGAGTAGAGCCAAGAAATTAACCATAGCCTCTGGCAAATATCCATCCTTTTTGTAATCAAGAATATCCTTAGCACCATCTCTTTTGCCCAGTTTCTTTTTTCCGCCTTCTGCCATTATCGGTGGAAGTGTTACGAATTCAGGTGGAGTTGCATCAAATGCTTCATATACAGAGAGGAATTTCGGTGTGGATGCTATAAACTCTTGCCCACGCATTATGTGAGTCACACCCATCTCCATGTCGTCCACTATGTGTGCGAAATTGTATGTAGGGTAACCATCACTCTTTATAAGGATAAAGTCATCGAGCGCTTCCTCTCCAGCTGTGAGGTCTCCATACACATGGTCATACCAATCCCATCTTTTAATTGTGGGCACTTTGAAACGTAGTGGCTTTGTGCCATCCCAAGCCTCGGTATTTTCTGGTCTGTAATTCCTGTAGAGGAATGCTTCTTTATTCTTTTCTGCCTTTTTTCTAAATTCAGCAACTTCATCTTCTGTATATGGATCTGCGTATGCATAACCTTTGTCGATAAGTACAGCAGCGTATTCTCTATACTTTGCCAAGCGTTCTGATTGTAAGTATGGTGCATTTGGACCTTCTTTGTGAGGACCTTCATCGTACTCGGCACCAATCCATTCTAGCGATTCGAGGATATGGTCAATCGATCCGGAAACTTCGCGCTCTTTATCTGTGTCTTCAATACGGAGTATAAATGTGCCTTTATTCTTTCTAGCCCAAAGGTATGAAAATAAAGCAGTACGAAGATTGCCTACATGGATGTATCCTGTGGGGCTTGGTGCAAATCTTGTGATAACTTTTTTAGAATTTTCCATATTATAATTCGTGAGCTAGGATAATGTTAATAGCTTTCTGTGCAATCATATGTGCAGCATTTGGAGTCGCAAACTGAAACGCACTTTTACGCATCGATTCAATCTTCTCTTTACTGTTAGCAATTTTATTTATTTCAGCAAGTAATAAATGTGGAGTAAGATTTGCTTCTTCTATGACCTCGCAAGCACCAACTCTAGCATAATTGAAAGCATTCTTCCTCTGGTGATCACCATTTGAATTTGTGATAGGTATGATTATGGATGGAGTTCCCCATGCAGCAATTTCAAAAATCGCAGAGCCAGCTCTGGATATCACTAGACGAGATATGCCATAAGCACTCTTCGTCTCAAGGTTGTTCATATATGCAAAAGGTCTGTATCTATTCTTGTGGGCATGATTCTCGAGTATTAAGTTACTTCTTATGGTTACATCTTCGATATTCTTTGGCCCAATCTGATGAATTACTTGGTAAGAGTTTAAGAGTTCTGGAAGTATGCGAAGTACTACTTCATTTATTGTTTCAGCTCCTTGTGAACCTCCGACAATAAATAATACAGGTGTGATGGGGTCAAATTTGAATAATTCCAAACCACCATCTACTCCACCACTCGTGATTTCTCTGCGTATTGGCTGGCCAGTGAAGGCTACCTTCTCTTTAGGAAACTTTTCACCTGCTTCTGCGTACGATACTGCAATATAATTTGCGAATTTTGAAGCCCACATATTCATTCTCCCTGGGGCAGAATCTGATTCATGAATTATAAGTGGTATACGAAGAATCTTGGCAGCAAATACTGCTGGGAATGATCCATAGCCACCTTTTGAAATGATTACATCTGGGTAAATAGTGAAAATTCTAAGTAGACCGATAATTGCCCCCACGCCTGCTGCAAACATATCGAAAAAGTTCCGTAGTGATGAGTAAGTGCGGATTTTGCCAGCGGGCACTTTTATGAATGTAATACCTGTATTAAATAATGCCTGCTTGTCGAATTCCGCATCAGACACATAATACATCTTTATATCTAGAATCTTTTCTTTAGCTGTAATTGCATTTATTTCCTCAGCAATTGCTATTAATGGGTAAAAATGCCCACCTGATCCTCCTCCTGTAAGTACTATTCTCATATAGTGCTTATTTTACACCATTTCGGCTTATTTTTCTAGTGGATTATACTTTTTTCTGAAATTGAGAAATGTGGAGCACGATACCGATGGCTCCGAGAGCAATCATGAGTGCGGTGCCTCCTTGAGATATGAATACTAGAGGTACTCCAGTTAATGGGAAGACTCCAACAGTAGATGCGATATTCATAAATGCTTGAGCTGTAAGTAGCGTAATTATTCCTACAACAAAAAGTTTTGAGAATGAATCTGGTGCATAGTATGCGATCTTAAATCCACGAAAAGCAAAAGCAACGAACAAGAGTATAAGAGCGACACATCCTACAAACCCAAGCTCTTCACCAATAACTGCAAATATTGAGTCGCCTTGTGGTTCTGGTAAATAATTAAATTTCTGAATGCTCTGCCCAAGGCCACGCCCGAAGAGTCCACCTGATCCGATAGCAATCAGAGACTGCTGAATTTGATATGACGATCCACTTGGGTCATGATTTGGATGTAGGAATGTATTTACTCTATCTCTTAGGTATGGCGTTGTGGAAACTAAAATACTAAAACCGACTAATGCAACAGCAATCATAATAAATATATGCTTCCACGACACTCCAGACACAAATAACATTGCAAAAGCTGAAATAGACATCAGTATAACACTCTTAGTATCAGGCTGTTTAAGTAGTAATCCTGCAATGAGAGCAATAAATACAACCAAGGGCACAATCCCCCATTTAAAGTCACGAACCTTGTTCTTCACCCAAGAAAGCCAAGCTGCGAAATATATAATAAAAGAAACTTTGAGGATTTCGACAGGTTGTATTGATAATCCAAATACATTTATCCATCGTCTTGCACCACCGTGAGAAAACCCAATATGAGGCACAAATACTAATGAAGTAAGTATGAGTGATAATATAAAAAATATTAATGAATATTCTCTCCAGAATTTATAAGGAATTCTAAGTGCAATATAAAGTACGACACAGCCAGCGAGTAATCCAAATACCAATTGACTCACAAGTACCCCGTAGAATTTAGTTTCATTCTTTGCAAGTATTCCTAGTGATGCGGAAACAAGCATTATAATGCCCCCAAGTGTTAGAGCTATAACTATTCCTAGAAAGATTTTATCTACTTTGTTACCTTTCATATTAATCAAGTAGAGCAATTACTACACCCATACTTGTAGTGATAATACTTATAACCCAGTAACGCATTGTAACTTTATATTTTGGCCAGCCAAGCGCTTCAAGATGATGATGAAGTGGTGCTACCAAGAAAACCTTCTTACCATTACGGAATCGTCTTGAAAGCATTTGAATAATACTTGTGAGTGATGTGATAAAGAGTGGAAATGCAATAATAGGCAAAAGGAGTACTGTATTTGTGAGGAATGCAATTACTGAAATAGTAACCGTGAGCCCTATCATACCAGTCTCTCCCATATAAAAGCGTGCCGGAGGAATATTGAACCATAGGAATGCCAATATTCCAGAAGTTACAACTGCACAAAATGTAGATAAGTCGTATTGGCCTTGTGCAAATGTGATGACTGCGTACCCTGCAAATATGGAAGCAAGTACTCCACCTGAAAGACCATCGATACCGTCGATTACACTAGATGAGAAAACTGCAAGCATTATAAGAATGAAGAATGGTAAGAAAAATACTCCGAGTGTTATAAATCCATAATTTGGCACAAATAAATAATCTATCCCAAGCTTTGAATAAAACCACCATCCGATAATGAGCCCAAGTAGTAGGATAATTCCGATTTTAATAAATCGCAATTTGATAGGATCGTTTGCAAGCTTGCCAGTAGCAAATATTTGGATAAAATCATCTCCAAGTCCGATAATAGATGCCGTTATGAGTGTGAAGAATGGTAAAAGAGTTTCCTTTCTAGAAATAAAATTTAATTGATCTTCTACCCCACTACCCCAAAATAATCCAATTATCCAAATAAGTAATAATGTAAAAATGACAGACATCCACACAATCATACCTCCCACTCTTGGAGTCTTTGTTTCACTTACACCGTCGTGAATTGCTATGAAAGCAGGCTGAGTGCCTGTATGTGTGCGAGATACACGCCTCCATAATTTGTATTTATAGAAATAGTGAGTCAGTATCGGTGTGATCAATATACCCGAGACGAATGACAAAATCACTGGGATTAAAATTTTAATTGCATTACTCATTTGGATTATTTTCTTGGTTTGTAATTGCCTTCTCAAGTTCCTCCACGACTTCTTGGTATTTTGGAAGCATTGTGATATCGCTCACCCCCATAAATTCAAGTAACTCTATGGTTGGTGTATAGATGAATCTTCGTGAATCCTTTACATCAACTTTCTTTTCGATAAGTCCACGTATTAGAAGATTGCGAAGTATGAAGCTTGAATTTACACCTCTGATATAGTCGATTTCATTTCTTGTTACTCCATTTTTCTCAGGACCATTTTTATATAAAATAATAGAGAGCGTCTCAAGTGTGGCCTTAGATAATTCTTTTGTAATCTCATCTTTGCGTAACTTTTCAAGGAAAGTGCTTGCCTCTTTGTTTGTGCCTAGAGTCGCTTCATTGTCATTTTGTATTACAGTAAGACCCGTACTTTCCATTCTAGTAGATAAAGTCTTAAGTGCCTCTGAAACTTCTTCAGCACTCACTTCCAAAATTTCCGCAATCTTTTTAATTGCGACGGGTTCACCTTTAAAGAAAAGTAATGCTTCAATTTTTGCGTCTAAGTTCATATAATTAATTTTTATTATTCTACTATTGGCCCTCCTTCTGTGCCCTCTTTACTCATCATTATATCTTCGAAATTACTATTCTGAATTACGTCTATTATTCCTTCTCTGACTAATTCTAACATAGCGAGGAATGAAACGATAACATTTACTTTCACTTCTTTCTCATTACCATTCGAGCTCTGCCTTGCAAAGTCTCTAAAGGAAGTATTGAGTGTCTTTTGAATCCTCTGTGTCAGGCGGTCAATCATTTCCTCTATATTGATGACAGTTTTCACTTCAATCTCGGGTAGTGGTGCCATCTTTTTAGGAATATGAATGAGGACATCCTCCATAACAGCATTTATAGCCTCCACAGTGATCACAGGGTCAGGGCTGAAAATCACATTGTCCCATTTTCTTTCAGGTGCGGAAAAAATTACTTGTGTACCAAAATTATTCTTAATATCAATACTTGCGTTCTTAATGATTTGATAGAGCTTGAGTCTCATTTCCAAATCTTCAATTTTGTCTTCCTCTTCATCAGTAAGTTCTAGATTTGGTAGGAGTGATTTTGATTTAATAAGGATTAGAGTCGCTGCGATCACGATGAAGTAAGATACATCATGAATATGTTTATCAGCAGGTTCGGCAAGGTCTTGCCTAGTCGGGTCATTCTGTAGGCTTTTAATGTGAGATATATATTCATTTGTCACCTCTGCAAGTGAAATTTCATTTACAAAAAGCTTCTTGCTCTCAATAAGAGAAAGTAATAGCTCGAGTGGGCCTTCAAAACCACCTGATTTTACAGTATATGTGTTGTTTACTAGTTCTGTCACCTTACCATTCTAGCTTAAAAAGATTCAAAGATAAAGCTAGTCATTAAATGCAATTTCAAGAATTCTTTTCCAGTTTTCCCACGGAATTTTCGTCGCTTCTGTCAGTTCAGTATGCACTCCACCATTTTGAATCGAATTTGTGGCAGGATCATAATACCAGTTTGGCACCTCTCCCATACGAGCTGGAATAATGAGCTCCCCATATTTTTTATCTATCTCTTTGTCATTTTGCATATAGTATTCTGCTCCACGAATGACTGCAACGAGCCTTTCTAGATTTATCTTACCCTTTGAAACTTTTGTGAGTATGTTTACGTGGCCACTTGTTCGCCTTTGTACTACTATATTGAATTTTCCACCAGCTTGCGCTCGTAGGTATCCAGGAATACTTATATTGTCTGATTCAACTAGGACTGCTTTTAGTGGCATTTTGACCCCAAGATTTAATTCAATTACTTTTCCTTCATCAAAAAGTTTTTTGTATATAGCAGGAAGTTCGTGAATACGGATGTATTCTTCAAGGTAGTGTGCTTCAATCAGTGGAAGAATAAAATCAAAAACTTTTTGTGCATCCTCCGGGAATTGTTTGTTTAGTGATCCGACAAGTCCAGAGAGTCCAAATGCTCGATCGATAGCATCCTTCGATACTGTGCCTAGTCCAAACTGATCATCTCTTTCTGCGTAGCGAAGGAGCTTGCTTATGGCAGGATCGCCAGCTATTCCTAAATCCTTTGCTACAAGGTTCGCTGCGCAACTTGGGTTCTGTGTGCCATGATGGTCGTACAGGCCACTCCCACAGTCTATAAGTAGATTTCCATTCTTTATATTTTCCTCATGTCCTGAATTGCCAATATTTGGGTCTGCGACAATACTAGCATTAGCAATATTCTCATATTTATTCTTTCCAAATTTTTTTAGTAAGAATATTGCCACAATCGTATCCGGCTGTGGTCGAACTGGCAATATTATTCTCTCGATTTTCATATAGTAATTATAACCCTTTTTTCAGATTTTACTGCTTGACAATCACTCCCTAAAGTGCTATAATACTAACAAATCTAAAAATTTAATAGTTTTCAATTATGGACAATCAATTCAACACTAGTCTTTTCGACGGAACTTCGTTCAAAAAAGTGCTCCCTGGTAAGGTAGAGCTATCAATCTTGCTTTCGAAGCATGTGGGAAATAATTCAGAAGAATATGAGATGAAAGTAACGGTTATTAATAACCCTACTGGAGCTCAAGTGAGATTCTGGATGGAAACCAACATCAAAGCTACGGATCCAAAATGGAAACGAGCAGCAAGAATTAAGTCATCTGCATCTGACTCTAAGGGTCATGAAATCTTTAAGCAAATTATACTTTTCGACAAAGTAAAGAACACCACTCGTGCTGTGAAAACTGCCAGCGGGATCAAATTCTTAATTTTGGAAAAAAATGGTAATTTGTCAACTGGTAACATAGCCGTTATTGTAGATGGGGATCAATCTCGCTTTGTGGATGAAATTACAAAGACAAGTACTACCTCTAACAAGAACGGCGAAATTTACTTTGGTAAGTTTCTGGAAGAAAACTACATGGGACAGTGTATGGACTGGAGGCATCCATTTTTTGGCTTAAGTATTGACTCTTTACCAGCATGGAACTCAAGTTTTGATGTTGTTGAGGAACCAAACTTTTCAGCCTTAATGGACGATGAAGTGATTATTACCATGATGTCTTGGGTCAGAGGAATGGCCTGGGGAAAAATCAAGGACGGCTCTTTTTGCAGAATTTACCTGTTCACTGAAATGAATAGTGATTCATTCAGGAAGGGTGGCATCTACAAATTCGGAGAAAAAATTACTCCGATTCAAAAGTCGAACTGCAAGTATGAACTTGTGGATATCGAACTTGTTTAACTTCCGACCTGATTATTTGATCTAGTACTTTGTACATTCTATTTTTTTTTAAAGGACTTAACTTTGTTAGGTCCTTTTTTGTTGCTATAATACAAATATGAATAATTGGAAACCTGAATATATCGGAATATTTTTAACACCAGAATCGAGAGCTGAACTTCTAATGAAGTTTCCAGCGAAATTTAATAAAGTAAATGCCGACCATGTCACACTTATTTTCCACCCAACAATGCAAGAAATTGGCCTATATACAATCGGTGAACGAGTTGTAATACCAGTAATAGGCTATGCAAAAGACGACAAAGGCCAAGCAATACTTGTAGACATTTCAAATACAAAAAACAAAAATCCACATATCACCATTTCAATAAGTGATGGCACGAAAGCAGTATATTCAAACGAATTGCTTGAGAAAAATATTATAGAAAAAGTAGAGAATTTTACTTTGAACGGAGTTGTGGGAATCTTCGGACAAGATAGAAACATTCACTATTCTACAGATGGAATGATTTAGTATCCGTCTTCAGTGAGGCGTTCATCGATGCGATTCATGTCGCGTGGGAACATAGATGCTTCACGAATATTTTTAAGTCCTAGAATTTGCATTGTAAGGCGCTCTGCTCCGAAAGCGAATCCTCCTTCAGGTGGTACACCATACTTAAACGCTTCTAAGAACATTTTAATTTTGTTTGGATCCATATTCCACTCTTTCACCTGCTCTTCCAATTGATCATATTTATTTACTCTTCTTCCACCAGAGAGCCACTCTACTCCACGGCATATAAGATCCACTCCTTCGTTGAATTCTGGATTTTCTGGATTTGGATACACATAGAAAGGCTTCTTCTTTGTAGGATAGCCGTATACGAATACGAAATCAGATCCAGTCTCATTCTTTACGATTTCACAAATTTCTCTTTCATCTTGTGCATTGAGGTCTTTCTCTCCACGCACATCACGGCCATTCTTTTCAAAAATCATATTTTGAGCTTCAGTAAGTGAATATGTAGGAGTCTTCTCTATCATGACCGGTAGAGTTGCATCTAGGAGTTTTAAATGTTCAGCATTCTTTTCGCCTACTTGAGTGAGGATGTATCTCACAGTTTCCTCTGCCATATCACGCACATCACGCCAAGAATCGATGAAGCCCATCTCCGCGTCGAGTGATACTATCTCAGTAAGGTGGCGAGTAGTAGATGAAGGCTCAGCACGGAAAACTTTGTTTACAGAAAAGCATCTTTCAAATGCAGACATTACAATCTGCTTGTAAAGCTGAGGAGACTGAGAGAGGTATGCTTTCTTGTCGAAATAATCAAGCTGGAAAACTTCAGCACCTCCTTCAGCAGTTGCTGGTACCATGGATGGCGCTTGGAATTCGAAAAACATATTCTTCTTCATATATTCACGGAAGGAGTCGATTATAGTTTCGCTCACCTTAAATACTGCTTGCACCTTTGGTTGGCGTAGCACAAGTGCACGGTTATCGAGCTCTGTAGTGAGCTCAAGGTTGTAACCAGAAAGTGACATATCAAACGGTAGTGTCGCAGCTTCGGCAAGGACTTCGATTGTTTGTATTTCAAGCTCAAGTTCGCCATTTAGTACTCCTACCTTTTTATTCTTTTCTGGGCGCTCATTGATCTTACCAGTAACTTTCACGACAAATTCTTGACGAAGAGTCTTCCCTACTTCTAGAGTCTCAGTATAATTTGGAAGAATTAGTCCTTGCACTCTGCCTGTCATGTCGCGGAAATCTAGGAAAATCATTTTGCCTTGATCACGACGCACATCTACCCAGCCAGCAATAGTGACGATGCCTCCCATATGTTCTTTTAAATCCTTTATAAATATTCTTTCTTTCATAAAATTATTAGTGTAAGTTTTCAGTTATTAATTCGTATGGGTATGAAATGAGAGTCACAATCCCGACGTAGATCCAGTAAAACGGTGCAAAACAAATATAAATCACTTTATCCTTTTGCCACATTGGTAGATACCATCTTTGTATTTTCATGAGCAGTGCATTGAGTGGTATGTATAGCAGTGAGAATACTCCTGCTAAAAAGAATCTTATAAATCTAATTATCATATAATTGTACGCCGACAGCTTTTCTCACATCGGCAATTTTACTATTAACTAAATTATGAATTTTACTTTTTCCATCCTTGAGTATGTCGAGCACTAATCCTGGATTCTCTTCATACATCTTTCTTTTCTCTCTCATTGGTGCGAAATACTTTTCAATCTCATCAAAAAGCATATCTTTTGACTCTTTATATCCGAGGCCACCATTTATATATCTACTTCTCAAGTTTTCTAGCTCTTCCCCACTTAAGAATAATTTGTGAAGGGCAAATATATTGCAAGTTTCAGGATCTTTTTTCTCTTCTGGAGTTTTTGAATCAGTCACTATACTCATCACAGCTTTCTTGACAGTAGCAGAATCTGCAAAAAGTGGAATAGTGTTGCCATAGCTCTTACTCATTTTCCTTCCGTCTACTCCAGGAACTATTGCCACTTCTTTCATAATCTTTGCCTCAG
Organism: uncultured Candidatus Saccharibacteria bacterium; assembly: GCA_964498035.1. Taxonomy (GTDB): domain Bacteria; phylum Patescibacteriota; class Minisyncoccia; order Phycocordibacterales; family UBA9973; genus UBA8515. Next base: position 67,603 of record CAZCFW010000001.1, read on the forward strand.
GAAGTTTGAAAGTTTCTCCAAAAATATTATTGAACTTCTGCGCAGTGTCGCGAGCGTACTCCACGTGCTGCTTCTGGTCAGAACCGACTGGCACTATGTCTGCATCTTGGATGAGAATATCCGCAGCCATAAGCATCGGGTAATCAAAAAGTCCTACAGTCACCTCTTTTACTTTTTGATTTGCATCTTTATATGATGTAGCACGCTCAAGGAATGGCATTGTGGTAATGCAGTTGAAGTACCATGTGAGCTCTGTGACTTCTGGTAGGTCTGATTGCTTGAAAAGAACCACCTTTTTAGGATCAAGTCCGCAAGCCAAATAATCCATAATGATGTTTAAAATCCCGATTGATAATTTATCTTTATCTTGTACTGTTGTAATTGCGTGAAAATCTGCAATAAAAACTCGAGTATCATATTCCTCCTGCATATCCACGAACTGTTTAAGTGCCCCGAAATAGTTACCTATATGAAGCGCTCCTGAGGGCTGTATGCCCGAAAGTAGTATCTTTTTAGCCATTTAAATATAATACCAAAAATATGAAAGTTTTGCACATATTCTGCACAGGGATATCCGAAAAATGACTTGCAAAGATATTGAGCCCCTGTGCTACAATAGCTCTATGGCAAAAGATACACAAACACCAATAAAGCAAAAAGTCGGAATGAGAATTCCTCCACAGAGTTTGGATTCCGAGAAAGCAGTCCTCGGATCTATTATGCTTCGTCCAGGAGCGCTCCACGAAATTACAGACGTATTAAATCATGAAGGATTCTATGCTGGTAAGCACCGAGAAATATTTAAAATAATGCTAGAGCTTTCTGCAAAGGGTGAACCGATTGATTTGCTTTCACTTTCACAGCGTTTATCTGAGCGTGGAATGCTTGAATCTGTAGGCGGTACTGTGTATCTTACCGAACTCGTGTCATCTGTGCCTGCTTCAACAAATATTCGTCACTATGCAGATATCGTCGAGAAGAAAAATATTTTAAGAAATATTATTGATGCTGGTGGCGACATATCTGAACTTGGTTTCCATGAAGATGTGGATGATGTGTATGAAGTACTCGACCAAGCAGAGAAAAGAATGATGAATATCGGAAATCCTTCTCGCGGGAAAGCCTTCGTAGCTCTTAAGGATACTCTTCCTGAGGCTTGGGAGCGCTTAGAGAAGCTACATGAGACGAAGGGTGAGCTTCGTGGAATTCCAACTGGATTCAAAGATCTTGATGGATATTTGGCAGGTTTACAAAAGTCTGACCTTATCATCCTCGCAGCGAGACCATCCATGGGTAAGACTACTCTAGTTCTAGACATTGCTCGCCAGACCGCCACAAAACATAATACACCTGTAGTTATATTCTCACTCGAAATGAGTTCTCAGCAACTCGTAGACAGAATGCTTGCAGCAGAGTCTCGCGTGAATGCATGGAACCTTCGTACTGGAAATCTTTCTGCAGAAAGTGAGTTCTCAAAAATCCGTGACTCACTAGATAGACTCGCAAAGGCTCCAATATTCATCGATGACCAAGCTGCAAACTCTATTGTGAAAATGCGTTCAGTGTGCCGAAGAATTAAAGCCGAGCATGGCATCGGGCTCATTATTGTGGACTACTTACAGCTTATGTCGACTTCCAAGAACTACGACTCTATGGTGAACCAAGTTACAGAAATTTCCCGCTCACTTAAAGGTCTTGCAAAGGAGTTTGATGTGCCAGTTATTGCCCTATCACAGCTCTCTCGTGCCGTGGAAGCTCGCGGAGGACGCCCTCGCTTGTCTGACCTTCGTGACTCAGGATCTATCGAGCAGGATGCGGACGTAGTAATGTTCATCCACCGTGAAGATAAGGGTAAGGATGAATCAGAACGCACAAATATTGCCGAAATACTTATCGAAAAACACAGAAATGGACCAGTCGGAAAGGTGGATCTATTCTTCGATGAGAAGATGACTACATTCGTGACTATCGAGAAAGGAAATATGGATGGATTCGGTGCGTTAGCAAACTCTGCTTCAAGTACAAATATTGATCAATTCTAATTATGGACCCGATAAATATTCTTGCCGAAAAATTTAAGGAATTCCCAGGTATTGGTGAGCGCCAAGCAAAGCGTTTCGTTTATTTCCTACTTCATAAAAATCCTAGCTTTGTAAAAGCACTCGGCGACGCTATTAATTCTATAAAATCACAAATTGCAGAGTGTGAATCCTGTCATGTGTTCTTTAGAATATTACCGCACCAAGATAAGCTCTGCGAGACTTGTGCAAATCCTCAAACTGATCAGTCTTCCCTACTTATCGTCGAGAAAGATGCCGATATGGAAACCATTAAGCGCACGAAGACATATAAAGGATTATATTTTGTACTTGGAGGGCTTGTGCCTATCGTAACGAAAGATACTCCGACTTTTGTTCGTACAAATGAACTTCAAGCTGTTGTAAAAGACCGTATTAAGAGTAAAGTTTTAAAAGAAATTATATTAGGTCTCTCTATTAATCCTCACGGCGAGCATACAGACCTTTATCTTCGTGAATTACTGCACCCAATAATTGAAAATTCAAATGTAAGTATTGTGTCTTTAGGTAAAGGCCTCTCCACAGGCACAGAGCTAGAATACTCCGACTCCGAAACTATCAAAAACGCTCTAAAAAATAGAGGCTAAAAATAACGTCAATAATGTTAGGATATATTTTTTGGCAAAACGATGAACTTACTGCAAGTTTCGTCTATTTCTGGGCTTACAAAAGTTCTCTTTATGATCTTAAAGATATTTACATCTCTTTGCCTTTGACCAATAAAAAATATTGAAGTCTCATTGGATAGTGTCATAGGTGCATATATTCCATTTGTATATTTAGTATTTGTCTCGGATTCGTAAATATCTTTATTTTTTGTGACCTCAAAAAGATAATTAATTTGTTTATAAAATAAGGCGAATGCAAGCGGGTACTTATTTACTATTTCATCAGAAAAAACCTTATCTTTAAATTCATTAGTGAAATTATCACCAATAGTTTCCTTAAAAAAATCATCGTATTGAATACGAGCTTGTCGTATTAATTCCGAAACTTGTCCAAGAGTAAAACCCATATTTTTCTCAAGGCATTCTTGCATCATCAGAGTACCAGCTTCGTCTATCTTGTGAGTACTTGCATAAGTATCCATTGTTTCAGGAGAAAACATAGGAAGTGCAGGATTACTTTCATCCCACACAAGTTCGAATCCCCTTTTCGCATAATATTTATCTAGAAGATTTCTAGATGATTGCTCACGTCTCCCCGTTATAAGAGTCGAGGCGTCCTTAATCCTTTCCTTCTTTGGTGTGACATCTATATTCCCCTGCTGTATAAGTTTCTTCTCAAATTCATTCATTAATTTATTATAGTAATATAGAGCATATATGTAAAGCAATAAAAAATACCCTCAAGTGAGGGTATTTTTTATTATTTTATTGCTGAGATTTTTACTTCTGCGAATGGCTGTCTGTGACCATTTCTTTTTAGATAACGAGATTTTTGTTTGAATTTAACAACTTTAACTGTTTTGTTGCGGCCTGCTTTCTGGAACAATGCTTCTACCTTTGCGCCTGCGATGTATGGAGTACCGATTGTAGTATCATTACCATTGTCTACTAGGACAACCTTATCAAATAGCACCTTATCGCCCATTGCGAACTCGCCTGCTAATTTCTCAATCTTAAGCACTTCGCCAACCATGACTTTGTATTGCTTTCCGCCAGTTTCGATAACTGCGAATTCACCTGTCACTTTAGCTGCTGCCTTTTTTGTTGTTGTTTTTGTAGCCATATAATTTAATCCTTAAGAATAAGCTTCTCTCGGGAATAGACATATACTACCGGAAAGTTTTGAAAAAAGCAAGTACCACGCTATAATTGGCGTATGTCACTTAAACTATACAATACATTATCTCGCGAAATTGAGGATTTCAAGCCAAATAGTGAAAAGGAGGTTACTTTATATACCTGCGGCCCGACTGTCTACAATTATGCTCATATTGGCAATTTCAGAGCCTATGTGTTTGCTGATATCCTGAAAAGAACCTTATTTTACAATGGTTTTAATGTAAAACACGTAATGAATATTACGGATATTGACGACAAGACCATCAGAGATTCTATCAAAGAAGGCAAGAATTTGAAGGAATTTACGGAGTTTTATACAGAGGCTTTCTATAAAGACCGCGATGCTGTCGGTATCATCCCTGCAGATATGTACACAAAGGCCACTGATTTTGTCCCTCAAATGGTTTCCATGATCGAGAAACTGTTAGAAAGTGGGCATGCATACAAGGGTGATGATGGTAGTGTATATTTTAATATCAAAAAGTTTAAAGAATATGGTGCACTGAATCATATTACGCTTGAGACATTACAAGAAAATGCATCTGGCCGAATGAGGAAAGATGAATACGATAAAGAGAATGTACAGGACTTTGCCCTGTGGAAATCTTGGGATGAAAATGATGGCGACGTATTCTGGGAAACTTCTTTAGGCAAGGGTCGCCCAGGTTGGCACATCGAGTGCTCGGCTATGAGCACCGCTACTCTTGGTGAATCGATTGATATTCATACCGGAGGGATCGATAATATGTTTCCTCATCATGAGAATGAGATTGCACAGTCAGAGTGTGCGACTGGAAAGCATTTTGTAAATTACTGGCTCCATAATGCTTGGCTTCTTGTAGATAACAAGAAGATGTCGAAGTCACTCGGTAATTATTATTCACTTCGTGATCTTGAGAAGATAAATGTCTCCCCGCTTGGCTTCCGCTACTGGCTCCTCACAGCAGATTATCGCTCGCCTATCAACTTCACTATTCTGACACTGCAAGGTGCCGAGATGGCTTTAAAGCGCTTGCGAGAGGCATATAATGGCTTAGAAGTAGAAGTATTGGGTGTGCCAGACTTATCTTATACTGAGGAATTTAAGAGTCTGATTAATAATGACTTGAGTACTGCTCAAGGTTTGGCACTCATGTGGAAATTGCTTAAGGATGAAAATATATCCAGTTCAAACAAAAAAGCTACTCTTCTTGATTTCGATAAAGTTTTTGGTTTGGGATTGGGCAACGTGGTAGCAGAAGTGGAAATTCCAGACGAAGTAGAGAAGCTTGCACAAGATCGTGAATACGCCCGCTCACAAAAAGATTTTGCACTATCAGACATACTAAGAGCAAAGATTGAAGCACATGGTTTTACTGTAAAAGATACAGACAAAGGTCAAAAAATTTCTAAAATATAAATACACAGTAAAAGTCGCAAGGACTGTCCTTGCGACTTTTACGTTTAAACTATTTAACCAAACTTAATTCCACAAAGAATGTGGATCCTAGGCCATCGCCTGGAGATTCCACCCAGATTTTGCCACCATGTGCAGCTGTAATTTCTTTACCCAAGTATAATCCGAGCCCAGACCCTGTAGTGTTGTAGCGACCGCCGTTACCTCTGGCAAACTTCTGGAAAAGCGTGGACTTTATTGCCTCAGTCATACCGATACCAGTGTCTTTCACTGCAAATTGTACTTTGTCGCCAATTACCTTAACTGTAACCCATAAATTCCCAGCCTTAGTATATTTTATGGAATTGTCGATAAGATTAAGAATTACTTGTCTAAGTTTTTCCTTGTCGCCATTTACTGTGTGTACTCCTTCGTCTTGTGAATATTCTAATTTGAGACCTTTCTTTTCAGCGGTAATACTGAGATCTGTAGCGACAGACTTGCACACCTCTCCGAAATCAAAATTAACCTTTTCGTACTTCATACCACCTGATTCAATTTTTGAAACGTTCAAGAAGTCCTCCACAACTACAGCAAGATTATTGCTCGATTGGAATATCCTATCCACCGCCTCTTTGGCCTTGTCCGGTATAGGGCCGAAATCCCCTTCGATAACCATTGATGCATAGCCCTTAATAGCAGTGAGAGGGCTCCTGATCTGGTGCGTAGCAAGTGAAAGGAATTCCGTCTTAAGACGGTCGAGGTCTTTTAATTTATCATTTGCAGTTTCGAGCTTGATGTTCGTATCCTCAAGTCTGAGCTTAGAATCAGCTAGTTCTACAGATAGCTTTTCAATTTTTACTCTCTGATCTGATTCGCGCTTTAAATTCCTATATAATAAAATACTAATTCCTAATGTAAGCAAGACAGTAATAATCGTAAGGAATTGATCAGTAGTACTATTGATAAAGAATAGCTGACCAGTCATGAGTATCATAAGTCCCACAACCAAATAGTGAGTTCCTAGCATATTGAAGTGGAAAATATCTAGCTCAAAAACTGCGTATATAATTGCGATTAAGAATAAAGGTAGGATGAACAAACTATATAGATTGTATTCATAGATACCAGTAATTGATGCTATGTATTCTGTAACACCAAATACTGACAGGAACAAAAGAGTAGATGATAGTACTATAATATCAGCCTTTTTGTCTTCCCTACTTTGCTCTCTGAAAAATGCACGAATTAGATACCCAAAAATCACAATACCGATACCGCTCTCTACTATCAATTTGTAATTGTCGAGAAATTGATTATTTACAGCTTCGCATATACTCTGATTGAGCCCTAGAACGGATTGCTGAGTAACAGTAATAACAAATGGTACTACTAGAAGTCCACAGAAAAATACTTTCTTGTACCAATGAATATCTCTTTCATTGACGAAAGTTATAACAAAATACAACCCTAGTATAAAGAATATAAGCTCTATGTATACGAGAGTAGACCAGACAGTATAAATAAGATTGTAATCATTCGATGTCCAGGTTATGAGGTCACCCACAAGCCAAGCACAGAAAGAAATAACAAAGGCGAGGAATATTTTAGAGAAAAGATTGAACTTTGCCTTAAAGAAAATAAAGAAAGCTAGTGTGAGAGATAGAATAATCGGAATTATGTGAGAGTATTGAGCAAGTTTTTCTAACCCACCACCAGTTGTACTTATACATGTATTTATTATTGTTTCCATATTTTATTTTATTAGGTCTTTTATATGTGGTAAATGATGATACCAAAAATTATCTGTCTCTATATCAAGTGGGCCTATTGGGATGATTAATGGTTTAACACCAGTCAATTCGATAACTTTTTCGATAGACGGTAGAACTACATTTTTAGTAAATTCACCTTCACTGTCAGTAGAAACTAAGAAATTTTCAAACAGTATTCCATAACAAGTGAATAAGAGGAAAAAATTAACATATACAAAATCTATTGTATCAGCATTATTCTCCTTATACCAAGCAGATTCATCATGAAAATATACTCCGTCGATTTTATAATGTGAAAATAAATTTTTATGAAAATCAACAATCGATTCATTCCACAATGTCTTAATTTCAGAAAGTTTTTTACCATTATGTAAATTAAAATCAATAATATTAATTTTTTCAACTAAATCTTCACCTTTTGAATTCAAGGAGTCACTGAGATGTAATTGACCAAGTGAATGTTTATACTTATTGTTCGAAGTGAATTTATCCTCTTTATATTCAAAAAAAACCGGCTTAAGGTTGTTCTCTTTGGCAATATTTATAAACATCCTACTTTCATGATTTGGGGTAGCGAGTTGTCTTGCTATAACTGCACACCTACCAATTTTCAATATTTCTGGTATTTTACCTGCAAATAGATTTTCAACTTTTTGCATTAATACTGGATCTTTTTGTCTCTCTTCAAGTATTCGCAATGCTTCAGAAAGTGGAGTATACACTACTTTATTAAAAATATTATGATCGGACATTATTGTATTGTAATCACCAATAGATGGCATATTATTTTTTAGAATTTTTCTTAATACTCTCTGGAATTATTGATTCTTCTACTACTTTTGGCTCTGGAACTACACATACCCCATTGGAAATTTCATCTTGAGTGCATTCAGTTTTAATGCACTGTATTACATTTTCTTTACAAGCAAAAGTACAATCTTCATCCTGACAAGCTTTGAAGTCTGAAGCTACGATAGTGTATTCATTATAATAAGATAAATTATTAAGCGGGCACTCATCTGCGATTTCGCAATCACGATATCGGCAAGTTTCACTAGTAGGATCACAACTCGTTTCAACCATGAAATCATAACTTTTTTTATGATAGAAAAAATAAAATGCTACAGCAACAACACAAATACAACTAAAACAAATTAGTATTATAAAAAAATTGTGCTCTCTTGTGTCTTCCTCAGGCATATTAGTATTTTAACATATATCTATACAAATAAGAATATGCTACCTAAAATCATCACAATGATGGCAACAATTTTAGGTATTAGTACTCGTCTAGAAAGATTTTCCTTTACTATATGTGGTAGGAACTTCGTCCCTAGGAGTGTGAGCCCGAGCACTATGGCTGGCTGGAAGCTCCCCACGAGGTACACCATTGTGACGGGTGCAAGAAGAAGTGCGAAATTGGTCATTAGGTTCCCAGAAATAGTAGCAAGCTCACTTAATGTATTAACGAAAAATATTTTCTTTCCACCAGTGTTATTCATATGCATGAATTCCCTTCTGTATTTCGGTACGAATATGTATATCACAAGCCCAGTGAGCCCAAGCCCCACGTATTCCCAAAATGATGATACCCAGAAATTATTCTCAATAGTTACATACTTAAATAGTATTCCAGAAAGTGCCACGAGCACACATGCAATCAGCATATATATGATCGGCTTGTGTTTGATCCGCTTTTTCTCTTTACTAAAATCAATCGAGAGGAGAATTATTCCAGCAATAATTATTATTCCACCAATAATTTGATTTAATGAAAGTGTCTCACCTAGAAATATGTAGCCGAATAAATATCCAAACATTGGCACCGTAAGGAACCATGGCGCAATACTTGAAACTTCTTCAATCTCAAGTGCATAAAGATAAAGGATAATCCAAATCACAGTCATGAGCCCTGTAAGGCCAAGTATTAAAATATCCTTATTTGAAACGATAAATACATTATCGACAAATATATAAATAAATACTGCGATGAATATTCCAATTAAACTTGAAAATAAAACTAGCCCACCAGAGCTATGCTCCTTTGCTCTATCTGAATACTTAGATATTAGGTATTGATCTGCTATGTTTACGAGTGCCCATAGGAATGGTGCACCCAATGCGATGAAAAACCATGTCATATTGCAATATAATAACATTTTCTGTACTATTACACCATATAATTAACATATAATTTTATGGTAGATTCAATAATTAATACAACGAAAATTGAAGACGCAGATGTAGTCATACTCTCTGCAGCATACGAGAAGACTGCATCTTCTAGGAAAGGCACTGCGACTGGCCCAAAGGCAATAATTAAAATGCTCACAAGTAAGCTTGAGCTTTTTGATCGCAATTATAAAGTAAACGCTTCTGAATATATTAAAATTGCTGAAAAGGATTCTGGAAACATTAGTGTAATGACTCCAAAGAAAGCTCTCGAAAAGATTACCGCTGAATCAAGAAAAATTCTTGAGAAAAATAAATTTGTATTTCTTCTTGGCGGTGAGCATTCAGTATCACTCGGATTACTTACTGCACTTAAAGAAAATTGGGATCCAAAGGATGTGACAGTACTTCAGATAGACGCGCACTGTGATCTACGCAACGATGACTCTGATTACAACGATGACCCTACAAATTTGGCCCATTCTTGCGTTCTAAGACGCGTAAATGAGCTTGGCTACCCTCTCGTACAAGTTGGAATTCGCACATACTACAAGGGTGAATATGAGTACTTCTCAAATCCAAAGAATAATGTAAAAACATTTGAATGGGGCCCTGGTAAGAAGGTGCCTACAGTGGACGAAGTTTTGAAATCTATAAAGACGAAGAATGTCTACATCACTATCGACGTGGACGGCTTCGACCCAGCATATATGCCAGGCACTGGCACACCAGTACAAGGCGGGCTTGAGTGGTGGTACGGAGTAGAACTCATCGAGAAAGTTATAAAATCAAAGAATTTAATTGGTGCAGATATCGTGGAAGTGGCTCCACAGAAAGAATCAGTTCTCACAGAATATGGCGCTGCTCAGCTCCTTTACTCTATGATCGCTCACAAATTTAGAAATCTTTTGAAATAATTAAAAACCCTAGGCAATGCCTAGGGTTTTTAATTTATAGTTATCCTCTTACACAACGAGCGTATAGAGTAGATGCAGTTTTATTCTGAAGTGAACTTCCCCCGTAACCAAATTCTACTTGCCATACATCAGAATGACCAATAAATAATGCATTACCAGTAGAAGACCAGTAAGCTCCGCTAGATGGAGTAGCTGGGAAATATGTAGTATCAATAGCAGGACTGTTACTTTCAAGTTTAGTTATTGAAATAAGTTCCATTCTGTTTGGTAGACGCCAGTCAGTATAGCTCGCAGTTGTGGCCGCTTCGCAGGTAGTTATAGATGTTGCAAAAGTCATTTGAGTTGCTGTTCCAGTGCCACATGACGCCCCAGAAAGGCCTTCTGTACATTGCTGCCACATTAGAGTTGTGGCGTTGTCAGTAACAGTACTGTTACTATTATCTGTATATCTATCCCCACTTGATGGTAGACCTTTCAGGTATTCACCATCTTGACCCGTGCCAGTACAAGAGACTGTTGTGTTACTAGAATTTCGGCATATAGTCTGCCCAGTCTTCGGTAAACCCCCTCCGGCAGAAAGTGTGCCGGCTACTCCCATATAAGTAGTGCCAGATGCAATCTTAGTGGCATCGAGTGTTGGCAATGCTTCGAAAATTTCTTTCAAAGTATGAAAAGTTGCAGCAGCTGTGCCTGGTGTGGTGAAAGATTGCGCAGCTTCGGTCGCACTCACAGTGTTGTCTATAATTTTATTGTAAATTCCATCGAGAGTATACATCACACTTGCTGGAGTAGCACTAGGTGTGAGTGAACCTGCAAAAGTTGTGCGCACAAATGCACCAATCACAAACGCTGCTAAAATATATATCCCAATTTTTAAATTTGTTTTCATAAAATATTAATTAGCTAATAATGAATTAATAATTGCTATAGTTTTAGGGCCGACAATTCCGTCCGGAACTAAACTATTCTCTTTTTGGAATTTCTTTATTGCAAAGATTGTTTTGTTGCCAATCTTCCCGTCTTCTACAAGCGGTGCAAGTGCATTTGATTTAATAAATTTATTCAAAGCTTTTTGTAATTCTTTAATCTCAGGAATAGGAGATTTTCTAGAAATACTTTTCCCAAATTTAAAATCTATAGTCTTTGGAGGATTTATGGTTGGTGCTTTGACCTCAGGAGTAGAAAATGGAGCCAAATTTACAGCAACACGACTTGATCCATATGTTCTGCTTGCAGGCTGAATCCAAGAAGTATCGACTTTGTAGTCTACAGTAGAGCAACTACTCGTGTTACTACAATTCATCGATATCCAGCCTATGTTTGGACTATATGCATATCCAGAAAAAATCCCAGACTCAATGTTAATACTAACCTGAGAAAAATCAATCCAGCCAGTATTCTCGCTCCATGCATAGCCTGAGAGAACCCCACGAGCATTTGTAATTCCATAATCCACAGTACTACAGCTATCGGTATTACTACAATTCATGGATATCCAGCCAATATTTGGGCTGTATGCATAACCTGAAATAGTAGTTGTGGATACTGTAACTGCAGAAAAATCAATCCAGCCAGTATTCTCGCTCCATGCATATCCTGAAGTAGAGTCAGCAAAAGCACTTTGTGCAAAAAATATTGCTGACAAAAATATTATAGATATTGAAAAATTTTTCACTGCTTAATTATACAATATACAGCTCTACTCAACAAATTTAATTAAGCAGAGTACTTCTCTATGAGTTTATTTGCTTCAGCTGGATTTGCCTTCATCTCAAGGAGTGCTGTGAGCATAAGTGGCACCACGATTGTTGCATCAGATTCTACGACGAACATTGGAGTGTCTTTTGTGAGCTTGTCCCAAGTGATCTTTTCATTTGGAGTAGCACCTGAGTATGAACCGTATGAAGTAGTTGAGTCTGAGATTTGACAGAAGTATGCCCAAGGCTTCACTTCTTGCTCCATGTCGTACTTAAGTGATGGCACTACGCATATTGGGAAGTCTCCAGCTATACCTCCACCGATTTGGAAGAAGCCAATTCCCTCTCCTTCAGAAAGCTTCTGGTATTGATCATAAAATTCTCCCATGTATTCGATACCACTTTTTGCAATAGAAGCTGAGGCGTCGCCGTGCTTCACGTGTGATGCGAATATGTTTCCGAAAGTAGAGTCCTCATATCCTGGAACTACGATTGGAATGTTGTTCTCAGCGGCAGCAAGGAGCCAGCATTCTTCAGCTTTACCTTCATGCTTTTCTTTATCAATAGCTTGGATTAAATCATAAAAATATTCATGCCAGAATTTGCGAGTGCCGTTCTTTGTAGCTTCTTCCCATACTGGCACAATGTGCTTCTCCACAGCGCGGAAAGCTTCATCCTCAGGAATACTTGTGTCTGTCACACGGCGCATACGATTCTCGAGAATCTTTGTGTCGTCTTCCTTTGTGAAATATCTGTAATCTGGAAAGTCCTTATATGAATCATGAGCAACTAGGCGGAAAAGTGATTCCTCAAGGTTTGCACCTGTGACAGACATACCGCTGATAAGTCCTGCGCGGATAGCTGGTGCAAGCACGATACCAAGCTGTGCGGAAGACATAGCTCCAGCTACTGCCCAAAACATCTTGCCTCCTTTCTCTGCGTGGCGCCAGTAAGCGATGAGAGCATCGCGAGTAGCACGAGCATTAAAGTTCTTGTAATTTTTTAATATAAATTCTAATGTGTGTAAATTATTTTGCATATGACTATTTTAATATAAATTAATTTATAAGGAAAGCGTAACAAATTATTTTAAAGCTTCACAAATTATATTCTGAAAAAAGTCCTCGGATCTCCTGTCCAGCCGATTCTGCTGAATCGCAGGCAGGCCAGACATTTTTTCATAAAATAATTCGCTCCGCTTGAGCCCAAGAATCAATATATTGCTGTAGATGCAAGGCGGAGGTGAGTACTGCGACCAAAATGTATACTCATACATTGCGAGAGCAAACGGAACCAGCAACGCAGCAGATGCGGTAATATATTGGTTCTTAAATTACCAGCCGAAATTCTTACCCACCTCGTCTGGTGTTTCTCTCTTACGTGCTACTACAATGTGCCCATTTTCAGCCACAATTTTAAGTGGTGAGGAAAGCATGCAGTGGTGCGCAGCAAGTGGGTCTTGGTATGCACCAGTATCAAGCACAGCTATATACATAGGGTCTCCATCATTCATATCGTAGTCTGGAAGTGTTACAGATCCATTTACTCCTGTATAGATATCATCAGAATCACAAGAAGATCCTGCTAGCCATACATCCTCCAATTTATCATCCCTCTTATTGTTGAGTGGAATCACAGACCACTTCTGGCCAATAGCCCATGTGTCGAGAAGGTCATTCATGAAGCTACCATCTATTACATACCACTTCTTTGCATCTGCTTTTTTATTTGAAATGAGTTTACTATCGATAACTTTAAATATCGTAATTTGAGCAGGTGCTACTATGTAGCGGCCCCATTCACACACGAGGTTTGGATGTGGCATTCCGCGCTTTTCAGATTCCTTCACGATAAGTGCGAAAATCTTATCCATCAATTTATCTACTGGGTAGCTACGATTGCGTGTGTATGGGATAGGCATTCCTCCTCCGATGTCGAGGGTGTCGAGAGATGGATTCTTCTCCTTTACTTTGAAGTACACATCGAGTGCGTACTTGATAGGGCCGATCACATCAGAGAGCTTCTCGATCTGTGAGCCTATGTGGTAGTGAATAATTTTCAAATTCTTGAAGCTTCCCATGTCGATGATTTCTTTCGCAGAAAATCCGAAACGATCTATCGGCTTGTTCCAGTATGAAGCAGCCTTCACTGGCATGTCGAGGCGGATGCCCACATCATACTTTGAGTGCTGAAGGAATTTGAGCTCATTTGGGCCTTCGATAAGTGGAAAGATCTTCACGCCTTTATGCTGAAGGTCGTCTATAAGGTTTATGTATTTGTCTGTCTTAGGGCCAGAGCAAAGAATGCGGATATTTGGGTTGAAAGATTCTTGCTCAAGCATCTTCTTCACGAGCCATAGGTCATTGAAGGATGAAGTCTCAAGGTGAGCACCTTCAGAGACCATAGCCATTACCACCTCCTTATTTTGGTTCACTTTCATTGGGTAGTGGTAAAAGAACTTGCCTTTATAACCTACTTTCTTCGAGAGCTGGAATGACAAGTCTAGGAAGTCCTCAATTCTTTCCTCAATAATGAATGGGAAAAGAATCTCGAGTGATGTGCCCATCTTCTCAGCTAAATAACGAATGTTATAAATATTATTTCCTTCTTTTACTACAAGGTCACCGTCTTTATTAAAGTCGAAATATTGTGTATTCCAATCTTTAGATCCGAGCTTCCATAATTTTCGGGAAGCAGATACATTTTTGTGCATTATTTATCACGCTGGAGCAGTACCTAGAACTTTTTAGGGCTCTCATTCCTGTTCATACGCACTAACGATTAATAAAGTAATAATAGCAGAAATCTCCAGGATGTAAAGTCCTTTAGGTTATCCACATGTTATTTTCTATTTACTAATAAAATTGTATGTGCTTTAATTATAAAAAATTAACAAACAAACATTACACCTACCATGAGCAACCCAGAACGTGCCCTCATTGAAGCGGGCCACTACTATCAATCCTATGGACCAACATTTTGGTCAAACCTTGGAGTAGCTATTTCTAAAAAAATAAGCTCCAAAAATGATCATTCGATGTTATTTGTAGATGATGTTCACCCACTTGAAAACGTATCAAGGCACGAGGTAATCCACCCTGTGGTACCCCTCATCTTTGATCCAGACCACACCACATTGGAGTCTTCAATGATTCCACTTGCCCATGAATTGCAAAGAAAGTTAATGCAGTTGCCTAAAAAACTTAGACCAGAACTTAACAAAAAAAATGGAAAGTATTTCATGTCCGGATTCCCCATCACTCATCCTGATGGACGGCCAACATGTGTACTCCTTGATGCTGCGCTTAGTATGCACAAGTATCACTTGGGCTATAAAAGAAACTTTAATGTACTACCGTTATTTTATGAGGAGGAGCAACATAATTTAACGAAGATCTTTAAAAGAATTTTCCCGAGTGATTTTGAACTTCAAACAATTCTCTTCAATGAGAAGGGTGAGCAAGTCGGTAATGTTAGGTATACAAATTTAATTCACCACGAGGTGCATTAATATTATTCCAAAATTTATTTATAGAGCAGACCATTCATGGTTCTGCTCTATTTTTTATTACTATTTGTATGACTCATCGACAGCATAATTTGCAAGTATATTTATAGTATTGAAAAGTTTTAATGCTGAATCATTTTGATTAATTGCAAGTGGCAATTCTGTGCACCCAAGTACAATACCTTCAGCTCCTAATGCCTCCATCCTATTAATAATCCTTAACATAATTTCTTTTTCAGTAGCTCCCTGTTTTCCAGCCATGACTTGGAGGACAACATTATCAAGTTCGTTTTGCTCATCATCTGTAGCACTGATTGTTGAAATCTCAGATTTTTCAATTGCATCTTTATATAAATTTAAATCTCTCGTACTGCGAGAAGATAGAATACCAACTTTTTTGAAATTGTTATTTTTAATTTCTGATACTGTAGATTCAACTATACTTATAATAGGTATAGAAATTTGTTCACGCATATCTTTTGTAAAATGATGCACAGTATTACATGGTAATGTAATAAAATCTGCACCCCATGATTCTAATTTCTTTACTCCTTCGATAAGTTGAGTCTTAACCATTTCAGCATCAGCAAAGCCCGTTTCATTAAATCCTACCATTGGCATATTGTATAAATAAACTTTTGCAAAATCAGTATCTTGCTCTGCTCCATATTTATTTTGAGCAATCTGTACAATATCCTGAAAGAAATTCGCCGTAGCAGCAGGCCCTGCTCCTCCTAGTATTCCTATAATTTTTGTTGGTTTTAGAGACATATGTGTATTATACATAATATTGATTTTAATAAAAGAAAAAGGACTGCACGTTTTACAGTACAGTCCTTGTTGTTATTTTTGTGTCGAGAATTCGATTTGTTCATACAGTGCATTTGGTTTTTTATAAAACCACGCCCATTCCTTATCACCATATGAATAATGCCACCATTCGCCGTAATACGGCGCAAAACCTTCTTCCACCATGAGGTCATGCAGAAACATCCGGTTCCACATCTGTACCCCAGTGATTTTTTCAGAGTACATCTTGAATTTTTCCGGATCCCGAAAGTCGGCATATTCCGTTCCCATATCGAGATCACTATAATTTGAGATAGTTACATCCACAGCACCGCCAGTCGGATGACCAGCAGTTTCAGGATTAGCAACCATCGTGTTCGCAAGTTCATTTAATGAAACTTCATCCATAGCTAGGTGCTGTAAATGAAGGTCATCTTTTATCTTTTTAAACCATTCTCGTTGTATTCTTGGATGACGATACCCATACAGTACCTTGAGACGATAATTATTATGGTACTTTTTAAGCAATATTTGAGCAACAGCATCTAATTTCAATGCTATAGTTTCCCTAACCCAGATATCTTTCTCTAGGTAAGGAATATTCTCAGATTGGCTGTGTTCGCAGATACAACTCGTAAGTTCTTTAGATATATTGATCATCTTTTCTCCACATTCGATAGTGAGGACTGTCTTCAGATCAATATATTTTGGAATTTTAGGCTTACCATTTTCTAAATCATCACTTTTGTATACAAGAGCAACCAACTCCTTACCCCACATACTTCTTGAAAGCCAGATGGTTCTTGATTCCCATCTGTTGGTCTGGGAAATGAACTGAATCAATTTTATACAAGTAATACCACGAACATTATCAAAAACATCCCCAAAAAAGCAAAGGGATTTCTTATTCTTGTATGGATTTAAAAAGAGCGCTACCTCAGGTTCATCCTGATAGGTAACCAAAAAGTTTGCCATATTTGAATTTAGAACAGCATATTCTGAACTCTTAATGACATACTGGTAGAATTCATAACCACACTGACTTCGCTCACTATCCTCAATAAAGGGGTTGCTGATAATTTTAAGTGTTGTAGGGTCAAACGGAATTCTTCCGCGTAGCCCATGTCGCGATACATGATCTATCCCATATTGAGAGAGATCAAAAGTTTCTGAACTAAGATCAATTTTTTCTTTCATTGATTTGAGGTAATAAATTAAATTTTCAAAGAACCACTAGGTAGGTTCGTTCTCCTTGAAATTTTTGTGAAGGTGAGTATTTCAAACTCTCCGTTTAGTGCTGTACCCGTACAGAAGTAAACAATATATATTTTTCTTAAGGACTGAACCTCTTGCCTGTAAATAACAAAAGCGACCATTTGAGGTCGCTTTTGAAAATTCGTAATTTTGTTTTTGAATTTTGGAGATTTATTTATACACAAACTCTCACAAGCGCCCTCAAATTTTGAGTCGCTCTTCGACGGTTATTTATCTGTGCATGAATGTAATTCATAATTTATATATAACACTTGCCAAACTAAATGTAAATGTTTTAATTGTGGATAACTATATTCCCTCTTTTTTTAAATCTTCGAGGAGTTCTTTGGATTTCTTTGAAAGCTTCGTTGGTATCTTGATCTGGATACGGAGGATGATGTCGCCACGGCGAGAGAGACTGCCACCTTGAGGCACACCTTTACCTCGCACACGTAGGAGTTCACCATGGTTCACACCTTCTGGGATTGTGACGTCCATGTCGCCATCAAGAGTTTTAAGTTTATATTCAAATCCTAGGATTGCATCTGTAAGCTTAATCGGCAAGTCCATCATGAGGTTTGATCCGTCGCGTCTGAAAATAGAGTGTGACTTTACATTTACTTTTATATATAGGTCGCCTGTCTGGCCATGAGAGATGGCTTCACCTTTGCCAGTCATTCTTATCATCTCGCCATTGTTTATGCCAGCTGGAATTGCAATGCTGATGTCTTCCTGCTTATTGTGTACACCTTTGCCTTTACACTCACTACACTTTTCATTTGGAATTTTTCCGGCGCCGTGGCAGTGCTCACACACACGAGCCGTCTCAAACGTGCCGAGAATAGAACGCTTCATCTCACGCACTTGGCCTTTTCCATTACAAGTTTTGCAGGTGTCCATCTTTGTTCCTGCTTTTGCTCCGCTACCACTACAAGTATCGCATGTGGACTGCTTGCTGATGAGCACAGAGCGCTTCACGCCGAAAATTGACTCCTCAAAGGAAATATCTATCTCAGTAGAAATATCGCGCCCACGGGCCGCTTGGCCTCGAGAACGGCCACCCATGCCTCCACCTCCGAAAAATTCTCCGAAGATGTCGCCAATGTCGCCCATATCAAACTCCACTCCGCCTCCTTGCTGGAATCCAGAGAAATCAAATCCACCGAAGCCACCTCCGCCTTGATTGAATCCGCCGTATCCTTGGCCTCCGCCCATATTTGGGCCTGCGCTACCGAACCTGTCGTACTGCGCGCGCTTCTGGTCGTCCGATAGAGTCTGATAAGCCTCATTCACTTCCTTGAACTTCGAATCATCACCCTTATTTTTATCAGGATGGTATTTATGCGCGAGTTTATGATAGGCCTTTTTCATTTCGTCCTTACTCGCACCCTTATTTACTCCCAATATTTCGTAGTAATCTTTAGACATTTTTAAATTATACCTAAGTTATAATGATTTGACAAATATGCATTTTAATATATAATACTAAAAAATAACATAATCAATAAACCTAATCTAACCCCACATGAAAGCATCAAAACTTTGGCTCACTGACGAGAGCGCTCTTGGATACAGAGCAAGTCACTTCAATTTTATCTGCGCTTATAAAAGTATTCAGACTTTTACTAAGCTATTAGTTAATGAAGAGAAAATTGAAAAACCAATCGCACCTGAAATCATTGTGGATCTTGGTTGCGGAGTAGGTTTTACAACGAATTTACTAGCAAAAATAGATTCATGTAAAAAAGTTATCGGGATTGATTCATCGCCAGCAATGTTAAAAATTGCTACTACCCAACCAAAACTTATGGATCCAAACTTTTTCTTACCTAAAAAACTTGATCTCGAAGTCGACCCGATTGATTTAGATACAGAAACGGTTGATATGGTCACTTCTTTTGCAGTGTTATCTTACCTTGAAAAAATAGAGAATGTATTTAAAGAAACGTCACGCATTTTAAAACCTGGTCAATATTTTGGATTCGATTTACTTATCCATGATAAGCATATTAATGCTATCAAGGTGAATGATAAAACCACATCGACTGAATACTTTTCACACCGGGCTGATGTTATTAAATATTTGTTAGAAAATCAAAAATTTAATTTTATATCATCCTCAAAGGAATCAAAGTTGACTACTTTCCTATTTCAAAAAAAATGAAATAACAAAAGCGATATTTGCCTAAAAACAAATATCGCTTTTATTTTTATCTATTTATTCTCTCCAGAATCCTTCGCTTCAGCGTCCTTTATTTCTTCTGCTTGCGGTTCTGCAGTTGTGCCGGCTTTTTGCATAGCTTCACCGATTTTAGACATTTCTGTTGAAAGTTCTTCCACAGCTTTCTTGATAGCGTCGATGTCTGTGCCACCGTTCGCAACGCGAACTGCTGCAATCTTCTCTTCCACACTAGTCTTCAGACTTGCATCCACTTTGTCGCCATATTCTTTAATAGATTTCTCAGCAGAAAAGATTATCATTTCTGCAGAATTCTTTTCGTCTACGAATGCTTTCTTCTTCGCATCTTCATCGGCGTGGATTTCTGCATCCTGTTGCATCTTCTTGATGTCAGCATCAGTGAGGCCTGAGCCGGCTTCAATACGGATGGTCTGCTTCTTGCCACTTGTCTTTTCCATTGCAGTCACATTTAGGATTCCGTTGGCATCCACATCAAATGTCACTTCCACTTGTGGCATTCCGCGTGGTGATGGTGGAATACCATCGAGGATGAATTTACCGAGGGATTTGTTGTCGCTTGCCATTGGGCGCTCACCTTGAGTAATGTGAATTTCCACACTTGTCTGATTGTCTGCAGCTGTAGAGAAAATTTGAGACTTTGAAGATGGGATAGTAGTATTTCTCTCCACGAGTTTCGTTGCCACGCCTCCTAGAGTTTCGATTCCGAGAGAAAGTGGGATCACATCAAGAAGGAGCACATCTTTCACATCACCTTGAAGCACACCTGCTTGCACTGCAGCTCCGAGAGCCACCACTTCATCAGGATTGATTGAACGATTTGGTTCTTTGCCGTTAAATAATTTCTTCACAGCTTCCACTATCGCTGGCATTCTTGTCTGACCTCCAACCATTATGATTTCATTTATTTCACCAATTTTAAATGGAGATGCGTCCATAGCGCGCTTTGTGATCTCGATAGATTGATCGATAAATTCTTGTGAAAGAGATTCGAGCTGAGCACGAGTCATCTTCTGCACAAGGTGCTCTGGGCCGTTTGCACCACTTGTGATGAATGGAATATTCACTTCTGTTTCTGGAGTTGTCGAAAGCTCAATCTTCGCTTTTTCAGCTGCTTCGTCTAAGCGCTGTAGTGCAAGAGGATCTTTACTGATATCAAGGCCAGTAGACTTCTTGAATTCTTCTGCAAGCCAGTTAATTATCTTCTGGTCGATGTCACGGCCTCCCATGTGTGAGTCGCCATCTGTGGACTTCACTTCAATCACATCGTTTGAAACTTCAAGAACAGACACGTCGAATGTTCCTCCTCCGAAGTCGTACACCACAATCTTCTCTTCTTTCTTACTATCAAATCCATATGCAAGCGCTGCTGCAGTCGGTTCATTTATGATTCTCTTCACATCAAGTCCGGCAATGAGACCGGCATCCTTTGTGGCCTTTCTTTGTGAGTCGTTGAAGTAAGCAGGTACAGTGATGATAGCTTCTGTGATCTTCTCACCGAGCTTCGCTTCCACGTCTGCCTTAATCTTTGCAAGAATCATTGCAGAAATTTCTTCAGGGCGCTTGTATTCGCCACCTATAGCTACTTCCACTCCGCCATCTTTACCAGCTTGAATTTTAAATGGAGCAGTTTTCTGTGATTTCTGAATTTCTGGATCCTCAAAACGGTGACCCATGAATCTCTTAATACCGTAGATAGTATTCTGCGGATTTGTCACTGCCTGACGCTTCGCAAGAAGGCCCACCAAACGGTCACCATTCTTTCCGATCGCCACGATAGAAGGTGTGGTTCTCGCACCCTCAATATTCTCGATAATCTTTGGCTGTCCGCCTTCAATGATCGCTACTGCACTATTTGTTGTACCCAAGTCTATACCAATTATTTTTGACATATGTTTTAATTTAATTAATTATTAATAATTTATTCTGATAAATACATTTTTTCCAACTCACTAAATTCTTCTTTTGTTATTTTCTTATCACCTGTATATGCATAACAATACGGTGGCTCTTTAGCACTAGTATAAGTAGTAATACAGGATGCTAACTTTGAATCTTCTGTAGCGTCAGAAATTAATACTGTTATTGAATCACGACCAACACTAGAAATTTCCACAATACATTTATTTAATTTAATATTATAGTGATTTGACCCAGAAATAGTATCATTTTCCCCTACTTTTTTCCAATCATTTACAGCATCTTTTTCTAATTGTAAGCATCTAGATTGGTTTGCAGATAAGGTTAGAGATGCTTTTTCTTTTGGTAAGAAAATTCCAAAATAGTAACCGATACTAATAGCAACTAAAACAACACCAGCTCCCAAAATATTTTTAATATCAATTTTCGTCATGTTTTATATAAATTAATTAATAATATAAATACTACGCTTATGTCGCTACATCAAACTTAATATTATGTTTATTTAATAATTTTACTATGGTTTTTGGGTGGACACCTATTCCGAGGTTTAAAAATTGATTTTCTTCAATTATTTTCTTATTTATCTCAACCATACCTTTAAAACCTAATGGTAAGGTTACATTTTGCGACTGTATAGCGTAAATATTTCCTTCTGTATCAAATATAGGCCCACCACTTTGTCCTTTTAAACCTGGAGAAGACGTTTCTAAGAACATAATATCCATTGATTGATCTTTTGTCTTTCCAGACAATATATCTCTCGTGTAAATACCTTCAATGGGAAATAATGCTACAGGCAATAGATTTTTGGGTAACTCAAAAAGTTTTGTAGTTTCGTTAAAAGTTGCTTTCACTTCTATGAATGGATAGCCGAGCTTACATAAACTTGTTCCGTATTGAATGTTATCTGGATTAATTATTTTAGGAAAAACTTTTTGTTCTGCGAGAGTATTCCTATCAACTCTTATAAAAGCAATATCATGTTCTCCGTAAATAAAATGTTCCAAGACGGGAATTGTCTGCCCAGATAACATTATGGAAAAATTAGTTACCCACTTCGGATTAGGTTTTATCGCTTTCTGAAGAACTTGTCTTTCGTGATTTTTTATTTTTTTATCTTTATTTATCTTTTCAACTTTTTCATTATAAATTTTGATCTCGTTTTGGTGTTGTTGAAAAGCAATAGCTGCACCTAGGTTATGTGCTGCCGTAACCAACCATCCGTCATCATTAAGAACTATAAATGCACCTAATCCTGCTTCAATAGTCCCATCATGAAATTGTATCGCTACCACCAATGGATAAGTAAAATTTTTTGCAATTTTGTAACCAGTTTTAAACATCTTTTGATTATATAGTTATTTTTTTATTTTAACAAGTATTTCGTGACCGCTGAATACTTGTATAAATTGAGTATATATTATAAGATATGCTTATGTCAAACAAAAGCGATAATTCCCGAAAAATCATTAAGATATTGAGCCAAAAGCCAGCTGTAGCCATAGCTGATATCACTAAGAATCTCAATCCTGTGGCGCAAGGACTGTCCTTGCGCCAAAAAGGCTATGCTATTACACGCTCTATCAAGGGGCTGGAAGAGGCAGGATTGATAGAGAACATATCTTCTGGCCAAGGATTCTTTGCTCGCCTTACAAAAGAAGGCAAGAAAAAGGCTATGAGCATCAAGCTTGAGAGCGAAGATAGCTTAGTGAATACTACCTGGGATGGATACTGGCGTGTGATTCTCCTCGACCTACCAGAGAGTCGCAAGAGTGAGCGTGAATCTCTCCGCTACCTACTCAAAAAAGCCGGCTTCGTGTGCCTCAAGAATTCTGCATGGATCTCCCCTTACCCATTCGAGCATCTATTCACAAATATTAAAAAAGACCTCGGCCTCACAACCGAGCTCATGATACTCGTCACTCGCCATGTAGACGAAATGACAGAGTCTTCCTTATTCGAACTTTTTAATTTCACAAAGTAAATATTCTTGAACTTTATGTTTTGTGTAATATCACTATGGAGACGGCCGTCTCTATTACGATAATATTTAAAAAAATAAAAATTATTTTTTGTATTCGAAAACTACCACGCGGGCGGGGCGGATTATTTTGTCGCCGATTTTGTATCCGGATTGAGTGACAGATGAGATGGTGTGATCTTTTGACTCATCGGAAGTCTCAGTCGTGCTGATACTCTCGTGAAGATTTGGATCAAACTTCACTCCGATTTGATTTATTGGAGCCACATTATTTTCCTCAAGCACGCGGTAGAATTGTGAGCGAATGTACTCGATGCCGTTTCTCCAATTTGCATCCACCTTTTCCCAAGCTTCCTTATTGCTCATTGCCATATCGAAGCTATCTAGGACTGGAAGTAAATCCTCTATCATTGCAGTAGTCACATGAGTGCGAAGCTCTTTATACTTCTCACCTTCGCTCTTCTGTAGGTTCACATAGTCAGCTTTCGCTCTCTGCCAGCCTGTGAGGTACTCTTCCTTTTCTTTGCGAGCCTGCTTGAGATCTGCACGGAGCTTCTTTACCACATCCTTTGTAGGAAGTGCATCTCCGTCTTCAGTACTATCCACAAAAGTCACATCATCCTCAAATGATTCTCCGTGTACAGTATCGTCTTCTATAGGTTTTTCCTCAATATTGTCATCATTCATGGTTCTAGTATAGCAAAAAACTGAGCTTTTTCAACTCGAAAAATTTTATAAGTTTGAATGAACAACTATTTTAATATTGTCCGTAGTAGCACTAATTAGGGTAATTTTATATTCCGATACTATTCTACTTTTATTATTAACCGTTCCAACAGTAATCCATTGGGCAGAATCATCATCTCCCATTAGTTCTCCATCTAGGAGAGATAGCGTGGCAGAGATTTCTCCTGCCCATATACACTGCACTCCAGTTGGACACATAGAATCTTCAATTTTAATTAGCGCAATTTTAAGACTATCCTTAAATTCTACGGTTTCATTTAATTTAAGATTAATTGGCGCATCAAATTTAACCTGCGGGTTAAAATTTTTAATGTCAGGACACTGTGCAAATTCGCAATTTAGACCTGACCTACCCACATATGAACCATCAGGGCACATCTTCGCATCCATAGTGCAAACCTTTTGTGAATTCTTCACTGGATTATATGCCGCCTTTTTATTTAATGCATATGCTAGAGTTCCACCTACTACTAAAAAACCTATTATTAAAATTGTTAGTTTATTCATAGATACAGTATAGCACCTAAAATAGAAAAATCCGCTTGTGCAGATAAATCTACAAAGCGGACTTTGAATTAAAAATTACTCAGCCTTAGTGAGGCTGATAGCACGTACAGGGTCATCTGTTTTGGTAGTCTCTACTACAGAAGTGTCCAAAACTGAAAACTCGGCAACCTTAATCATATCACCGTAACCTGATTTACAATAGCACTTTCGATTGTACTCCTTTCCATTAACATACATTCTAGTGATCAATTGATGTTCAAAAAATGCTGTTTGAGCTTCAAAATTCAATTGTGTTTCGGAAAACCAATAATAGGTTTTTGATGAGTCAACATTAAGTTGTAGTAGTTCTTTCTCGAGCAGTTCTTTCGTATTGAGCAAATCTTTTCTCTCTTTGAGGGTTTGATCGTACTCCGCTTGAACAACTTTCTTTTTTGCATGATTTTGATACATGCGAGCTACTACTATAGCCAGCGAAATAATCGCTCCTATCATTGCTAGCCTAATAATGATGGTGAAGGCCTTGTCGGAAAATTCTTCTTTTGTCATATGTGTTTGGGTTTAGAAAATAGATATTAAGTGATCTCCATCTCCGTAAAGAATCAGAGATCACCTAACATTTAAAATTTAAAACCACCTTTTTAAAGAACTATAACTTACAACATTATATCACATAATATAGATAAAGTCCAGCAAAAGAAAAACCCTTATAATAAGGGTTTTTCTTGGATATTTTAAAATTAACGCTTGGACCATTGTGGTGCCTTACGGGCCTTCTTCATACCGAACTTCTTACGTTCAACTTGACGAGGGTCACGCTTAAGCATCTTTGCTTTCTTGAGTGTTGTACGGAGTTCTGCGTCGTGTTCTACGAGTGCGCGAGAGATTCCGTGGCGAACTGCTTCAGCTTGAGCATGTGAGCCACCACCTTTTGTAGTAACTACTACTTCAAACTTTGGAGTGCCACCTACTGCTGTGAATGCATCGTTTATGATCTTCTTTAGTTCTGCTGTTGGGAAGTATACTGCAAAATCTTTGCCGTTGATTGTGTATGAAGTCTTACTAGCTGGAATGAGCTTCACTACAGCAGTAGCAGTCTTACGACGGCCGATTGCGCGAATGTATTCTTTTGTGTTTGCTTTCTTTTCCATAATATTATTCTGTTACTGTTAAGTTCTTCATCATACCATCGCGTAGTTTGTTTGCTGGAAGCATGTTGAATATCGCAAGCTTGTATAGCTCTACGAAGCCTTTGTGAGTGATGATTGTGGCATTACTCTTAAGTTTAAGTCCTCCTGGGCGTCCAGAATACTTTTCATGCATTGTTTCAAGCTTTCTTTTCTCAGTCATCTTAGTCTTTGAAGCATTGATGATTGTAACTTTTGTCTTTGGAGCAATGTTTGGAGAATAGTCTGGTGAATCCTTACCCATAAGCATTTTAGCTACCTCGGATGAGAGACGACCTAGAACTTTATCTGTTGCATCAACTGTGATTGTTTTGTTTGTCATATAATTATACAAATTCTATTACAGCCATCTTTGCAGCGTCACCGGCGCGTCTTGGCAATTTAGTAATACGAGTGTAACCTCCTGTGCGATCCTTGTACTTTGGGGCAATGATATCGATAAGCTTTCCAGCCTCAGCTGTAAGGTTGTAAAGGCGAGCTATCACAAGACGGCGTGAGTGGATAGTACCTCCGTTTGCAGTCGTAATGAGCTTCTCAATGTGTGGGCGGAGTTCCTTTGCTTTCGCTTCAGTAGTCTCGATACGGCCGTGAGCAATGATAGCAAGCATCAAACCCTTAAGTAGAGAGTGACGTTGGTTTCTTGTTCTTCCGAATTTTCTGTTATGGTTGTGATGTCTCATAAATTAATTTCTAATGTTTTAATAATTATTCTTTAAGTGAAATTCCGTATGCAGTCAAAACTTTCTTGATTTCTTGAATGCCTTTCTCACCTATTCCTTCGATCTCAAGAAGGTCTTCTTTCTTCTTGCGAGCGATACCACCTACAGTGCGGATGTTTGCACTCATAAGTGAATTTAATGTTCTTGTTGAGAAATCAAGTGTGTCGATACGAGTTTTCAAGATGTCAGTGAATTCACCACCTTCTTCTTTACTATCTTTATCTTCCTTCTCACTATTCTTATCATCGCCAGCAACTTCCTTCGCTGTGTTTCGGCTCACGCTAAAACCAACGATTGATTCTAATTGCTGTACCATGATTGAAATAGATTGCTCAAGAGCTTCACGAGGAGTAAGAGTACCGTCTGTCTCGATAGTCATACGTAGGCGGTTGTGGTTTGTCTTGTCACCCACGCGCATGTTCTCTACTTCGTAAGCAACACGGCGGATCGGAGTGAAGATTGCGTCTACAGAGATAGAGCCGATATCAGTCTTTGATTTCTGGTGCATATCTTTTGAAACGAAGCCGAGGCCTTTCACGATTGTCATTTCAATATTCATATTTGCCTTGTCTGTTATTTCTGCGATATACAAATCTTTGTTTAGAACTTCTACCTGTCCAGAAACAGTAATATCACCTGCAGTCACAAGCTTTGGGCCCTTTACTGAAAGTGTAACTGTCTGAGGCTCATCTGTAAACAAACGGAAACGAACCTGCTTAAGGTGGAGTAGTATTGTGATCACATCTTCTTTTACGCCATCCATAACTGAGAATTCATGCTCAACACCATCAATCTTAAGTGAAGTAATAGCTGCACCTGGTAGAGATGATAGGATAATACGGCGTAGTGAATTACCTAGAGTATGTCCATACCCTGGGTAAAGTCCGTCGATTTCGTAAATGCCCTTTTTTGCATCTTCAGAAACGACTGCTAATTTAGATGGTAACAAAACTTGTATATCAGACATATGATTTTGGCAGCCGAAGCTGCATATATATTTATTATTTATTAAAAATAACCATACGCTCTATTAACGACTATAGAACTCAAGCACAGTTGGTAGATCAAGATACCCTTCAGTATTCTTCATCTTACCTTGAACGACTCCTGATAAAGTTGCGACATTAAATGTTAGCCAGTTTGGAATTGTGTAGTCTTTCTGCTTCTTTTCCATATCTGTAAATAATGCACTCTTCTTACTTCCTTCACGCACAGCGATTACATCACCGACGCGAACTCTTTGTGAAGCAATAGTAGTCTTCTTGCCGTTTACTGTAATGTGACCGTGAGATACCATTTGGCGAGATAGGCGGCGTGTGTGTGCTAGTCCGAGGCGGTATACTACGTTATCAAGTCTTGATTCTAGTAGTTCAAATAAGTAGTCAGCTGCTATTACACCTTTGTGATCCACAGCTTCGTTGATGTAGTTACCAAATTGCTTTTCAGATAATCCATAAGTAAAACGAACCTTTTGCTTCTCAATGAACTGAGCAGCATAACCAGAAAGAGCCTTAGGGCGCTTATCTTTCTTGCCTTTATCATGACGAGCTACAGATGCGACGAATTTAGGTGTTTGACATTTCTCAAACACTCCAGGACCTAATCTTCGGCAAATTTTATATTTTTGTGCTGTTTTCATATGTTTTATACTCTTCGTGGCTTCTTAGGTTTTGGACCATTGTGTGGTACAGGTGTAATATCTCTAATTCCAGAAATCTCAATATCAAATGCCATAAAAGATCTTATAGTTGGCTCACGTCCTGAACCTACTCCCTTAACTACAACATCAACTTCTTTGATTCCTAGGGCCTTAGCTTTTTCACCAAGGACTGATCCAACCTTTGATGCTGCGAAAGGAGTTCCCTTCTTTGCACCTTTAAAGCCAAGTGATCCAGCTGATGATGAGAATAAAGTATTACCTTGTTTATCAGTAACAACAGATTTAGTATTGTTGAAAGTAGCTTCAATGTGAAGAGTACCAGCGACCACCTTCTTCTTTGGTGATTTACCAGATGTTTTCACTACTGGTGCTTCTACTGCTCCTTCTACCTTTTCTTCTTCCTTTTTAGTTGTAACTTTTTTTGTTGGCATAATATTATTTAAAATTATTTCTTAGCTTCCTTTCGGCGACCGGATGCCATTGTCTTTCTAACATTTCCACGAACTGTACGAGAATTTGTCTTTGTTCTTTGGCCGTTTACTGGGAGCTTTCTCATGTGACGGATACCACGGTAAGCCTTCACATCTTTCAAACGCTTTATGTTTGCAGAAATCTCACGCTTAAGGTTACCTTCAATACTAAAACCTTCGATGATCTTTCTGATAGCATTTTCTTCATCTACAGTAAGAGTGTCGCCTTTTGTTCTTGGGTCAATCTTTACTTCTTTCAAAACCTTACGGGCACGAGATAGACCAATACCATAAAGCGCTGTGAGCGCAATATCTAAATGCTTATCATTAGGAATGTTTATACCGAGTATTCTCATATATTATTGCTTTTGCTTGTGCTTAGGGTTCTCACAAATAACAAGAACATGGCCAGCTCTTTTGACCATTTTACATTTCGCACAAATTTTTTTAACTGCTGATTTAATTTTCATTGGTAATAAAATAACGTATAAAATAACGAAATAAAATAAAGGGTTTTAACCCTGTATTAACTTCGGGATATATGGGACCATAATACACTATATCTTTATTTAATGCAAGTCCTCATATGTGGAAGCAAATTACACACGCTTAATGATACGACCCTTACCACCGTATGGGTCGATAAGCACCTCTACTCTGTCTCCCACGAGCACCTTGATTCTGTGCATGCGCATCTTGCCAGAAAGATAAGCGATGATTAGTTTATCATCACCTAAGTCTACTCGAAAAAGAGTATTTGGGAGCGCTTCTGTAACTGTCGCCATTAAAGTATTATTTTCGTTTTGCTGATTCATGAATTTAGTCTTTATATAATACTAAATTTTTAGTATATAGTCAATAATTCTATTCTAAAGTAATTGATATATGATTCACATCTGTCGGCACACTTGCCTGCCATGGTGGGCGGAATATTGCACGTGCGCGAGACACACCAGGATCTGTAGTATATATTTCATCAAGATTTTCTTTTGATACCCCAGAGAGTCTACCTTTCAGAGTTTCAATTAATGGGCTCCAAAGTAGAGTATCTTTACCACTCAAAGAAAATTTAAATGAGTTAATTGTTTTAGAAATTACTGTCGTATCGTCCACATATTCAAAAATAAGATTCTTCATATTTGGTGAATTTACTTCAGATAATTCTAAGTCCTTAACTTCTGGGTACACATTTCTAATTATAGCTTCTCGTAATTCACTTTCCTTAAATATCGGTGCTGAAAGAGTGCCTTGCAACGACACGAAGCCTTCTTTTGTTTTTGATTGAAATGCACTGTCGGTAAGAGTTTTATTATATTGCATACCTCCTGTGTATACTATATATCCAGGTGGTACTTGAGCTTGAAACTTCTTGAGTAATTTATTGTACAGTGCTGTACTACCCTCGACTGTTGCCTTGCCTTTCCCTTCAGCTGAAAGCACATAGAAATTACCAACTTCTCCGCCCGTAAGTGGAGTACTTGAGCGTGCATATATCTTTGTACTCTTAGTAGTACCAGCATAGCCAACAATAGTGAAATCTCTAGGACTGCCATTATATAACGGTCCAGGCATAGATGCTGTGACATCAACTTCCACACTGCCAGGAACAATCTTTGATCCTGTACCAGTAAAGCCCGGTATAGTGATTTCTTTATCAGTGTAATAAATCTGCTTCTTATCATCAGAAATTCTTGTATTTATAGATAATTTTTGAGGTTTCGAGCTAAACTTATTGTAAAACACTACCTTACCTTTTGCCTTAGTGGAAATTTCTTTCATTTCTGTAAACACTGCTTCATTCTTGTCTTCACCATCCACAATCATAATCTCAAAATGTAGTGGTGCATTTATTTCTTTACTTGCTGTAAAGGATTCCTTTTCAAAAGTATAATCCATAGTCTTTGGAGTAATGTATATTTGAACATATGAAAAATATTTATTCACCAGAAGAATTGCACCGCCTAGTATAGCAAGTACAAGGAATATTAGAGTAAAAATCTTTTTTGAAGAAGAGTTATGCTTTACTTCTATAAATTTCCCTACTGGTTCATATTCATCCTCCTCAACTTCTCTGATTTTAGGTTCTGATCTTCTTAGTAAATTCTTAAACTCATCCACTTTCTCTGGCTGTACTGCCACATTTTCCTCATTATTTACATCAGAAATCTCCGCGGGTATAGGTTTAATCCTCCTCGGTCTATCTGTGGGTACTATATCCTGAACTATTCTTGGGCTCATATATTTGATTCCGCTTGATAAGCACGACTAACTGCTATAGCTTCTATCATTAAAAATGGATCACATCCACCGCTATTTATTTTACAAATATCTAAAAAGAGTTGCCCACCTAATGTTGTAACAGTAAACTTTTTTCGTTCAGCATTATCCCCGATTTGTATACCTTCAGCTATAACTTCACGAAACCACAACCCAGTATCTATATCTGTGATTAGGAAAATCATTTGTGGTATTGCAATAGTCTTTGGAAGTAATGCGAGAGATTTCTCAAACATTTTACTCCAAGATTTTTGAACTTGCTCAACTGTTTCTGTCATTTCTTTCTTCGACTTATCATTTAGCATATTGTTTGTATGAAGAGAAATCATCGAGCGTGCTTGTCCCTCTGGCATTCCAAATTCTTTAAATGCTCTTATGATCCCATGCTTTCCCACAGGGAATGACACTGCAGAAATCAGCACATTTGAAGTTACAATGGAAATGTCTGTGAGCTCTCCACGAATGTCTATAAGGAAATATGCATCGTTATCACCAAATCTTTCTTGAGCACCTGCAAAAATTGATGATAGAAATGTCGTAAATGTAACTGGTACATGGTGAAATACTCTTTCTAAGCCTTCTCTTATACGAGCAAGGCAAATTTCTGGACTAATACCAACAAATAAATACAAATCTAAACTTTTTGCATATTTATCTAGTGGATTGTCGACTAAATATCCGTTTAACCTACTTTGGAAAATTTTACTCTCAACTAATGTAGAGCTACCATCAACTTCTTCGTATTTTTTCTTATAATTTTCAGAAAGGTTTTTCAATTCATCATTTACTAATCCATCTACCACGCTCCTACTCACAAGGAAAGGCTCAACTTTCTCAAGATGAAGTTTACGAGTTTCGCCCACATACCATGGTGAAGCAAGCACACAGATGATCTCTTCCGGTGCACCAACTTTCATATTATATATTTGAGTTGCAGAAGAAAATAAAGACTTTTGCATATCGACGAAAAATGTTTCAAAATCTAGACTATCTTGAAATGTAATATCGATGCGAGACTGTGCGATTATTATAGGCTCAGGTTGACTGCCATTTACAGAAGGGAAAATCTTTACAATTGCACCAGCTACACTACCAGAACCAATATCAAATATTGCAACTATCTTTTCCTTATTTTTACTTCTACTAAAAAATCCCATATTGATTTATTATACTACAGACTAGGTTCTAGTAGCTAGTGACTAGGTACTAGCTTTAAGAATTTTATTTTGTTTTTCTAGAAACTAGAACCTAACTACTAGAAACTAATCCAAGATTGCCTTTATTCGGCGGATGCCGGCAGCGACTGCTTCTTCTTTTTGAATTTTAAAATGCCCGAGCTCTTTTGTGTTTGTGATATGCGGTCCTCCGCAGAATTCTTTTGAGAATTGATTACCACTTTCATCTTCCACAAAGTATACGGACACAGTTTCAGGATACTTTGCGCCGAATTCCATTTGAGCACCAATCTTCTCAGCTTCAGCAAGCGGCATCTCACGGCGAATTACATTAAGTCCTGCATTTATCTTCTCATTTACTAGGTCTTCCACTTTCTTTTTCTCCTCGTCAGTAAGCTTATGGTCGCACATGAAGTCGATACGGAGTCTTTCCTCAGTAATATTACTTCCTCTTTGCTTTATATCAGGGCTCACCACTTGCTGGAGTGCTGCTAGGAGCAGATGGTGCGCAGTATGAAGGCGAATTGTCTTCTCGTTGTGATTTGCAAGTCCACCTTTAAACATTCCTGCAGAAGAAGTTTGTGAAAGTTTCTGATGCTCTGCCATTTTTGTATTAAAATCTTCTAGATTAACTTCTATTCCCTTTTCCTTAGCAATTTCAAGAGTAAGCTCTATTGGGAAACCGTATGTAGTAGCAAGTACAAATGGATCTGTACCTTTTTCAAACTCTTTTAGGCCATTCGTGAGCGTTTGGCGGAATTTCGACTCTTCATTTGAGATTTCTTTTTTAATTTGCTCACTATTTGTAAGTAATTCAGAATAGACTTCTTTATACTGCTCAATAATAATGTCTACAATTTCAGAAAGTGCCTCATTCTTAAATCCAAGAGTATCTGCGAACCTTACTGCACGTCGAAGTAATCTGCGAAGGATATATCCGCGTCCTGTGTTTCCAGGAATTGCACCGTCTGCCATAATAAATACACTTGTACGAATATGATCCGCAACAATTCTTTTTGCTTTTGTATTATCTACGGTTGAGTGTTCATTTATTTTGGAAATAATATTGGAAAACAAGTCAGTATCAAAAATGTTATTTTTTCCTTGCACTGCCATTACGACACGCTCAAGTCCTGAACCGGTGTCCACATTCTGCTGAGATAATTTTCCTATAACTTTCCCATCCTTTTTTACATACTGCATAAAAACGTCGTTCCAAATTTCCACGACTTGCTGTGCCTCGTCGGCATT
Source organism: uncultured Candidatus Saccharibacteria bacterium (assembly GCA_964498035.1). Classification (GTDB taxonomy): domain Bacteria; phylum Patescibacteriota; class Minisyncoccia; order Phycocordibacterales; family UBA9973; genus UBA8515. Next base: position 101,046 of record CAZCFW010000001.1, read on the forward strand.
CATGTATTCTTCCTTTGTGAGGTCACCAAGTCCTTCTGTTGTGACATCGTAAAACATTTCCGTGTCAGGTCCGCATGGGCCATTGTCTCCCACACTCCACCAGTTTGACTTTGCACCCATAAAATAAATTCTATTTTCAGGAATATACTTTTTCCAAATTTCAAATGCTTCTGTGTCCTTCGGAGAATTTTCATCACCCTCAAAAACCGTAATATATAGTTTTTTTGGATCAAGTCCTAAACCTTCCTCTTTAGAAGTAAGGAATTCATAGCTCCATGCTATAGCTTCATCTTTAAAATAGTCACCGAGAGACCAGTTACCCATCATTTCGAAAAATGTATCATGAGTATTGTCACCAACTTCGTCTATGTCTTGAGTACGAACGCATTTCTGCACGTTTACTAACTTCGTGCCTAATGGATGCTTCTCTCCCATAAGGTACGGCACAAGAGGCTGCATTCCAGCTGTGTTGAAAAGCACAGAAGGATCGTTCTCTGGCACAAGTGATGCTGAAGGGATTATTTTGTGGCCACGCTTCTCAAAAAAGGCGAGGAAACGTGAGCGAATTTCATTTGATTGCATTTTTATACTATAGCAAATAATAGCCTAAATTAAAATCACCCCAGAGTGGAGTGATTTTAATTTCTATTGGCCGATATCCTGAGAATTCTGAGGCAAGTCGTTTACAAATTTTGACTTTCGGAGCTTTTCCTCTAAAAACCAGAGAACAATGAAAATAAAGAGTGTGAGCACAGTAGCAACCAGAGCTAAACTATATAGACCGAAACCACAAGCCATACCAATACCTGCCGAGACCCAAAGGCCTGTTGCAGTAGTGAGACCCATAAGCTTATTTTCCTTTGTAAAAATTAAGCCCGTGCCGATAAACCCAATTCCCACGATTATTTGAGCAACTATCATAGTAGGATTGAGTCCTGGTAGTCCTATATACATCTTCACAACCTCCTCAGAAATAAGCACAAAGAGTGCTGAGCCCATAGCCACAAGCGCATAAGTACGCATACCAGCTGTCTTGTGTGCCCACACACGCTCCATACCAATAATCATTCCTAAAATAAGCGCGACTCCGAGGTGAGTAAGAATATCTAGATTCATAGGGTTTAAAATATTTTGCATATTTATATAATATCAAATTTTAATATTATATGTAATAGAATATGTTGATAACAAAAGACTACTTTAATGTTAAGCCTTAAGTTGACAGATTATAGATTCTAGAGTATTGTGAAGAAAAATATAAAAATAAATATGACACTTACCACTTCCACAAGTGTGGACAATCTAGCCTTTATCCCCATTGATGAATTGCGTAGTTTCATAGATGACGCAATCAACACCGTTAAGATCCACCCAAACACTGAGTGGATATTCAAAAATGTAATATTTGAAAATTTGGTTGGAGATTATAAGATAATCCCGGAGTATCGAATGCTTCGAGCTGCAATTGTGATTTTTACTGAGAGTATTTTTTCATGTTATGCACATTCAAAAATGCTTGAAGAACTCTTTCACACAAAAGAAGTGTACAATGCACTACGATTTGGTGATCACTTGCCATACATAAATGCATTACAAATTCTAAACACTGATTCTTTACTAAAGGAAAAATCTCATATTCTGATCAAGAATATTGTAGATTTCCAAATAGAAAATGCAGAGTTAATGGAGATCTTTAATCCTAAAATTGATTTCCCTAATCATAGTCAAAATCTTCCCGTCCAAATCCGAGATAAATTTGTGGATTTATTACTTAAAATAATTTCAGAAGAGAGTTGCAAATACTATTCTTCTAAAATTTATCCTAATGGATTCAGTGTTGAGGAGATTGTATCCCCATGGAGGAAAAGAGAAGTTGCGCAGTGTAGATACGTATTTATTTTTATATTCCGTAATGAATATAAAAAACTTTCGCAAACTGAAATTGGCAAACCAGTAGGTGGGAAAGATCATTCTACTGTATCTCATGCTATTGCTATGCATAATGAGTTGTTTGTATGTGATGAGACTTACAAATCATTTTACATAGCAGTTATCTCAAAAATAAAACTAATCACGCAAAAAATTGCGTGATTTTTTTATACTACCCCTCCTCCTATGCAAATATCTTTATCATAAATTACTACTGATTGCCCAGAGGTAAGAGCAGAATCAGGATTCTCAAATTTAATTTTTATTTCATCTCCATTAACTTCAATTATTTCAATTTTAAGAATTTCACCATGGTAGCGAACCTGCGCAGAATATTTCTCTCCAATTTTGATATCTCCACGAATTACAGTATTCTTAAGTGTCATAAATTCATTATTTTTTTTATTTAAATCTTTATCGTGTGACACAATCAGAGTATTGTTGTTTATATCTTTAGCCACGATGTAGTAAGGCGTATCATTTGGAGTAGTCTTTGTGATAGTAAATCCGTGTCTCTCTCCAAGAGTGTAGAGCAAGACGCCATCATGAGTGCCTATAACTTCCCCATTCTCAGTTACCACATTTCCACTACGCACATTTATATAATGCTTAAGAAAATCCTTCATATCAAGAGGGCCTAGGAAGCACACACCCTGCGAATCCTTCTTCGTCGCTGTAGGTAAATTATATTTTTCTGCCAGTTTTCTAACTTCACTCTTCTTCATGTGGCCAATAGGAAAAAGTGTATGAGAAAGATCTTCTTCTGTAAGAGTCCAAAGGAAATACGATTGGTCTTTTGCTATATCAGAAGAGCGCGCAAGAAAAGACTGTAACGAAGCCTCCGCAGGCGCATTCACAGCATAATGCCCAGTTGCAATAAAGTCTGCGCCATGCTCTTTTGCGAATTTCCAAAATACTCCGAATTTCACTTCGCGATTGCACATTACGTCAGGATTTGGAGTGCGTCCTTCTTTGTATTCATTGATCATATAATCCGCCACGCCACGTTTATAGGCATCTTCTGCGTCGCATTCGAGGAATGGCACATCGAGTGCTGCACACACCCTCATAGCATCACGGCGTTCATCCTTCCATGTGCATTCAATAAAGTCTGGAGTCCAAGTACGAATAAACACACCGACCACATTGTAGCCAGCTTCTTTCAGGAGTGCGAGTGACACAGAGGAGTCTACGCCTCCGGACACTCCCACAAATACAGTTTTGTTTATTATGTTCTTCTTCACTCTCTTAAAATACCTTAATTATGCTAATATGTCTATATGAAAAAGTTTTTAATTATTATATTCGTCATTATATCCATCGGTGGAATATATTTCTTCCTAGAGAATAGTAAGGTTGCAAATTCTCCTACTCAACCAGAAATTGTAAAAGATATTCCGAAAGTAGTTGTAGAGAAAGTAAAAATTCAAACTCTTACGAAGGGCGAACAAATTCAAATTGATGCTGAAAAGAAATATCCAAATACTACACTTGATAACTGGATATATATCTCAGCGAGTGATGCTAAATTGTATTTAATAAAAGATAAGAAAATAATTAAATCTTACCCAATATCGATCGCAAAAAATGGATTAGGAAATGTAATGAATAGTAATAAAACTCCCACAGGACTTCATGAAATTAAAAAGATGATTGGCAAGGATTTGCCTATAAATACAATTATTAAAAGTGGAATATCTACAGGTAAGATTGCTCAAGTAATAAGTGAGCCTATTTCTGTGAATACAGACCTAGTCACAACTAGAGTAATGTGGCTCTCGGGTCTTGAACCTGGAGTAAATAAAGGTGGAAAGGTAGATAGCTACAACCGCTTCATATACATCCACGGCACTCCAGAAGAAGGACTCATCGGCACTCCAGCGTCACATGGCTGTATCCGTATGTACAATAAAGATGTAATCGAACTTTTCAACCTCGTCCCTCTTGGTACAAAAGTTCTTATTGAAAAATAATTATTCCTTCTGCCACCTTGCGAAAATGCCACAGGGGAGAATTCTATTTGTTTCTGATTCTTCAATACCAAGCTCGCCTATTTCTATAGTGCCCTTGTGTGAGCCCATTACGTCTATCAAGCAGTTTTCGTATGCAATTGGAGAGTAGCCAGCTGTGTAGCCGTTTATGAGTACAAAGAGTGGGTCTTCGGATAGGACTTCCTTACACAAATCCATAAGCTCTATGAAATGCTCTTCAATTTTCCAAAGTTCATCTTTCGGTCCGTGGCCGAATGCTGGTGGATCCATGAGGATTGCATCGTACTTATTACCACGCTTTACTTCCCTTCGGAGGAACACAATTACGTCATCTATAATCCAACGGATTGGTTTATCAGCAAGTCCAGATAGCTCTGCATTTTCTTTCGCCCAAGCGACAGCACTCTTAGAGCCGTCCACGTGGCAAACTTCCGCTCCCGCATCCGCACAAGCAATTGATGCTCCACCAGTGTAGCCAAATAAATTTAAAACTTTAATTGTTTCAGGGTAATCTTTTTTATTTTTATTTATTACTTCTTTCATCCAGTCCCAGTTTGCAAGTTGCTCTGGGAAAAGTCCTACGTGTTTGAAGGATGTGGGCTTGATTGCAAATGTGTATCCACCGAAATCAATATTCCATTTCGCCGGTACAGAATTCTTGAGCTTCCATTCTGTGCGAGTGCCTTGGCGGATAAATACTGCATCAGCTTTATCCCACACATTGCTTGGTAGATTCCTCTTCCAAAGTGCCTCAGGATCAGGGCGAGAAAATACTACACTAGCATAGCGCTCAAGCTTGAGCCCGTCGCCAGCATCAAGGAGTTCGTAATCTTTTGTTTTCTTTGTTGTTAATATCATATTATTTTAAATAAATTAATTTCTTAAAGAGTTCAAATAAGGCTTTTGCGTCAGAAAGTGCGGTGTGAGCATTCTTGTTCTCAATCTCAAAGTACTCGCAAAGAGTGCGCAGTGAGTACTTATCTATATCATCTTTATCCTTATTATGCAATTTGGCAAATGCCATTGTAATAGTATCGATTCTTAAATAGTGCATTTCATTTTTCACACCTGAGGCTTTAAAAGCTCTGTCTATGAACCCAGCATCAAAGCAAATATTGTGAGCTACCATGATAGAATCTTTCGCTTTAAGTGAAAGGAGTTGCATGCCTTGCTTGAGAGTCAGTGCATTCTCCCATTCATCTTTATCATATTTATTTATCTTAAGAGATATTGGATCCGCGGTCTCGATATGATTTGGCTTCATCTTGTACTCAATCTCTTCAATTACAGTAAACACTGGCAGAGTACCTGACCAATCTTGATCCACGAGCACAATACCCATTTCTATGAGCTCGTGCGTGTCAGGATCGAAGCCTGTGGTCTCTGTGTCGATGAATGCTAATCTGTGGTTTCTCATTTTAAATATTTTTTAATATTAAGTTTGTGTTCTTCATATGTATTTGCAAAATGTGCGGTGCCGTCCTTATCATGTATATAGTAGTAGTATGAACTTTCTGTAGGATTCATGGCAGCATTTATAGATGTAAGTCCTGGGTTTGAAATTGGCATATCAGGAAGACCAACTTTAAGATAAGTACCCTTATCTGCATCTACCTGAAGTGGCATATTTTTCTTTAATCGCTTCCATAAAATTCCAGAAATTATCTTAATATCATTTTGCGTCGCCTCTTCTTCTAAAATTGATGCCATTGTGAGGATTTCAATACTTTCTGTGGGTGATTTTTTGTCGAAATTTGTCCTTAAACGCAATATGACATTTTCTGGTGTTTCACTCTTATAGAAAAAGTATGTGTCTGGAAAAAGATAACCCTGCAGACTGCTTGCAGATTCTATAAATTTCTTTGAGTCAAAATTAAGAATTTGTTTTGATATCAAATTTGCAATTTGTATATTTGTACTTCCTTCCGGAATAGTCACCTTCACGTTCTCAGCAATTTTCGGTGGCCCAAAGTGCCTATCTATATAAGATATTATTCTACTATAGTTAAATATAAATAAAACAACAAAAATTACTGCTGTCGAGAGTGCAATAATTTTTATCGGAAACTTATTTTTTTCGATTGGAATTTCAGTATCTGTATCCATATATTATGAAGGCAAGTTTGACGGAGGCTTTGCAATCTTTGAATCGACACGCTTGAAGCTAGGTGTTTCTGAAACCAATCCTGGAAAGTGGTAAATAGTAGCCAATTCCTCTAAAGACAACACAAATATCTTTGGGCTATGTGATGGGAAGAATACCTTCAAGATACCCTTATATTCAATACTATACTGAATTGGTGGATGGAAGAATGTGCGTAGTCTATATGAGTTCAGCATACGGCGCTTAATCTTTGCAAGTGCAAGACCTGTAGGGTCAGCGAACGGAGAATCAAACTGTGTAGAGTTAATACGCTCAAATTCATTTGATGATGGTGATGCATACTGCCTAAACAGCAAACGTGAACTTTTACGAAGTAAATTAAATTCTTCTTCAGTATGCAAACGGCGGTCTGCAAGTGTGACCAAACGTATGCCACAATCAAAGTGTAGTTGCTCAAGATTTCTTACAGTATTCTCAACGATCGGCTTAAGATAATCAGGTGCACGAATTTCCTTTGCATTACCACCGCCAACTCCACTACCTTTTTTAATTTGAGTGAAATCTTTAAGCATATTATCGAGGAATTGATGTGCTGCTGTGTAAAAGTCGACATGGTGCCCAGTGTGATGGTCATGATACTTCTTGAGTGTTTGACGCACGACTATTTGAATCCATACTTGCTGACCCTTTGGTAGTGATCCTAAATACTCAATAGTCGGAGTGATAGGGTCCACCTTATATTCTTCTTTTGTTCCAGATTTCATTTCATCCATCTCACGATATGTCTTTATTGGGCGGAAATCTTCTTTACCTTTTGTAAATTCTGCACTCCAAGTATACCAATTACAATTATTAGTATAGTTATCGACATGCATCGTATAGTCATCTACCTCCACAATCTTTGCCTGTGGGTACTGAGCGTAAACTTGTGTCTCCACTAGATCACGGATACGGGTCGGTGTACGAATATAGAAGTGTACCTTACCATCAATCCCAGCCATCTCAAGTGAGAACCAGAGCCATGGTGCACCTATAATAAATTCCTCCCAGAAACCCTTTCCACTCTTGTGGAAAAATGCATTTGAAAAGATAAGCTCCATAGCAGCCGGAGATTTATCAACTTCGCGAGGTACTTGAATTTCAAGCAATGCCCATTTAATACCAACAATGAATCTTTCCACTCTGTAGTGATGCCAAAATACGTATGCCACATACGCAAGCGGAAAAGGCATTAAGTATCCGATAACAGTCACGAGGATTACCAGTGGATGAATATTATGTGCATCTAAAAACTGTGCGAGCATAAAATTATTATATCATATAAACGAAAAACCAGTCCGATTTTCATCGGACTGGTTGTGGATTAGGTCAATTAAACAACTGAGTATAGTCCACTTTTATTTTTCTTAAAATATTTTGTATTTTGTAAGTTTACTAAAATTGTATTCTTCTTCAAATATCTTTCCTTCATGACTTGCTCTATGATATCTTCCTTAGTCATTGGGCCATTTTTCTTGATTAATTCTTTTATCACATCACGTACCACTCCAGCTGTGTATCCCCATTCCTTAAGGGCGTAAATACCACGGCCAACGAGAACGAAACGATCATCTTTAATAAGTTCATTGTGGCAAGTAGCTGTGTGAGTCTTCTTTGCGAATGTGTCACCAATAGCCTTTGCAACTTCACGGAAATGCATAGGTGAACCATGCTTTCTCATCATAAGAAAAGCGTAATCCTTGATTCCACGAGTTTTAATATTTGAAGATGTAGATTTACCCCATTCTCCAAGAGGATTCTTACTCATCTTCTTTGAGATGTTTAGCCAACGACGAGCTATTTCTTCACTCTTGTATTGTTCATTCAGATCCTTAAGTCCATCAAGGAAACGATTTACAAGTTCTCCTTCTGAAATAAGTTCATCGTCATCCAGACTCTTGTATAGAGAATGTAATGCTTCATGTACTTGGTCTGAAACTTCGTCGTTCACACTCCATCTTGATTTGAAATGTTCATCTTCTTTTTCTTTAGTAAAATCATCTCCGAGAGTAAGGTAAAGGTGGATGTGATTCTGAACTTGTTCATCTTTAGATATGTGACTTAGGAATTCTTCTTCAGACACTATAGCACCTAACTCATGCATGATAGTTTTAAGTTCATCAAATACAGATTTTTCATTCTTGTATGAATCAGATTTGCGAATCATTGTAAGTGCAGCATTTTCAATCTGACGCACGCGCTCACGAGTAATGCCGTATTTACCACCAATAGCCTCAAGCGTCTTGCGCTCTGGAACATCATCAAGACCGAAACGACTTACGATAACTTCGTACGCACGCTCAGGTAGCGGTGAGAGTATTCTTTTTGTGACTTGCTTTGGTTTAAAGGTAACTGTATTTGGCATAAATATTACTTAAATTTAATTGTTAATATAAATCTGTATTTTCATAGTATCATTACTATCGAATAAAGTCAAATGTTTACATGCAAACGAACAAAACCTAGAAATATCCTTATTTATTAGAGCCTTTTGACTTTGAACGTTCTTGTTCAGTAAGGTATTTCTTGCGTAAACGCACACTCTTAGGTGTAATTTCAAGATATTCATCGTCTGACATTACTTCAAGTCCACGCTCAATTGAGAGTGTATATGGTGGCTTCACATTCACAGCTTCATCAGTACCAGACGCACGCATGTTTGTAAGCTGTTTACCCTTGATTGGGTTCACTGCCATTTCATCACCCTTGATAACGTTACCGATAACCATACCTTCGTACACCTCAGTACCGTGCTCTACATATAATGTGCCACGATCTTGGAGGTTCCAGAGTGCGAATGCGACAGCTTTTCCAGTCATCATACTTGTCATTGAGCCCACATCGCGCTTTTTGATTTCACCAGCGTAAGAATTAAATCCAACGAATCGTGACGCAAGAATTCCTTCACCCTTTGTGTCCACAACGAATTGACTTCTGTAGCCAAGAAGACCGCGTGTAGGTATTTCAATAAGCATGCGAGTGATTCCCTCTTTCTCATTCATAGAAGTTATCATTCCCTTTCTTGCAGTAAGCTTTTCAATAACAGCACCAGAGTATTCAGAACGCACATCGATAGTCACCTCTTCGTAAGGTTCCAATTTCTTTCCTTCTTCTTCTTTGATGATTACGTGTGGTTGAGATACCTGTAGTTCATAACCTTCACGGCGCATATTCTCAAGTAGAACTGCAATGTGTAATTCTCCACGTCCATAAACTGTGAATCCTTCTTTATCTAGTTCCACACTCTTGTCCCAGTCCACTTTGAGTCCCACGTTCACTTCAAGCTCTTTCTCTAGGCGCTCACGAATCTGACGACTTGTCACATACTTACCTTCACGGCCAGCAAATGGTGAGTCGTTAATAAGGAAGTTTAGAGAGATAGTAGGCTCGTCGATAGAGATAGATGGGAGTGCCTCTGTAGCCTGATTGTCCACCACAGTTTCTCCGATGAATACGTCTGGAATACCAGCAATAATTGCAATATCTCCAGTAGTTAGGATGTCTGATTCTTTACGATTGATACCTTCGAATGTAAACATCTTTGTGATGCGAGTAGTTCGAGACTCTCCATCTGCTTTCTTTACGATGATGTTTGCACCAGATTTGATACTTCCTTGGTATGCACGCACGATAGCAAGACGGCCTAGGAAGTTGTCGTAACCTAAGTTGAAAACTTGTGCTTGGAATGGTGCATCAGGATTCTTACTTGCTTCTGGAACTTCACGAAGAACTAGGTCGAGAAGTGGTGTGAGGTCTGTTGATTCATCTGCAAGAGCGAGCTTCGCGATACCTTGACGGCCGATAGCGTAAATAGTTTTGAAATCAATCTGCTCTTCGTTGGCACCAAGCTCGAGGAATAGCTCAAGGACTTCTTCATGAACACGGTCTGGGTTTGCTGCTGGCTTGTCGATCTTGTTGATCACAACGATTGGCTTAAGCCCCAATTCTAGAGACTTCTTTAGCACGAAGCGAGTCTGAGGCATAGGACCTTCTTGCGCATCTACGAGTAGGAGCACAGAGTCGATAGCACGAAGCACACGCTCCACTTCAGATCCGAAGTCCGCGTGTCCTGGCGTATCCACGATGTTAATCTTTGTGCCCTTATAATTAACGGAAGTGTTCTTAGAATAGATAGTAATACCACGCTCAAGTTCAATGGCATTTGAGTCCATTGTTGATCCTTCTTCAGACATTCCACACTGCTTCATTAATTGATCAGTAAGTGTAGTCTTTCCATGGTCCACGTGTGCGATGATTGCTATGTTACGAATTTGCATATAAATAAAAAATGTCCGCTTTCGGCGGGGCCAGCTAAAAAGCTGATTAATTGATGCTATTACTATATCACAAACTTATATAAAAGTAAAACACCTCATCAGTTTCCTGAGAGGTGTTGTATTTCATACTAAATTTCTTTTGTTTTTGATAAAATTTACTATCTCATTTTGCTCCTTCATTTCTTTGTCCGTCAATTTTTCCCATTGATCAGCAAGTTTTGAATAGAAATCTTCAATCAGTTTCAAAGTGTCCAAGCTATAAACTTGAAATTCTTGCTTGGTCTTATATTCTCTAATTAATTCATTCACGATTTCAACATCTGATTCAGTGTATACAATACTACTATCAGAAAAGAAAATCTGTGAGCAACGATCAAAGTAATTGTAGACCACAACTGTGTTGGGATTCTTGTAGCCATCAATTCTAAGGTCTCTCAAGATTCCATCAAATTTATCCTTTAGTTTTTTACGATATTCTAACTGATGTTCAGATAGATTATCATATACTTTATTTTCAATTTGTATCCTCTTCCCTAAGTATGCTTTGTATCCCCAACGTGATACTCCTATAATATACCCAAGAAGTAATGCAACAAGTGTAAGTATACCAAACAAGTATTTGAACGTTTGGATAAACTCAAGAAAGGATAAGTTTAATATCTTAAAATAAAGAATTAAACTCATAATTAGAAGGACAACAACAGTGATACTCGCCCAGTGTCTTACACTGTAAGATTTACTAAGCTCTACTTTGATTTCATCTTTCATACTATAAATATTTTTATAGAATAGTACTACTTTTAGAACAAGTCGTCAATTATAAAATTAATTTCAAAATTAAAATAATTTAACAATATCCTGATATGTAATCACAACCATAAGTATCATCAGTAACCCAAACCCAATCAAATTAACCAAGTTACCTATTTCTGGTTTTATGCGAGAACCTTTAATCTTCTCAATAAGTAAAAAAAGCAATCTACCACCATCGAGTGCTGGAAACGGAATCAAATTTATAACTGCAAGATTAATAGAAATAAGTGCAGTGAAAGAAAGTAAATATATGAATCCAAATGAAAGAGCATTTCCAACTTCACCAACGATGCCGACAGGTCCGGTCATAGCAGCAAGATTACCCTTACCAACCAATGAACTACTAATAAGATCATAAAACCCTATAGCTGTTGAATATGTGATTTGACCAGTAAGTTTAAGTCCTTGATATAGTGCCTTATGTATTGGAAGCTTGAGTCTCCCAATTACATCCATTCCGATTCCAATAGTACCCTTATCTGGCACAAGACTTGTCTGTTTCATTTCTCCAGCACGTTCGAAATCGATAACTATATCATCATTTAAATGCTTCTTTATGAAATATCTCAGGCTCTCTATAGAAGGAACTTCTGTTGTATCCTTATTATACGAAAGATGTTTGATTTTATCTCCAACCTGAAGCCCAGATAATTCTGCAGGAGATCCTTTTGAAACATTTACAATTACCACTTGCCTGTCAATAATTACTGATCCTTGAGGTGCATTACTTACAGAGGATGGAAGTCCTGACATAAATCCAACTGAAAGTAAAAGCCATGCTACGAGGAAGTTCATAGCCACACCAGCAAACAAAACCATAGCTTGCACATATTTTGGTTTGCTTACAAAACTTCGATTCTTATCTTTACCATTTATTGATTCTTCATCAGGATTCTCTCCGAAAATTTTTACATAACCACCTATTGGGAAAATATTTATTCGGTATAGTGTCTCACCTTTTCTCCAAGAGAAAATCTTGGGACCCATACCAAAAGCGAATTCGTCTACGCGTATTCCATTCTTTTTCGCAACGATAAAATGCCCAAATTCATGGGACACGACTAAAACAAGTAAGATTATTATAAAAATTATTATATTCATGAAATTAATTGTATCGTTTACTAGCCACTAGAAAATAATTACTAGAACTTAATTCATCACTTCAGTTTCTTTCTTTTCAAAAATAGCTTCTAAATTATTATTTGCCTCATCCACACATTTCTGAATTTCATCTTTTGCTCGATGTGCTTCATCATCTGGAAGGTCTGCTGTCTTATCTATTTCATTTCCGCGTTCTTTACGCACAGATACACGAGCATCTTCTAGCTTTTCTTTTAAAACCTTAACGAGTTTAGAGCGAGTCTCTGTTGTAAGCATTGGGAAAATAGCACGAACTCCATCACTATCAGACAGTACAGAGAGGCCAAGGTTTGCAGCTTGTATAGCCTTCTCGATTTCTTTAATAGCGCTCTTGTCCCATGGAGCAATGCGAAGAGTCTTCGGATCTTCCACTGAGACTGCCGCTATGTTCTTGATCGGCATAAAGGATCCATAACTTTCAATCATTATTGAGTCGAGCACTATTGGAGTCGCACGACCTGTGTGCACTTGGCTAAATTCTTTACTTAGCCATTCTTCTATCTTTTTTAATTCTTGTTTAAAATTTGTTGTATTGTATGCCATAAAATTTAAATTATTTTTACTAATGCATTATAGCATAAGTGCTAAATGTTCTAAAATCATTTTCACAGAAGCGCCCGATGTGGAGAGGTATTTGTGTGCCTCAATTAAATGATTTAATTTTTCTTTATCATTATTATCATATGGGAATTTATAAACCTTGTGCGAAAGTGTGAGGAGCGCATCTACAAGTTCGCGAGCTTCATCACGGAGTGGTGCGCTGGTGTCATCGTCCTTGTGCTTTCCGATGATCTCTGCAATCATTTCCATTCTCTCACTCTTATTTACTTTCATAAATGATACTGCGACCTTATCATATGCAGATATGATTCCCGGCATTCTTATTATGTGTGCACGAGAGCGTAGTGTGCCACGTACAGAGCTTAGGCTCGGTATTAGTATAAAAATTATAGTGTCTTCTGTGGGTTCTTCGCAAACTTTCAGTAATGCATGCTCTGCAACTTCATTTATGCTTTTAGTTCGCACTAGTATTATTTTCTTTCCAAGATTTGAGCTTCGCTCACTATGATGCTCTTGTAAAGTGCTCACTTCTTCCACACCTATAGATTCATATACTTCATTAAGAGCAATATTATTTTTTTCGATACTATTTAATTTTAAAAAATCTAAAAGATATGTGTATGTATTTTCAAGCTCCCCTTCCACTAAATAGAAATGGTGCATCGGTATATGGATTAGATTTGAAAGTGGATTCATACTCTTATATTACACTACCTAGGGTAAATATCTAAAAGTTCATCTGAATAGTAGAATTGATATGCTATATCTCCGAAGCTGTACTCCACACCATTTATCATAATAGGTGCACCGCCAGATGCTGGATCAGGCTTTGGTATCGAGCGATTAAATCCTAGATTATAAAGTGTCGCAAGAATATCTGGGCGACCGTATATAGGATACCCGGCATTTGCCCACTGCACTTCTGCTTGGCGCATAAAAAGGCCCACATATAAATACGAGTAGTATGGATCCTTGGTGTTGGTAATTCGGTTGAATCTCTCAGCTGATATATCCACTCCTTCTTTATAATCTGCGACATGCTCCATTTGCTCTCCTAGATAAAATACAGATTTTGGATTTTTCAAATTATTATCTATCCTCTCCACTGTCTCGGGCTTAAGTCCTGCAATGCCATATGAAAATTGTGATAATGAAGCGAGGACTTTTAGCGGTTCAAAATATTGCTTGAAAGCTTCCCTGCGACTCGAGAAAAACCTAAGCTGTTCACCCATCACACCGCCTAGTATTAATCTAGGTGAAATACCCGCATCACTCGCGGCTTTATTGATAACAGCTTGATCTCGAGTAAAAATTTCTTTAAGAAGATTGAAGTCTGGTGAACTCATCCATGATAAATTTGAAAGAAGAGGATGTCCTACATCTGTAGATTCTTGGTGAGTGAAATTGAAAGCATTAACGGCATTAGCGGAAATCTTCATATCTGAAACTTTAAAATATTCATCTCTCTCTTTTGCAGAACCTTGCACATTCAGCCAGCCGAATTGCATAGCGATAAATACTGCCGTAAATACAACACCGATAAGTGCAAATATATAAAGAAAAATATCGAATATTATACCGAGCACCCTTTTAAAAATTATCATTTAGTAAATTTATTTTTTAGAAATTATTGTCTTCTTGTAAGTATCTAGGTGGTCGAGCGCTTCACCAGTGCCTTTCACCACACAATACAGTGCATCATCTGCCACTCTCGCTTTCACTCCAGTGCGTCTATAAACCAAATCTGCTAAATTGCGAAGCTGTGATGATCCACCAGTCATAATTATACCATGGTCGATAATATCTGCAGCAAGCTCAGGTGGAGTCTCAGCGAGCACATCCTTGATGGCGGAAATCATTGTGCGAAGTTCTTTGTCTATCGCACGCACAACTTCGTTTGTAGAAATCTGCGCAGTACGAGGAAGTCCTTGCACGAAGTCGCGACCCTTGATTGTCATTGTGAGTTCTTCTTCAAGTGGTACCGCAGCTCCAATCTCTATCTTTACTCTTTCTGCTGTTTTATCGCCTATTGCTAGGTTGAAAGTCTTCTTTATATAGTCGGCAATTGCTTGGTCGATTTTGTCTCCTGCACACTTTACAGATGTGGATGCCACGATTCCTCCGAGCGCAATCACGGCGACGTCTGTCGTGCCTCCACCAATGTCGACAATCATGTGCCCTGAAGATTCATGAATAGGAATTCCCGCTCCGATTGCAGCGAGAATTGGCTCCTTCACCACATATGCATTCTTCGCACCTGCGCGTAGTGCAGCTTCTACTACTGCACGGCGCTCTGTGGAAGTAATGCCAGCTGGAACTGAGACCATCACATCTGGCTTCCATAAATTAAATTTTCCTAGGGCTTTAGTAATGAAATAGCGGAGCATTGCTTCCGTCACGCGGTAGTCTGATATCACACCGTCCTTCATAGGGCGATATGCAATGATGCTTTCTGGAGTTTTACCTATCATATTCTTCGCTTCGATACCAATAGCAAGGATTTTGTTGTCTTGCTCGCTCACAGCCACGACTGATGGCTCATTGAGGACTATGCCTTTCCCCGGCAAGTACACGAGCGTGTTTGCCGTGCCTAAATCTATCCCCAATTTTTTAGTAAAAAATCCCATATGTATGGCCGATTATAACACAATTTTATAAATAAAAATAATAGAACCAGCAAAACAAAAAAACACCAATTATAGTGTTTTTTTGTTTATCACATATATTATTCTGCAATTTCTTTTTCTTTAACCCAACCACCATAACCATTCCCACATGATACAAGTATATAATCGTTTGAGGACCCTTCATCAAAAGGGTGTCTAAAACCTACGATTATTGCTTTATCTGTTTCATTAGCTCCAAATGATTTTTTTACACCTTCTCTAAGATTAATTTCTTTTCCTTTATATAAATCGCCCTCTGGTCTTTGTAAGCAAACAATATCACCACCTAATTCAACAGCTTTAGATCCTGAAATACTATAACTCTTATCTTTAGAAGAAAAATCATTTATTTTAGGCTCTATGTCTTGTGAAAAAACATTTCTTAGTTTCTCTTCAACATTCTTTATGTTCCCAAATTTAGCTCTACTGGAAATAGCATACCAAATTTTTTCTAACCTCTCTTCACCTTTTAGTCCTTCTAGTTCTTTCTTTAATTTAAAGTATTCATCATTTTGACTTCCATCTTCATTTATAGCCCCAGTTTTAAAAAATTCTTTTCTAGTTGCTTCAGTTTTAATATTTATTTGCTCGTTTATAAAATTTAAATTTTCTTTTGGCATATATTTTATCCTTACTAATATTCTTAAATTATATATGGCCTATTCTACTATGTCAAGATAAATAAAGGAATATAAAATTATGCTAATATAAGGATATGTATATATTGACTGTCATTCCCCTATCTAAAGGCATACAGAAAGATGAGCTCACGTATTTCTCTGCGAAAGAGATTGAAGTTGGGAGTATTGTGCGTGTGCCGATGCGGAGTAAGACTATCGATGCAATTGTGATAAATAAAGAAAATGCCAACGAAAGAAAATCAGAATTGAAAAATGCGAGCTACGAATTGAAAAAGATTGAATCAAGTAAGGGCAAACCTCCATACAAAGAATCCTTCTTCAAAGCTTGTGAGAAAATGGCGCAGTATTCTGGCGCGACGACTGGTAGTGTGATCTCTGCACTACTTCCTGCAGTACTCATTGAGAAATTCAGTGAATTAAAACATAAAAATATCGAGCTTGGTAGCGAGCGCCCAAGTGTGAAAGAAGAAAGATTAATTTTCCAAGCCTTACTCCCCGACCGCCTTTCATGGTACCGCACACTTATTCGTGAGGCTTTTGCAAAGAAGGAATCCGTATTCATTTGTGTGCCCACACGCTACGACATTGATCAGTACTATGAAGCATTTTCGAAAGGCATCGATCAATACGTTTTCAAATTCAATAGTGAAATCACTAAAAAGAATTTGATTGCGGATTTCAATAAAGTAGTAAATGAAGAGCACCCTATACTTATAATCGGCACTGGCCCATTCCTATGCATACCGCGCCATGATGTGCGCACCATCATCGTCGAGCACGAGTCATCCAGTGCATACAAGCAAATCTCTCGCCCATTTATCGACATGCGCACTCTCGCAGAGACTATCGCTCACGTGGATCATATTAAATTAATTTATGGTGACACACTTCTTCGCCCCGAGACTCTCCACCGCCACGACATTGGTGAGCTTGGCGAAATAGCTTCCCCACTTTTCCGCTTGCCACAAGTGGAGCGCCAAATAATCATCGATATGAAAGAAGAGCTCGATGAGAAAGGCATGCATTCATTCAAAGTCCTTTCGGAAACTACAAAGAAAATGATTGCGTACGCACTCACACATAAAGAGACGGTTTTCCTCTTTACTCTTAGGAAAGGTCTTGCTGGTGTGACTGTCTGCCACGATTGCGGGCACACCATGCTCTGCAAATACTGCAACACGCCAGTAGTCCTTTACGGTAGCAAGCAAAAAACTGCAGACAAAGACGCAAAAGATCGAATCTTTATGTGCAATAAATGTGGAAGAAAAGAAACCACAGAGACAAGGTGCCCAAGTTGTGAAAGCTGGAACCTCACACCACTTGGCATAGGCACAGACAGAGTCGTGGAAGAACTGAAGAATGAATTCCCAGATGCGCACGTCGTGCAGGTGGATAAGGATTCGATTTCTGGAGATAAAGAATTGTTTGAGACATGCAGTAGCTTCTACAATGTGCCTGGCACTATCATGGTGGGCACTGAGCTTGCATTCTCTTGCCTTCGCACGCACGTCACTCACAGCGCCATTATCTCTATCGATGGATTACTTTCTATTCCTTCATTTAATATTAACCAAAAGATGCTTCATATCATCGAGCGCCTCCACTCCATCACCGACAGGAATCTGATCATCCAAACTCGCATTCCCGAGAACCCAGTGCTCAAGCACATTCTCACTGGCAATGTGCTCCCAATGTATCGTGAAGATCTCAAAGAGCGCGAAGAATGGGGCTACCCACCATTTAAGAGACTTATAAAAATTACTTTCCGTGGAACAGCGAAAGAGACGGAGAAAGCCCGCCTTGATTTGGAAAAGCTTTTCGACGGATACGAACCGCAGATATTCTCTGCATTTGTGGGCCAAGTGAAAGGTCAATATGTGACAAATACAGTAATAAAAGTAAATCCAAAAATCTGGCCACTTCCAATAAAGATAAAAGATTCAGACGAAGGCCGCACACTCCTCGCCAAGCTTCGCTCACTACCACCATCATTTTCTGTGAATGTAGATCCTGAGGACCTATTATAATATTTGACAAAATAAATATAGTGTGTAATATTTTGGTTAAATTTAAATCAAAATATTTTTATGAGCACTTTAAAAAAGAAAATCGTCGTTGGTATTATGGGTCCTGACGAAACTGCTACTTTATTCGAAACAGGTAATGCCTACAAAATGGGTAATCTTATTGGTCTACAAGATAATTGGGTACTACTTACTAATGGTTCCAATTATGGAGTGATGAATGGAGCACTTAAGGGCGCAAAAGATGGTAATCCAAATTGTACTACTATGGGGATGTCATCCTGCAGATATGATGAGGCAGATAAAATCTCAGAGTACGCAGACATAAAAATACCTGCAGTTATGAGTGAAGTAAATATACTCACTTCAGATTTCATTATTTTCTGTTGTGATAAAATTAGAAACTCTATTGTAAACTTTTCAGAATTAGTCATTGCGTTAAAGCACAAGAAGCCGATTATATTTCTAGTTACACCTGATAACACTGGTGCTCAAACACAATATTACAAAAACGTATTGTCTGAATTTGAAATATATAGGTGGTACTATTCAGGTATAATTACCGACTCGCCGGAGGAAGTAATCAGATTGATAC
This sequence comes from uncultured Candidatus Saccharibacteria bacterium, assembly GCA_964498035.1. Taxonomy (GTDB): domain Bacteria; phylum Patescibacteriota; class Minisyncoccia; order Phycocordibacterales; family UBA9973; genus UBA8515. Next base: position 119,826 of record CAZCFW010000001.1, read on the forward strand.
AAAATTGGCATAATAGACAACCTTGATTTAATAAACAATAAAGAGCTTCAAGCATTACTTGAAGCTCTTTTTTTAATTACATTGTAGAAAAATTTTGATTTCCGTACTATAATGAATGTATGAAAACATTCGGAAGGATTTTGAAATTCATTTTTATATTTTTATATTTTATTGCACTAATTTATTTACTATTATTTAATTCATACTTTTCAGAATTATATGGTATATCTCATGGTATATCTCTTTGGGCTATCCCCCTCCTCGCTCTAATTTCAGTAATAGTTGTAGGATACAATTACATTAAAATCTATATTAAAGTAAACGTCATCGAATCAGAGTTCACTTCTATAGTAAATCACACTTTTAGAACTCCACTCACAAAGATTATCTGGGCGCTTAAAGAATTAAAGGGTCCAGAATACAGTAAGGAGACTTTGCTGTACCTGCAGAATATTGAAAATTCATCGACTAGAATATTAAATATTGTAGATATCATCGCCGGAATGCAAGACTTAGACAATAAATCTAGTTACTTCTTCAAGCCCACGTCACTACGTGAAATAATAGAATCATCGATTGCGAAATACAGAGGTGTAATCGAGGAGAAGAAATTCAATTTCCAAATCTCAACTTTCAATGATATTCCTATGCTTGGTGGCGATTTAAAAAAACTTACTTTTGTTTTTGATGTAATCGTAGAGAATGCACTATATTACACAAATGCATTGGGAGATATTTCCGTCGGTGCAATCGTAGAGAAAGATAAGGTTATCTTCTATGTAGCAGATAGCGGAATTGGGCTCACCTTTATGGATAAATTTAGAATATTCTCTAAATTCTATCGTTCTTCATCTGCTCGCAAGCTCTACACAGACGGCATGGGCCTTAGCCTATACCTTGCAAAGAAGATTGTGGACCGCCATGGAGGCAGGATATATGCCAAATCAAAAGGTTCAAATATGGGTGCCACTTTCTTCGTAGAACTCCCTTTATAAAGCCAAATACCTTGCACAATTTAGGTATTTATGATAATCTATTTTGACATATGGGAATTACAATTATTGAGGTTAGTAAAAATACAAACGAGAGCAATATGAATCTTATTCGTCGTTTTTCTCGCAAAGTGCAAGAAACAGGCGTGATTCAGAAAGTGAAGGGCAAGCGTTACAATGAACGTTCTTCTTCTAAGCTTACTGTAAAGAAAGCAACTCTTAAGAGATTAGCTAAAAGAAAGGAAAGAGATCGTCTTGTGAAGTTAGGAAAGGTAGTAGTAACTGTACGCGGACGTAAATAATCAAGCACAAGTTTCTATATTTTAAATAATGAACACAAATTGTGAAATTATAAATAAAACAAAAGGCACGCTCCCACGCGTGCCTTTTGCCAAAATTAAAGATGCTATCCTAGGGGCGGACTACGAGATTTCTATTGCGTCTGTATCGAAAGCTGAGTCAAAGAGACTCAACGGCACTCTTCGTGGTAAAGATTATCCGACAAACATTCTCTCGTTCCCCCTCTCCGAAAAATCTGGAGAAATAATTTTTCAAATGGACAAAGTGAAGGCAGATGCTCCAAATTTCGACATGAGTTTCAGAAAATTTTTCATATTTTTATTTATCCACGGGTGCTTGCATTTGAAAGGAATGGAACATAGTAGTATAATGGAAAGAGAAGAAAGAAAATTCTTGAAAAAGTTTTCATAACTTCCCTACTCATTACTATGCGCAAAAATATTACAGCCGGAATAGATGTCGGTACGCACGTTACACGCGTGGCAATTATTGAGCACATGCCAAATGGCGAAGAGAAAATTATTGGATTTGGATCTACTCTTACGAAAGGCATGCGTCGTGGCTATATTACAAATATAGATGATGTAAGCAATTGCATCAAAGAATCTATAAGCCTTGCAGAGGCAATGTCTGGGGTTAAGGTAAAGCGTGGATATGTTTCTATAGGAGGTGTGGGAATGGAAGGTTTTACCGCTATAGGTAGTGCCATAGTATCCAAAGCTGATCAAGAAGTTACAAATCTAGATGTAAGTAAAGCGACAGAAGAAGCTGAAAAAAATATAAATTTAATAAATAAGAGAGTTATTCATTCACTACCCATAAGCTATAAGTTAGACGGTAAGGAAGTCTTTGGTAAACCAGAGGGTATGATAGGAGTAAGACTTGAAGTCAAAATTCTTTTTATTACCATAAATAAACAGCACCTAGAAGATCTTGTCACAGCTGTGGCGACTGCAGGTATTGAAGTTTTGGATGTCATAGCATCACCATTTGCATCAAGCACCCTACTTCTATCAGACCAGCAAAAGGCAGCTGGGTGTGCACTTGTAGATATAGGAGCAGAAAGTGTGACACTATCCATATTTGAAAATGGTGTGCCTATATCACTTCAAGTATTTCAAATTGGTGGTCTCGATATTACAAAAGATATCGCACTTGGTTTCAAAGTATCACTAGATGAAGCTGAGGGAATTAAAATTGGTAGCATAATAGGTGACTATTCTAAAAAAAGAACTGATGAAATCATCGAGGCTAGACTTGGTGATATTTTTGAGTTGATTGAAAATCATTTAAAGAAGCAAAAAAGGAGTGGACTACTTCCTGCCGGCATAATAATGACAGGTGGTGGTAGCCACATATACACTATTGAGTCAGTCGCTAAATCATACTTAAAACTTCCATCAAAAGTTGGCCCTATTAATCCTCAAATACCAGAAAAGTGGAAAGTTCGTGACGAAAGTTGGTATGTAGCCATCGGATCCGCACTTGGCAAATCTACAATAGACACTTCAAATACTATTTCAAAATCACTTTCAAATAATGTAAGAGGATTTAAGGGAATGTTCAAATCTCTCCTCTCTCAACTCCTCCCATAATTTACCTTTTGTCAAGGATTTGCTTTTTATTTTTTTCTGCTATGATGAGTAGTAGGTTTTTATTAATAACTAAAACACGTTAATTCGTAACACTATATGCCAAAAATCAATCCAGCAATAGAAACATTCGCCCGTATTAAAGTAATCGGTGTAGGTGGTTCTGGGAAGAATGCGCTTAACCACATGATCAACTCTAAAGTCAAGGGTGTGGAGTTCATCGTAATGAACACAGATACTCAAGACTTACACAACTCACTCGCAGAAAAGAAAATTCATATCGGTAAGAACCTCACAAAAGGTCTCGGTGCAGGAATGAATCCAGAAATCGGTAAGCGTGCAGCAGAAGAAACAAAAGCTGAAATCCAAGATGTGATAAAAGGTGCAGACATGGTCTTCATCGCATGCGGAATGGGTGGAGGTACAGGCACAGGAGCAGCGCCTATCGTCGCTCAGGCAGCCAAGGAGCAAGGTATCCTTACTGTAGCTGTAGTCACTAAGCCATTCTCTTTTGAAGGCAATATGCGCATGAAGCTCGCAGAGCAAGGTCTCGCAGAGCTAGAGCGTGAAGTAGATGCAATCCTTGTAATCCCAAATGATCGCCTCCTTGCTATCTCTGGCAAGGAAGTTGGATTCCGTGAAGCATTCGCAATTTGTGATGAAGTACTCAAGCAAGCTGTGGAAGGAATCTCCGAGCTCATCACAACTCCAGGTATGATCAACGTAGACTTCGCGGATATACGTGCAGTTATGAGTGACGCTGGTAGTGCACTCATGGGTATCGGTTCTGCATCTGGTGAAGGCCGTGCACAAAAGGCTGCGCTTGAAGCTATCAATTCCCCACTTCTTGATCTTTCTATCGGTGGTGCGAAAGGAGTACTCTTTGCTATCTCCGGAAATGATGACCTTACTATTCATGAAATCCAGGAAGCTGCGAAAATCATCACTGAGTCTATCGACAAAGATGCTCGCGTGATCTTTGGTACTATCAAGGATGAGAAATTGAAGAAGGGCGAAATGAAGGTCACAGTTATCGCCACTGGCTTCCCTACAGATATGCCAAAGCGTTCACTATTTTCAAGTGTCCAGCAAATGTCTAAACCTGAGCCTACAATAGCTACTACTTCAAAGGAAGAAGTTATCGCAGCAGTTAAGAGTGCAGTAATTCAGCCAAACAATGAATACATTAAGAAAGCTGATACTACTGCAAAAACAGTAAACGATGATGATTTATTTGGAGATGACACAGATGATTGGAGTGCTGTCCCTGCATTCCTACGAAGACCTAAAAAGTAATTTAAATTTTTTTGAGTAAAAAGCCAGAATTCTGGCTTTTTATTTTTTTATGTTAAAATAGAAAAATATGACATATGATTTAATTATTTTAGGAGGTGGGCCAGCTGGAGCGGCGGCGGCTGTGTATGCTGCGCGCAAACAATTGAAAACTATTTTAATCACTGGTGAATGGGGTGGGCAATCTACAGTCTCTGAGCTTATATATAACTGGATTGGATCTCCTGAGATAAGCGGTGCGGATTTAGGGAAAAATTTAAGAGAGCACGTCATGTACTACAAAGGTGAATTCCTTGATGTAGTGGATAGTGAAAGAGCCACAAATCTAATGAAAAATGAAGATGGCACATTTAAAATTACCACAACATCAAACGAATACACAGCTCACAGTGTGCTCATTACTACTGGAAGCGGAAGACGCAAACTCACATGTGAGAATGCAGATAAATATGAAAATAAAGGCATCACGTACTGTGCATCATGCGATGGACCACTCTTTTCTGGCCAAGATGTAGTAGTGATCGGTGGCGGTAATGCAGGATTTGAAAGTGCTGCACAATTACTTGCTTACTGTAAGAGTGTAACTCTCATTCACAAGAACAATGAATTTAAAGCCGATGAAATTACAGTAAATAAGCTCCTCGCAAATCCAAAATTTAAAGCAATCAAAAATGCAGATATAGTGAAGGTAGATGGTGAACAATTCGTAAATTCTATTACATATAAGGATAAAGATAGTGGTGAAGAAACAACACTCCCTACTGGTGGAATTTTCGTAGAAGTTGGCCAGATTCCAAATAGTGATTTTGCAAAAGAATTAGTCGCAGTTACTCCTGTGGGAAATATAGTGGTAGACCCTATGAATCAAATGACTAACATACCAGGAGTCTGGGCTGCAGGAGACGTGACCAACGGCCGCTACCACCAGAACAATATCGCTGCAGGAGATGCAGTGAAAGCTCTCGAAGATATCTACATGTGGCTAAATAAGAATAAATAAAGTAAAAAAATAATCCAGATTTCTGGATTATTTTTTTACTATTTTTTCTAAACGCTCAAGCTCTTCAATTGAATTCACTCCGAGAGACTCCTCAGGACTTATAGCTACTGAAGCAATGTCACCTGTATTTGCAGCAAGCTGCACTAGATCTGTAAGATAGTATTCGCCTTGTGTATTACTATTACCCACGTTTTTCAAATTCTCAAATAACCACTTTTTGTTAAAACAAAAATAGCATGGATTGAGCTCTTTAATTTCTTTTTCTTCTTCTGTAGCGTCTTTAAATTCCACACTTCTTACTATCTTGCCATCACTCCCTCTTATTACCCTACTAAATGGTTTAAAGAATACCTGGTACCAATCATCAAAAGTAGGCACAGTTACGGTCGCCATTGTAAGCATTGCTCCACTCTCTATATGTGTCTGATTTAAATTAGCTATCATCGCACCTGTCACCGCAGGGGCATCACCATATAAAACCAAGACATTTTCCACATCTTCATCGATAGAATTCTCTGTAATTAATACTGCATGCCCAGTACCGAGCTGCTCCTCTTGCACTGCATACTTTGCATTTGAGCCCACATGCTCGATTATTAATTCTTTTTGGTAACCCACAACCAGGACAGGCACATCGCAAACTCCACTCTTCTTTACAGCATCTACAGCGTAGTCTATCATTGGCTTGCCATGAAAAAGTACCAAAGCTTTTGGTATTTCTTGATTCATTCTTTTACCCTTACCCCCTGCAAGTATAATGATTTGTGTGTTTTGTGACATTTTGTATGCACATTATACAGAAATTGAAATATAATCGATATATTGACATAAATGGCTTTTTGTAATATTATGCGAAAAAATAGTCATATATTTTGTGTATATGGTTAGGCTCCCAAAGTGGCTTTATAGCCTTTCTGGGAGCCTAATTAATGCTCTTATATACCATGTCAAAAAAAGCAAAAATCGAGTTCTCAGAAGATGGAACTCAAGCAACAGTAATCTTCCGTGATGGTTCAAAATCAGAATCATTCAAATCTCAACTTGAATTGAGAGAGGCGCTTGCTAATTACGCAATCGAAAATAAGGTGAACGCCGAAGAGTATGCAGAAATCAAAGAAACTGTTATGAGTGAAAAGCGTTTTCCGAAAGGTGAAAGGACTCAAGGTCCGAGAATAATCATATTGGATATCTCCACGCCAGGAAAAATCAAGAAATCAGATGGATTTGGGTTCTTAAGTTTCCTTATAGGAATTGCAGAACTGATGGCAGAGGAAAAAGAAGATTTGAAAGAAGCTTATTTTAGTATGTGCCGTTCCGGAGAAGACCATGGTCACATTTACGTGAGAGTTCATGGCCGTGTTAGAGGAATTATAACCTCAAAAGAAATGGGTTTCAATACTATTGAAACTCTCAAATCGGAAAACACGATCTCTGAAGAGGAATTCGAAAAGCTTACGAAAGAAATTAAGGATTCGCCGTTACCTGAGACCGAGGATGATGCCATGAAAGCAGGCGGAACAGAATTGTAGTTAGTTTTTCATGAAAAATGCTAAGAGGCCGAGTATGTAAATACTGGGCCTTTTTATTTGCGGAAATGGAGAGACCATGAGTACATTTTTGATTCCTACAGAATCTGTACACCTTTCGTGTAGTTTAAATTTAAAATTTAAACTACAGGCTCAAGGTCTTCGAATCTCTCACGCAAGCAAAGCAGTTTGCTTGCTCATTTCCGCAAACGAAAAATAGCCTATGAATAGGATTTTCGTATTTGCGGAAATGGAGAGATTCGAACTCTCGATCAGGTTTCCCCAATGCTGGTTTTCGAAACCAGTGCCTTCAACCTCTCGGCCACACTTCCATATTTACTATATTATCCTACTCTTTTTTGCATTTTTCTCCAAAAATGGTATACTCTTTTTGTTATTGTTTTAGCCAATTATCAAATTGGCCCTATCGTCTAACGGTTAGGACGCCGGCTTTTCAAGCCGTTAATCCGGGTTCGATTCCCGGTAGGGTCACACTAAGCAAATGAACTGCTTCATTTGCGTCCGGGAATCGAAAAGCTTTTGCGTCTTTCTGAAAACTTTGTTTGAAGAAAGTGCAAAAGGTCTACTGTTCCTGTAAGGAAAGATTATCCCGGTAGTATATACGCGCGATTAGCTGTTTTGGTAGGTATGGACCCAGATTAAGATTAAAGTTTATTATTTTGATAAATCATATACGCGCGATTAGCTGTTTTGGTAGGTATGGACCCAGATTAAGATTAAAGTT
>CAZCFW010000001.1:127373-135044 GCA_964498035.1 uncultured Candidatus Saccharibacteria bacterium
TATTATTTTGATAAATCATATACGCGCGATTAGCTCAGCTGGTAGAGCGACCCCTTGACGTGGGGTAGGCCGGGGATTCGAGTTCCTCATCGCGCACAAAAGGAGTATAATAATGAAATGCACGAGCAGCTTAAACTTGAAGCTATCGAAACAGAAACATCTCATGAAAATGATGTCTTTTCTAATTTCAAAAAATTTGAGGATAATACAAAAAGACAAAGCACTAAAGAAGATGTAATAAATTTCAAAAAAATTGAAGGTAAAGTTCTCATGGTGGAGAAACAAATTTCTCCTACGAAAAATATTTATGAAAAAATGGATGATTTCGAGGAGACGACTCACGATAGAGAATTTTTCTATTCAAATCAAAATGGTAGTTCTTACCTTCAAATGCTCTTTGGTCTTCCAGAACATTTAATAAACACTAAAGAAGGACGCGAGCTAATAGCAGAGAAAATTAATAATAAAACTATAATATTACTAGGTGGTAGTGATTCCATAAAAGATCTATTGTCATCAAATTTGTTTCACCCAAAGGAAGTTATAAATATCGATCCGTATATGAAGTCAGAAACTGTTAGTAAAAATGTGCACAAGAACTATCACTCAGTCACTGAATCGGCTGCAGATGTGCACATTATCGATGAAATTATTAGTGGTGAGCTTCCAAAAGCAGATGAAATATGGGCTACTGTATCTGTGCCATTTTATCTTACAGAATCCGAGGATATCAAAAATCTATTTACTAATATTTCAGTAATGCTAGATAATGGTGGAACAGCTCGCATATACCCCATCGCACTACAATACAATGCCACAGATAAGGATAGCTATGAATCACGAAAGCGTGCCTTCCTGAAAGCTATAGATATCCTTATGATGAAGAAAGATCTAAATATAAAATTAATTGAAAACATCAATGATGCCTTCACACTAGTAATACAAAAGGTTAAATTAGCAATTTAAATCAATCCCCTATTTTTTAATTCATTTAGAATTATTTCCACGACTTGCTCAGCACACTTTTATCCCCCATTTTTATTGCATTGTCAAACAGGTTATGCTATGGTTTTCTTAGAATTACTTCTTTGACAGTGATTAGAGGATCTTTTGAAATTTATCCTACCAACCATAATCTGGTTTGTGCGATAAATTTCAAAACCATAACCACTAATCAATCAACACCATGATTAAACGTCTCTTTAGGAACTTAGTAAGTATATACTTACTAGCCTTTTCGCTTGCTTTCTTGTTAAAATTTGTAATGTCTTTTTATGAAAAGACTTGCGATTGTATGGATTCCAACAACTTCGTAAATTGGGTCAAAGCTATTTTAATGATAGGAATATTTATATTATCAACCTATGCCATTACTATTGCAAAAAGCGATATCACCCGCGCTACCCCAATCTCAAAGATCATTGAACGTATTCTCCTTACAGCAGGTTTCTGCTGGGCAAATGCTTTATTTGTAGCCCATGTTATTAGCCCCCCTTCGGAGATGTTAAACTTATGGAACACAGATCAACCCATTTACATGATCGTAGGGATTATATTTTCTATGGCCTTATTGATCGGAGGAATCTATGTAAAAAGAGCATCAACCACTCCTGTAAGTGAATAACAGAGGAGTAATTTATTAAATAAAAGCCGTCTTGAAATAACAAGGCGGCTTTTTTACATAATATTTCTTTTTTTTAGCTCCGCGAGAATTATTTCCACGACTTGCTCAGCATTATTCTTTTCTGTATCTACGATAAAATCTGAGTGAGAAACATCGTAGAATTTTTCTATTCCATAATAATCTGCATATTTCTTAGTTAATATATTTTCACGATGATTAGTTTCATCTTTCACTTGCTCTACTGATTTACTTTCACGGTTTGCAATTCTACTAGTTCGTACATCGAAGTCACATACTAAATTAATTTTGAAGGAGTCAGGTATAAAATGCCATGCAAGCCAACTTTCAAAAATAAAATTGTCATGCGTTTTTCCGTATTCTTCCACTTCAGTATCGAGGCGAATATCATAATCCTTTGTTTTATTTGCAACTTCCTCAAATTCGTTAAGAGTTAATCCTAATTCTTTAGCATAGCCTCTGTACATATTACCGGTAGACATATATTCATACCCCAATTTACTAGCCAACATTTTTGCTGTTGTGCTTTTACCTGTGCCTGCTAATCCTAATATAGTTATTTTTGCCATAAGAATATACTACAAGAAATTCCATTTTTTTGCTATAGTCTAAATATGAAAATTTTAGCAATTGAAACAAGCTGTGATGATACAGGGCTCGCTATCGTAGATATTAGTAGCACTTCTATCACCATACTTTCCAATATTGTAAATACTCAAACTATCCATGAAGGTTATGGAGGTGTCTTCCCTGCTATGGCTAAAAGAGAGCATATTGCCAATATCCCGGGTGTATACGAAGAAGTAATGAAGGAGGCCGGAAATCCGCTTATAGACGCAATTGCAGTGACTGTAGGCCCAGGACTTGAGCCATCTTTATGGGTAGGAATTACATTTGCAGTGGAACTATCCAAGAAGCTAAATGTGCCCTTAATACCAGTAAACCACATGGAAGGTCACCTTCTCTCAAGCCTACTACCAGAATACGAAATAAATAAAAAGATAATGTTCCGCGAAATGCCAAAGAAAGCTATCTCACTTCTTGTATCTGGTGGGCACACTCAGCTCATAAGTGTGGACGGCAAAGAAAATAATCAGCGAAATTACAAAATCATCGGCACCACGCTCGATGATGCCGTTGGTGAAGCTTTCGACAAAGTCGCTCGCATGCTCGACTTACCATACCCAGGCGGACCAGCAATTTCAAAATTAGCGGAAGCGAAGCGTGCTGACGGGAATAATATGCCGAGCGTAGCAAACACTCCCACTTTCCCCCGCCCTATGCTTCACTCAAAAGATTTTAATTTTTCTTTCTCAGGGCTCAAGACTGCAATTCTATATTACATTCGCGACAATCCAATTAAAAATGAAGAAGACAAAATGGCAATTGCAAAAGAATTTGAGGATTCAGCAATAGAAGTAATCATCAAGAAAACTGTGCGAGCTATGGAGGAAACTGGTAGCACACACATTCTCCTCGGTGGTGGCGTCGCTGCAAATAAATATTTGCAAAATGAACTCAGTCGTGTAAGCAAAGAAAAAGGTTTTGAAGTTTACTACCCAGTAAAGCAAATCACTGGCGACAATGCCCTCATGATAGCCATCGCCGGATATTTCCAAACTTTAAGGCAACCTCCCACATTCGACACATCACTATTTAAAGCGAACGGAAGTCTCAAGCTTTAATTTGAGATATGGCTATAAAAATGCTATATTTTAAACATGAATCCGAACGATATCAATATAGACCCAAAACTTTTATCACCATACAATCCAGCTGAAACTGAAGATAGAATTTACAAAATCTGGGAAGATAGTGGATTTTTTAACCCTGATGTTTGTATAGAGAAAGGTGTAACAAATAAAGATGCAGAGACATACACAATCATGATGCCTCCACCAAACGCTACAGGAGTCCTACATATGGGTCATGCTATGTTCCTAACTATCGAAGACATCATGATTCGCTACAAAAGAATGCAAGGTTACCGCACGCTTTATCTCCCAGGTACTGATCACGCATCTATCGCTACTCAATCAAAAGTTGAAGGAGAAATTAAAAAGAAAGAAGGAAAATCTCGTCACGATTTAGGAAGAGAGGAACTACTAAACAGAATTGATAAATTCGTTTCAGAGAATCGTTCTACTATGACAAGCCAAATGAGAATCATGGGTGCATCTTGTGATTGGTCTCGAGAAGCTTTTACTTTAGACGAAAAAAGAAATCTCGCCGTTCGTACAATATTCAAGAAAATGTATGAGGATGGGCTTATCTATCGAGGGAACAGAATTGTGAACTGGGACCCAAAAGGTCAAACAACAATTTCTGATGATGAAATAGTATATGAGCCAAGAAAATCAGTTTTATACACATTCAAATACTCTAAAGACTTCCCTATTGCTATATCTACGACTCGTCCTGAGACAAAAGTTGGAGACGTCGCAGTTGCAGTTCACCCTGAAGATTCTAGATACAGTGAATATGTAGGCAAAGAATACGATTTAGTATTTTGTGGTTCACCATTACATATTAAAATTATTGCGGACCAAAGTGTCGAGAAAGATTTCGGCACAGGAGCACTTGGAGTTACACCTGCCCACTCAATGATTGACTGGGAGATTGCAGATAGGCACAACCTACCCCGCCCACAAGTTATAAATGAATACGCAAAAATGGTAGTGGAAGAAGGTAGTCCAGTATTTGGCAAGAAAGTTACTGAAGCAAGAGAAATTATAGTTGAATATTTACGTACTGAAGGTTTGTTAATAGAAGAGAAAGAAACAGATCAAAATATTGCAACCGCAGAAAGAACCGGTGGTATTGTGGAGCCACTCCCTAAGCTTCAGTGGTTTATAAATGTAAATAAGCCTATAGCTGAGCGTGATAATAAAACTCTAAAAGAGTTAATGCGTGGACCAGTTGCTGATGAAAGTATTAAAATTATTCCAGATTATTTCGGAAAAACATATTTCCATTGGATCGATAATTTAAAAGATTGGTGTATATCACGCCAGATTTGGTATGGTCACAGAATTCCTGTTTGGTACAAGGAAAGTGAAATTTATTGCGGCACAGAAGCTCCAATTGGTGACGGCTGGATTCAAGATGAAGATACACTAGACACATGGTTCTCATCAGCGCTTTGGACATTCTCCACTCTTGGTTGGCCAGAAAACACTGAAGATTTAAAAATTTATCATCCTACAGATGTGCTTGAAACTGGTTATGAAATATTATTCTTCTGGGTTGCTCGTATGATACTTATGACAGAATACGCTTTAGGTACTATCCCATTTAAAAATGTTTATATTCATGGCACTGTGCGTGACAGTAAAGGCAAAAAGATGAGTAAGTCGCTCGGAAATGGTATCGACCCAATTGAGATTGCAAATAAATACGGCGCAGATGCTGGGCGTATGGCACTTATTGTAGGCACAGCTCCTGGAACTGACAGTCGTATAGATGAAAATAAAATTAAAGGATACAAAAATTTTGCAAATAAATTGTGGAATATCACAAGATTTGTGATGCAATATAACTACGAATACTCTCATGATCAGAATTTTAATTCTTTCAGTAAAAATGATTTGGAATTAATCAAGGCACGCGAAGAAATGGTCACAGAAATTTCGAAGGAAATGAATGAAATGAAATTCCATCTTGCAAGCGAAAAATTGTATTCTTATATTTGGCACACATTTGCCGATGAAATCGTTGAAGATAGTAAAAAGGTGGCACTGGAAGGTACAGATGAAGAAAAAATTTCAAGAAAACAATTTGTTTCTGATACTCTAACAGTAATCCTAAAATGCCTTCACCCATTTATGCCATTCGTTACAGAAGAACTCTGGAGCATAATACCTCGCAACGACAAACAATTATTAATTGTCTCGGCTTGGCCAAAAAAATAATGAATGATCCAATTACATTTAAGACTGTAATTATAGCTGTAGTAGGCGGAGCACTCCCAGCAATGATTTGGCTGTGGTTTTGGCTTAAAGGTGAAGATAATGATCACAAGGAACCACGTGGACTTATCATTATATCAGTAATGACTGGTGCACTTGCTGTAATTTTTGCAATAGGACTTGAAAAATTTTCTGGGATATATATTACCGGCCATACATCACAGATTATCGCTTGGGCAGCAATCGAAGAAATACTTAAGTTTACAGGAGTCGCACTAATCATATTTGGTAGTGGTCATATCGATGAACCGATAGATTACCCAATGTATTTCATAGCCACAGCACTTGGCTTTGCAGCACTTGAAAATGTATTATTCTTGCTCCATCCACTCACATCTGAGAGTACACTAGTAGGATTACTCACCGGAAATCTTCGTTTCCTAGGATCCACAGTACTCCACGCAATAGCTAGTGGTATGATTGGATCTGCTTTTGGTTTGGCATTCTATAATGGTAAGTTTTCAAAATTTATTTATGTTTTATTCGGTATAATTTGTGCAATAAGCTTGCATAGTGTCTTTAATTTTTTTATAATGAAAGGAAGCGGTGAAAACTTTCTGCAAGTCTTCGGTTTCATCTGGATTGTCGCGATTATTAATATTCTAATTTTTGAGAAACTCAAACGTATGACTCCAGTAATAAAAGCTGGCATACCACAATAATATGCTAAAAAAGAAATCATTTTTTGAGAGACTAACAGGCAGCATAAGACTTGCTGATGAATCAGATGAGAAGGAAGAAGTAATGGCACCAAGTCATTCTACTTCAGTTTTAGTAAAGGGTAGCAAGAAAGATTCTGTATCTATCACTTTACAAAAGGAAGAAGAAGCTGAAGAAGAGGTAGGCCAACTAACAGTCGACGTATACCAAACTGCAAGTGAGATAATAATTCAGTCTATGGTAGCCGGCGTACAGCCAGATAATCTATCAATAGTTATTACACGCGATATGGTGACTATTAAAGGAAAGCGTGAAGAAGTGAGAGGAATAGATAAGGACAACTACTTTGTGAAAGAATTATACTGGGGTTCATTTGCTCGCACTATAGACTTACCTGTAGAAGTAGAGCCTGAAGAATCAGAAGCCATAGAAAAGCACGGACTTCTTATAATTAAACTTCCAAAAATAAATAAAGACAAAAAAACTAGTTTGAAAGTAAAATCAATATAAAACAAAAAACTCCCAAATGGGAGTTTTTTGTTAGTTTGCCTAGACCCAGATTTGGCTATTACATAGCCAGGTACTTTTCTGATTGCAAAGCAATACAGAAAAGTCTTTCAAATCTGGACGGAGACAAGCAGTTGTCTCCTCCTGTCCCAGATTTGAACTGGGGACATCTCCCTCTTCAGGGGTGAGCTTTGGCTAGGAACCAAAGCGCAAGACCTTTTGAGATAGATTTGAGTTTACGAAAATATATCCAAAAGGTGTACTGTTCCTGTAAGGAACGCTCACAAACTGTGTGCCTAGGCCCAGATTTGAACTGGGGACATCTCCCTCTTCAGGGGAGCGCTCTACCAACTGAGCTACCTAGGCATATATTATTTAATTGTAATTTACTTTATACCATAGTTATGTCGCCATATCCACCAAAACAGCTACCTAGGCATATTTAATCTTCTAATTTGCCAACTCGCCACTACCCACTTGCTTAAGTAAATCTTGTAGATGACTTAAGTCTGAAAGTGAACCAGAACCTTCTTTTTTAGATGTATCACTACCTCCAAAGACTGAATTATAAGAACTAGTTAGTGAATTTAAATATGGCTGAATATAGTAGAAGCTACCGAATCCTATCCCTAAAATAACTAACCAATATAAAGCTTTGGAAACTTGAGCCCATCTCTGACCATTACGAACTTTCACGAGAATTTCATTGTTCTCGCGTGTAAGTTTAAGAATTTCGGCCATCATAACCTTTGTTTCATCGACTTGTGGATCCACAAAAGGAGTATACCACAAAAGGTTAAAAAAATAAATATGTGCCCCCACTCCGCTTTAAATTTACTTGTGCCCCCACTCCGAATCGAACGGGGATCTATTCCTTAGGACGGAACTGTTCTA
>CAZCFW010000002.1:0-51576 GCA_964498035.1 uncultured Candidatus Saccharibacteria bacterium
TTAATTTTCTCAAATTCAAAAAATATATGTTCAAAAAATTTTACAAAATGTTTTCAAACGACATCGGCATAGACCTAGGTACTGCCAATACTTTAGTGTACCTAAAAGGTCACGGCATCGTGATCAATGAGCCGTCCGTCGTGGTGGTGAACCAGAAAACAGGGCAGATAGTGGCCGTCGGTGCAGAAGCGAAGCAAATGCTAGGAAGAACTCCAGGGCATGTGAGAGCAGTGCGCCCGATAGTGGACGGAGTGATCTCAGACTTTGAAGTTACAGAAGAAATGCTCGCGTATCTTATCGGTAAAGCAGAGAAGATGTCTAAGAAATTTATCCGCCCTAGAGTGCTTGTGGGTGTGCCGACTGGAATAACAAATGTGGAGATCCGCGCTGTGGAAGATGCTGCAAAGAGCGCCGGTGCTCGCGAAGTGCACATTGTGGAAGAGCCGATGGCAGGTGCTGTGGGTATCGCGCTTCCTGTGAAAGAGCCGATCGGGTCAGTGGTGATAGATATCGGTGGTGGCACGACAGACGTGGCAGTGATTTCACTTTCTGGAGTAGTGCGTTCGAAGAATTTGAAAATTGCTGGCGATAGACTAAATACTGATATCATAAATTATATGAAAGACGAGTTTAAATTACTCGTAGGTGAGAAGACTGCCGAGAATGTGAAGATCGCTATAGGTTCTGTGATGCCAGGTGAATATATGGAAGCAGAAGTTCGCGGGCGTGACCTTGTGACTGGCCTTCCTCGTGAAGTGATAGTGACAGATACAGACATTCGTGAAGCCATCATGCCTTCCATACTTACGCTAGTGGATGGTGTGCGTGAAGTTCTTGAAACTACACCTCCAGAACTTCTTTCAGATAGTATGCATCGCGGGCTTGTGCTCATTGGTGGCGGGGCAATGCTACGTGGGCTCGACTCACTCCTTCACTCTGTGATAAAAATTCCTATTTATGTAGCCGAGGATCCTCTGACGGCTGTCGCTCGTGGTACAGGTGTGATACTTGAAAATTTTGATGATTATAAAGAAGTGCTAGTGAAAGCCACTCATGACGTATCTCCACGATAGAAACAAAGATCGAAAAAAGAAACGATTTTATATTGGTTTATTTGTTGCGATATTAGTCGTGATACTTTCGGCGACGGGAATTTTTGGTAAGCTTGGTGGATTTTTTCAAAGAATTGCGAAGCCAATGTGGAAAATGGAGAATGCAGTGCAGAATGTTGCAGAGAATTCTGGCTATACGATACGCACAAAAGCTTCTGTATATAATGAGAACGAAATATTGAAAGCTAAAAATCAAGAACTTGAAGCGAAGTTGGTGGAATACAGTGGACTACTTTCCGAAAATGCAGACTTGAAAGCATCACTTGGTAGAATGGACCCTAAGGATGATTTTTTGCTCGCTACAATTTTAATAAAACCGAATCGCTCACCATACGATACAGTAATTGTAGATGCAGGTACTGATCATAATGTAATAACAGGCTCGGAAGTATTTGCTAAAGGTGAAGTGCCAGTGGGAACTGTATCTACTGTGTATCCGCATACAAGTGTAATTAAATTGTATTCAACTCCCGGTGAAATCACAGATGCGCAAATAGAAGGTTCTAATTCTAGCGTGCAGCTCATAGGGCGTGGTGGAGGTAATTTTGAAATGTTAGTGCCTACAGACCTAGTAGTACCAGAAGGTACAAGTGTGATATTGCCGTATATCAAGATGCGAGTGGTGGCAACTGTGGTGGACAGTATCTCAGCTAAGCAAGATCCACTAAGAAAAATAATTTTAAAGAGTCCTGTAAATATCCAAGAAGAGAAATGGCTCCATATAAAAAAGTAACTTTACTGAACTTACGCTATGGCGTACTTTCAGTAAAATATAAATAAATGTTTAAATTTGAAATACAAAAAAAATTAGAAAGTTCTCTTGCTCGTGCAGGAGTGATCACTACACCTCATGGTGAAATACAAACTCCAGCTTTTGTGACGGTGGGCACAAAGGCTAGTGTGAAGGCGCTCACTCCAGAGCAACTTCGTGATGCTGGCGCACAGGTCGTGCTTGCAAACACTTACCACCTTTATCTTCAGCCTGGCGATGAGCTTGTGCGTGATGCTGGAGGATTTGCGAAGTTTATGAATTGGAAGGGCCCTTCAATGACAGACTCTGGAGGATTTCAAGTATTCTCGCTTGGCGCTGCATATGGTAAGGAAATTTCTAAAGTAGTTTCCATCACCGACCCATCATTTATGATTCCAGAGCGCTCGATAGGTAGTGAGGCGCCACTTGCAAAAGTGGGGAATGATGGAGTGTCTTTCCGCTCACACCTCGATGGCTCTCTCCACTACATTACACCTGAGAAATCTATCGAGATTCAGCACAACTTGGGTGCGGATATAATTTTTGCATTTGATGAATGCACATCACCCACAGAGAATGAACGCTACCAGAGTGAAGCGCTCGACCGCACACACGCTTGGGCGAAGAGAAGCTTAGAAATGCATAAAAAATTAGAAGAGCAGAAAGCTTCGCAGAATTCTACAAATTTTCCCCGCTTTACCCCAGAGGGGCCCTACGCGATGAAAAATTTGCAGAACTCTGCTTCGCTGCCACAGGCTTTGTTTGGTATTGTGCAAGGTGGAAGGAGTGAAGTGCTCAGAAAAAAGTCTGCGGAAATAATCGGAGCGATGGACTTTGATGGATTTGGAATCGGCGGAAGCTTCGCGAAAGAGGATATGGAGACTGCAGTTAAGTGGGTAAATGAAATTTTGCCAGAAGGGAAGCCTCGGCACCTACTTGGCATCGGTGAGCCGGAAGATCTTTTTATGGGAGTGGAGAATGGAGTGGATCTTTTCGACTGCGTGGGGCCTACAAGAATTGCTCGCAATGGTAGCGTGTTTACAAAAAACGGAAAGATAAATTTAAATAATGCAAAGTTTGTAAATCTTTTTGAACCCTTGGAAAGTGATTGCAAATGCTACACTTGCACGAATTACACTTCTGCTTATCTATCGCACCTCTTCCGCGCAAAGGAAATGGAAGCCGCAACTCTTGCGACTATTCACAATATATACTTCATCACCAAACTCGTCTCCGACATGCGCTCTACAATTTTGGACGGAACTTTCCAAGAATTTAAAAAAGAATTTCTCAGTATTTACAGGTCTTAATTTGTGGGATTGACATAAGTATTTCTAAGATGTAGTGTTAATTAAAATCTAATTTTATTTAACATAAATGAAACACCTCCTCATCTCCGCTCTGGTGCTTTTAATCTCAATGGAATTGGGATTTGCACAAACAACACTGTATAGTAATTTCAGAAAGGACAGTTTACTGTTCTCCGCTGATACTGCAAAAAAGAGTATTATTGTTTACAAAGTTTTAAACAACAGTATCTCCCTAGCACCTCTAAAAGTTGTTCCTGTGCCAGAACAACTACTTCCTTCGTATTTCACCTTATTTAAACTTGCAGAACAGCTTGGTTCAGGATCGGACACAAGTCGGATAAATTTTAAAGAAGTTGGGAAAGAAATTTTACCTAATGTGCATTGGTGGTTTAATCCATTAATTCAAAAGAGAAAACTTACTTTTGTCGGTTTTTATTTTGATCGGGAAAAACTATCCTTTACAAGTTTTCCAGGAGAAACTTTTGATTCGCTATTAATCCACAATGGTTATTTTAATTACGGATATATTTTTATAACATTGTTATTTAGTGCGATTTTTTTCATAGTTCTCTTGATGTTTGTACAAGGTGCACTTGATTTTAAATTAACTATAGTTGCTTCTATTTTAGAAGCATTATTAAGTACTTTTTTGGGTGTTGCATTATCAAATAATTTCGAATTTAGTTTTTATTCTATACCAATTATAATAACTGAAACATTCTTATTGATTTCAGTTATGTATTTATTCTTACATTTTAAAAATATATTCAAAATATAAATTTAGATCGTGCTAATTGGTCAATATTTTAAAAGCCGGGCTCAAAAGAGACTGGCTTTTTTTATTTGCGAAAATAGCGTATTGTATATAGATAATGGCAGAAAAGATATTTAAACTAAAGAGTGAATTCAAACCCGCAGGGGATCAGCCAGAGGCTATTTCGTCGCTCCTAAAAGGGCTCAAGAAAGGTATGAAGAAGCAAACGCTCCTAGGTGCTACTGGTACGGGTAAGACCTTCACAATGGCCAATATCATAGCGGAAGAGGGTGTGCCGACTCTTATAATAGCTCACAATAAAACTCTCGCGGCACAGCTTGCTCAAGAGTTCCGAGAATTCTTCCCAGATGCAGCGGTGCATTACTTCGTGTCTTACTACGACTACTACCAGCCAGAAGCATACATGCCGATTACGGATACTTATATCGAGAAGGATGCGCAGATCAACAAAGAGATTGATCGCCTTCGCCATGCATCTACTCAAGCACTACTCACAAGAAAGGATGTGATTATTATCGCATCAGTTTCTTGTATTTATGGTCTCGGTTCACCGGTGGAATACGAAAGAGTGAATTTGAAATTAAAAGTTGGCGATAAGATGGCCCGCACAGAGCTCATGAAGAAACTTGTGGACATTCACTTCGAGCGTACAAATGCCGACCTTTCTCCAGGGCAATTCCGCTCACTTGGCAACAAGGTGGAAGTGATGCCAGTTTCTGAAACTTATATGTATCAGATAATTTTAGATGCTAAAGGAATTGAATCAATAAGAAAGATTGATCCTGTGACTTCAGAAATGCTTGGCGAGGAGGATCATATGTATCTTTTCCCAACGAAGCACTTCATTACAGACAAGAAAGAGCAGGAGCGAGCAACGAAGGCTATAAAGAAAGAGCTTGAAGCTCAGCTCAAAAAATTTGAGAAAGAAGGCAAACTACTCGAAGCAGAGAGAATTAAACGCAGAACAAATTATGATCTCGCTATGATACGCGAAGTAGGATATTGTAATGGTATTGAGAACTATTCTCGCCATATGTCTGGCAAAGCTGCTGGTGAACCGCCAGAGTCACTGCTTTCATATTTTGCCACACATGAGAAATTCTTAACTATTATCGATGAATCACACGTGACCTTGCCACAGCTCCAAGCGATGTATGCAGGTGACCAATCCCGCAAGAATACTCTTGTGGAATTCGGCTTCCGTCTGCCTTCCGCGAAGGATAACCGCCCGCTTAAATATGATGAGTTTCAAGAGCGAATAGAGCAAGTGATTTACACTTCTGCCACACCGAGCAAGATTGAACGCGCGGAGAGTGACCAGATAGTGGAGCAGATAATTCGCCCTAC
Source organism: uncultured Candidatus Saccharibacteria bacterium (assembly GCA_964498035.1). Taxonomy (GTDB): domain Bacteria; phylum Patescibacteriota; class Minisyncoccia; order Phycocordibacterales; family UBA9973; genus UBA8515. The sequence continues at coordinate 5,296 of CAZCFW010000002.1, forward strand.
AGGACTTCTTGATCCAGTATTAATAGTGAAGCCGGTCACAGCAAATAATGAATACAAAGGTCAGATTCAAGACTTCATAGCTGAATCTGAATATACAATTAAAAAGGGTTTCCGAGTTCTCGCCACAACACTCACAAAGAAGATGGCGGAAGACCTCACTACATACCTCAAAGAAAAGGGAATCAAAGCAGAGTACTTGCACAGTGATATTAAAACCATAGAGAGAATCCAAATCCTTACACAATTTAGAAAAGGAGATTTCGATGTGCTTGTGGGAGTGAACTTACTTCGTGAAGGACTCGACCTCCCAGAAGTGGCACTTATTGGAATTCTCGATGCAGATAAGGAAGGATTCCTTCGAAGCGATACTTCACTAATCCAGACCATCGGCCGTGCAGCGCGTAACTCTGAGGGAAGAGTAATACTATACGCAGACAATATTACAGGAAGTCTTGAGCGTGCAATGGGCGAGACGAATCGCCGTCGTGATGTGCAGATAGCGTACAATAAAAAGCACGGCATTACTCCGAAGACGATTTTGAAAAAGATTAATGACATTACAGAAGCGATGGAGAGTAAGCATAGCAAAGCTGTGAATGCAGAGCTTGATCTTGATATAGAACTTTTTGAAAAATTAGTGAAAACTTCTAAGAAGGGTAAAGGGAAGAATGAGTCTGATAGTGTGAAAAATCTCCTTCTTTCTGATGAAGAGCGCAAGAATGAGGTGTATGTGAAAATTATAAAACTGAAAGAAAAAGAAATGAATAAGGCAGTAAAAGAGCTCGACTTCGAGACTGCAGCAATCCTAAGGGACGAAATAATGGTCCTAAATGAGAGGATGAAAAAGTAAAATGGTGATTCAAATTTTGAATCACCATTTTATACATTTATTTTTTCCTTACTTACGGAGAAAAACCGTAGGCTTCCTCCAAGTATTTTTCTTGGCAAAAGTAGAATAGAAGTAGATCACAATTTACTGAATCACTTTCATATATACCTATAGGATATTTAACAACTTTAAAATTTTCACAATCACACTTTGCAGTTAGCTGTTTAGGGTGGATTTTGAAGTACAAATCAGATTCAAATTTCAATGCTTCCACTTCTCTCTCACGCTGAGAGCTTCTTTGTGTTTTTTTTCCCGCTAATGCAAGGTTATTTTCTTGCATTGCATGCACAAGTTCATGTAAAAGCATACAAGCTTGTGCATCTTCATCATGAATTTTTTTAGTTAATTCTTTATTCATTCGGATAACAAAATTCCCTGTCTTGTCAGCATATTCGTAATCAAAAATAAATAATGTTAATTGACTTTCCTTGGAATCTTTACTCGTCATTTCTTTTTCTGTAGAGATTAGAAGGACAAATTGGTTGTTTTTGATATCCAATGTGTGAGTAGAACTCGTGTCGTAGAAGATAACCATTGAGTGAAGCGCCTTTATCATTCCTTCACGAACCGCTATATTATCGATGTAATTGCAAAGTTTTAAAGCGTTAGCAATAATTTTCTCTGCATCAGGACGAGTATTTATAATACTTTGGTTTTCATCCGAAATTCCTTTCGGGATAGGGTAGACATTCTTTCTTGTTTCGGTGGTGCATTCTATAGCGAATATAACCACTAGAATGATAATCGGTAATAGTTTCATTTTTTGGTTTTGTGAATTTATTGTATTTTAATTTTTATAAATTCTATCATATATTGTAAATTTGTCAATGTATTATATATGTGTTATGATAGGAACATAACTTAATATTGATACACCCCCAGATAGAACAAAGGCGGGTGTTATTGGGTTAAATAATGATAAATATATGAAAAACAATTTAAATAAACATGACTCTATCATAGTTAAAGGGGCGAGAACCCATAACTTAAAGAATATAAATGTAGAAATTCCACGCAATAAAATGGTGGCTATTACTGGTATGTCTGGCTCGGGTAAAAGTTCACTCGCTTTCGATACTATCTTCGCTGAAGGTCAGAGGCGCTATGTGGAGAGCCTCTCTGCATATGCACGCCAATTCCTAAACCAAATGCCGAAGCCGGATGTAGATGAGATTACAGGCCTTTCACCGGCTATTTCTATCGACCAGAAGTCTCGCTCAAATAACCCTCGCTCCACCGTGGCGACTATCACAGAAATCTACGACTATCTACGTGTGATGTATGCTCGTATCGGACGGCCTCACTGCCCAGAGTGTGGAGATGAGATCAAGAAACTTTCAAATGAAGAAATTATAAATTTTATATTAGATAAAGTAAAAGATTTCGAAAAAGGTGCAAAGAAAAAGGTAATGGGTGTGGAATGGAACGAAACTCCAATCTCAATCTTCGCACCAGTAGTTCGCGGAAGAAAAGGTGAGTACTATCAGATGCTTTATGATTTACTTAGTAAAGGCTACCAAAAGATTCGTTTAGATGGCGAGCTCAAGAGCCTTCGCGATAGAATCGATATTTCGAAAACAAAAGTTCACGACATTGATGTGCTCGTGGATGAATTCATGGTGCACGAACTTAAAGATAATAAAGATGATTTCCGAATGAGACTAAATGAAGCCGTAGAACGAGCACTTACTGAAGCCGATGGCCTCGTACTTATTCACATCGGTGAAGAGTCATTCCTAATGTCTGCGAAGTTTGCTTGCCCAAGAGACGGATTCTCTTTCCCAGAAGTTGAGCCAAGACTTTTCTCTTTCAATTCTCCATACGGAGCTTGCCCTGAGTGTAATGGCCTTGGCACGAAGTATTTCGGTGGAGATGAACCTTGTGAGAAATGTAATGGTGCACGCCTCCGCACAGAAGCTCTCCATGTGTACCTCGGTGGTAAGAAAGTAAATATTTTAAATCTCACAAGTCTTTCCATTGCGCAAGCTGTGGACTTCTTCATTGACCTTAAGCTTACAGATCAAGAAAAAGAAATTTCAAAAGTAGTGATTAAGGAAATTGAAGCGCGATTAATTTTCCTCCTCAATGTTGGCCTTGATTACTTGTCGCTCAATCGTAAAGCCAACACTCTCTCAGGTGGTGAGGCTCAGCGCATACGCCTTGCATCACAATTGGGCTCACGTCTCGTGGGAGCGCTATATGTGCTTGATGAACCGACTATAGGACTGCATCAGAGAGATAATGAAAGACTCATTAAGACTCTTGAAGATCTACGAGATTTAGGGAACACTATCCTGGTGGTAGAGCACGATGAAGATACTATCTATGCTTCAGACTATATCGTGGACATTGGACCCAAGGCAGGAGTCCACGGCGGGCAAGTGATAGCAACTGGCTGGCTTGATGAACTTCTTTCAGCGAAGACGAATCCATCCAAGTCTCGCACACTCGCATACCTTCGCGGAGAAGCAGTAATAGAAGTGCCGAAAAAGAGAAGAGAGAAAGATCACGGCACGCTGAAAATCGTGGGCGGAAAAGTTTTCAATATAGATAATATGAATGTGGAGGTGCCACTCGGAAAGATGGTGACTATCACTGGAGTTTCTGGATCTGGAAAGAGTTCACTAATGTATGAGATATTGCACAAGAATCTGCAAGGCAGGCTTGAGAGGAAGATGCGCACTGCGAAGGTGTACAACTGCGCAAGCTTCACTGGCACAGAATACCTCTCTCGTGCAATCCTCATCGATCAATCTCCGATTGGTCGCACACCACGTTCAAATATCGCTACGTATACTGGAGCATTCACTCACATTCGTGACCTTTTCGCAGCGAGCGAAGAGGCGAGACTACGCGGATGGAAATCAAATCGTTTCTCTTTCAATGTGAAGGGTGGGCGTTGTGAAGCTTGTGAAGGTAATGGTGAGATAGCTGTGGAAATGCATTTCCTTCCGACGGTGTATGTGACTTGTGATGTGTGTGGTGGCAAGAGATTTGATAAAGAAACACTCATTGTAAAATTTAAAGGAAACGGAAAAGATAAAAAAGGTAAGAATATTTATGAAGTGCTAGAGATGACAGTGGAGGAAGGTCTCACATTCTTCGAGGATATTCCTGCTGTGTATGACCGACTTAAGACTCTTATGGATGTGGGGCTCGGCTATGTGAAGCTCGGCCAGAGCGCGACGACGCTCTCAGGTGGTGAGGCTCAGCGCGTGAAGATCTCAAGTGAGCTATATCGCACTCACACAGAGAAGACTATATACCTTCTCGATGAACCGACTGTGGGGCTACACTATGATGATGTGGCGAAATTGCTTGAAGTATTAAATAAACTAGTAGATAAAGGAAATTCAGTAGTGCTGATTGAGCACAGTATGGATATCATAAAATCATCTGACTATATTATCGACATAGGTCCTGAAGGTGGGACAGGTGGCGGGAAGCTAGTGGCAAAAGGCACACCAGAGGAAGTGGCGAATAATGCGAAGAGTTATACTGGTAAATACTTGAAAAAAGTTTTACGTAAGAAATAAAATTTATGAATATCGTTGATTTTAAAAAAAATAAATTGCCTAGTAAGTCAGGTGTGTATTTGTTTTATAAAGGTAAATCCATCATTTATATAGGGAAAGCTACTTCACTCAAGGATCGAGTGAAGAGCTATTTCTCGCGCGACTTAGTGAATACTCGCGGAATGCTACTTGTGGATATGGTGAACCTTGCCGATGCTATAAAATGGCAAGAGACGGATAGTGTGCTTGAAGCTCTCATATTGGAAGCTGAGCTCATAAAGAAATACCAGCCGAAATATAATACGAAGGAAAAGGATAATAAGAGCTTTAACTATGTGTGTATTACAAAGGAAAAACTACCGAAGGTTCTTGTAATCCGCGGGCGAAATTTAAAAAAGGAAAATTATAAAAAAGTTTTCGGTCCTTTTACGAATGGATCACAGCTTAGGGAGGCGATGAAAATCATTCGCCGAATTTTCCCGTACTTTGATAATGACTCACAAAAGAAGCAGAATCATGAATTCTATAAACAGCTCGCACTAGTACCTGAAGAGAATTACAAAAATAATTTAAAGAATTTAATTTTATTTTTCCAAGGTAAGAAGAAAAAGATTATTGTGAATTTCAAAAAGGAAATGCTTGCGTACGCAAAGAAGCGCCAGTTTGAGCTCGCAAATGATGTGAAGAAAAGAATCTTCGCCCTTGAGCATATAAATGATGTGGCATTACTGAAAGAAGATCGCGATGCTTCGGAAAAATATTCTTCTCTCGGACCGCTCGCCGGCTTCCAGCGGCCGACTCGCTTGTCCTCAAAAATTTCCGCCGATTACGGCGACCAAGCGAAATTTTCTGCGGCTGTCCTTGATAAGAACATTTTTCCTCCGCATGCAAATGTTTCGCTTCGCGTAGAAGCATATGATATCGCGCATATGTCGGGCAAGAATATGGTGGGGGTGATGACAGTTATTGAAAATAGTGAAGTACAGAAATCAGAATATAAAAAGTTTATTATCCGCACTCAGAGCGGCGCCAATGATACAGGTGCTCTTGAGGAAGTGCTTGCTCGCAGACTCCGCCACAGTGAGTGGGGCATGCCGAGCCTGATAGTGCTAGACGGTAGCACTGCACAAATGAATGTGGGTAAAAGAGTACTAGATCGCTGCATGCTTAAAATTCCAATAGTGGGTGTGGTAAAGGATGAGAAGCATAATCCGAAAGCTATAATAGGGGATGCAAAAATAATAAAAGAATACAAAAGGGAGATACTACTCGCAAATAATGAAGCACACCGCTTTGCTATCGCATTCCACAAAAATAAACGCAGTAAAAATTTCTTGGGGTAATAAAAAAACAGCAAGGACCGATGGTACTTGCTGTTTTATATTTTTTTAATTACGAAATTATTATTCTTTCGCAATTACCAATTTTTGTGGGGTGCTGGTTAACCCATAAAGATTTGTAGTGGATATGTAGTATATTCCATTACTTAAAGAGGTGAGATTGATTTTATTTTTGTCCGAGGTTAGGACAATCTGGCCAACCAGATTATAGATAGTGACTAGACTAAACTTCCCTTGGATGTTTACTTCATTTAAAGCTGGATTAGGAAATAAATGTATTATGTTAGAGGTATTATGATCTGACATGATTACTTTACTATAATCGTATGTCTCATCATTATTTACAATTTTTAATCGATAAAATGTACCACCTTTATTTTTAGAGGAATAAGTATATTCAACTATTTTTTTTGAATTACTTTCAACATTTATTCTGCTTACAGATACCCAATTTTTTCCATTTTTACTTGCTTCAATTTCAAAATGACTAACTCCTACTTCTTGTAAAGTTTTCCATTTTAAAACAATAGATCCATTTTCTTTTACCGCATTTAACGATAAAAGTTTGATTGGCAACAGTATTCCTACGTAACAATCTTGATCTAGAAACCCATCACTGGCATGGTTAAATGTTGCGATGTCGTTTGAGTCGTTTGTGTTAACCCCAGAAGTAGGATTAGAAAGATCGACTGTTACAGTGGAATCGTTTGCGGAAATCAGCTCACTTCCTGAGAAGCTCGAGGACCCGTTTGTCGTGCTGATGTCTAGTAGGTTTATTGTTCCACCGAAGTGGGTTCCAAACTTGAAGGTGACTACTGTTAGACTTGTCGCCTTTACAGTAGGACATTGTGTTTTTCCTATAAAACACATAAAAGTTAAAGCAGAAGCAAATGCCAATTTTTTGAGGCGCAGGAAGAATTGTAGTAGCATAGTTGGAAAAATTGAGAGGGTTTATATAATTGTGAAGAAATTTTTTGTATTTAGTAAGTTTTCGACAATATACCATATCCCAAGGAATTATTCAATACGTCAAGTTTTTGGGTTTATATATGTTTTAGCTAGTATTTATGCTTTTATCTAAGAGCTATACACTGTATACTGTATGTATGATAAGAGTAGGTGTAATAAGAGGAGGTATAAGCTCTGAATATGAAGTATCGCTTGCGACTGGCGCAAATGTGCTTTTACATTTGCGAGGTGATAAATTAAATACAAAATATAAACCAATCGATATCTTGATAGATAAAAGTGGCGTCTGGCACAAGAACGGATTGCCAGCATCTTATGAGCAAATTTTCCATCATGTGGATGTGATTTTTAATGCACTTCATGGTGACTATGGTGAAGATGGTAAAATCCAGCAACTCCTAGAGCATTGGAAAATTCCTTACACAGGATCAGAAGTATTTCCATCTGCACTTGCTTACCACAAAGGTCTGACTAAAGATCAATTTAATTTCCATTCAATTAAAACTCCAAAACATATTTTACTCCCAGTTTACAATCAAGATATAGACGGGCCATTTCGTGATTATGCTCATAAAGTGGCAGAACAGGTTGTGCGTAAAATGCCGCCACCTTACATAGTGAAGCCGTTCTCCGGTGGATCTTCTGTGGGTATTCATGTGTGTAAAGATCATCTTTCACTACTTTATGCACTCAAAGATGTGGCACAGTCGGGTGCTAGCACTATGGTGGAAGAACTTATCACCGGCAAGGAAGCGACTGTGGGTGTGATAGATGGTTTTCGTGGGCAGAAATTATATTCTTTACCCTCAGTAGAAATCAGACTACCGAAAGATAAAAGTCATTTCGATTACAATGCTAAATATAAAGGCGAATCACAAGAAATTTGCCCAGGGAATTTTAAGCGCGAGGAAAAGGTTTTGCTTGAAAAGATTGCAAAAGAAATCCATGAGAAGCTAGGACTCCGGCATTATTCAAGGAGTGACTTTATGGTGCATCCAAAGAATGGAATATATGCTCTTGAGGTAAACACTCTTCCGGGGCTCACAAATGAGTCACTACTTCCTAAAGGCCTTTCGGCTGTCGGTGCCACAATGCCTGAATTTATCGACCACATAATTACGCTTGCACTCAAGCGGATATAACATGCCACTAATTTCTTTCGGAGATGTTTATCGCGGATACTACAAATTGAACCGCAAAAACTTTTACCCATCATCTTTTTCTGAGCAGGCTATGGAGCAAGAGCAAGTGCTGAAAGAGCTTGTGTTTAACCTCGCATATACGAAATATGCTAATGATAAAAAAGTTGATTTCATAGTTGGAGACAATTATGAAATTCTAAAATCATTGCCACTTGTAAAGTACGAAGATATTGCAAGCTATATCGATATGGTTTGGAATGGTGAGGAGTCTATACTTTGGCCAAAGAAAGTTACATACTTCGGTAAATCTTCAGGCACTACGAACTCTAAGAGCAAATATATTCCAGTCACAGCGGAGTCCATAAAAGACAATCACTTGCAGGCTGGGCGAGATATGCTTGGTGTGTATCTGATAAATAATCCAGACAGTAAGATTGGGTTTGATTCGACGATGCATATTGCAGGCTCACTTCAAGATGTGAATGAAAAGGCTAGTACGAAGGCTGGCGATATTTCTTGGATCCTGGAAGAGAATGTGCCATGGTGGGCAAACCTTGTGTATGCATTACCAAAGGAAGTGCTGGAAATTAAAAGCTGGAGCCAGCGCTTGCCAGAAGTGGTGAAAAATCTTAAGGATGCGAATGTGAAAGTCTTTACGGGGACTATCACATGGGTGCATATAATACTTTCTGAAACGGTAAAGAAATATGGAGCACAGAATGCTCTGGAACTTTGGCCAGAACTTGAAGTGTTCTTCCATGGGGCGGTCTCAATGAAGCCATATAAAAAGGAGTTTGAGAAGTTGATTCCAAAAAATGATTTCCACTATGTTGAAGTTTATAATGCTTCCGAAGGATTTTTTGCATTTCAGGATAGCTTAATGCCTGATAGTGGAATGCTTCTCCTTTGTGGCCATGGAATATTTTATGAATTTATAAATTTGAAAAATAAAGATATAGTAACTATTAAAGATTTAGAAATCGGAGAAAAATATGAAATGATTATTTCCACTTTCTCTGGGCTCTGGCGCTACCGGATAGGTGACGTGGTGGAGGTGGTGACGGTGGATCCTGTGCGTATAAAGGTAGCCGGAAGGACTCAAGCCGTGCTGAACGCTTATGGTGAAGAGCTGATGGTGGGGAATGTAGATGAAGCTATCCGGAATTTGAATGAAAAATATGATTATGATATTACAGAATACACCGGCGCTCCTATTTATAAAAATGAGATAAATAAAAACGGCGGGCATGAATGGGTAATAGAATTTGGTAAAATTCCAGATGATAAAAATAAATTTATAGAGGATTTTGATTTGGAATTAACTAAATTAAATAGTGATTATGAAGCGAAGCGTAGGGGAGACATGGTCCTTTCGATCCCGAAAATACACTTCGCACCCACAGGCACTTTCTATAAGTGGATGGAATCTCGTGGCAAAACCGGCGGGCAGAATAAGGTAGTGAGGCTCTCTGAAGATCGCACACTTATCGAAAATTTAATTGAATTTTTAGAAAAATAAAAAACCGTTCAAAGAATAGTTTTCTTTGAACGGTGTGTTTTTTACTTGATAACGAAAGTGCATGGCATAATTATACCGGTGTGTATTTCTGGGCCCCATTCGTTCCATAACGAACCGATTTCAAAAAATACATTGGCATTTCCGTTTGTTATCTTGTGAGTAGCTCCAATACCGAAGTATCCGGAGTTCTTTTCAAGGCTTTTTGTCCCTACAGCATAGGTTCCGGCATTTTCCGAGAGTTTCCGCAGATACACGATTTGTAATGCATTGAAATTAACCGTGTACATTGCGTTTACTAAGTTGCTCCCTTTACTGAAGGAAACAACTGCGGACAATGGGTAGGTAGTTTTTGCTGGTTGCGCAGGCTTCCTAAGATTAACTATTGCTTGCGGAACGAATATAAATCCGGTCCGTATTTGCAGAGTGTCTTGGGCAGATGATTTAGTAGCGAAGCTGAACAAAAGGGTGATTGCACTTGCAATCAAAATGAGATGCTTTGTCATTTTTTTTAGATTTAAAAATTGGGTTTATAGATTAGTGAACTATCTCTACCGACAAAAGGGCAGGGATAGTCCACAAATCGCTCCAAAAATTAAACATATTAAAGAGCGAAAATATATAGTAGTATAGTATATATTTATCAATTTGTCAATGCTTAAAAATTATTCACTTATGATGATCTTACATCTATACTCCTAGTTGCAAAAATCCTAATTTTAAGTACAATAGGTAGGTGCCATTTATATAGTGTTTTTGTATCTATATATCTGGGCCGTTAGCTCATCTGTAGCGCTTCGTGAAAGCAACAGAAAAGCTGTAAGTTCTATTAAGTTATGTTTGGGCCGTTAGCTCATCTGGTAGAGCACCTCATTTGCAATGAGGGGGTGGCAGGTTCGAGTCCTGTACGGTCCACAAAAAATCCGCCTTCTGGCGGATTTTTGCTGACCGTAGGAAGCTTCGCTTCCGGCAGGACGAGAATAACCTTGAGTATATCGCACGGAGCAAAGCGAGTACGATACGAAAGGTGTACAGCTCCTGTAAGGAGAGAGATTCCTGCCTTGCTAAAACTTCTTGAGTTTTTTCGGTTTTTAGTTTAGAAAAAGTTTATATTTATTATGATATAATTCTTTCTTACTAAGCTTATCTTCAATTAATAATTTCCTAAAATATTTTAACCAATGAATCCAAAATACATAAAGCCAATTATCAAAATCTACGCAACCTTCAATGAAGCAAAGGAATTTTACGATAAATTCGGGGGTATAACTTTGTTTGATGATGAAGATAAAAAATTAGAAGTATCAGACCTTGCCCAAGGGACCAGAAATCTAATTGTTGGAGAGCCGGGAGTTGGAAAGTCTCTTTTGGTTGAGAAGATCCAGGGACATTTTGATACTCAAAAACACCTAACTTCTTTAGTAAAACTTCGCCAAGCAGATGCGATACAGCAAATAGATTCTTTCATACAAAAAAAGTCAAAAAAACAGAAAGTACTTTTACTAGATGGTCTTGATGAGGTTCAATCAAGTTCTTTTCCGGCAATCTTGCAGAAAATAGAAGAGATCGCGTCAAAATATCCAACCCTTCCAATTTATCTGTCTTCGAGGTGGATTTTTATAAGTAAACATTCCACCTCTTTCCCAGGATTTAGATTCATAACAATTCCTCCTTTTACTAATGGCCAAGTGCGAGAGTATCTTTTGGCTGCGGGACATTCGGATGCAGACATAAGCGAATTACAGATTCGTATAATGTCATTCAGTCACCGGATGCTAGTGATACAAATTCCGAGGTATCTCTATTATCTCGAAGACTTTCTACAAAAGAAAGGCTTAGATGCAGCAGCGAAAGTTTCTAGGAATGAACTTTTCGAGCATTTTATATATTCAAAACTAGAGCATGAAGATATAAAACTAAATTCTAATAGAAGAGCAATTACTAAGCGTGTGCTTGAAAAAATTGCTCTCACGATGGAGATATATCAGACCAACACTATCTCAAAGGATGATCTAATGACATTTTTTGATGAGTTCAAATCAGATTTGAAAATGGTTGCACTTTCTCAAATTGATCTTGAAATCTTTTTTGAATGTTCTCTATTGAAAAATAATGTAGACAGTATTGAATTCGATAACAGCGAATTTCAAGAGTATCTTGCCGCAAAAGAGATAAGCCGTTTTCCAGATCCCAATCAAGCCGCCTTCGGATTTGCTGTCGATTCTGATGCCAAAGAAATTTATTCAACATGGTTCAACACCCTTACCTTCTTGATAGATATGCAGCCGGACCTTTTAGAGCAATTGGTTGAATTTTCCGGCATTAGGGGTAGCGAATTCAAGATCATGGATGATTCCTTTCTTACATTTCTTAGTAGGATTGATGCGAAAAAACTTCCAGTAGATCTAAAAAGAGAACTTTTTAAGATTGTGATCGAATATCACAACACAAAGAAACAATGGATGCCGGGACAACTGACTTCTGCTCTCCCAGGCTTCTTTGATGATTTGCTAGAAAGTCTACTCAAGTCTTGGGCTACAGAAGCAAAAACCAAAAGCGGATCAAACCGTTTTGTTCCTCTTGGAAACGTAGCTTATGTGGTTGCCTACTTACTAAAAAGCCGTATTTCATTAGATACAGTTTTTTGGCGCAAAGAATTGTTGGAGTACACCTCCGATAAGAATGAAAACGGCGTTTTACAGAGACACGCTCTTTTAGCACTGACAGAATTGAAGGACCCAACCATTATTGATGAAGTTCCTGATCTTACAAATGCAGATAACCTTATCTCTCACGAGTTTCTCTCCATGTGCCGGGAGCTGGATGCAGATAATCCAAAATCTGTAGAATACTTTTTTGATGCGGTCAGACAAAATAATTTCTATGGACGTTATGGGATCTTTGCTTTCAAGAAGCAAGAATCGATCAAGAAGTTTTTGGAAATATATAGTACAGACGAAAATTTCCTCAAGGAATTTCTTGATGATAGTAGGATCTTCGAGGACAAAGATTATCAGATCATTGAGAGTATCGAAAAGAACTTGAATGATGAAATAATAGAGCTGTCAAAGAAAGCCATTGAACAATCTGTAGCCGGTCCTTTTTGGTACAACAGCCGAGGATCAGTTTTTGTCATGCAACTATGGAAACTAATTAGAAGACACGATCCGGGCTTTGTTCTGGATATGGTAAATAGGTTGAAAAATAGTGAAGCCGGGAAAACTGGGCTTTACTTCGCGCACGATTTTTTTGCAGAGGTAATTCAAAAAGAAGATGTTTTTGATTATATTGATGCCATGATTTCCGCAGGAGAAAGAAATTCTGCCTTTTCTGTAATGTTGGGTATCAAGCGTTCAGGAAAAGAAGGATCGGAAGAACTCTACGAAATGGGAAGAAGTAAACTACTCACTGAATACCAAGAATGGGAAAATAGGCCAATAACGCCGAATACGACAGAAGACGATCGCACTAAAGAGATCTTGAAGGAGTTTAGAACTCTTTTAGAGCCTGTTCCAAAACAGTACAGTACAAATGTTTTTGATTTTTATAATCACAACAAAGATCGGCTCGATCCAATTATGTCTAAAGATGATAAAGATAGATTGGCTGAGCTAATAACCGGAACTGTCTTCAAGTTCATCGATCCAATCAAGCAGAACTTTGAAATTACAGATGATCACAATGGAAGCCGATCCTATACCACAACCACAGGGATCCATATGTTTGGTGAAGCTCTCAAGGCTGCGAAATCATTGGGTATAAATGTATCCTCTTTCCGACAAAACATCCTTGATTTTATTCCATTTGCTTACCATGGAGAATTAGAGGCAATTTTTGAATTAGTAAAAGACATTACGCAACAAGAAATGGATCCGGTTATCCAAATATATAAAGATAAGAAATCTGATTTGTGGCGACATCAACCAGGTAGTTTTGTGCAAGCCGTTGAACAATATCATGTTGTTGAAGCTGTGCCGGTCTTGAAAGAATTGGTCAAAGAAGACAAGTGTGATAAATACGCTCGGCAAAGTGCGATTAGTGTAATCGATACCCTAGCTCCAGATATTGAATTTTTGAAAGAGATTTTTCAAAAATACAAAGATCATATTGACCCCGAAGAAAAGAAGCTCTCACAGATTGCTATCGGGTTATTGATAACAAATCATTCTGATAGAGACTCTATCAGAGCTCGTATTCAAGAAATACTCAACAGAGCTGCGGGATTTATTCGACCTTCTGGGGTTCATAATGTAGGAGAATTAGAAGGAGAAATTGAACATGGAAAAACGTTCGCCAAGCCGCTTATGGATTTGAAATATCCTGGGTATGAGGAAGAATATCTAGCGTTGCTTAATGAAGCAATAAAAATCTGGGCTCGAGGTCCAGAATTTCAAGCATACGCCACTTACATTTGGGAGATTGTATATTCTTATTTTGATAACCTAAAGGAAGGCCGTACATATACACCACTCCGACTCATCGAAAAGAAAATAGCAGCATTACAAGATCAGGAGGGTGCTAACTGGCTCGCTAGTCGTATGGTTCATCTACGTCGATCGTATCTCGGGTATTTGGGTAAGCCGCGGAATGTTTCCGAAGCAATCAAAAAGTATAATGATGCTCGTGAGCGTGATAATAAAAAGATACTTAATTCTGATGATCTTTTCCAGCATCTAAAAGATGGACTTGAGACTGATCTACGCAAATGGATAGAAGGAGAAGGTGCTTACGAACTTATCATTGGAGAAAAAGTGTATACTGGTAAAAGACAAGAGTACGAGAAATTGATTCAAAAAACGCTCAAGACGCAAGTGGAAAATATCCTTCTTCGTCGAGGCTTTCATGCCGAAACCCTTCGGGAGGCAGAACTCCTTGATGGAAAGAAAGGAGACTTTCTTGTTCGCTATGGCTTTGTTGGACCAGTTGTGATTGAAGTAAAGCTAACTTCCAATACTGACCTCAAAGCTGCAGATCTTACGGAATCACTATCTTATAAGAGCATGGGCCGGTATATGGGCGGATATTCAGCAACACATGGCATATTCCTTGTCGTAAACAACACAGAGGCCACAAATCTAAAAGAAATCAAGGAAGCTTTTCAAAAAATTAGAAATGTTTGGGTTCAGTCCTTCGACTGCAGTAAAAAGGGTCTTATAGTAAATAAGTCATCGACAAAGGTTATTGAAAAAAAATCTATTAAAAGAACTTTCCAACCTGCTAAAAAAGTAGGACTAAAAAAGAAAGGAATGTAAGTAGTAGGTTCATCCTCATCGCTATCTCTATATTTTTTGATATACTACTTCTGTATCTCGTCGATAATATTATTTGTCAGAAAAAGATCATTAGACTCCATGTCAAAAATAAATTCAAACTCCATATCTCTTGCCGGTGAATTCGCTGTCTTATCCCAGCTTGCCCTACGAGGTTATGATGCCAATATGACCTTGGGAAACACCAAAGGTGTGGACATCCTCGTATCTAATCCTGAAAATGGAAAGATGTATCAATTGGAGGTTAAAACGAATTATAGAAATACCCGAAACGGTATTTCAAATTCTAAGATTCACGGTAAAACACTAAGTGGATGGATCATGATGAAAAAGCACGAAACGATGATTTCTTCGACATTATTTTATTGCTTTGTGAATATTTCAAAAGATACAGATAATTTTAAATTTTATATAGTTCCAAGTAAAATAGTGGCTAAATATGTAAAGCATCAACATAAACTATGGCTCGATGCAAAAAAAGTAGAAGGGAAGAATGTGGTAGACGGAGAGATGAGGCTTTTTAGGATTGGCACTAAATTAGAGAAATATCATATACCTACACCTCTTGCAGAAAAATATGAAAATAACTGGAAATTTAAGACTTAAATGAAGTCCTACCTATGACAAGCAATCACCGTCCTTGCTAAAGCAAAAAAAATAACCACCTCAATTAAGTGGTGGTTAAAATGTTTTTGTCGGAACTATTAGATTAAAGTTCTATGCCTTTTCCCAAAACTTTGGAATTATAGCAAATACTTCTACTATCTGTTCAATGAATTCATTGTCAGAGTAGCGATCTTTTTGTTATAATTTATTTATGTCTGACGAGGTAATTCCAATTCAAGACCCCGCTCCATTACCTGAAACTATTCCTGAAACACATCCAGCTCCCACCACGGAGCCACTTGAACCAACCATACCACCTGAAAATTCTACTTCTAACATACCTCCTCCAGAGTCACAATCTGAGCCCGCACCAGAAATTATCGATACTCAGCCAGAAGAACAGACACAATCACTTGAAGAAAAATTAGAACCCGTAACAGAACCTACTCAATCTATACACGAAGAAGTAAATAAAATACCCCAAGAATCTAACATTGTAAAAGAAGAACCCGTAGACAAAAACGGCATGACTTCCACTGTGCGCAACTACCTCATGGGCCTCCTCGTGAAAGCGAACGCGGCGGTACAAACGAAGAAGCAGAAGAATTTGAAAAAGCTCATGACACTTTTCGACACGATGCCGAAAGTTCAAAATAATGATGTGGAGAAATTCCTGCACCTCAAGGATGCAATGGCCACGCGCTACCTCAACATGCTCCTTAAAGAGGGAAAGATACGCCGAGAAGGAACGGGGAGCGCGACGAGGTACTACAAGAATTAATGATTAACTTATGGTAAGATATTTATATATGAAAAAAACAAAATCTAGAGACATCGAAAAAGGTTATACCAAAGGTGAGTTTATTAAAAAATTGCGCCGTTTAGCTGATTCACTTGAGACTGGCAAAAAGTTCTCAATCCAAGTTGCCGGTGGCAAAATCACTATCCCTAAAGACGCGGTGATAAACATCGAACACGAAAAAAATAAAAAGGAAGAAGAATTGGAATTCCAAATTAAATGGAATAATAATTAATTACTTGAGAAAGGTAGCTACTAATTAAATATTATTGAGTACAAAGTCGCAATTGCGGTGATGCACATGAGGACGGTGATAGACCAGCCGACGATTTTTGCAATTTTGCCATTCTTATGTGTGCCCATTATTTTCTCACTACTACTTAAATGTACTATGCAGATAAGAATGACTGGAGCGACTATGCCATTTGCTATTGCAGAATAAATGAGAGCTTTTATCGGATCAATGCCAATGAAGTTTATAACAATTCCAACGATAATAGAAATAATGATTACTCCATAGAAGGCTTTTGCTTCATTTAATTTGCGATACAAACCTTCCTTCCAGCCCATACTCTCAGAGATAGCATATGCTGTGGATCCAGCAAGAACTGGGATGGCGAGCATGCCTGTGCCGATGATACCTATGGCAAACAGGATATAAGCGAAGTTGCCTGCAAGTGGGCGAAGTGCAAGAGCCGCGTCGGCAGCGGTGTTGATATTGGTAATTCCGTTTGAATACAAAGTGGCTCCACATACTGCGATGATAAAGAACATTACTAAGTTAGATAAAAACATTCCACTCCACACATCTATACGCATCTTTTTAATTTCTTTTTTATTTGTGCCACGACGCATGTGTGCCGTCACCTTGCCCTCTGATATTTCTTCCTCAACCTCTTGTGAAGTTTGCCAAAAGAAAAGGTATGGGGAGATTGTAGTTCCTAAAATACCAGTGATTAAGAGTATTTGGTTTTTTGAAAATGTGATATGAGGAATGATGCTATTTTGAAATATTTCAGTCCAATTCATTTTGATTATTAATCCTGTAGCTACATAGGCAAAGAGTGTGATGGCAAGCCACTTTAAGTATTTGGCATACTGTGTGTATGGAATAAAAACTTGAAGGAGCAAAGTAATAATTCCGACACCAATTACTAGAAGTGCGAAGCCAGCGCCTGGGTATAGAAGCTGGATAGCTTTTGCCATAGCGCCAAGGTCGGCACCTATGTTTAAGGTGTTGGCGAGGAATAATAAAATAGTACAAATATATAGAACCTTCTTTGAATATTCATGCTTGATGTTGGCGGCGAGTCCACGGCCAGTCACAAGCGCAATACGGGCACACATTTCCTGAATTGTTGCCATGAGTGGGTATGTCCACGCGGCAAGCCAAATGAGCGAGAAACCGTACTGAGCGCCAGTTTGTGAATAAGTAGCAATCCCAGATGGATCATCATCGGCGGCACCTGTAATGAGGCCAGGGCCTAGGCTTTTCAAATATTTATGACCTCTAGCAAATATGGATTTACCTTTAAGTTCGCTCTCAATATTCTCTGTGGCATTTATTGTGGCTACTAGCGCCTCTGCAGGAGCCTCGGCTATTTCTTCCAGAATCGATTTTTTCATAATGCTATTATACTATATAAACATAAGATTGACATAGATTTATTCACTGTGTATACTGACTTAAATTTAATCCAAATCTTTTATTTATCATGGAAGCTAACACTGAAACTAAAACTGGTGCTGAATCAGTTAACAAACACGAATTTGAAGCAGTAGATTACTACAAAAGCTTAACTGACAAACTCTTGGAGGCAATTGTGCGAACTGTAAACGAGGCTCATAAAGGAATTCCGATTATTAAACTTGATACTTTTCAAGAACATTTTTTAGTAAGAAATGGTCATAATGGGAAAACTACAGAAGCCTTATACGATGAACTTTCGCGCGGTAGAGTTGAAAACTTAGGTTTTGTGACGCTACAAGCAACTGATGATGTAAATAAAAAAATTATCTTTGGTTTATGGAGAAACCTAGGCGGTTCTCAGGTTTTAATTTAAGATATACTTGTACTAAGTTTAATTTACGGCACCCCAAAAGGTGCTGTTTTATTTATACCCTTGACACTACACTAGAAAGGTATATATTTATAGTGAGTTCGTCGTATAATTATTTTGGACGGATATGCGCGACTAGCATATCATACTTCCTCATGATGAAGACAAGTTCGGGATAAAATATAACGATATTTTGATTTTGTCGATCTCGCTGTGAAGCGATGTCAGAGTTTAAAGTTTTCCCCCATATAATTTTCTTTTGAGGGGGGATAGATATCATTAGAAACTGGAGCTGCTCTATTGGGCAGCTTTTCACTTTGTATTTTTTATATTGACATATGGTATAATCTTTTATATGTCACTTGCGAAGCCGAATAAGATTCAGATAATTAAATACGCTCCGCCACCACCAGATTTGCCTATACTCGGGTCAGTACCTGCTGATGAGGTTTCCTTTATCGGCCGCACGAATTATGTGGCATCTCTTGAAGAAAAGAAATTTATTTTCGGTATTAAGCGCGTGGACCGCCGTCGCCACCTTTATATCATTGGAAAGTCTGGAGTGGGGAAGAGTAAGCTTCAGGAGCTTATGGTGCGCCAAGACATTGCTGGTGGGCACGGACTTTGCGTGATTGACCCTCACGGAGAATTTATCGATGACATTTTAGACTTCGTGCCAGAGAACCGTATCGAGGATGTGTGCATCATCGACCCGGGAGATATTGAATTCCCAGCATCTTTCAATCCTATTGCAAACGTGGACCCAACTTTCAAGCACCAGCTCACACAGGGACTCATTGAAGTGCTCCGCAAGCAATTCGGCGCGAACTGGACGCCCCGCCTTGAGCACGTCTTTCGCTTCACTACACTTGCTCTGCTCGACTATCCATACGCCACAATGCGCGGAATGATCTCGATGCTTACAGACCGTAACTATCGTCAGAAAGTGGTGGAGTATATCGAGGACGACATGGTTAAGCGTTTCTGGGCAATTGAATTCGCGGACTGGTCTGAGAAGTTCGATACGGATGCTATCATCCCGCTTGTGAACAAGCTTGGGCAGTTCCTATCTGATCCGATGCTCCGCAACATATTCGGACAGAAAGAAAATAAAATTGATATTGAAAAATTAATGAATGATAAAAAGATTCTCCTCATCAATCTTTCGAAAGGAAAAATCGGAGAAGAGAATTCCTCATTCTTCGGAGCGATGTTCATCACAAAGATTAAGCAGGCTGGAATGGCTCGTGCGAAAATGGAAGCTAAAGACAGAAATGACTTCTACCTATATGTGGACGAGTTCCAGAACATTGTGACTGATACATTTGAGAACATTCTTTCTGAAGCGCGTAAGTACGGCATAAACCTTACAGTCGCCCACCAATACGTGGGGCAGATTCTTCCGAAGGTGGAGCAGGCCGTGCTAGGAAACGTGGGATCCATCATCGCATTCCGTGTGGGTGGTGATGATGCTGTGAAATTGAAGCCTGAATTCGCACCGGTCTTTGACGTGAAGGATATGATCAACCTTGGAATCGGAGAATTTTATATAAAGATGACAATCGATGGAGAAAGTTATGACCCATTCTCCGCCGAGACTCTCCGTGTGCTTCCTGCTACACATCCGTCTTATAGAAAGGAAGTCATCGCTGCATCAAGAAGGAAGTATGCTATTACTGCAGGTGATGCCCAGAGGCTTATTGCCGAAGAGGAGTCCACCATCGTGCGCTCTGCTCAAGAGAAGGCGGCTATCACTGGCTCTGGAGGATACGACAAGCCAGGCGAAGCTCCTAAGATAAAAGTGGAAGAGAAGGCGAGCGAGCCACTCATATAATATAAATATTTTTTATGGAAAATCGGAACTGCCAGAATTGCAAACAAAGCTTCGTAATTGAGCCAGATGATTTTAGCTTTTATGAGAAGATGAATTTGCCTGTGCCGACATTTTGCCCGGACTGCAGAAGGGAGAGGAGACTTGCTTGGAGAAACAATATGTCACTTTATAACAGTAAGTGCGCACTTTGTGATAAATCTGTAATTACTATTTATGCACCAGACTCGGGACTCACAATATATTGTAATAAATGCTGGTGGAGCGATAAATGGGATCCGAAGGATTACGGAGTAGACTATGATTTTTCAAAACCATTCTTCGCGCAATATAAAGAACTTTTAACAAAAGTTCCGCATATGGCTATAGTGAATGATGATGGAATAGCGAGCCTTAATTGTGAATACACTCAGGATTGGTGGTTTTCGAAGAATTGCTATATGTGCTTTTCTGGATGGCGAGTAGAGAATGTACTATACAGCTTCTTCGCACTAGCAGGGAAAGATATTGTGGACTCGATACTCACAATGTCTGAGACCAATTTCATTTATGACTGCGTGAACTGCACTCACGCATACAGATTAAAGTCTTCTGAATTTAGTCGCTCATGCATTGATTCTGCATTTCTTTATGATTGCTCAGAATGCAAGAATTGCTTCATGTGCTCGGGACTACGCAATAAGAAATACCATTTTAAAAATGTGGAGTATTCAAAAGAAGAATATGAGAAAATACTCGCGGGATACAACCTTCATACTTACTCTGGAATGGAGCGTGTGCGAGCAGAGTACGAAGAATTTATATTAAGTTATCCACGCAGATTTGCATGGTTCAAACAGAATCTAGACTGTAGCGGAGATGTAGTGTCGTATAGTAAGAATACAAAATATTGTTATGTTGCTAAGAAATGCGAGAATACTAAATATGGTGATTTCGCGAGCTTCAATAAAGATTCATATGATATGACTATGTCTGGAGAACTTTCGGAATGCTATGAATGCGTGGTGGGTGACCACTCGAGCAAAAACTTTTTTGGAGTGTTCTCAGTAAAAAGCCAGAATGTAACTTATACTCAGCATTGCCATTCATCGAAGAATTTATTTGGCTGTGCACAGCTTCGCAATGCGAACTATTGTATTTTCAATAAACAATATTCAAAAGAAGAGTACGAAGAACTCGTGCTGAAAATAATTGAGCATATGAATGAAATGCCATACATAGATGGTAATGGTTCAGAGTATAAGTATGGTGAATTCTATCCTATAGAGCATTCGGTATTTGGATATAATGAGACAATAGCTCCTGAGCAGTTTGAACTTAGCCGTGATGAAGCTATAAGTAAAGGATATAAATGGCAGGACAATATTCAACGCACAGAGGGGAGGCAGACGCTTGAGACGCAAGATATTCCGGATTCTATATTAGATATAGAAGATACTATTACAAATGAAATTCTAACATGCCAGAATTGTAATCGTAATTACAAAATCGTACCGAATGAATTGGTGTTTTATAAAAAGATGGGTATCCCTGTGCCAAGGGAGTGTTTCCACTGCAGGCACAGTAAGCGTCGTACTAAAATAAATAAATTCAAACTTTATCATCGTGAGTGCATGTGCGATAAAAATGGCCACAATCATATAGGTATTTGCCAAAATGAATTTGAGACTTCGTATTCACCCGATCGACCTGAGATAATTTACTGTGAAGGTTGTTACCAGAGAGAGGTGATATAATAAAAATATGGAAACAAAAAACTGCCAGAATTGTAAAAATGATTTCATTATAGAACAGGATGATTTTAATTTCTATGCGAGAATAGGTGTCCCAGCGCCTACATTTTGCCCTAAGTGCAGAATGCAAAGAAGGTTTTTGTTCAGAAATGAGCGGACATTGTATAAAAACACCTGTGCTTTGTGTAAAAAATCCATGATTTCAATTTTTAGTCCTGATAGCCCGTATACAGTTTATTGTAATACATGTTGGTGGGGTGATGCTTGGGAGTGTGGGGATTATTACTTGGACTATGATCCGGATAAAAATTTCTTTACACAGATGAAAGAACTTCAGCTTAAGGCTCCTTTTATGAGTAAAATTGTGGGAACTGGAACACTGATTAACAGCGAATATGTAAATCATTCAGGACATTGTAAAGATTGCTACCTTATTTACAATGCTGATAAATGTGAGAATGTGTATTATAGTTCCGATATTGTTAATGTAAAAGATTCCTTAGACTGCATGCTAGTTGGTCCAGCTGAGCTTTTATATAATTCTATAGGTGGAGGGGGGAGCTCAAATGTTTATTTTTCAAAAAATTGTACAAAATCAGTTAACGTATGGTACTCGAAAGAATGTATAGGTTGTACGAATTGTTTTGGTTGTGTTAATTTACGAAAGAAGTCATATTATATCTATAACAAATCATACACAAAAGAGGAATATTTTAAAAAAATTAAAGAAATGGAGCTTGATAAGCATTCTAGTCATGTAAAAATTCAAGAAACTATCTATGATTTTTGGAATAAATTTCCCTATCGGTATGTGCATGGGCGAATGAATATAAATGTGACTGGTGATTGTATTGTAAATTCAAAAAATGCGAAAGAATGTTATCGGAGTCAAAAAATTGAAGATAGTGCGTATTGCCAGCTTATTACTATGCCCACTTTTAATGACTCATATGATATTACTGAATGGGGTAATGGAGTTGAGCTTTCTATAGAAGGTATCACTATTGGTGACGGAGTGAATGGAGCCAAATATTGCTCCGGTGTATATACTAATTGCCGAAATGTCGAGTATGGAATGTATAATATAAATTGTAATAATACTTTTGGTTGTGTAAATATAAGAAAAAAGGAATATTGTATCTTAAATAAGCAGTACACAAAAGAGGAATATTTTGAATTAAGAGATAAGATTATTGAAGACTTAGAAAAAAATCCTTATATAGATAGTAAAGGAAGAGTTTGGAAATATGGTGAGTTTCTTCCTTATGATTTATCACCGTTTTCATATAATGAATCATTTGCTCAGCAGTATTTCCCACTTAATGAAGAAGAAATTAAAAATGTTGGTTTTAAATATGTAGAACCTAAAAAGCCTGATTATATTGAAACAATAAAAACAGAAAATATCCCAGATAGTATTTTTGATATTTCTGATGATTTTATAAATGAAATTATAAAATGCGATTGTGGGAAATTCTTTAGGGTTGTGTTGGGTGAATTACAATTATTGAAACGTTTTGGAATACCAGTTCCAAGAAAATGCCCAGATTGCCGGCATATGAGCAGAATGAAACTCCTAAATTTACCATTCCTTTATAATAGAAATTGTGATAAATGTGGATTAGATGTTCGAACATCTTTTGCTCCAGAGCGGACGGAGATAATTTACTGTGAGAAGTGTTATCAGCAAGAAGTGGTATAATTACAACGTGAATACATACACTACACTAGGTATAGTTTCTGGAATATTATGCATATTTGCTTTTGTTCCATACATTGTTTCAATGTATAAAAAGGAAATAGCACCGCATCCATTTAGCTGGTTTGTTTGGGCTATGCTGGGAACCGTTACTCTCGTTACATATATAGGTGTGGGTGCTATTGAAACATTACCTCTAGCAATTGTGAATTTTATTGGCCCGTTTACAATATTCCTACTCACCATAAAGTATTGGAAAGGGAAGTTCCCAAAGTTTGATTATATTTGCTTGGCTTTTTCTCTATTAGCTATTATTATTTATGTTATTTATCATAATGCAGCAATAGCTCTCACGGTGAATTTATTGGGAGATTTTATTGCAGCATTGCCGACAATAAGGAAAACATATTTAGATTCATCTTCAGAAAATTTAACTACTTGGATTTTATTTACACTAGGAGCTATCGTTTCACTTTTTGCAATAAAGGATTTCTCATATGGAATTTTAATTTTCCCACTTTATCTTGTATGCTTTGAGTTATTGATGTGTGCACTTATTATTCGTGGTAGATATTTTAAAAAATAAAATGGAAACAAAGAACTGTAGAAATTGTAAAAAAGATTTCAATATTGAGCCAGATGACTTTTCTTTCTATGAAAAGATGAAAGTTCCTGCACCTACTTGGTGCCCAGAATGCAGAATGGTCCGCAGGCTTGTATGGCGCAATGAGAGGAATCTTTTCCGTAGGAAGGATGCTCATACAGAGCTTGATTCTTTCTCTGGATTTCCAGCGGAAGCGAACGTGAAGACTTATGAAAACAGCTATTGGCACGGAGATTCTTGGGACCCACTAGAATACGGAGTGGATTATGATTTCTCCAAACCATTTTTCGAGCAGTTTTATAATTTAATGTCTGAAGTGCCACTACCTGCTAAGTCTTCTGCCGGATTTATGATAAATTCTGACTACTGTAATGAAGCTGGGAGGCTCCGTAATGCATACTTATGTTTTGATTCTGACTTCGTCGAAAACTCTGCATACTTAGTGAAAGCTACAAATATGAAGGATTCCTTTGACTCTCATGAAGTTATAGACGATGAACTTTGCTACGAGGATGTAATGGTATACAAAAGTTACAGGACATTATATTCGCTTGATTGTGAAAGCTGTGTGGATGTGTGGTTCTCGAAAGGTCTTCGTGGTTGCACGAACTGCTTCGGCTGTGTGAATCTTCGTGGTAAGTCATATTACTTTTTCAACGAACCACTTTCGAAAGAAGAATATGAGAAGAAGCTGTCGGAAATGAATTTAAGTTCATATGAATCTATAAAAAATATTTATGATGCGGTGCTTGAATATTGGCAGAAATTCCCTGTGAAGTATTATCACGGGATACGTAATCTAAATTGTACTGGTGATAGAATTAGTGATTCAAAAAATGTCCTCGACTCCTTTTCAATACAAGAAGGGGAGAATGTACGCTACATAGAGATAAGTGTTCTTAAGGTGGCCAATTCTTACGACTGCGTACAGCTTTTCATGGGAGTTGAGAATGCGTATGAATGTGTGACTGTCGGTGAGGGAGCATACAATCTCAAATTCTGTTTTAATTGCTGGGCAGAATCAAGAGACCTCGAATACTGTGGCTACTGCGTAGGGTCATCTGATTGTTTCGGCTGTGTAGGATTATCCAAGAAGCAATACTGTATTTTCAATAAACAATATACAAAAGAAGAATATTTTAAGTTACGTGAGCAAATCATAAAACAAATGGATGAAGTTTTATATAAGGATTCTATAGGTAGAGAATACAAATACGGAGAATATTTCCCAGCAGAGTTTTCACCACTCGCATATAACGAAAGCTTGGCGCAAGATTATGTACCAATCGATTCTAATACTGCGAAAGAGCAAGGTTTCCTTTGGCGAGAACCAAATGCAAGGGAATTCCAGACTACAATGCTCGGTTCCGAACTTCCAGATTTAATAAGTATTGTGACAGATGAAATTACAAAAGAAATTATCGCTTGTGAGTCTTGTAAGCGTGCATACCGAATTGTACCAATAGAACTTCAATTCTATAGAAGAATTGGATTGCCATTGCCACACCTATGCCACAACTGTAGATTCTTAGAAAGATTTAAATTTATAAATCCTCCTAAACTTTGGCATCGCGCGTGTATGAATGAAGGCTGCCAAAATGAATTTGAAACTTCGTATTCACCAGATAGGACTGAGATTGTTTACTGTGAAGGTTGCTATCAAAATGAGGTGATTTAAGTTTATATATTATACCACATTTTAAGCTAAAAAGCAAGTATAAAATAATATCCTTATGATATAATAACAAATATATGGAAATGACAATTGAGTTATTTAATGAATATAAATGGGTGAGTGTTATCGTGCATGTATTTTCTGTGATAGTCGGCATGGGATCCGCCTTGATCTCTGATGTGATGTTTAATACTTTTCTTGCTGACTTTAAAATAAACAAAATTGAAAATAAAATATTAAGCCTACTTTCAAATATTATTTGGGTTAGCTTGTTTATGATACTTTTCTCTGGTATCGCTATATTTATTTCAAATCCGGAGCAGTATATGAATTCCGATAAGTTTATTTTGAAAATGTTTATCGTGTGTGTGATCATAATAAATGGCTACCTTTTCCAGCGTTTTGTGCATCCAGCATTACTGAAATTTAGATTTTCTGATACAAACTTAAATCATAAATATGTTAAATTACGCAAACTTTCATTTGCTCTCGGAGCCGTGTCGTTCATCTCATGGATGCTTGCGTTTGTACTAGGTAGTATCGATTTCATACCTTTTTCTTTTCATCAATCAATAGGGTTTTATTTCGGGATACTCTCGTTTGGTATTGTTATGAGTCAATTCCTGGAAATACATATTTCTAGAAAAGCTTTACATAAAAAATAGCACCTACAAATTTAATTTGTAGGTGCCGTGAATGATTTGAGGATTACATTTGGTGGTAATCCCATTTCTCTTTTATTTTTAAATACTCATCATACTTTTTGGGTGATACGAAACGTACTAATGTGTGATTGTAAATATCACTTAAAAGTAATAAAAAAAGCATAATAAAAAAGAAAAATGCTAAGATAGCGCATCCAACGTAGAGCTGGATACCTTCCCAGACTTGTTTTGACTTAGTCATGACGTTATTGGTTTTTAAAAAGATTAGCACATATGGTATAATAATAGCAAGATATGGAAACCCCAATCCCTTATAATAAAGACATTACATACTTTGCAAAAACGAACTTCCGTAACTCGGAAACTGTTTTCGGTATTAAGAGAAAAGACCGTCGTCAGCATATGTATGTCCTCGGAAAGTCAGGTACTGGTAAGTCAGTGCTTCTTTCTAATCTCATTGCTCAAAATATTCAAAATGGTGAAGGTGTCTGTGTCGTGGATCCACACGGAGAACTTGTGGAGGAAGTCCTCGAGCTTATCCCACCTCACCGCGTGAAAGACGTGATTTATTTCAACCCAGCAGACTCTGACTTCCACATTGGCTTCAATGTGATCCAGCTTGATGATCCGAAGTATAAGCACCTCGTGGCTTCAGGACTTATGGGAATCTTCACTAAAATTTGGGCGAACGCTTGGAGTTCTCGTATGGAATACATCTTAAACAATGCCATTCTTGCGCTCCTCGATACTCCTGGCACAACTCTCCTTGGTATCCCTAGAATTCTAGTGGACAAAGATTACCGCCAAATGATCATCGGCAATTTGAAAGATCCTGTGGTGAAAGCCTTTTGGGTGCATGAGTACGAGCAGTGGCGTGACCAGTTCCGTAACGAAGCGATCGCTCCGATTCAGAACAAGGTGGGACAATTCCTCTCGACATCAATCATTCGTAATGTCGTCGGCCAGCCGAAGTCCACAATCAATATTTTCGACATCATGAATGAAGGAAAGATTTTCCTCGTGAACGTTTCCAAAGGGCGCGTGGGTGAGGACAACTCTGCACTTCTAGGAGGTATGATCATCACAAAGATCCAGCTAGCAGCCATGGAGCGTGTGCGTATCCCAGAAGATGAACGTAAAGACTTCTACCTATATGTGGACGAATTCCAGAACTTCGCGACAGATTCATTTGCCAACATCCTCTCTGAGGCTCGTAAGTACCGCTTGAACCTAATAGTCGCTCACCAATACACGGCTCAGCTCGTGACGAAAGACGGCTCAGCAGTGCGTGATGCAGTCTTCGGTAACGTGGGAACTATGATTATATTCCGAGTCGGTGCAGATGATGCTGACTTCCTCGAGAAAGAGTTTGAGCCAGAATTCATGGCACAGGACTTAGTGAACTTACCAAACTATCACATTTATTTGAAATTGATGATTGATGGTATAACAAGCCGACCTTTTTCTGCTACTACACTTCCACCAATAAAAGTGGACAGAACAGAAAATGTGAAAGAGAAAATTATCGAATCTTCTCGAAAGCTCTACACTCGTTCACGTGAAGAAGTGGAAGATGAAATACTTCGTTGGAGTGGTATGGTGCAGACGAGTGGTCCACAAGGTGAAGGAATGAAATACAAAGCTACTTGTGATTCATGTGGTAAAGAAATAATGGTTCCATTTGAGCCACAGCCAGGGAAGCCTGTGTATTGTAAGGAATGCTTACTCAAGATAAAAGAAGGCGATATAGTACCGGCGAAAGGATTCATAGCCCCAAAAGCATTTAAGCAAGAGCAGATCAATGCTTCACCTCTTGCGGCACTTGGCATTGAATTCTCTCAAGATGGCACAAAGGCCCCAGCAATGAAATCAGAGCAAGTAGGGTCTTCAAATAATAAAACTAGTATTCCATATAATCACGCACCTTCTGCTGTGGGCAATAGTAATGGTGTATCTACAAATAATAATCCTCGTCCGAAATTTACTCCAAATATAAATAGTAATTCAAATAATCATAATCAGGTAGCTCCATTTGTGCCAAAGAAAAAGTCTGGACCATCACCACTCCTTAAGGGTTTGCTTGAGCAGATTGATGCTGAAAAGAAAGGCACATTACCTACTGGCATTGTGCCACCGGTGGTAGAAATTAAAAAGGAAGTCCCTAAGCCGATGTCACTCTCATCACTAAAAGCTAAAAATGAAACATCTATCAAAACAGAAGAAGAGAAGAAAATTTTCGATAAACCAGTAGCAGTCGGGAAAGAAGCAAATCCTGAGAAAATGAATTTACTAAAAGATATACTAGCAAAAGCAAGTGTACCTGTAGTTGATACAACTCCTAAACCTACTCCAGTAATAACACAAGCACAACCTCAAATTTCAGTACCAACGCAAAATCCAGTTCAAATTCCTACTCCAACTCCGGTTCAAATTAAAACACCTACACCTACACCAGCACCGACACCAATACCAACTCCAACCGTAAACCCGACACCAATACCTCAACCTAAAGTAACTCCAATTCAAAATATTAATTCGGACCAAGTGCCAGCTCCGAAGAATGAAGATAGTGTAGTAAATAAAGATAATGCTTGGCAGAAACGTGTGGCGGTAAAAGAGGTTCCAGAGGAAGTGCTCCAGAAGATTTTAGAATAATTATTTCTAAAAATAACTTTATGAAGAATTTAAGAAAATCTTTATACGCGTTATTCATAACTTTTACAATCTTTAGTGCGCATTTTGCATTTGCGGGGCTGGAAATTACCGAGATCATGTATGATCCTAAGGGAGCGAATGCAAATCATCAATGGATTGAGGTTTATAATTCTGATACAAATGATATTCTCATAGATACTTCTAAGTGGCGCTTTAGCGACGGATCGCTACATTATCTAAATGATAAGGTGAATTTCACTGTGTTAGGTCAGAGCTACTTCATACTAACAGGTGATAAAAACACATTTTTAGCGAAGTATCCAGATTTTAGTGGTCTGGTAGTAGATACTGTAATGTCGCTTGATAAAGATAGTGGAACTGTCTCTTTAGTGAAAGATGGGTCTGTAATAAATTCAGTTTCTTACAATTCTAGCCTTGGTGCTAATGAAGATGACAATACGCTACAATATATTTCTGGCTCGTGGGTCCCAGCTGTCCCAACACTAGGAAATGCTAACCACAGTAGTGATACTTTAAATAATGAAACAAATAACAATATACAAAATACTACAAGCACAGCTACTTCTCCAAAGGTTAAAATTATTCCAAAATTAACTGCAGAAATAGTATCGAGTAATGTCGCAAATACTGGTATTGATTTACCCATGAATTCTAGAGTGCAATATGGAGATCAAACATTTCTTGTTGGAAAAATTGTTTGGAATTTTGGTGATGGTTCTACTAAAATTCAGAATACTTTTGAACCATTTACTCACAAATACGCAAGAGAAGGTGAGTATGTGGTGACCCTTAGCTATTTTGAAAAGAAGGAAGGAGTAGCACCAGCTAGCGCGAAAGATAGAATGATAATTTCTGTAGTCGCACCAGGTGTTGCTATAGATAGCCTCGGTTCATATGATGATGCATATATTTCGCTTTACAATAATTCTAAATATGAGATTGATCTCTCAAATTGGGTTTTAAAAGGTGGTGATAATTCTTTCACTATCCCAGAAGGAACTGTTATATTGCCGAGTAAGAAATTGATTTTCGATAGTAGTATTTCAAATATTAAATATAGTACCGACACAGTACTCCTTAAGCCAAGCGGTGTACTTGCAAGTAAGTATGGAGGTAAATTAAATGAAAAAGTTGTGGCTAATGTACCTTATAGAGCTAGAGTTACGGAAACTTCAAACACGAATAACGAAGAGGCTGTAGATTTATCTAAAGCTATAGACAATACGGCTAGTGCAAAAAATGGAGGAGTGTCGGTGCCTAATGAAATTCTACTCGTATTATTGCTCATAGGTATAGGGATCACCACTTCGTATTTCTTCTTAAGAAAAAAGAGCGATGAAACGCTCTTTGATCAAAATGATTTTAAAATTATTGAATAGGTGGGGTAGCTACAGAATCTAAAACTTTATCAGTCTTAGTTACAGTAAGAGATTCAAGATGCTCTTTCTCTTTTGCGATTTTAGATTTTAAAATTGCAATTTGTGAAGTAATTTCTTCAAGAGTTTTGACTTCCTCTGTTTTGATAGTGTTCTCTATTGGCTTCGGCGTGGCTTCAGGTTCAGCAATTTTCATCTCCTTGATTTCAGGAGAAGTTACATCAGTTTTTACTTCAATATCAGAGACTTTTGCATTTACTGGAAGCATGTCATTTAGTAAAGTTGGTTCTACTATTGAAATAGGCTCAGTTTTAGTATTATTGTCGATACTAGCCGCTACAGCCTTCACGATTTCTGGATTTGTAGTTGCGAGTTCAGTAGCATTTTTATTTAAATCAGCTAAGCTTGTGTCTAGTGCTTTTACCGCTGCGTCGTTAGTTTCTTTTGTGAGCTTGCCAGATTCTGCAAGAGTGTGGATTTCTGAAATACGCTTCTGTACACGTTCTTCTTGCCAGATGAGCTTCTGCTTTGGTGAGCTTATGAGTATGCCAGCCACTTCTTCGTTTACATTTACTTTCATGTTGTATAAGAAATCACCTGGCATAGCTTTCGTCGCACCTATAGATACTCCACTTATACCAATGATTATTACGACTAGGGTAGACATAGTCGCCATGACTGGCTTTAAGAAATTTGATAATGAAAGATAAGGACTATGTATCGGAGTTTGAGACATTGTCATTGCAATATTGGCGCGCATAAAATTCTTCTCAGTTTCAGTGAGTTTAATTTGCTGTGCTTTTTTGTAATGTGTCTCTAATTCTTTCATTTTATTTTTAATTACTTTTAACTTCTTTTTTTAACTTGCCGAGAGCCCTGTGTAGTCTTACAGAAATCGTATTGCCTGATTCACCTGTAATTTCCACAATTTCATCTATAGATAAGTCGTGAATATATCGTAAGGTAATGATTTCTTTATAAGGTTCATCGAGCTTATCCAAATACTTCATGATTTCATCGCCTTCGATAGCTGTCATAGTCTTCTCATGCTCATCAGTTGCATTATCGTAACCATCTTCGCGCATCTGATCTAGAGAATCCATTTTCTTTCTTCTGTAGCTATCTATGACTAAATTATTTGCTACTCTATAAAGGAAAGCTTTTATGTTATCAATTTTTTTACCATTTGCCATGTATTCCCAAGTCTTTGTAAATGTGTCTTGGGTGATATCAAGCGCCTTTTCACGGTCAGAAGTTTTAAAGTAACAAAATCTAAAAATCGCGTCATTATGAGCTTCAAAACTATCTAAAAATGTCTTTTCCATATTATTTTCCTTTTTCATATGTTATGACGCACTAGCTATAGGATTCTTACACCAATATTATAACCTAATATTCACGAAAGAACTAGTCTGAGCTTTATTTTTCAAGCCTATTTTGGTATAATCTGATATATGCCTAAAAAGAGTAAATTACATAGAGTGCTTATAGTGGGAGGTGGCTTTGCCGGTATTCAGGCTGGGCTTGACTTGGCGAAGAAATTACCTAAATCTACGGAAATTTGCCTGATCTCAAATAAGCATCATTTTGAGTATTATCCTAGAATTTATAGAGTTGTGACTGGTGCAAGCCCTCGAGAGGTCTGCATTCCACTTGCGGAAATTTTCAAAAAGACACGAGTGAAAATTATCCATGATGAGATTAATAAAGTAGACCTAAAGAATAATACTGTTACAGGTAAGAGTGAGGTAAATTATGAATATGATTACTTGGTGCTTGCGCTAGGCTCCGAGACTGTGTATTTCAATATTGAAGGAGTGAAAGAAAGATCTTTTGGATTTAAATCTATCAATGAAGCTTTAGCGCTTAAGAAGCACCTACATAAAATGTTTGATGTGTATTTGTCTTCTCATAAAGAAGATATTATTTCTCAGCTACATATCGTGGTAGTCGGTGGAGGGCCGTCAGGCGTGGAGCTTACCGGAAAGCTCATTGCGTATATGAGAGTTCTCGCTGATCACCACTGTGTGAAGAATGAATTTATAACCATTGATCTTGTGGAAGGATCTTCAAACTTAGTTTCTACAC
Organism: uncultured Candidatus Saccharibacteria bacterium; assembly: GCA_964498035.1. Taxonomy (GTDB): domain Bacteria; phylum Patescibacteriota; class Minisyncoccia; order Phycocordibacterales; family UBA9973; genus UBA8515. The sequence continues at coordinate 37,749 of CAZCFW010000002.1, forward strand.
TACCACCGGAAGTATCGAAGAAAGTTTATGAACGTTTGCATAGGCTCGGTGTGAATATCTTTTTGAATAGAACTTTGATTAAAGAAGATATTGATAATATTTTGATGAAAGATATGACACTAAAGACTAATACTTTGATTTGGACTGCAGGTTCTCGTACAAATCATTTTTATGGATCTATTGAGGGCATCACTGTTCACAAGAATGGACGCGTGCTTGTGGATGAATATCTACGCCCAGAAGGATTTGAAAATGTATTTATCGCTGGTGATAGTCCTCACACTCCATATGCAGGCCTCGCTCAGACTGCTATCTATGATGGGAATTATGTTGCAAGTAGTATCACAAGAATTTTAAATAATCAGAATTTGAAGAAATATATACCTAAGAAAGTTTCTTATGCAGTACCTGTGGGAGATGGATGGGCTGCTGTTTCTTGGGGGCCACTTAAGATATATGGATGGTTGGGTTTTGTAATGCGAGAAATGATTGACCTAATATATTTTATGAGCATATTGCCACTTCACAAAGCAATCAAAATTTTCTTAAACAAGCCTCTGCCTGAGCCTTGCCACACTTGCCAAGTAGATCTCTAAATTGAGATTGAATACCTATCTGGTTTTATTTCAAAATTTTAATATCGGCGCCGATGGAGTTTAATCGTTCGGCTATTTCTTCGTAACCGCGTTTGATCATATACACATTGCGTAGTATAGAAGTGCCTTCTGCTGCGAGCATTCCTATCAAAATTATCATAGCAGGGCGTAGTGCAGGTGGGCAGACTACTTGTGCCGCTTTGAGCGGTGTGCCACCAGTGACATACACTCTGTGTGGATCGGCTAGTGTGACAGTCGCACCCAAGCGATTGAGCTCAGTGAAGTAGATTGCACGATTTTCGTATGACCAATCATGAATAAGAGTAGTGCCTTTGGCTTTTATGGCAATTGGTACGAAGAAGGGAAGATTGTCCATATTTATTCCTGGGTATGCATTCGCATGTATTTTGTCATACGGAGCTGTGAGCTTGGAAGGGAAGATTTCTATATCTACCAATTTTGTTCTTCCATTATAAGATAAATATTTTTTTAGTGTTTTGTATTTGAGCCCCATCTTTTCAAGCTTGAGTAATTCAAGCTCTAGGAAGTCAATAGGCACGCGAAGTATGGTGAGCTTGGAATCTGTAGCTATGGCGGCAGAGATGAACATCATAGACTCGATAGGGTCTTCACTGTTTGTGTATTCTACATCCATATCTATATCTTTCACTCCGTGTATTGTGAGAGTGCTTGTGCCGATGCCTTCCACTTTCACACCTAGAGTTTCAAGGAAGAAGCAGATTTCTTGGACCATGTAGTTTGCACTAGCGAATTTGATTACGGATTTTCCAGGGATTTTCGCGCAAGCAGTGAGCACATTCTCACAAGCAGTGTCACCAGCTTCATACATAACTATTTCAGCGGGTTTGATTTTTGTGGCAGTAATATCATAACTACTGTTTGTTGTTTTAACTTTTATTCCTAAATCTTCAAGTGCATATGTGTGCGCAGATACTGTGCGTTTGCCGAGCTTGCAGCCTTGAGCGTGTGGGAGTGAAAATGTGGGCATAAGGTGCGCAAGCGGACCCATGAGCATTATGATAGAGCGAGTTTTAATTGCGGAATCGATATTTAGAGTTTTTAGATTAATATTTTTGGGTGGCACTATTGTGAGTGAGTTCTGTGCAATCCAAGTTACCTTTACACCAATACTTTCAAGGATTTCTATCACACGATTCACTTCCTCGATGCGTGCGATGCCGTGAAGAGTAGTTTTGCCTTTGTTTAGGAGGGAAGCGCAGAGTAGACCAACAGCGCCATTCTTTGAGAAGTTTGTGGTGATGCTACCACTAAGTTTCCTTCCACCTTTTATTTCGAAATCTATAGAATTGTTGAGTGATAGCAATTTGTGCCCTAGAACCTCACTGATTTTACCAAGTAAATCAGTGCTGAAGTTCTGCTCACCTTTCTCCATTCTTGCTACTGCGCTCTGGGAAGTCGCTAGAGCCTTTGCGAAGTCACTCTGGGTCATACCCTCGCGTTCACGTAATTCCTTTATAAAATAGCCTATTTTCTGTTGTTCTGTTTGTTTATTCATTTTAATGTTATTAACCTTATACATTTGCATTATATCATATATGATATATAATTAAAAGGTGGATAACTTAATCGACATATCTTCATACACTACATTCGACCTTCCTTCTAAAGTGAAGTCTATTACTCATTTTACTGGTGAAGAGAATTTAGAAGAATTTTTCGCCAAGAATGATAATGTGTTTGTGCTTGGTGGAGGATCAAATATAATTCTTTCTCTGGATCTTAGTGACAAAGCAGTGCTTAAAATTGAAAATAAAGATATTGAAATAGTAGAGCAAGACGAAAATAATATAACTCTTAGAATTGCAGCCGGCGAAGTCTGGGACAATGTTGTTTCATTTGCTTGTGAGAACAATTACTCAGGCATAGAAGCCATGTCTGCTATTCCTGGCATAGCTGGAGCAACGCCAGTGCAGAATGTGGGTGCGTATGGAGAGGAAATAAAAGACGTATTAGTCTCACTTGAAGCTTACGATAGATTAGAAAAGAAATATGTCACAATACTTGCTGAAGAATGTGATTTTTCATACCGAATGAGTCGTTTTAAAAAGGATTGGAAAGATAGATTTGTAATTACATATATCACAATCAAGCTTTCAAAAGGAGCTCCAAAAATTCCTATATATAAAGTTGTGCAAGATTATTTTAAGAATAATAAAATAGAAAATCCAACTATTATGGATATCCGAAATGCTATTATAAATGTGCGCTGGTCCAAGCTACCGAAGCCAAATGAGCTCCCAAACTGCGGATCATTTTTTGAAAATCCTATTGTAGATAAAGTTTTCGCAGCGAAGCTCCAGCAAGAATTCAAAGATTTACCACTATATCCTACAGAACATGAGGATATGTTTAAAGTGCCTGCTGGATGGCTCATAGAGCATGCAGGGCTTAAGGGTGTGTCTTTCGGGCCAGTAGGAACATATGAGAAAAATGCACTCGTCTTAGTGAATCATGGTGGTGCAACGCAGGAGAATGTGATTCATGCTCGTGATGAAATAATAAAAATCGTCTATCACAAATTCGGCATCATGCTCGAATCCGAACCGGAGATAATAAAATAAAAATTAATTTTCCATAAAGTATTTATTTAAATCTTGCTTAAATCTGTCTTTATCAAATTCTTTAATTTGTTTTAAATTGTCTAGGATGTCCAATGATTGCAATATTCCTTCTGTTAATAACCTTCTACATTCAGCCTCATTAGCATTATTAAATTTCTCATAATCTATTTTAATGCTGTATTCAAAACTATCTTCAAATGTAAATGGGATACCGTCGGGATTAATCGTCTTCTTTCCCTTTATGTATTTTGGTTTATGGATAGAAAAAAACTGTTCAAACTCTGGAGCAACAGCCACAATTCCTATGGAATAAGATTTTATATCTGGACCATAATCTTTACTTGCAAAATACACATTTAAATCTTCTGATAATTTTGTTATCAGATTTGATTTTTCTTGTTCGATATTGGCTATAGTAGCTAATCCAAAATTCATATTATATTTATCTACATATTTTGCTAATTGACTTTTGCTTGTGCCTGGGAGAGGACTCGAACCTCCACCCCTTGCGAGAGACGATTTTGAGTCGTCCGCGTATACCATTCCGCCACCCAGGCAATTATAGTGATTTCAAAAATTCTTTTCCTGCTCCTGATTTTAAGTACTTCTCTCTTTTTCTTGCTTCAATTCTTGAGTTACATTTTTCTGTATAGATTAAAACAAAAGGTCTATATGGCTTTGTTGTTTGATTGTATCCTTTTTGATGTTGTTCAAATCTTCTATCTATGTTATCAGAAATTCCTACATAAATATAATACCTTGAACAACTTTTTATAGCATATACATAATACATAAAATTAATGAACTTCATACCCCCTTGCGAGAGACGATTTTGAGCCTGCCTGCCGGCAAAGGCAGGTCGTCCGCGTATACCATTCCGCCACCCAGGCATCGTTTTGCTTAATTCAGCAATAAATGTATATTACTCAAATTACACTGAAAATGCAATTTTTATACAAATTTTTGTTTGTGAAAAAAGTATGCTAAAATTGGCAAATGGGACAGCTATATAGTGATTCAATATTTTGGGTTGATGTAGAAAAGATCAAACCAAATCCATATCAACCACGTCGCGAGTTTGAAGAAGCGAGACTTTCAGATTTGGCAGAGTCTATTCGTCAGTACGGTATTCTTCAGCCTCTTACAGTATCCAGAAATGAAACTATTCGTGAAGATGGAGGAATCACAGTTGAATACGAACTTATTGCAGGAGAGCGCAGGCTTAGAGCTTCGAAGATTGCAGGACTTCGTGAAGTGCCAGTAGTGATAAGAATCGGAGACGATAGTATGGCTAAGCTTGAGCTTGCAATCATCGAGAACCTTCAGCGTGAAGATTTAAATGCTGTGGAGCGTGCAAGAGCATTCCTTCGCTTGGTAGATGAATTTAAATTCTCTCATGTGCAAATTGGTAAGAAAGTGGGGAAGAGCCGTGAGTACGTGTCCAACACTCTTCGCCTTTTAGCACTTCCTCAAGAAGTTCTTGACGCACTTTCTGCTGGAAAGATTTCTGAAGGTCACACTCGCCCGATACTTATGCTTACAGATAGACCACAAGAACAGATGGTTCTATTTAAGGAAATAATGTTTAAGAAAATGACAGTGCGTGATGCTGAGAAAGTGGCACGAACTATCGCTTTTGATCGCGTACGTAAGAAGGAATACATGATGGACCCTGAAATCGCAGTTATGGAAGAGAAGCTCCAAGATGCTCTCGGTACACGTGTGCATATTGAAAGAAAAGAAGTGGGAGGCCAGATTACTATCGACTACTTCTCAAACGAAGATTTGCATACTATCCTTGGCTCAATAAATTCTACAACAGGTGAGAAGAAGCCATATGAAATGCTAAACAAATTCATGGCGAAGAATCCTATGCCAGAATCAAATTCACCAGCACCTGTAGTATTGGAAGAAGCTGTTGTAATGAGTGAAGCTATTCCAGAATCTGTAGAAGTTGCTATAGAGGCAGATCCTAGCCCTGAGATCCTTATGGAAGATGACCTTCACCTAATGGAAGATAGAACTAAAGAAGAAATACAAAAAGCCGAAGAAGAGGCTGACCTCTATAATATCAAGAATTTCAGTTTGTAATTATTTTCCAAAAGATAGGAATTTTGCAAGCAAGCTATTAGCACGTAAATACACATTTATGTGCTTTTTTGCCATTGTAGTTTTCGTATGATCAAGCCACTTGCTTGATGGATGAGCATTTTTGTTTACCTGTATGGTTACGATGTCATTATTCTTAAGCTTTGTGATAAGTGGCATCATTTTGCCATTTATTGTTGCATTCTGAGCATGGTCGCCGATGTCTGAGTGGATAGCATATGCGAAGTCGATAGCGCTCGATTCTTCTGGCAAGTCTATGACATCACCCTTTGGTGTGAGGATGAAGATTCTGTCCTTAAATAAATCCATCTTAAGGTGCTCCATGAATTTTTCTGGCTCACCTATAACTTTCTGGAGTTCTTTGAGCTGATTTACCCATTCCATATTTTTCTTTTCAGAGTTCCCATTATTTTTATCATTTTCTTTGTACACAAAGTGCGCTGCGATACCGTACGCTGCTTCCTCGTGCATTTCCGCAGTACGAATCTGGATTTCTACGATGCCACCATTACCAGTGAATATTGTAGTATGCAAACTTCTGTAACCGTTTGGTTTTGGTATTGCAATGTAGTCTTTAATTCTTCCGGGTAGTGGCCTCCATGCACCATGCACGATGCCGAGTACACGGTAGCAATCCTCCACAGATGTTACGATTACACGCAGGGCAATAATGTCATGGATTTTATTTATATCCATGTCATAAGCTTTCAGTTTGCACCAGAGGCTGTACTTATGCTTTTCGCGTTGGTCAATTTTTACAACTTTTACTTTCTGCGCATCTAGCTCTTTGCGAAGTAATTCTGAAACTTCATCCAAATCTTTTTTATTTGATTGTGATTTTTCTTTTATTATATTTTCTAGGTCCGCATATTCTTTCGGGTACGCATAGGGGAAAGCTGCGTCTTCAAGGTCACCCTTAAGTTTACCCATACCGATACGGTCCGCAAGACGGGCATGAATCTCAATAGACTCTAGTGCGATCCTCTTTTGCTTTTCTGGTTTTACATACTCGAGAGTTTGCACATTGTGGAGACGGTCTGCGAGCTTGATAATAAGGATACGAATGTCTTCAGTGATAGCGAGGAAGAATTTGCGCAAACTCTCAAGGTGCCTCTCTCTACCGCGATACTTTAGTTTACCGAGCTTCGTGACTCCATTTACTAGAGTAACGATTTCTTTACTGAATTCCTTTTCAAGTTCTTCTTCTGTAGTTTCAGTGTCCTCTAGCGTGTCGTGCAGGAATCCAGCCATTACTGTCTTGATATCCATGCCGAGGCCGGCGAGGGTTTTGGCAGTTTGAAATACGTGAGTGAAGTAGGGCTCACCACTATTTCTTTTCTGGCCTTCGTGGGCCTTCTTCGCAAAATTATAAGCACTCACAAGCTGGTCTTTCTCTTCTTGAGTAACTTTGGGTATAAGGGCAAAAATTTCTTCTATGTTTGGATCTGACATACTTCTATATTATCAGAACAAAGCATTTTTGTCTTTATTTCTTCTTTTTGTTGTTTTTTATATCTTCGCCTAGTTTGTGAGGGTTGTGATTCTTACACATTTTGTTGGAACATCTCTCGGGAATAGTCTTTGTGCCTTCCATCATTAGTGAGTCGCAGAATGGGCAAATATTCCCAGTTGGTTTCGCTTTTATGGCGTTCTTACAATCTGGGTAATTTGAACAAGAGTAGAATATACCAAATCTTCCGCGGCGTTCCATCATGAATCCTTTCTTGCAAGTAGGGCAGGCGACATCTGTCATTTTCTTTTTCTTTTCTTCCTCGTCTTCCTTTATGAATTTACACTTTGGGTAGCGTGAGCAAGAAACGAAAGCACCATATTTTCCTTGGCGTACTACAAGCTTGCCACCGCCACTCTTTCCTTTCTTCTCTCCACAGAGTGGGCAAATTTCGCCAGTTTCCTTAGGGCCTTCGAGTTCGAGGCCTTCCATTGTGCGAGCGCCCTTACACTCTGGGTAATTTGCGCAAGAGTAGAATTTGCCACCGCGAGCAAGCTTGATAATCATCTCGCCACCACACTTCGGGCAGAGCATATCCTTAGGAGCTTCTCCCATATTTGTAGCTTTTGCTAATTTATCTTTTTCTTTTATATCTTTTACGAATGGAATATAGAAATCTTTCAAAGTTTTCTCGTATTCGCGATCACCGTTTGAAATATCGTCGAGCTTGTCTTCCATCTCAGCTGTGAAAGTATCGGAAATATATTCAGCGAAATTGTTTTCAAGGAATGATGAAACTACATCTCCAGTATCTGTTGGGAAAAGTGTGCGGCCCTGCTTCTCCACGTATCCGCGCTCTTCTATAGTACGCATAATGGAAGCGTATGTGGAAGGGCGGCCGATGCCACGAGCTTCAAGCTCTTTCACGAGGCCGGCTTCTGTGTAGCGGTTTGGTGGCTCTGTGAACTTTTCATTACTCTTAAGTTCAAGCAATTTTAATTTCTGACCAACTTCCACGAGTGGTAGCTCCACATCTTCACCACGAGCTTCAGTGTCGGCAGCGAGCCATCCGGGGAAAAGTACGCGGGAACCGTTCGCAGTGAAATCTGGAATCTCACCTTTTTCAATATTTGCAACAATCTTCGTCTTCATAAGTTTCGCATCAGACATTTGTGAAGATACAGTGCGCTCCCAGATAAGGCGATACAATCTTTTCTGCTCGTCGTTGAAGCCTTCATTCATTGAGTCCACATGTGTAGGGCGGATAGCTTCGTGGGCTTCTTGAGCGTTTTTACTTTTTGTTTTGTATGTGTGAGCTTCAGCGTATTCTTTGCCATACTTTTTCTCCACGATTTTTAGAATTTGCGTTACGGCTACAGCTGCAAGATTTGTGGAGTCTGTACGCATATATGTGATGTGCCCAGCTTCATATAGCTTCTGAGCAACTTGCATTGTGCGTGAAGGGGAGAAGCCGAGGCGAGATGAAGCAGTTTGCTGAAGAGTGGAAGTAGTAAATGGTGCGCGAGGTGAGCGCTTAGCCTCAGAAGCTTTCACATCTTTCACAATCCAATTTTCTTTTTCACCGAGTTTTAAAATATTCTCAACAACTTTTTCATCGCGAGGCTCTTCCACACAAGACAAAGTAATTTTATCTTTTTTATTTGTTTCGAAAAGTCCTTCGAGTGTCCAAAACTTTTCTGGCACGAATGCACGGATTTCTCTTTCGCGCTCCATGATTATGCGAAGTGCAGGGGATTGCACACGGCCGGCTGAGAGCCCGTAGCGGACTTTCTTCCAGATTATTCCTGAGAGATCATAACCCACTAGGCGGTCAAGCACACGTCGAGCCTCCTGAGCTTTCCTTAAATTCGTATCAATTGCGCGTGGTTCTTTTAGGGCTTCTTCCACAGCTTCCTTTGTGATCTCGTGGAATGTCACACGCTTGATAGGCGACTTCACTTTCTTGTCGGCTTTCAATAATTCTTCTATGTGCCATGCGATAGCTTCTCCTTCACGGTCCGGGTCAGTTGCGAGCATAATTTCTGTTGCCTTTTCTGCGAGGCCTTGGAGTTCGTGCACAACCTTTTCTTTACCTTTTGAGATTTCATAATGAGGCACGAATCCAGCGGGGATATCGATAGCTTTTTTATTTGATTTTGGTAAATCACGAATGTGGCCCACCGATGCGCGCACAGTATAAGCACCATCAAGATATTTCTCAATTGTCTTGGCTTTGCTTGGTGATTCCACAATTAAAAGTTTCATATGTGTATAAGTATTACACGAAACTAAATCTTTTTGCAAATTTAAATAAAAAAAAGGCACTCGTACGTGAGTGCCAAATTTATATTTTGCGAAATTTTACAGGCAGGAGAAATAAATGGCGTGCCATTTTTTCTCATTGCAAGAGATATTTTCCTGAGTCTTTGTGCTAAGGAGTGGCATCATGAATTCCCAAGAATCAACTTTAAGAATATCATGAAAGATAATTGATGTTGCAATGTAATTCACATCACTATTTTCCATCCTGAAGTTAGCGTTATTGAGTTCATTTAAAAACTTGAATACTTTATTTTTATAAGTTTTTAATCTAAATTCAATTTTTTCATAAAGTTCTAGGATCAGTCTTACCATCTCCTTGTCATCTGAAAATCTTCTAATACATTTTTTATTTTTTATTTTTTTTAAAAAAGCATTAGTAGTTCCAATTCCTTGGTTGTTCAGGCATTTAATTAATTTCCCATTTTTCTCGATTTCATTTAGGTAAATTAATGGGATCGTAATTACTACTGTACGACCACTTTTTTTAGACTGCGAAATTTTGTGTTCCATTTGTAAGTTGCTTTAGATTTATTCTTGATTCTATACTTCTTATTAGAAAAGTAAATATGCCTAGATTTTCCTTATTTCCCCATACTCTTCCTTGATCAATTCTTTGATTTCCATTATGGAAAGTAGCGCATTTGCTTTGGCTGTGTCCATTCCTGATTCGCGGATGAGTTCGTTGCGCTCCATGGGCTCGTGGAGGAGGTTTATCATTACCATTTCATCTTTTCCGCAGTCGGCGTATTTTTCTTTTTCACTTACTTCCTCTTTTTGCACATCGAAGCCGAGTGCGATGAGGAGTTCTTCATTTGTGGTTATTGGTGTAGCACCTTGGTGAATTAATCTGTTCGTACCTTTTGAGTTATCGGAAAAGATTTGCCCAGGCACAGCGAGTACATCACGATTGTAATCGAGTGCCATACGAGCTGTGATGAGCGTGCCGGACTTTTCTTGCGCTTCGATAATGAGCACAGCTTTGGAAATGCCGGCCATCAAGCGGTTGCGCTGCGGGAATGAATAAAGTGTTGCGCGGAAGCTCGGATCAAATTCGCAGAGTAAGCATCCGCCAGCATCTATGATTTCTTGCGCTAGTTTTACATTTTGTTTTGGGTGGATAGCACTATTGTCGATTCCAGATCCGGGCATGCACATAGTAATGAGCCCAGCAGAAAGTGCAGCACGGTGGGCGATAGTGTCGATGCCCATAGCGAGGCCGGATACGATGACGATAGGATAACCCTTGAGGCCGGCAATTAATTTCTGGCAGGCTTCCTTTCCATATGTGGTGAAGTTGCGTGAGCCGACAACTGCCAGATAAATTAAATCTGGGTCTGGTAATTTACCTCGCAAATAAAGTTGCTTTGGTGGCTGGGGAATTTCAAGCAGTGGTTTTGGAATTTGATCACCCGTAAGTTTTACGATGTCTTCCATATTTGGAAATTATAACATTTTTTACTATACTATATATATGTTAGACATACGATTCATACGTGAGAATAAGGACGTGGTAAAGGCTGGTGCTGAGAAGAAGCATATATCTGTGGATATTGATGCTCTTTTAGTACTCGACGAAAAGCGCCTTGAGCTCCTAAATAAGGTGGAAAACCTTCGTGGGGAGCAGAATAAAATGAACAATACTATTAGTTCTGAGAAGGACGCTGTAGTTCGCCAGCAACTCATTGAAGAAATGAAAGTTGTGAAGGATGAGCTAAAAGGCGAAGAAGATAAACTCCGCGAAGTAATGGTAGAGTGGCAGAATATGATGCTTATGGTTCCAAATATTCCAGAGCCGACAGCTCCACTGGGCGAGTCTGAAGATGACAATGTAGTAGTGAAAGATTGGGGAGAGAAGCCAAAGTTTGATTTCGAACCGAAAGATCATATGGAGATCATGACAGCCCTAGGCATGCTAGATGTAGAGCGTGGTACGAAGGTGCACGGCTTCCGCGGATATTTCCTAATGGGTGAAGGAGTGAAATTGTGTTTTGCTATTTGGAATTACGCACTCGAATATTGGTCGAGTAAAGGTTTCAATCCTATCCTTCCTCCGATAAATACAAAACGTGAAGCACTACTAGGTTGTGGTTTTATTCCACAAGGAGAAGCCGATATATACAAAGCTCAAGATGGAAATTATTTCGTGGGTACTTCTGAAGTGCCACTTATGGGAATGTATATGGATGAAATTTTAGACAAAGCAAAACTTCCAATAAAGATGCTAGGATTTTCTCCTTGTTACAGACTAGAAGCTGGCAGTCACGCGAAAGATGTAAAGGGTCTTATCCGCGTGCATGAATTTTATAAATTTGAGCAAGTTATCCTTTGTGAAGGAAGTCATGATGAGTCTGTGAAATATCATGCTGAAGTTCAGAAGAACACTGAAGAATTTATCGAGTCACTTGGTATTCCTTACCAAGTTGTAGATGCATGTACTGGAGATATGGGGTTCGGTAAGGTCCGCATGTACGACACAAACCTTTGGGTTCCAAAAGAAGAGAAGTATCGCGAGATTTCTTCCGCTTCATATTTCCATGATTTTCAAACTCGTCGTCTAGGAATACGCTATAAGGATACTGAAGGTAAAGTGCACTACACTCACTCATTAAACTGTACTGCTATTCCAACTCCAAGAATTCTCGTATCACTTATTGAGAATTTCCAACAAGCTGATGGAAGTATTAAAATCCCAGAAGTTCTACAGAAATATTTTGGCAAAGATAAAATTAGCCTTTAAAATATATGGCGGACAAACGCGATATAACTACAACTCCTCGCACGATAGAACTATTGCGCAAGAAGCGTAAGCGCCAGCATGCTATAGCAGTAGTATTCTTTTTTCTATTTGTCGGTCTCGTAATTGGACTTTCATATTTTTCTAAATATCCAAAATTCGTCGTAACAGATATAAAGGTAGAAGGAACTCACATTATAGATCCGCAAGCTGTGGGTGATTTGGTCTTGGAAGATATTTCTGGGAATTATATTTATTTATTTAAAAAGGCAAATACATTTATTTTGCCTGAAGCAAAAATTCGAGAAGATATTCTAGAGAAGTTTCAACGCACAGAGAAATTGGAAATTAAGAGAGTAGGATTCCGAACCTTACTCATTACTATCTCTGAGCGCTCTGGATCATACTTATGGTGTGGATCAAGTATTCCAATTGATTCAGCAAAATTGGGTGATGACTGTTATTTCTTAAACACTGATGGATACATTTTTGATACAGCGCCATACTTCTCAGGTGAGGTTTACTTTAAATTCTATGTGCCGCTGGGTGAGGGAGTATTGCCTATGGGTGCACATGTCTTACCAAAAGAAATATTTAAAAATATTATTACTTTCATTGATGGAGTTTCCGCTTTAGGACTTCATTCTGTATCCATCGTAATGAATGATGAAAATCAATATGAACTTTATCTATCTCGTACTGTAACTTCAAATCCTAAAATTCTATTTAATAAAGAAAGTGACCTAACTACAATACTCAGCAATCTAACTGCAGCGATAAATAAACCAGAGTTCAAGAATGAAGTATTAAGTAAATATAGTACTTTAAATTATATTGATCTACGTTTTAAAAATAAAGTTTTATACAAATTCAATGAATAATTTCTGGGAAAAATTACCAAAGCCATTTTTCGCTTTGGCTCCAATGGCCGATGTGACAGATCCTGCATTCCGCCGGATTGTCGCGGATTGTTCGCGCCATGGAGAGGTGGGTGGAGGTCCAGATGTATTCTGGACGGAATTCGTTTCAGCAGATGGCTTAGCGAGCGCAGGTAGAGAAGTCCTTAAAAGAGATTTGGAATATACAGAAAGAGAGCGCCCAATAGTGGCTCAGCTTTTCTCTTCGCATGTGGATCAAATGCGTACAGCGGCGAAACTTTGTGCTGAGCTCGGCTTCGATGGTATCGATATCAATATGGGCTGCCCAGACAGGAGCATCGAGAAGCAGGGAGCAGGGGCTGCAATGATAAAGACTTTTGAAATTGCGAAAGATATAATAAAGGCGACGAAAGATGGCATAAAAGATGCAGGTAAAGATATTCCAGTCTCTGTGAAAACTCGTGTGGGTTACAACACTGTGATCATCGAATCTTGGATTCCTCATTTACTTGCTCAAGATATCTCAGCGCTAACTGTGCATGCTCGCACTCGTAAAGAACTTTCCAAAGTACCGGCAAGATGGGAGCATGTGCGCCACGTCGTAGCTATTCGTGACCGGATGGGACTCAAGACGAAGATAATTGGTAATGGCGACGTGATGGATGTGGCTCATGGAAAGCAGCTTGCTGAAGAGACTGGATGCGACGGAATTATGATTGGGCGAGCAGTTTTCGGCAATCCTTGGATTTTCGATCATCACAGAGTAGTTATAAAGCGCCCGAAGAAAATGAATATTTTCATTGCGAAAATCTTGCCAAGAAAGTGGATGAAAAAGCTTCAAGGATCTGACCGCTACACTCTTTCTGAAGTGCCTCTGAAAGATAAACTCGAGACCCTAGTAATTCACACCAAGCTTTTTGAACAGCTTCTCGGCGACTTCAAAAATTTCTCGATAATGAAAAAGCACTACAAAGCTTATGCTCACGGTTTCCCTGGTGCCAAAGAACTCCGCATAGCTCTAATGGAAACCTCAAACGGGGAAGAAGTAGAGAAAGTTGTTAAGGAATTCTTGAATAAATAGGCACTTTTGCAGAATTTATTGGGTATGCTATAATCTTACCTAATGTATACAGAAA
>CAZCFW010000003.1:0-50662 GCA_964498035.1 uncultured Candidatus Saccharibacteria bacterium
TGAGTGTATCCTCACGGAATCTTTTCTTACATTTAGTACATTCCACAAGTGGGTCCGTGAAAGTATCCACGTGACCTGATGCTTTCCAGACTTCCCCATTCATAAGTATCGCTGCATCTACTTCATACATATCATTACGAGATGATACGAATTTCTTTCTCCATGCATCCTTTATATTATTCTTGAGAGCGACGCCAAGTGGCCCGTAATCCCATGTGCCGGCGAGTCCTCCATATATCTCAGACCCAGGGTAAACGAACCCCCTACGCTTAGAAAGGCTTATTATCTTCTCCATTAGCTTGTCATCGTTGTTTTCCATATAGTTACTTTATAACACGTTCATAGCCAGTTTTGAAAGCTGGGTCATTTTCATTACGAGTACTCAAGCCAGCACGATTAGTTTTAATACTGTTACCAGCAAAAGTATCCTTTCCTACTAGAGATATATCTTTAATAAGTTGGGGGACACTTCCGATTTGTGAAATGGACGGATTTAGAGTTACTTTAAATGAAATCTCTCTATTAATGGAACCAAAGCCAGTGTGGGCACGGACAGTATCTATCTTCCATACAACTTCACGGGTTACATCATTGTATGTCACATTTTCTACACCTGTTCCTACTAAGCCTCCCCATTTTACATATAAAGGTAGTGTCGTTCGTGCCTCAGCACCAGAGATTGTATTTATAGAATTTAGTAGTGATAGTGTCACATTGTAAACTGTATCTTTCTCAGCTGCTGGTGGTAGTGCACCGCTGACGTATTTAGCTTTTCCTAATACTTGGAAATCAGACATTACTCGCACGACTTTCTTTTCAAAATTATTTACTTGTGAAAATCCTTGCCCTGAAGATGGTTCCCTTCCCTTAATACTTACATCAATAACTATTTGTGGATCCTTCAAATTTTGGTCTGAACCTAGTACTGGCAATGGCACGAATGTGAAATTGAAGCTCCCCCTCTGTCCTGGCTCTATAGATGCGAAATCTGGAGTAGTACTCTTATCAAAAATTATTTCGTTATTTATTGAATTATAAAAACCTTCTTGTGAAATCACTGAGCTCTTATTGAATACATTTCCAGAAAAATGCACCCGAATTTCTGCATCAGAAACTTGCGTGGAAAGATTGTTGGCCCAGTCAACTTGCATTTTTACTAGTTGCCCACCTGGCACAGAATATTGGTCAGAAGCACTACCATTCAATGAAAGCTTAGCTTCTAGGAATGGCTTTTCTATGAGAACTGTATGGAGTAGAGAATTATAAACAACATCAACTTTAGATTGGTCGAGAGGACTTGCTGTCCCCGCATACACATGGAAAGCCTGCTCATCTCCATCTTGGCCAGAAATCCTACCATGTATCACAATAACGGCTGGATTCTGAGAGGTTAATGTACTTAAACTCCACAGAGATTTATCTGAAATCGGTGATGGTGTTGCACTGTCAAAAACAAATCCAGAAGGATAATCTATCTTAAGTAATGCCGTGCTAGGAAGTGTGGTGTTTAGTGATGCTGTAACAGTGAAAGTTACCTCTTGATTTGAACTAGTCTGCTCTGGACCATCCAAACGTAGTGCGAGAGGTGAAGAACTTATGGTTACTGGGTAGGTAACTTCTTTTGTAAAGATAGCATTGGAACCTTGTGGATGATATTCAAAATGTATAGTCACATTTCTTACAGTGCCTTGATCGCCATATAGAGCGACTTTAATATTACGCTCCACAGATTCTCCTGGCTCAATCGTGCCGATCTGATCACGAGGCAAGCGAACCATGTCTGTTTTATTATCTGCACCTGCTCCTCTCGGATATTCTATAAGCATATTGGCAAGCTCAAGCTTAGCATTGTTTTTATTTTGAATTTTTATTTGAAGTGGCAATTCTGAACCTCCTTCTGTAAATGAATTACCAAAAACACTGATATCTATCTTGTCAGAAGATACAGTGTCCGCACCCTTTAAATACATAATCACTCCGAAAATTATGGCACCGATAAAAAATATAATTGCGCCGATAAAAAACTTCTTAAATAGTGTAGTGGGTGTTTTAATGTGTTTTGTATTTGGAACCTCTTCATCTCCCCAAGCATTTGAGACTTCATGATGCACACTATGCAGTGCACCCTCTTTGCGGTGCTTAGCACCAGAGTATGCTGGATCATATAGCTTGCGCTTTATATCCTCAATCTTATGTAAATTTCCATCTTGTTCTGGCATAGAAGTATTATATCACAAATAATTTGGCATTATAGTTGGCTTTCGCGTAATGCTTTATTTATATGGCCCAATATATTTGTTTTTTCTGTAAGTACAGAAGTGAGTTGCTCCTCACTCCACTCATCCCCAAGGTATTTCGTAAGAATTTCTGATTCACCCACGTAGCCTAGGTTGTGCACAATACGGAGCACTAGATATATCTCGATAGATTCACAAGTCTCCTTTTTTATTTCTGGATCATCTAATAAATAAAATGCTTGAATAACTTCATCGAAAATTCTATTATTCGCCTCTTCCCCATTACAAAGTCTTTCTATGAGTTTCGAAATTTGTGCAATTAAGAGTACTGTATTTTTATTCGCTCTTGCGTATGGGAAAGTTTCGATCGTCGTCGCTGAAGTGACACGCCAAATTTCTTTACCTCGCACCAAATCAATTTTCGCATAAGAAAAATCTTGAAGACCGAAGCGGAGCTTCGACTTCGCCAAGCGTATCCCCTGCGCTCGAGCCCTCACAAGGCCAAGCTCCCGAGTGTAAATCACTAGCGTCTTATTCGCCTCGCCATGCCCCACCGAGCCAAGTATGAATCCATGTGTGTGAAAAATATGATGCATTAAACTTTATAATATTTATAGTTTACTTATTATAACATAAGTAAAAGTATAGTTTGTTGACAAAAATGTGATTTTTGATATATTTAATAAGTAATGAAATATTACGCAAAACAAGTACAAAACCCGGTTCCTCCAGCTCATAATTTGATGGCTGGTATTTGTGCTTAATATTCTAACTATAAACTATTAAACCTAACAATCAGCCCTCAAATGGCTGAATTTTTATTTGTACCTTAAAAAATCTAATTATATTATCATGGAAAAGTTCAAAATCGCTATCATCGGTAATGGTAAAGTTGCAAAAGCTTTACTCAACGGCTTCCTTAGAAGCTTCTACAAAAAGTCAGATATTCTCATCATAGGAAGAGAAAATTCAGACTTAAATTATTTCACAGGAAGAGATATCGCTGTTTCGAAAGAAATGAGTGATGTCGAACTTGCCGACGAAATAATCCTCGCAGTCACTCCCCAAGGAATTGGGCCTCAGCTCAAAGGGCTTAAGGGGTTCAAATTCCCCTACTTACTATCTCTATCATCTGGAAGTGATCGTAAAAAGATTGCTTCTTATCTCGAAGTTCCAAAAGAAAAAGTTGTAGTGGGCACCCTCAATACAAACGTTCACTATGGAAAGGGACTAATTACACTTAATGGAGAATCAGAAAGCTTAGGTAAAGCTAGACTGCTCCTTAATCCGCTTGGTAAAATTATTTTTGAAAGTCAAAAAGAAATTTTTACATCTATCGTTACGATTGGATCGATGAATGCTTTCCATTTAAGAGCCTTACTCATTGCTTTCAAAGAAGAAAGGATGAAGAAATCGATACCACTAATTGATTGGTTAAAGGATGTATTTATTTGGCTAGGAATGGAGAATGACAATTTGGGTATGGCAGAATATCAACATGGTGAACTCTATTCTTATCTTACAAGTATGTCTGAAATTCTAAACGTGGACCTAGGTTATGAAAACGGTGAAGAGCGCGTACTCGACACTATGAAAAGCGCAATTCTCGCTTTACTATCTATTAAGAATCTTACAGTGGAAAAAGTAGAAGAGCATATTGCGACTGTAGTCACTAAAGGCGGCTGCACTGAAAAAGGGCTTGCAAAGATTCAAACTGTAGATGATATTATAAGTAGCAGAATATTATGGAGCGCACTTGAGCCTGTCTCAACCCGCGCAAAATTATTTGAAGACGAAGCACTAGCTTCCTTTACTGAATAAACTCCTAAATTAAAACCAAAATGCCTGCATTATCTGCAGGCATTTTTATTTACTTATTTATCATTTTCATTAAAGCATCATATGCTTCAGGTAATTCGTAATAATCTGAAAGATGATCACCTCCTTTAATTGTTACATTTTCACAACTTAAATTATTTGATAGTTCAATAGAATGAGCAAATGGGACTGCTGGGTCTAACTCACCGTGTATTACTACAAAATTTTGGCAAACTTTTTTTATATGTTCAAAATTAAATTCTGTATCCATAAAATGATCTATTGGTCTATATTTATCTGCTTCAAGTATATGTATTGGTCCAGAAATCAAAACAACTCCTCCGATGCTTTCCTCAACAGACAAAGTTTCTAAATAATGCAAAATTGCTGGTACTCCAAGTGAATGTCCTACTAGAAAAATCTCTGTAGTAGGTTCACCAACCTGCCTTTTAATTTCCATAACCCATTCATCTTTTTTAGGCCCATCAGCCATAGGCATAGCTGGGGCGCATGCCCAAATACCATCTTTAGAAAGCTTACCCATTATCCAAGGCCTCGCTCCACCATTAGGTTCACCCCTATACCCATGTATTAAAAATACCTTTTTCATAAATTAATTATATCATTTTTTCAATTGCTGGTAATAAATCCACAGGACTATCTATAATAAAAGCAGGTGAACCCCTCTCTAAGATCTCCCTTTTATGTATACCCCATGTAACTCCCAATAAATTCACACCACATTCTTTACCTTCTAATATGTCTCCTAGTGTATCAGTGATAAAAATTGTATCTTTATTTTCAACTTTGTATTTTTCGAGAAGAGAATTGATCTTCACAACCTTTGAAGAGTGAGCCTCATAACCCAAGATATCAGCGAAGCATCCTTGCAAATTTTCCTTTGCAATAAAATCTGAAATTATTTTTGCTGAAGCTGAAGAACAAATGCAAAGAGTATAATCATTCGCGAGTTTCAAAATTGCATCATGTAAAATATCTTCAATAGAAAAGACAGTATTTAGGGCTTCTATGTATTTAACTTCAGGGTCTTTAGGTTGCACATGTTTATTTGTAGATAATAAATTATCATATGTATGTAAAAAATTTCCATAATTTAGAATAGACATTTTTTCATAAGTAAAATCAGCATTTGCTTCTTTGTGAATTTGGAACCAAAAATCTGCCGTATTGACCAGCACCCCATCAAAATCAAAAATAATTAATTTTTTATTTTCCATAATTTTCTAAAATATTTTTTGCTTTCGTGAGCACAACTTTGCGAGTGTCATACTGGAAAAGATTTAGAGCTTCTTCGTATGTTGCCCATTTATAGTCATTGATCTCTTCTTGCTCTACTACCACTTCCTTTGTATCAACAAATCCAATAAAATAATCATTATTTTTGAGCGCCTGCTCTCCATTCCTATTTATAAAGTATTCTTCATGAATAAGTTCTGTGTCTAAAATCTTTATATCGGAAATTCCCACTTCTTCGAGTGCTTCTCTCTTTGCAGTCTCGAGCTTTGTCTCATTGCCTTCATGGTGCCCCTTCGGGAAGCCCCAGCTCCCTTCCTTATCCACAAGCTGAACTATCAGAAATTTTAAGTCTTCATCCTTGTTTACCACTATTATTCCGTAGCACTGCTCTGTATTCATTTGATAATTTTTATTTTAAATACTAGCTCCCCTACTTTCACTTCAAGCCCTTCGGAATCTTCCATTTTTATTTCTTTAAGTCCGGCAGTTTTCATAAAGTCATTCTTAAATGTTTCCACAATATTTTTTCCATTTTCATCTGCAGAAATTACTAGAGATACTACATCGCTAGGGTTCAGCCCTTCAGTCTTTCTGAGGTCCTGCACAGCACGAAGTAGCTCGCGGTATTCACCCTCTTGCTTAAGCTCTGGTGTTATATTTGTATCGAGCTCCACATTTAGTGCATCCCCTTCTATAATCTCAATGTTTTTAATATTTAATTCATCCTTTAGTATTTCAATATATTCATTACTCAATTTCATACCACTAACTTTCAAATTCCCAAGTGGCTGGCGAACTTTAATACCCGCCTTCTGACGTGCTTCTAAGCCCAAAGTTACAATACTACGAACTTGGGTCATTTCCTCAAGTACAACTAAATTATCATCGTTTTTATACGCTTCCGGCCACATAGCTAAATGCACACTTTCTGCATCCCCTTCAGTCTTTAGTCTCTGCCACACATCTTCTGCGATAAAAGGCGTGAATGGTGCCATAACCTTCACCAAATTTTTGAGCACAAAATACATTGTGGACTTTGCCTCTTCGTCTCCATCCTTTATTCTGTCGCGGGAACGGCGTAGGTACCAAGTAGAAAGGTCTTCAATAAATCCTTCAAATGGTCTTGAAGCGAGTGCCAAGTCGTATGCATCCATATTGAGAGTCACTTCATTTATAGTTTCACTTAATCTTGCAAGTATCCAAATATCTAAAACATTTAAACTAGGTTCTAGGTTAGAGGTTCTAGATTCTAGGTTTTTATCACGGTAGAGTTCATAAAAGGCTACCACATTGTCCAAGCGCCCTACGATTTTACTTGCCACCTCTTGCACTGCTTTGTCAGAGAAGTTCAAATCTTCCCCACGCATTACCTGTGAGCTCATAAGATAGAAGCGTATAGGATCCACGCCCACTTTGTTAAACATTATCCAAGGGTCTGTGAAATTATTCTTGGACTTACTCATCTTCTCGCCATCTTCTGCGAGCACTGTTCCAGTAGAAATAATATTTTCAAATGGCGCACTGCCAAAAAGCACAGTCGATACTACATGTGTGTAGTAGAACCATGTGCGAGTCTGCGCTATATATTCTGCCACGAAGCCAGCTGGGAAATTCTCTTTCTGCCAATTTGGGCGCTCAAACGGATAGTGGTCCTGAGCAAATGGCATTGATCCAGACTCAAACCAGCAGTCTATAACCTCTGGAATTCTCTTGTACTCATCACCTGATTCATCCACAAGTGTAATCCTATCTATATACGGGCGATGCATATCAAGCTCGTATTTTGCATTGTGTGGTAGTGGTAAAAAGTCTAGTTCTAATAATTCACCTGTAGTATAGCCCTTCATACATATTTCAAGAGAACGATCAATATCGGCGCACTCTGCTGCTGCAGGCAAACTCTCGAGTCCGATACCATGTGTAATTATCAAAATATTTTCGTTTTGATATTTAGATTCTATATCATACAAGAAATCACCAAATCTCTTTTTCGCATCCAAATGACTTTCACCATCCTCTGGGGCAGCAAGATAATATACATCTTGAGCTTCCGCCCAGTCTTCACGATCTTTCCATACCCCTCCGTCATACACACCTGGGTTAAATTCCTTGAGTCTTTCGTCTGTCATGATTTCATTTTCAGGAATATTTAAAATACCAGACGCTATCTTTGCAGTTTCCATTGTCCTCACAAATGGTGATGAAATTATTTTCGTTATATTTTTTGATTTTAGTTTTTCACCAGATGATAAAATTTCTTCTTTACCTTTTTCTGTAAGATGTGAAGATTCTTGATCTTTATAAGATATTACATTATTCACATTGTGGTCTGACTCCCCATGACGAAGTACAGTATATGTATTTCCACTTTTTTTAGTTTTATTTTTAAGATCTTCAAGTGAATTTACAAAAAGCACTTTTCCGTCTTTGTTCTTCCATATAGGAAGTGGGCTCGCCCAAAAGCGGTTGCGAGAGATGGTCCAGTCTGGTGCATTCTCGAGGATGTTGTTGAAGCGTCCATCTTTAAGGTGAGCTGGCACCCAATTTATATTCTTGGCCTCTTCCATTACTTTAGCTTTAACCTTTTGGATATTTATGAACCATGAAGGAAGTGCGTAGTATAGTAGTGGCGTCTCGCAACGGTAGCAGTGCGGGTATGAGTGGATGATTTTTTCTTTTGCGAAGAGAGCACCAGCTTTCGCAAGGTACTTTATGATGAGCACATCACCAGACTGGTGATCCTCCTTTGGCTTTACTTTCTCCCCTGCAAAATCTGTAACCATACTTACGAAAGTTCCATTTGGCTCCACGTGGCGGATAAAAGGTATATGATTTAACTTAGCTAAATTCATATCATCCTCTCCAAATGCTGGAGCCTCATGGGCTATACCAGTACCTGAGTCTGCAGTAACGAAATCGGCATGCCAAATTTTCCAAATATTTTCTTTATTTGGCATATTCACATTTTCATAATAGTTAAATGGTGGAATATATGTCTTACCTATTAAATCTGCAATATCTATACTCCAAAGATTTTCGTTTTCTTTAAATTCTATATCTTTAAAAATTGGAATAAATTTAAGTCTAGCTTCTGCAACAATATAGGAAGCTCCTTCATGAGAAACTTTCACATATTTAATATCTTTATTTACAGCAAGCGCAGTGTCCCCAGGAAGTGACCATGGCGTAGTAGTCCAAGCAAGTAAATATGTATTTTCTGCACCTTCTAATTTAAATTTAATATAAACGGAAATATCAGTTATATCTTTATAACTGTTGTCCATCGCAATTTCAGAATTGGCTATCGGAGTCTCACAACGTGGGCAGTATGCAAGCACACGCACACCTTCGTAAAGTAATTCCTTTTTATTAAGTTCACCGAGTGCCCACCACACACTTTCGATGAAAGTGTTGTCCATAGTCTTGTATGAATTATCGAAGTCTACCCAGCGCCCCATACGGTCCACTGTCCTCTTCCACTCACTCACATATGTGAGGACTTTACTTCGAGCATGCTCTGAGAACTTCTCGAGTCCATACTCTTCAATACCCTTCTTCCCAGAAATACCGAGCTCTTTCTCCACAATGTTCTCGATAGGAAGCCCATGACAGTCCCAGCCCCACTTACGTGGCACTGTATAGCCCTGCATGGTCTTGTATCGGCCTATGGCGTCCTTGGCAGTACTCCCCAAGATATGCCCATAGTGTGGGAGTCCTGTAGCGAAAGGCGGTCCATCATAAAACACATAGTTCCCTTTAGGAGCATCCTTTTTTAAGCTTTTTTGAAAAGTGTCATTCTCTTGCCAGAACTTCAGTATCTTCTCTTCCCTCTCTGCATTATTAGATTTTGTTTTTTGTTCTTCCATAAATGTATTTTGTAAACTATTATTTAAATAAAAAAATCGTCCACAGAAAACAATCAAAAGATTATTTTCCAAGGACGAATTTCTCGTGGTACCACCTTGCTTACTTCTCATTACAGCTATACGGGGCATACCCCTAGGGTTCTACAAGCTTTTCAGCCTTTCTTCCCAAAGCTCCAGGGCGATACCCCCTTCAACGCTTATATCCCTATGATACTACAAAAGGAGAATTTAGCAACAAAAAAGCAGTTTCCACTTGGAAACTGCCTGAACGAAATATTTATTATCACTTGTAAAATTTACGAATGATTTTTTCTACACATAAAAGTGCAGTAGAAGCTGCACCTAGGCGCAGATTATCAGAAACAACTGTAAATTCAAAAACTTTGTACTTTCGGCCTTTAAAGCCTTGATCGATCCGAAGATCATAAACATGAGCATAGTCTTTCCCCACCACGGAAAATAGGTCACCGGATTCAAATGAAAATTTAATTAGTTCACCCATACTGAAAGCTCCTTTCATCCTCTGCCAAGTAACTTCAGCCGGCACATGAACACGCACACGAGCCCAATGCCCCATTACTACTCCACTTCTAAAACATGAAGGAGAAATAGGAAAGTTTTCAAATTTTCTATGGAAAATTTTTTTAATTTCAGAAGTAACTTTATCCTCTTCAATGTTTGTGAATGATTTTTCTGGAACACGAGTTGCCTGCTGAATATTGTTGAAGGACTGGAACTGAAATGGCGAATTTTCATACCTCTTACTTGGTATACTTTTCATTTCTTCTTCAAGTGCAATAGTTCCTGGAAGGCCGGCGCCAGATACAGATTGTAACACTGTCGCTGTTGCTTGTCGTAAGCCGAGCTTTAAAAGTGGATACATCGCAGTAGCGAGCATGATCGCAACACAGTTCGGAACCGGAATGATCCGATCTTTTTTGTTTGGACTCCAGTTTAAATGCGGAATCGTTAGCGGGATATCACTGTCCATTCTCCACTGCGAAGAATTGTCGATTACCCAAGCATCTGGATTAACCTCCAAAAATTGTTTGGCGTACTGTTTAGATATTTCTTCCCCTGCCGACATTATAATAATATCAGGCTTACACTTGAGAGCTGCTTCCATGGTAAAAATTGGAATTTGGCTTTCCAAAATTTTCACTTTCTTTTCTCCGGCTTGCACTGAAGCATCAGAAGCAACTCCGATCACCTTCCCCTGAAGGATGAAAGGATTGAAGAATGATTGTTCACCCATAATCTGGGTAATAGTTCGGCCTACGAGGCCTGTTACGCCAATAATGGCAATTAATGGTAGTGGCTTGTTCATGATAAAAAGATATTTGTATTTTTCTTTAACTTACCACGTATGCCCTAAATTTCAAACCCACAATGCTTGACAATGAAAGGCATAAAGATATACTAAGAATATGAGTAACGTTGCACAAAATCTCATTCTCGTCATTAACCACCTAAAAAGTAGATGGCTTATGATTGTGCTTGTGTAAACTAAACAAAGACAATACGAACAAAGTGATAAGCCCTCTACTCTAGAGAGCTTTTTTTGTCCTTTTCTTGTACATTCACAACTTAAATACACCATACAATCATGAGCCACAATTACCCACATCATCACGTCAGAGGATTCCTTGAGTCGCTCGGAGTCGAAAACTTCCACATTTTCACGGAGGATCGCTTTTGTCCTAGAAGCATCAGCGAAACCAAAAGAACTATTCACTTCATTATTTTGGGAAACCAAGACCATGAAGTATCTATCACAAAAGAGGGATACGATGAAAAATTCGTCGGGAGCCTGAAGAATACCGTCTGCTTAGAAAAAGAATTTGAAGCAGAAAAAGTACGCATCTGGATATATTTTGAAAATAATGGATACGAATATTTAACTGATTTCGTAGAAAATTATATTTACCTTAAATATTCTCAAACTTTAATCTAATCAACATGAAAGTAGAATTAACCGAGGATGATGTGCGCAGGATGTGCATATACCTCAAAGGGCACGAAGAAACCATCACTTGCGAAACAAGAATGGTAAATGAAGGCCAAAGAGTATTGGAAAATCCGACATACGTATATGGATCATTCCTTCTGACATGCCATCCGGACATCATTGAAAAATTTATTGAAGATTTTTCCTTTGACGGACCTGACGGACACTGCATGATCTTGCTGAAAGATCCAGTACGGGATCCTTATAGCTTATCTGCCATTGGTAAAATACGCTACCACTGTGTTACGTTGTTACTTCCAGAAAGAGATCTTTTTGTAACAGAGGTAATTGCTACTTCTTCCACAATCATCCCTCTGGGTAATTATGCATCCGATGGCCACCGTTTTACCATCTTTATTCCAATGATTCATGATTATCCATTCATAAATGTGTATTCTTTTTTATGGAATGAGTCACCGGACTCAGCAGGAATAGGCATGGCATATGATCGATATGCGGTAACTTAGATTTTATGATTGCTAAAAACAAGCTGGAAGAAATATATTTCTTCCAGCTTTTTAATATTTAATTTTCGTTATTTCATTATAAGTAAACCCAGAAGCGCGATTAGGCTTCCTATAAGTTTACGCTTAAAATCTTCTCGTTCATTCAAGAAAATTGCAGCGGCAATAAATACGATGACAATTTTAAATGTAGTAACAGCTGAAACAACACTAAGATTCCCGACAATATTTATAAGCACGACATAAGATATAGATGCTAGTAATTGAAGTATTCCACTAATATTTATATCTTTACTTGAATAGGTATTTTTACTTTTTGAAACAATAGTAGCAATCCCTAAGAATAAGCACTGACTCCACCACGACAATGCAATTCCTGCGCTGAATCCTGTCATTTTCATAAGTGATCGTTCCGCAACCAATACAAAGCCAAGTAGCACCCCACCAAGTAGCATCATCATAAAATATTTATCGAAACTAAATCTTCCGATACGATGCTTTTTAGAAACTATAAACATACCAATAAGCAAAAGTACCGTGCCAAGTATTTGCATCATGGAAAGACTTTCATGCAAGAATATTGATGCAAGTACGATAGTAATAGGAGTATAGATATTACTAACAACTGAAGTTATTCCCCCATCCACATGCTTTTGTGAAATAAAAGTAAGAATAAAAAATCCCATACCTGATATACCACAGATCAAAGAGAGTAATATTAAATGCCAAACATTCCCAGATATATAAAATGGGCTAAAAAGTGGGAAAAACAAACTGCCAAAGACGAGGAATAACATTGTCCTAAATGCCAAATTTATTCTCCCTTCACCATTTACATCTTTCTTGTGCGCAAGATAACGCCTCTGTAGCGGTGAAGCACTAGCTGCAATAAAATAAAACAAATAGCTAAAGAATACTAACATAAAACCATACTAACAAAAATT
The DNA here is from genome assembly GCA_964498035.1 of uncultured Candidatus Saccharibacteria bacterium. Classification (GTDB taxonomy): domain Bacteria; phylum Patescibacteriota; class Minisyncoccia; order Phycocordibacterales; family UBA9973; genus UBA8515. The sequence continues at coordinate 12,595 of CAZCFW010000003.1, forward strand.
GGACTTTTTTGAAACCCTATTGCATATTCCTGCAAATAGAGTATGATTTATAAAAATTAAATTACGTTTTAATGGATATTAAAAGTATTATTCCAAACAAAAATGACTGCGATCCAAAACCAGACGATCGCAGAGATCTGAAATTCAAAAATGCCACACCACCAGACGAGAATTATCTCGAGTCAAATGGTCGTGGCAAAAGTTACGAAAAAATGAAACAGATTAAAAAAATACCCCCAAGACACTAACACAAATGCCACTATACAAGTGGCATTTTTATTTTACATTAAATCGAGCAACCAAGTAATTTATTGGCTGGGAGGCGCGTAGCGGAGCCTATTATACCATCTACTTTCATATAGTTCACCGCTTGGAATCTAAAGACTGCTTCTTGTGTGAGTAAATCATATACCCCATTTACATCAAGTTCTTCGCCTTCATATTTATTTAAGAAATTCTGCCAAAGCTTCACTTCGTTCGTATCGTTATTTACTCTTCCTGGCTCAAGATACTTTCCTAGCACACAAGTATTCTTGGTTTTTGGTGTTGATACAACCTTTTTAACTACTGTCGACGGTTTAGTTTTAGGTGCAGTTGCTTTCTTAATTATAGAAACGATTTTCGCAGGAGTTGGGATAGTAGTGGTTATTTTCGAAACTGGGATTGATACAGCAAGTGGCCCTAGAGAAACAGAGTCTCCAGAAGATGAAGTGAGCATCCCGTAAATATTATAAATACCTGGGCTTTTAGGTAATGCAAAATTATATTCTTGATTAAAAGGTAAATAAGTCACCCCCACAAATTTTGGATCTAATGAAAATGTCATTGTGGCAGCATTTATAAGTGGGCTCCATTTTAGTTTGGCAATATAATCTGTAGCATTAGGAATATTAGTGAGAGACAAACTAATAGGCGAAGAGTTTGTACTTGTTGGATATTTGTGCACAGTACCTCCTCCACCACTTGAGCTACCACTTGACCCCCCACTAGAACCACTGCCTCCGCTAGAACCGCCGCTTGATACAACCCTACCTAGTGCTTCATCTGAATCTGCCGTAATAATATTTTGCTGAGAGAGATCTGCTGGAGTATACGCCTGCACAATAAAATAATAATCAGTATTCGCTGTTAGTCCACTGACTGTAAGTGTAGCGCTAGCTGTTCTAGCTACAGTGCCAGCAAGAGTACTATACGGCCCACCTTGCGTTGTACCATAGTAAACCTTATATGACCCAGCGGATGTGTACTCTATGTGATCCCAAGTCACAACAATATCAGTTCCTGACTGTGTAGCTAAGACATTTGTCGGGGATATAGTCTGGCTAGCGGACCAATTCGCACCAAACTTCGTATCAGCGACTGAATCCTTAGAAGAAGATGAGGTATATAATCCATTAAATCTCAAACTTCCACTAGTTATAGGAATATTTGTGAAATCAGGGATATCACCTGTTAAACCATTTCCGTATACATTGAAAACATTTAGTGAAGTGTTTGAAGCGAGTGTTGGGATAGAGCCTGTGAGCTGGTTGTGTGCTACCTTAAAGCTAGCCAAGGAAATATTTGCAGAGAGTGATGGGATAGAGCCTGTAATTTGGTTATTAGTAATATCAAAATAAGTAAGAGCTGTGTTTGAAGCAAGTGTAGGTATGGAGCCTGTGAGTTGATTCTCGCGAACATCAAAATATGTCAAGCTTGTGTTTGCCGTAAGTGAAGGTATGGAGCCTGTGAGAAGAGCTGTGTGGACATCAAAATAACTTAGATTTGTGTTTGCTGATAGTGAAGGAATAGAACCTGAAATACTAGTATTGTATGCGTCAAAATTCACCAATGCAATGTTGGATGACAGTGAAGGTATAGATCCACTAAAATAATTATTATGCCCACTAAAATCAGTGAGCGCAGTATTGGACGAAAGTGAAGGTATAGATCCACCAATTGCATTTATATTCACATTTAAATTTGTAAGTGAAGTGAGGTTTGAGATACTTGATGGTAATGTCCCCGCTAATCCATTTGAATGCAAATCTATACTAGTGACATGTGTACCTGTGCGAGTTACTCCATACCAATTATCTACATCAGAAACACTGTCCCAATTCGTATCATCCGTCCAAGAGCTTCCTGTAGTATATACATAAAGATCCTGCAAAGCTTCACACTCTGCTTGAGGGATTGGCGTGACTCCACCACCTAGTGTTGTCAGATCTGCTGAATCTGTACAATCCACTACGCTAAATGACGCAGTTACAGTAAAAGTCTTCGCACTTGATTCTGATGATATGTTACTGCCAGCATCTGTCTGAGTTGCCGTCACTGAATGTGAACCTACAGAAAGTGGAGTACCTGGTGTTATACTAAAGGCTGAAGAACTACATGTGGCTGTGGGAGAAATTGCAGAGCTATCTACAATGGCAGTCACTGTCATGCCTGTAATACAAGAACCTGAAATCACAACGGAATTCTGAGTTATACTCGAGCTATTTGCTGGAACTGAAATCGTGGGCGCTGTGTCGGTAAATTTCTGAACACGATCATTCGCATCTGAGACAAAAATATTTCCTGTTGAGTCTACGTATATTCCTGTAGGTTGAGTAAGCTGACCATTCCCAGTACCTGTACCTCCAAACTGAGAAATGTAAGTTCCTGAAGAATTAAATTTCTGTACACGATGATTGTTTGTATCTGCAACAAATATATTATCTGAAGAATCAATACTTATACCCGTAGGTGTTGTGAACTGCCCATTACCAGTTCCAAAACTCCCAAATTGTGACTGGTATGTTCCTGAAGAATTAAATTTCTGCACTCGCTTATTCCCAGTATCTAATATAAAAATATTTCCAGATGAATCAAAATCAATATCATATGGATTACTAAATTGCCCATTTCCACTTCCAGAAGTTCCAAATTGTGATACATAACTTCCTGAAGAATCAAACTTTTGTACACGATGATTAGCAGAATCAACAATATATATATTATCTGAAGAATCAATACCTACACCAAACGGTGATGAAAACTGCCCATTACCGGAACCTAAACTCCCAAATTGTGATACATACACTCCAGAAGAATTAAATTTTTGTACGCGATTTTGATAAAAATCAGATACATATATATTCCCTGAGGAGTCTATATCAATACCAAATGGATCTGTGAATTGACCATTACCTAATCCTGAAGTTCCAAATTGCGAAACATATGAACCAGAAGAATTAAATTTCTGAACACGTTTGTTTACTAAATCTGTTACAAAAATGTTACCAGAACCATCTATCACAATATTCCCAACACCATTAAATTGCCCATTTCCAGAACCATTTGAACCAAATTGCATTACTGAGATAGGTGCAGCACTAGTATCTACAGGAGAAACAACAAGCATGAAAATAGCCACAGTAATAGGCACAGCCATACCAAGAATAAAACCCACCTTTTTTAGAGTATTTCTCACAAGTATAGTATAGCAAAATTAAGTGTTTTAAAAAACCTACGCAAACTACATTTTTTCTGGAGTTTTAATACCTAGGAGGTATAAGCCGTTTTTAATAGTTTGTGCTGTAGCTTGTACTAGAGCAAGGTGATATGAAATGTCTTTATTGTTTTCATCAATTATTTTTGCTCCACCATACCAGCTATTAAAAGCTTGAGCGAGTTCGATTAGATATGTATTCAAATGATGAGGTTGCCAAAGCGAAATAGATTGCTCAACAACCTCTGGGAAACGTGATAACTGTCTTTCTATCATACCAGTAAAAACTGAGGCATTTTCAATTGAAGGATTATAACCAAGATTTTGTGCTTTCTGAATTAGTGATTTAGCACGCACAAAAACATATTGAAGGTATGGACCAGAATCTCCTTCAAATGAAAGTGATGTTTCAGGATCAAAATTAATATTTTTACCTGCCATTGCACGTAGTATCGTAAATTTTAATGAGGCAACAGCAACTGCATTAATATTATCCCTATCATTTACAGCATCTAATTTTTCTGATTTTGCTAAAACTTCTTCAAATAATGTATCGATAAGAGTTAGCGCTATGGGAACACCACCAAGACGAGAAGACATTTTCTGCCCTTTAAAAGTCATGCGCCCATGAGTACGGTGAACTGTTTTTTCTTTCCAAATAGGGTTAATCTTTCCAGCTGCGCTTGCTACTACCCTAAAATATTCCTCTTGTTCATGATCTGTAATAAAAATTGAAACATCAGGAGAATATTTTTTAAATTTTAATGAAAGTAATCCCACATCTTTTGCTTCATAAGTAGGATAGCCCTCTTTATTAATAAATACACGAGTATGTAATCCATCTTGTTCCCCTTTATAAATGACTGCCCCTTCAGACTCCTCAAAAACATTTGGGATATTTTCACGAATGATTTTTGCTCCTTCGATACCAGCTTCACTTTCAAAAATAAAATCATCAAAGGTAGATCCGATACGGCTAGTGATTGCTTTAAAATAAGCGAGGTTTATTTCTTTTGCTTCAGTGTAGATTTTATATTCAATACTATTTAAATCTTTTTCATAAAGAATTGAAGTAATGTTTCTCATTTCTTGAGCAATCGTAGGATCGTCTTCGTACAATTTTGTACCTTGTACATAACATTCTCCTAGGTAAGAAAGTGTATCAATAGAATTTCCTATTGAATGTAGCTTACTAATTCCCCCATCACGAAGTAAAACCCAAACAGCTTTCCCTATCCCTAAAGATACATCTGATGGATATGAAATACACTTCACCTCAGCACCAGAAAATCTTGCTAGACGAGTGATGGATTCTCCTATCGCATTATTCATTACGTGGCCGATATGAAATGGCTTGAAAAGATTTGGGCTTGAGTGTTCAATCAAAATTTTCTTCCCATTGTGAATAGTACTAATTCCATAATTTTCACCAAGTGAAATCACATCCCCTACTGAATCTCTAAAAAATGAATCTGTTAGATAGAAGTTTATAAAGCCAGGGCCTGCAACTTCGATTTTTTCAATTTCTGGTATTTTATTTATTCCTGCTACAATCTTCTCTGCCAATTCCTTTGGGTTCATCTTGAGAGCTTTCGCATAAGCCATGGCTACATTCGTAGAATAATCCCCCATCTTTATATCCGCTGGGTGCTCGAGTACTATAGCCTCCGCTTCTATGCCGAGATTTTTAAGTGCATCTTTAATTAAGTTCTTTATCTTTGTTTCCATATTACTTTTTACCTGTACTACCGAAGCTTCCTTCCCCACGCACTGACTCACTTAATGTATCAGATTCCTCAAGTTCCGCAATAGCTACGGGGTAAATGATGAGTTGAGCCACTTTGTCACCAGCTTCCACAGTATACGCTTCGCTTCCAAGGTTTACCACGTGCGTATTATATTCTCCTCTAAATCCCGCATCAAAAACTCCTCCCATTGTGTGAAGCCCCGCTTTAGAAATGCTCGATTTATCCTTCACGATTGCTGCATAGCCATTCTCAAATTCCAAAGCAAATCCATGCCAGAATCTATAGTGCCCCATGGGAGGAATAGTCACTGTCTCCATGGCATACATATCCATACCCACATCCCCCGGGTTTGCATATGTCGGCAACTTCGCATCTTCTTTTAATCTTTTAATTTTTATTTTCATTAATTTCTTTGATATTATTCATTGTCCTTTGGAATGATGGGATAAAATCTTCTGGCTTTTCTTTAAACCAATTTTCTAAATCAATAACACTAATCCATTTAATTTCTGCGACTTCATCTTCTTGGAGAACAAACACATGGTCTGCCATTTGTATTGTAACGTAGTAAAAAGAAGAAAAACGCCGAGCCCCCGTTGTTTCATAAAAAGACTTTCTCAGGAAAATCGGCTGTATATTTTTTAATCCTATTTCTTCTTCAGCTTCTTTCAAAACAGTATCATCATAATCACAACCTTCATCCACTGTGCCAGCCACAGACGGACCCCATAAATTAGGATCAATTTTTTTATTGGATTGGCGTTTTGCAATAAGGACTTCACCTTTTTCATTAAAAACATTGAGCCCAATAATACGCCGTATCTCGTCACGGGTAGTCTCTTCACGTTCTTTATAATATAAAACTTCATCCTGTTCATTTACTATCGGAATTCTCATATGTGGTGATTATAGCATTTATAGCAGGCAAATAAAAAAGGCTCACCTGAGCCTTTAGTTTTGATAAGTGAAACTTAATTTATGTTACTGGTGAGAAATAGTCTGATGTAAATATTACATCATGAATTTTCTCATAATCCACAAAACCGTGCTGTTGAGTATTATTACCTAATAGCTCAGAAAATTTTCCAAATATTTTTTGCACTAATGCAAAATTTTCCGGATGCATAGCGGCTTCTGCTACTTCAACATACTTTGGCAGTATATCTATCCGATGGAATTCATCAAATTCACTCTGCTTTATAAACTTCCGATTGTAAAGTATGCCGTAAAGCTCTTCAATTTTAAGTTTATTATTAACAAGTAAATAAAGGAAAAAATTCCTCAAAGTCACTAAAGTTGGGTCGATATTCATGGGTTTCATGATAATATTGGGTTTTAAAATTTAACCTCATACTACGCTTATTTTGAATTTTGTCAATAGAGATTACTTTAGAATCTTCCCTACTTTTTTATAGAGCTCTTCGTGTATATCCTCGCGAGTGCGAAGGACATTTTTCGAAACGCAATCGATTTGCACATAATTCTTCTGAGTTTTCGCGAGCCACACTGCACTCTTTCTAGAATTTTCCAGGAACGAGAAGTCTTTCTCGTGAACATCCTTCTTCTTCCCTAAGTAAGAGCGTGAAGTACTTTTATTTCTCTCATTAAGCAATTTTTTTGTAATATTAATTGGTATATCTAAATAAAAGACAACAGATGGTCTTGGAATTTTAAAAACTTTGTATTCCATCTCATCTAGCCACTCGATAAAAGCTTGGCGTTTCTTTGCACTCTTAATCTTCCCTCCCTGGTGGATTTGATTCGCGCTCACATAGCGGTTCGCGATAATTATATATCCATCATTTAGCCATTTCTCCATCTTCTCTTTCGTCTCAAATCTGTCTGCAGCGTATAGAACTGATGCAATCTTTGGATGCACATTTACGAAGTTGAAGTATTGTTCAGAGAGGCAGTGACCGATGAATTTGCCAAAGAAGTTCGAATAGTAATCCGGGAAGTCCACCATTTTCACTTTATAGCCATCCTTAGCAAGGCGCTTCATGAGCAAATCCACCTGCGTCTTCTTCCCGCTTCCGTCAGTGCCGTCTATTACGATTAATTTTCCTTTTTTCATTTTAATTTTTTTCTTTATTTTGTAATTTCCAAGCTATATACATGAGGCCAATGAATACAAGCATTGTGAGTGTAAACATAAATGCTTTTCCACTTTCTGTTGGTGTTCGGAACAACTCTACTATGTCGAGTGAGAGTGCACTCGGGTTTGTAAACACATCCCAGCTATTCCAACGCATAAACCTTCCGAGATAAATTCCAAAACTTGAAACAAAAATAAATACTATGAGAAAAATATTTGTTTTAAGTTTTGAATAAAATGTATTTAAAGTTTTTTCAATGTTGTGTAGTGAGTGGAAAGTAAATAGCATTCCAATATATGCCACACTGAAAAGTAGCATCGCATCGTACCACACAGGCATTAATTTATTCTTTCCTAGGTGTATCACATCTGTCACCAAATATGGTGCATTTGGAAAAGTGATGAGCCAAAGAATTCCGAGTGCAAATATTATCCAAATCTTTGCACTTCCCCTAAACGCTGTAACGTAGCTTACAATAAACATGCTAATTAGGAATGGCACGTAGGCCAAAAAAAGGTTCCAAAATAGGAACAAGTAATATGACGAGCCAGACCAAAGTGTCCTACCGAGAATAAATGCCGTAGCTAGAGCAAGTAGTACTATTATAGATTTTGGTAAACTTAAAACCTTCTTCATTTCTTTACTTTATCATAAAGTAGCACACTTGTCTTATTCTGTATCGCCAAGAGCCTTCAGGGCCTCAACTGCGTAGAATCTTACATTTGGGACGAGCTCTGTGTTCTCCAGGTCTTCCATAGAAAACCACTTCGTCTCTGCTCCCTTCTCGTGCTCAAGGACAGAATCAGAAAGTTGATCATTTTCAACTGTGGCAAAATACACAAATGTGACATGTTCATGAGTATCCGTCACAAAGCACCTACCCATATAGCGAGGTGGTATCAGGTATTTATACCCTCGATTTTTCTCAGTCTCAGGTTCTGTACCATGCGCTTCTCCAGCAATCTTTATATCAAGACCCACTTCTTCCTTCACCTCTCTGTGAGCAGCTTCTATTGGGTCTTCATCCAGCTCTATATGCCCACCGATAGAAAGCCAAAATTTAAATTTATCATGCACGCGTAGTAAAACTCTATTCTTATGGACTATGAATACCTCTACACTAAAATCTATTTTTTCATGAATGTGTGCCATATTTATTCGTTTAAATATAATTTCTTGTATAAATCAGGATTATAAAACATTAAGTATATTTCTCTTTTTGCTGGTATTTTCTTGTGTTCAATCCCGTACTCCTTGGCAAAATTTAAAATTTTCTCTATTGCAAAACTAACTTCATTTTCATTATTAACCATAAGTTCAATCTCAATAACCTTGCCTTTCAAAACCTTTTCGACAAAATCAAGACCCTCTACATCTATAACAAATTCACTTTTTTTATATTTTTTGCGCTTATTGATATAATCACTAAACACAATCATATTCTCATCAACGAAGTCTTGTATTGGGAGTTCTGTATTTAAATATTTTTTAACCTCCTCTTCATCTTCAATCTCATTTGAGGAACCATTTGGTAATTTAATTTTCAACTCAAAAGATCCATTTCTATTTCTCAATTTTATACCATTATTAAAAAAGTGATAGTCAGGAAAATCATAATAAATATCATGATTTGTTTTATCACCAGAAAATTCCGCACCTTTAAGCAGGCTCTCCAATTGTTCTTCTGTTACCTGAAATCCTTTTTCAACTTCAATCATATATTATTTCTTATCAAAAAAATTAGTACCTGTCGTATAACAATCAATGAGTAGCGTAGAGAACGCAAACATAGGCTTCGGAAGATTCTCTACAGAGTGCCAACTCCACCCTTCACATTTATCTGGCTCAAGATTTTGAGGCTCTCCATTAGCCCAGTCCGCTGAAAATCCAACAGTCACATAATGCTTTGGGGCATAAGCTGAACTATTACCAATATAAATAAATTTTATATTTTTAATTTCTAATCCACATTCTTCTGAAACTTCTCTTCGTACACATTCTTCAAATCCTTCCATATATTCCAAATGCCCGCCAGGGACGGCGTATTCACCCGGACCAAAAGAATTTTTTCTTTTGCCGAGTAAAATTTTCCCATCTTTGAAAATCATGACCCCAACTCCAACTTTTGGTCGTGGTATTTCCATAAATTTCTACACAAATGATTCTGGTATTGGGAATTTTTGTGCCATGGCTTTCACCTTAGCTTTTATTTCTACTTTCATATCAGCATTGTCTTTATTTTTGAGAGTGTCGATAAGTAGCTGAGCTACTTCTGCACAATCAGCTTCCTTAAATCCGCGAGTTGTGATAGCTGGAGTGCCGAAGCGGATTCCAGATGGGTCAAGTGGCTTACGAGTGTCGCCAGCGATGGAATTCATGTTTAGAGTGATACCCACTTCATCAAGCACTGTCTGCGCCTCCTTGCCAGTCACACCGAGTGATCCAAATACGTCTGCAAGGATAAGATGGTTGTCTGTCCCCCCTCCAATCATGCGCACACCATTCTTCTTTAGAACTTCTTCCATAGCTTTCGCATTCTTTAAAATTTGCTGAGCGTACTCTTGATATGCAGGAGTCATCGCTTCACCGAATGCCACAGCCTTCGCAGCTATAGTGTGCATGTGTGGACCTCCTTGAATTCCTGGGAAGATTGATTTGTCGATCTTCTTCGCAATCTCTTCACTATCGCGAGTAAGGATGATACCTCCGCGTGGACCGCGAAGAGTCTTGTGAGTAGTGGAAGTGATGATGTCGAATCCATCTTCAAATGGATTGCGTGCGGCCTTCCCTGCAATTAAGCCTGCGATGTGCGCCATGTCCGCCATTGTGATAGCTCCCACTTCTTTTGCAATCTCCACAAACTTTTTATAATTGAGAGTTCGAGGGTAAGCAGAAAATCCAGCAATAATTAATTTTGGCTTTTCTTCACGAGCCACGCGTAGCATATCATCATAATCAATCTCGCCTGTCTCTGGATCCTTCATTTTGTAAGTCACGAATTTGTAAATCTTCGCAGGAAGAGTCATCGGATGGCCGTGAGTAAGGTGGCCACCGTGAGATAGATCCATGCCCATCACTGTATCACCCGGCTCAAGGAGAGCGGCATACACTGCGAGGTTTGCAGGGGCACCAGAGTGAGGCTGGACGTTTGCAAACTTACAATCAAATAACTTACAAATTCTTTCAATTGCGATTCTCTCCACGATGTCTGTATATTCTTGACCACCATAATAGCGACGGCCTGGGTAACCTTCAGAATATTTATTTGTCATTATCGAACCATTGGCCTCAAGCACCGCCTTGGACACATAGTTCTCAGAAGGAATAAGTTCTAGTCCGTCACGTTGTCTAATAGCCTCCCCCGCAATTGCATCAAAAACTTCGTTATCTCGTGTACTCATAATAATTGTAAGTTATTTTATAATACGTACATTTTAGCACACAGGTATCAAACAAAAAAGCTAGCTCTTTGAGCCAGCTTTTTCATCTAATTTTATTCAAATTGATGACCTATCACATTCTCAGGATTTTCACGATTAAACAGTACTTCACTATCCTCAAGTAAATACACATCTTTAATTCCATTCTCTATCATAGTATTCCAGCATGGCTCACAGCACCACCAGTGCCCCCATAGGTAAATGTCTCCACCCTTTGGATCGTATCCATTATCTATTGCATTTTTTATTGCCTTTGGCTCTCCATGGTTCTTCGGGTGGCAACCTTCACAAAGTTCGTAGCCCACACCCGTCGGCATCTTAAGCTTCACTCTCTCGCATTCATGAGTCTCGTGATATGTGCTCCCGTTGGCACCACGGCCAATCACCACACCATCCTTCACCAAGATACTTGCATTGGGCATTAGTTTATCTAAGCCATATTCTTTTGCATATTCTTTTGCCTCATTCATAAAAACATTAGAAATCGGCACATACAATATAGTCTTCCCTTCCGGCAAATACGGGTATTTAATATTTTCCATATATTTATATTCTATTGTATAATCGAATATATGACAACATTTGATACAATCTACCAAAATATTATCAAGCGAATAATGGAAGAAGGGGTGGAAGAACTCAATGAACGCACTGGGCATAAAACTAAAGCACTGCCTGGAGTTACATTTCAATTCGACATTGAAAAAGATGGTTTCCCTGTGCTGACACTAAGAAAAAACCCACTTAAGTCCCCAATTGCTGAACAAGTCTGGTTTGTACAAGGCGAGAAAGACACCACATTCCTTCGTAAATTCACAAAAATGTGGGACCCATTTCTAGAGCCAGATGGCACACTCTCTTCTGCATACGGCTGGCGCTGGCGCAATCACTTCGGTCGTGACCAACTCGGCAAAGCTATCGAACTTCTTGAGAAGGAGCCAAGCTCTCGCCACGGAGTCGTAGTCACTTGGGATCCGAAAGATGATGGATACGGAGGAACTCCGAAGAAGAATGTGCCTTGCCCATACACATACACCATAAACATAATCGGTGGCAGGCTCAATATGCACAATATAGTCCGCTCAAATGATATGATACTCGGCTGCCCTTTCGACACATTCGGCTTCGCACTTCTCCAATGTATGATTGCGCAGCGCCTCGGTGTGAAGCCTGGAATATACACGCACTCCATTTCCAATGCGCATATTTATGACAATCACTATGTAGGTGCGAATGAAATAATCTCTCGCACAAGTGACCACAAGAATATCGAGCTTCACCTGCCAGAGAACACCTTCAAGCGTGCTGAAGCAAAAGATGAAGAACTTGTAGGCGAAATCCTAAGAGATCTCCAAGCTCAGTACAACCCCCTCCCTCCTATCGACGGCCTCGAAATCGCACTATAATAAATGCCACTTACTCTAAACAAAATCTCCAGATAGGGCTTTAGTCCCTATCTGGAGATTTTAAGTTTTCCCCACCCCCTCTTTACCACCCCTTGACTTTATTTTCCAGAAATACTAGCATACTAGTATGATAGTATTTAAAGGAACAGCTACATATAGGAACATTTCTAAATCAAACACTCTTTGGTGGGGATCATTAACGCATGTGCGCTAATGAATATTTTCTTTACCCCCTCCCCTAATAAATAAAGAAGTTACTCATGAGCGCATTTGCGCTCTTTTTGTTCTTTACAAATTTCATAAAAATCTAAATCCAAAAATCTCAACAATGAATTCACACTACACAAACCTACAAGATGCAAAAACATCACGTTGCCCTATGCTGTCTGGCACAATCGATTACCTTGAAAACTTTCTTGGACAAAATCACCCAAAACTTGAAGATGTTGGGCACAAAGGTAATGTGTGTCCGTTTACCCAGAAAGTATTAGCAAATAATACTGTACATTTCCTAAGAGAAGCAATCGACCCAAAAAATCCTGAAGCAATTACTGAAATCAAAAAATCTCTTCTTGAAACCCACCGTCCAAATTTTTTCAACGTAGTTGAAAAAGCAGTTGAAGAATCTAAAAGGAAACTTGCTTGTTTATTGATTATAATCCATGGTCTTCAGACCGCTGATGAATGTAATACTTTTATAAGTAACGTACAGAAAGATCTCCAACCAGATTTTGTACAAAAAGGATTGCTACTTTCTGAACTTCATCCTTATAGTTCTACCCCATCAGCACGAAATGAAGATTTCTTCCCGTCACGACCACCATTCCCACTTTTCTTCATACGTAGGATTATCCCAAATGATATTCCATATTTACTAAGAAAAGATCGGTATAGCGATGAAATATATACAAAGATACTCAGTGGCCTGCTTGAAGATTTTGATTTAGATGTAATCAAACATGAAATGCACCGTTTAGGAAAGGAAGTTGATTTAACACTTCTTCCAAAACCTAAAAATGACAACGATGATGAATTTTATCCAGGGTTATATGACTGGTTCTTTCCATGGTAAACAAAACAATCATTCAATCCCCTGCTGGCCGAAAGACTAGCGGGGGATTTTTATACTATCCTACTAGTAGGATAGTATTTTCAAATTGGGAAGTTTGGAGTATAATAAACATATGAATGGTAACAAAAAAGAGGAATTTTTAAAGGCTCTTATGTTAGCGGCGAAGGACAAGGAACTCCTAGATGCATTCCTTGAGGACATGCTAACGAAACGTGAACTTCTTGCACTTCCAAAGCGTTGGGAGATTATGCGAAGGCTACATGCTGGTGAACACCACTGGAGCATTGCCGGAGACCTTAAGATAGGCATAGGCACGGTGACTCGAGGGGCAAATGAACTGAAAGATAAAAATGGTGGATTTTATAAGATATTAAATAAAATGTATAAAAAATAATATGATACTTTCAATAATAGCAGCTGTAGGTAAGAATAATGAACTTGGTAAAAATAATGAACTTCTTTGGGATTTGCCTGTCGACATGAAGCACTTTCGTGATACTACAAATCATCACCCTGTCATAATGGGCCGAAAAACTTTTGAGTCTATTGGGGATCCACTACCAAACAGAAGAAATGTAGTAATTACTCGTGATGTTTCCTACTTAGCAGAAGGAGTAGAAGTAGTACACTCTCTCACAGAAGCAATAGATTTATTCAGATACGATATTCATGATGAGGTCTTCATTATAGGCGGAGCAGAGATTTATAAACAAGCGACGGACCATGCCGATAGACTATACATCACCCATGTAGATGGTAGCTTTGATGCTGATGCATTCTTCCCTGAGATATCACCTGCTTTCTGGAAAGAAACCTCCCGTCTTACGCACGAGCATGACGAGAAAAATAATTTCAATTGCGATTTTGTAGTATATGAAAAAAACAGCCTGTAGGCTGTTTTTTTCTCAAGGATCTATATCACTCTTCACTCTTATAAACACATCTTTACCGTCAGGAGATTTACTCTTGATGTATTTACGATTTTTATTTATCTCAATCTTTCTTACAAGTTCATTCTCAAGATCATATCCAAGTGCTTCACTGAGCCCAAGTAAGAATATTGCCACATCAGCAAGCTCTTCCGCCACGCCATCTTGGTTCTTATTGTACTTCGAGAAAGCTTCAGAAAGCTCTTCATGAGCACGGCAGAATTCAAGCGCCATATCTGTAGTATTGAAGCCTTTCTCCAATTTATTTCGCATAACCTCCTTTTGTAATTCTTTCAAGTCAATCATAAATATATTATATTCCTTTTAATTCTTTTTCCCAAGGGCCTTTAATACTTTCAAATACATTGCCTCTACTGCCTTCTTTTGAGCTGAACCAGTAGTCACATAGTGGTCGAGCCCTGGGGCAGCGTTAATCTCGATGATGTAGTATGCACTATCTTTCACTTCTTTTGTAATATCCCCCTTTGTGACCATAATATCCACCCCAGCTATTCGGAGACCCATATCGCGAGTGAGGGTTATCGCAACTTTCTTGAAACTATTTGAAATAGTATGAGTTACATCGCTCGCATCACCACCAGTCGAGAGATTCGCATTGTCGAGCAAGTACACCTTCTCCCCTTTTGGAATCACACTTGAAAGTGTGTGTCCCTGCTTTTTCAATTTTAATTTTATTCTTCGATCTTTGAAGTTAATTTTTGTATCCCGATTTTCTTTTATAAAATTCTTTTGCTTTATTTCAAGTAATTTCAAAATTGTATTCTTGCCATCACCTACCACAGAAAGCTGTGTGCGCTCATATGCAGAAATTATTTCACCATCGAGCACCACTATCCTATAATCTCGCCCTGGCATATACCGCTCGATGATTGCGACCCTGTCTCCTTTAAATACCTCCTTGAGAGCATTAACAAGCTCGCTCTCACTAGACACAAGACACACACCTGAACCCTGGCTTTTACTATTTGGCTTCACAATAAGTGGATAGCCTAAAGTTTTAGCATATTTTATTCCATATGAGAGTGTGCGATTACTTTTTATAGCTCTCGCCCAGTCATCTGAAAATACAGTCTGACCCTCGGAAACTGGATAACCTCTTTTTTTCATAAAAAATTTAGCATAATCTTTATCTCGGGCAATATCTGATGACGCAATATGATTCAAATCTAGTGAGTACATACGGAGTGACCTGACCACACCATTTTTATAGATGATTTGTGCAGCAATCCCCCACTCTGGTTCTATAACAACCCTTGCACCAATCTTCGGCGCAAGTTTTTTCACTAATGCTGTAAGATAAGGAATTTTAGATTTTTTATTTCTTTTTTGCATAGGATTTATCTTTAATATTTTTAATCATTGGGAAAAACATATCTTCTTTAGGATTGATAGAAATTTCATCTGACTTTATCTTTTTAATAAAAACAACTGGTGCATCCTTGATTACAGCTAAAGGTCGCTGTTCATCACCTTCTCCCATACAAACAGTTGCAGTGGTAGCTAGAGAATCAGCTAGATTGGTACTAGAGAATTCAAGCTTTCGGCCAAAAATATCTTTTTTACCAATATATTCCTTAACACCCTGGAAGCCAGCATAGCCAATTGCAGATCCCAAAACTCCGGTACGCATTGGGAATATTGCTGAGTCAGAAATAATTACTCCCAAATTTTTAATTTTATAAAACTTTTTAAGTCTATTACAAATTACTTGAGCTGTAGAAAATGAATTCTTTGGTAATAACACAATCTTCCCATTGGCATTTGATTCATCAATACCAGCATTTGCCATTAGTATTTGATCTTTTATTGTTAGCCAGACAAATTTTGTCTTAAATGCAAAGCTTGATTCAGCTTTTATGATTTTTTCTTTCTCTTTCTCTGTTTTAAAAACTGCCGTTCGCCCTTCAGAAAGTGCTACAATTTTTGAAGTTATAACAATAATATCCCTCTCTTTGACTTTCGGGATGTATTTCAGAATGAAATCAAACAGGTTTTCATTCTCCTTAAATATTCTAGTCTTAATTGATTGAACTTTCATCTTTTTTGAAACGAACAAGGAGTGCAATGGCTCCATATGAAAGTGGAGTATACGCGAGCCCCATTAGAATCTTATAAATAAACCATGGAATAGACATCATAAGAATTACCTTCGGACTATATACTCCCGCGAATGCAATTAGCATAAATAATGCAGTGTCCAAGAATTGTGACCATAGGTTTGAGACCAATGAACGGAGCCAGAAACTTTTGTGACCTAGCTTATCTGTAAATTTCCAGAAAATAAGATAATCCTGATACTCTCCCACAGCAAATGCCACAAGTGATGCAATAGCCATTCTTACAGAAAGTCCGAACACGGCAGTATAGCTGCTCTCTGCCCATGAAGCTGCGGATGACCACGGAAAAATGTCTCCTAGAAAAGTATACAAGATGAAAAGTGCAGTACTTATAATTCCAGCATACACAAATCCTTTTGCCACCTTTCTACCAAACACTTCACCTATCACATCCGTTCCAATAAAAACGAATGGAAACCAAAATATTGATACAGATAAATGTGTGCCAAATAAAAATGGCATTAATTTTATCCCAAGAGTATTTGCAGCAAAAAGAGAAGTAAGATACACTGCCAAACAAATCAAAATTAAAACAATGTCGCGTTCACTATATTTTTTATCCATTAAGTTTTTCAATTATTATAAAATAAAAATCTCCCTAATTACTTAGGGAGATTTTTAAAACTAGTCTACGATTGTGATACCAGCTGAACGAGCTGAACCTTCGATGATTTTCATTGCTCCTTCAATGTTCTTTGCGTTTAGGTCTGGCATTTTCTTCTCAGCAATAGCACGGACTTGCGCCTTTGTGATCTTGCCTACTTTTGAAGTATTTGGCTTACCTGAACCTTTCTCAAGACCTGCAGCCTTAAAGATAAGACCTGCTACTGGTGGAGTCTTCACTACGAAATCATAAGTACGATCTTCGTAAACGCTAATCTGCACTCCCACAATGTCCCCTGCCATAGCTTGAGTTGCTGCGTTAAACTTCTGACAGAATTCTGCGATGTTTACACCAGCCTGACCGAGTGCAGGACCTAGTGGTGGAGCAGGAGTAGCCTTCGCTGCAGCAATTTGTAACTTTACTTTTTTTGTTATTTTCTTTGCCATATAATTAATTTATTTAAATAATACTTTTCATATATTTATTTGTATTTCGGGAGAAGCGCCCAATATACAAATAAATGTCCAATTACAATTTCTTTATCTGAAGGAAATCAAGTTCTACTGGTGTCTCACGGCCGAACATTGATACTAGCACCTTCACCTTTCCACGATCTTGATCAATCTCTGAAACCTTTCCTTCCAAATCTTTAAACGGACCATCTGCGATACGAACCATTTCTTCAAGAGTAAGATCAATCTGGTGCTTCGCTTTCTCATGGCCATCCATTCGAGAGAACAATTCGTCTACTTCCTTCTTGTCGAGTGGCACAGGGTTTACTCCAGCTCCGACGAATCCTGTGACGCGAGGAGTATTGCGGACTACGTACCAAGAGTTGTCATCCACGATCATATCTACTAGTACATAACCTGGATATATCTTCTCTTCTACTTCTGCTCTTTTACTACCCTTAATCTTAATTTTCTTTTCAGTAGGAACGACGACGTTGAAAATCTTGTCATTCATACCAAGTGAATCTATACGCTGACGAAGATTACGAAGAACCGCATTCTCATATCCTGCGTAAGTATGAATCGCATACCAATTCCTCTCTCCTCTTAATTCTTGTTTAGCCATATATTAATTAAGTTTAAGTTATTTTTGTAATAATTTCTCAAGTCCAATTTTAAATACAGAATCAAACAAACCTAAGAAATACGCAATGAAAACTGACACTACTATAACAGTAGCTGTGAAGTAGATAGTCTGCATTCTAGTAGGCCACGTAACGTGCTTAAATTCAGCTCTAGTTTCTTTTAAATAATCAATGATTTTTGACATATATTTTAGCTCTTATTAAAAAACACCCCTCGGGTGTATATAAATAGATAATACTCTTATTTATCAATAAAGTCAATATACAAAAACACCCCGTAAATACGGGGTGTTTTCTCTTATTTGTTACTTAATTTCGTAAGTTATTGTTACATTTGAAATCACTTTATTCTCACCCTTTGGCAAGATTGGTGCTGGAGCACTAGATACATCTGCTTTCATCATCATCGCCCCTTCAGCGTACATCATAGGATAGCCACCACCATTCTCTGAGAAGCTAACAACTGAACCAAGCTTCACACCAAGTTCTTTTGCTAATGTTTCAGCTTTGATTTTTGCATTTGTGATAGCTTTTGAACGTGCAGAATCTTTTAAATTATCTTCATTATCAATGCTAAATGCCGGACCATAAATATTCTTCACGCCTAAATCAGACAACCCACTACGAACATCGTTGGCAGTGTCTACCGCACGAACCTTCACATTTATAGATTGTGTCGCAGTATATCCGACAATCTTTACTTCGCCTTGTGGGCAAGGTACTGTAATACAATAGATTTGATTCTGAGCGTATTTTGGGGTTACGCCACCATATTCAGATTTAATATCCTTTTCTGCAATATTCTGCTTCTTTAAATATTCCAATACAGATGAGACTTCTTTATTGAGTGCATTTTGAGCTTCTTTTGAAGTACTTGCATCCTTTGAGCTTGTGAAGCTAAGTACTGCGATATCTGGCACGGCAGTCACTTCCCCATCGGCAGACACAGTAATAGTACTTGCTACTACACCACCACGGCCGATATACTTACTTTCTTTTACTTGATTAATAAACATTACAAATACAAATAATGATAGCAATGCTACTAGAATTGTACTCGCATTTATAAACTTTTTGTTTGTAATTATTGTTTCCATATTTTTTATGACGTTAATGATAATAAATTATTACCTCTGTTTTATGGCGATATTACTCACATCTAAATTCTCACTCTTTGGTTGATTCATAAGCGAAGATATCGCCCACAAAACAATGCTTAAAAGAATTAAATAGAAAGCAATCTTAATAAGTTTCTTGACCATCCTTATATTATAGCAAATTTGATGACTTTTCGCTCACTTGACTTTAAGCTTTAGTGTAGTAGCATGTGGTCAAAGAGAGAAGAGTGCCTTCTCCCACTGTTCTCTAAAACTATTCTATAATCTCAAATTTTTCAAAAAAAAGAAATGGAACAACTTACTCGTAAAACAATTGATGCTGCGACACATCATCGCGCACTTATCCTAAACGTCAACCAAAACTCTACTTACAAAAAAAGAAGTTTGGTTGATAGTATCTTGCAGAGCGAAGGCCCACTAATGCCACCACCAAAACTTGAAACGCCAGTTGAAGTTTCAATTACACGTTTTCTCTATTCTAAAGATTTAAGAAAAAAAATTTTTGAATTGAACAACATCAAACTTGCCGGGAAAATCAGTAAGGATGTTGTTATCATCGGTATTGGGAGTGAGGGTACAACTCAAGCATATGCCTTTGCTAACGATAATGGGAGTGAAAACTATATGTCAATCTGTGACACAGAAGAACATGTATGTAACAACTTACACGAAGAATTGAAGGATCTGAACGGAAAAGAATGCTTGCTTTTCACCGGTATGACATACAAAGGCAAAAACACAGTAAACTATGTTGAAAAAATTAAAAATGCCGGAGGAAAACCTATTGGAACCATGACAACCTTTGATTTTCAAACAATTTCTGGTCGAGAGTACATCAGTAAAAAGTTAGGTAGTGAATTCAAAATCTTTTCTACCATATCATTATGGGACTGCATCTCATTTTTGGATGATAGAGAAGAAGCCAAACCATTAATCCAGTGGGCAAATCAGTATGCGGTAAAGCAGGCTGTTTCTCAATAGAAATAGAATATTATTAATAAGAGGTAGCTACTTGTGAGCTACCTCTTTTTTTATTTCAACATCAAAATAATTTATTATTTATTCTTTACATCGCTAGTAATAGCTCCGTCGGTCATGAAGATAGTGCGGTCGGCGAGCTTGGCGTATTCTGGCTCGTGAGTCACCATTACAATAGTCTGCCCATCTTTATTGAGATCAAGGAATGCTTTTATCACTTGCTCAGAAGTCTCGGAATCAAGATTGGCTGTAGGCTCATCGGCAAAAATAATTTTAGGATTATGAGCGATCGCCCTCGCGATAGACACACGCTGTTGCTGCCCACCAGAGAGCTGACTTGGCAAGTTATCCATACGGTCAAGGATACTTAGTCTCTCGAGTGCCTTCTTTGCTTTCGTCTCGGCTTCGCTTGCATCATACCCTTGCATGAGCAGTGGTAGCATAGTATTCTCGAGTGCGGTGAGTGAAGGCAAGATGGCATAGTCTTGGAAAATATAACCTAGATCGTTGAGTCTCATCGCAGTACGTTCATTCTCAGAAACTTGCACATAATCCTTCCCATCGATGATAACCTCTCCAGAACTAGGAATATCTAGTAATCCTAGTTGGTAAAGCAAAGTAGATTTACCAGAACCAGAGCGCCCTGAAACAGTCAGGAACTCTCCTTCTAGAAGAGTAAAAGAAACATTATTGAGTGCAATAATTTCTTGGTCACCATTCTGAAACTTTTTTGTTAAATTTTTTACTTGTATCATAAATTATCTTCCTAAAATTGCGCTTAATGTGTTTTGCTTTATTACCATCTTTGCTGGGATAAATCCTGCAACCATAGTAGTAACCAAAAGAATTCCTGCTCTAAACAAAGTACCAGAAAGTGTCGCGACCAAGATACCATCAGAGAATGGGAAATTTATAGGATTCTCTGCAAAGTAAGGCTTGATGAAAAAGAAAATGAGGACCATACCGACAATAATTCCAGAGAGTGCATATATGACTGCTTGGTACATATATGAATAAAGTATAGCCCTTCTATCTATTCCGATACCTTTAAGAATACCAATATAACGTCTCCTTGTAATAGCATTCACGAAGATAACAATAAAAATTGTAATAGATGCTACAACTAGACCAATACCCGATATGGCGCTTCCTAGTATACCAAAAGTTGCTTTTATATCTTTCAGAAATTTTGGAAACGCATCTTCTGCAGTTTGCACGCGAGCAAACTCCCCCACCCCATTATTTGTTAGATATTCTTTTATAAGAAGTGGATCCGTACCGGGCAAAACTTGAATAGCAATTTTACTTGCATTGAAATCCTCACGCCCAATCATTTTCCTCACCTCACTATCGAGCGCTACTACTGAAGTGTCGAAATCATCAACCTTACTTGAGATGATTCCTTTGATAATATACTCCTTTGATTTACTGTCGACGGTCACTCTTATGCGAGAGCCCACCGTCACATTCTTGAGAGTTTGAAATCCTGGTGCATCTATCGGAGTAAATTCATAAAGTAAATTCTTACCTATCAGCACGCTATCTTGATCTTGTGGAGTAAGATACGAACCTCTCACAATGAATTTGGAAACGCCAGAAAATTTTTCTTCTTGTATTGGGTCGATACCCAAGAATGACCCTCCGGCACCATTCCTTAATTCACCCGGTTTAATAGTAGTACGATAATCAGATTCAAATTTGGCAGAACCTGCATACCTTACTGTATGGTTCTTATAATTTGGTATTGTCTTTACAATATTCACAACTTCCTGTGTGTTTAATATATACGAACGGTTGAGAAATGATGTGATGACCACGTCTCCAATAGAATATTTCTTTTGAGCATCTTCCGAGCCTTGTATAAGGCCGATAAGTATTCCAGATACAACGACAAGATTGAGGAAAGTGAGAGTCATAACGGCCATGATTAAAGTAGTCGTCCAGATATTGGCGCGACGAATATCACGCTTGGCTAAAAACCAACCAACTTTTACGTTTCTTAAAAAACTTGTTTGCATCTCGGAAAACCTATCCATATTATTTTTTATTTATTACGACGACACCGTCTCCCAAAGACAAACCACTTGTGATTTCGATCAAGTTGCCATCACCCACACTACCTACCGTAACTGGAACTTCTTTATATAATTTACGTTTATCATTTGTGATTAAATTTACTGTGGATATTCCATTTAGAGTTTTCACAGACTGAAGTGGAACAACAAGTACATTTTCTTTTGTAAATGTATTAATCACTATATTTGCATTCATACCTGGGCGGATAATTTCATTTTTATCCTTAAGTGCAACTTTTATCTTGTAGTTTACGATACCATCTGTATTACTAGAACTTGGATCAATAGAGAATACTTCTCCAGCGAAAAATTTATCTGGGCCTAGTGAATCGTAAGTAATAGAAACTGGCTGACCTACTTTCACAATGGCAATATTTGCTTCATTTATATCAGCTTCT
Organism: uncultured Candidatus Saccharibacteria bacterium; assembly: GCA_964498035.1. Classification (GTDB taxonomy): domain Bacteria; phylum Patescibacteriota; class Minisyncoccia; order Phycocordibacterales; family UBA9973; genus UBA8515. The sequence continues at coordinate 35,168 of CAZCFW010000003.1, forward strand.
AAATACAGATTACCGACATCTTGAAGTATCATTACTTCCTTTTGGGACTGTGCTAATTCACCAAATTTTATATCTACTTTAGTGATAGTACCTGCACTTGGAGCACGGAGTAGAGTGTTCTCGTATTTATAATTTGCGGATTCCAAATCCCCTTTCGCTGAAAGTATATCTGCTTCTGCTAAGCTAATATCAGAATTCCTAGCTTTCGAAAGCTTAATATATAGCTCAGCTTGCCTCTGATCAATTTCTGCTTGAGCAGAACTTATAGTAGTGTCGCGAGTTTTCTTTGCATATTCAAAATCATTTTTGGATGTTATTAAATTAGAATCTGGAGTATTCATAGTAGATAAATATTTATTCTCCGCTTCACTCACAAGCACATCTTGCTGTAACTTAGTAAGTTCTAAACTATTCTTGGCATTTTGTAATAAAACTCTAGCTAATGCTATTTCAGAATCAGTACTACCTTCTAATATCTTTGCATATTTTGCTTCTGCTTGAGCTACAGTTGCACGAGCTTTTGTAAGACTTGCAAGCTCGGCTCCTTGGTCAAGATTGGCTATAATCTGACCTTTGTAAACTTGGTCCCCTACGGAAACTCTGACAGACTTAACTATCCCTGAATTCTGAAATGACAATGACAAATCTGTCTTTGAAGTTACTTGACCAGTAGCTACCACTGTTTTAGACAAATTTATTTGAGAGACTTTCTCTGAAATTATACTAGCACTATTGTCAGTAGGACCGAATTTCTTATAACTGATAAATACAACAAGTAACAGTAATACACCGAAAAATATTTTTCGACGGAGAGACCATGATTTTATTTTTTGAACGATATCTTGAATTTTTTGCATTTAATTTTATTTTATTGAAAGTAATTCTATTTCAAACGTTAACGTGGAATTTGGTGGTATTGGTCCTTGACCACGAGCACCGTACGCCTTCTCTGGAGGCACAGTTAGTGTTTTCTTCTCACCTTTTTTCATGCCTATTATACCTTCATCCCAACCTGCTATGACTTGCCCCACACCTAGAGTGAATTCATGAGGGCGGACATGCTGGAATTTTGGATCAATGTTAGAATCAAATACTGTTCCATTTGCAAGCTTACCTGTGAAATTAATAGCAACAATATCACCCTTCCCTGCTATTGTCTTTACGATTTTTACTTCTTTCTTTCCTGAGGTATTTTCATTTGAAGGACCCGAGAATCTAGTACTCCATAAGCCGTATGCAATTAATGCTACGATTATTATTGCGATAGTTGCAGAGATTATAGTCCTCTTTTCAATTTTTGGTGTTTCCATATAAAAATATTTTATTTATTAATTTATAATCTGATTATAGCACACTTACAGTCGAAAAAGAGGTGGCAAAAATTTATTTGCATAAATGTTTATTGAAATTGAAATTATTTAAGATGCCCAGGATGGTAACCTTCTTCAGCGATAGAGCGTTGGATTGCAGCCTCTTCATCCACACTATGATACGGCTCTCTGCTCGATAAAGTTTTATCCGTCCATGTAAGATATGCAGGATTTGTAAACGGCACATCACACCCAGCAACCATCGGTATGCTATATGAGTGCAGTCCAGATATAAACGCCACTAATTTCTGGGCTAGGGGCTTCTGTGTAGTCATCATGACCATATATTGATTTACGTCTTGCATCACAGAGTGCCATGGGTAGATCGAATTCACCTCCCAAAAGTCAGAGCAAATTGCCAATTTATCTTCAATAGCAGAAAGGCTTAAATACTTCGCCTCGGCAAGGTCTTGGCAAGTGGTATATACAAAGACTATTTCCTTTTCTGTTTTATCTATTGATTCTACGAGCATATACTATATTATACACCATTTACTATTTTCTATTAAATTTCATTTCTAATTATATCTTTAAGTATATCCCTTTTTCGAATTACTTTATATGAAGAATCTGTAACTAAAACTTCTCCGGGTCGAAGACGCCCATTATAATTACTCGCCATTACTGCCCCATAAGCACCTGCAGAAAGTATCGCAAGCATCTCCCCTGCTTCGATTTGCTTGATTTTCCTGCCATAAGCAAAAGTGTCTGTCGATTCGCATACAGGACCAACAATGTCGGCAACCATATTTTTAGTATTTCTTTTTAAAACAGGAATAATATTGTGATATGCATCGTAAAGTGCCGGGCGCATAAGCTCTGTCATACCAGCGTCTACGATAATGAAATTTTTCTTTTTAGAATTCTGCTTTACATACAGAACTTCAGTAATTAAAGCGGAAGCATTCCCCACAATATATCGCCCGGGTTCAAATATTATTTTTGCTTTGGTTTTTATAAGCAGTGGAATAATAACTTTTGAAAATTTTTCGAGAAATAATTTAGGATTCCTTGCATCATATGTAATCGGAAATCCTCCCCCTGAATTAATATGAGAAATTGTGTACCCCCGTTTTTCAATCTCCTCTTTTGTACGGAGCATATTTTTTATAGCAAGAGTGAAAGCTTTTGGATTCGCAATTTGTGAACCACAATGAACACAAAGTCCCATAATGTTTACATGATTCAAGTTTTTATTATTATCTAAAAAAGAAAGAAGGATTTTCTCTTCAATACCAAATTTATGTCTGGTATCCCCTGTGGATATATGTTTATGCGTATCTACAGAAACGCCAGGATTTATACGAATCATAATAGGTGCAATTATATTCATCTTCTTTGCAATACTATTTACTAAAATTATTTCAGAACAAGACTCCACCTTAAGCGCGAGTACCTTTGATTGTAAGGCGTATGTGATATCAGCCCTTGTTTTACCAACGCCAGAAAAGACGATTTTTCTTGGATTAATGCCAGCTTTTATAGCTTTATATAGTTCCCCACTCCCACCCACATCAGCACCTGCTCCAGCCTTTTTAAGAAGACGCAATATAGAAAGATTTGCATTTGCCTTTACTGCATAGCAAATGAGTGGATTAAGCTTGGAAAAGCCACTCTCAAAAGAAGCATACTGCTCTTGTATACTTTGCGAGCTTGTGACATATAGCGGTGTACTAAACTTTTTTACCAAAGTTTTAATCGGCACGCCATCACAATATAGGTCCTTATTTTTGTATTGAAAATTTTGCATTTTTATTTTAATTATTAATAACGGAATGTTTTATAAAAATACTGCCTCGCTTTTTACACGAGGCAGATTTCAGAATTTATTTTGTTTTTCCTTAATATGGGAAAAACCTTTCATGAATAATTTCCACAGCACGGAAGGTGTCTTCCTGAGCAACAGTAATGATCATTTGACCGTTTTCTTCGGCATGGATCTTTGATTTCAACTTAATCCCAGAGCGTTGGAGTGCTGTGAGTGTATCAGTGTAGTCGGTATCTTGATACGTGATAGCATTAATCACACCAACATTGTCAGTAATCGAAACTGATTTAGACTTTGTTGATTCCTTAATTTTGGCAATCAACTTTTCATGTCGCCCTGTTAAATCTTTTGTCTTTATAGCAAGTACAGATATATCTAGACCAGACGGTAGTTCAAATGCATATGAAATCTCTAGTTCCACCAATGCATCTAAAATACTTTTACCAAATCCTTTCTCCTCGTGTGCACCCATTTTTTTAACAGCTAAAACGCTAAAGCCAATATCGCCCACAACTCCTACTAAACTTTTAGCGGGAACATTCATAGTAGGTACCACCCGTGTACCAGGAGCCTCGGGATTATTTACGTCTTTAACCCACACAGTCACACCAGATTCACTTAGAATAGTGAATGTATTGGAGTGAAAAACCTTAGCTCCTGCGTGAGTAAGAATACGACACTCTTCATAGGTCATTTCTCTAATGGGTTTAGCATTGAGAATCCTTTTTGGATCACTAGAATAAATACCAGCAACATCAGTCCATTTAATAAAAGTACAGTGGAGTGCTGCTGATACAAGTGCTCCAGTAAGGTCAGACCCACCGCGGGAAAAAGTTTTAATTTTTCCATTTACGTCTGTGCCGTAGAAGCCTGGAAATACAACATATCCCTTTTCAGGAATTTTTTCTAAGATCGCGGCATATGTTTTCTTCTCGTCAACCTCTCCGTCTTCTCCAAAAAATACACAATCTTTTGAGTCAACGAAGATGGCTTCTTTGCCATTTGAACGTAAGATATCGGCCATGATCTGTGATTGTAAGTATTCTCCTTGTTTAGAGATAAAATCCTTATCAGGATTTTCTCTAATCATCCCCTCTACACTAGAAACAAGTTTTAGTAGATTCTGATCAAGTTCAAGTCCATGGATAATATCCACGAAAATTTGTTCAATCTTCATCCATACAGGATTCCAATCCCTTCCTTCCTGGATACAATCGTACAAATAAAGAAGCAGCTCAGTTACATTTGCCGGCGCTGATACTACTATCGCCCGCATATTTGGGTTTGAACAGATAATGTCTGCAGTTTTTTTACATTGCCCTGCATCAGCATTTGAAGTTCCACCGAATTTACCGGTAATAATGTTTTTAAAATTATTCATGATATTAAGATTTTAAGGTACAAATTTTTTTAACAGATACTAAACTTAGTATCTGGCTTTTGGGGACAATTATCATTTTCCACAAAAGTCAGACTCTAATCTAAAAACAAAAGCCCTCATGAGAGGGCGTTTGTTTGTTAGATGATTCCGTCGTATCTAGCAAGAAGCAAAAGCACTCTCTTGTGAGTTCTTCTTTCCCTTCTTACCTTTTACTACGAAACTGTTAGTCATATTTTGAGTATATACAAATTGAGATTATTGTCAATTTAACGAGTAGAATGCTTGTAATTTATAAGAAGCATTAGGATGAAGAACGATACAGTAAGAGCCATAAGTGGCATGGTCACATAGCCAAATTCATACACGTACCTTGTAGCGCAAGATACCTGCGTGACTACATTTGGGTCTGCGCATGGGAGCGATGACTCTCCCCCGTGCTCAATATACACATGATAAAGTGAAGTGATGACGTTTAGAAGTGCGAGCACGATAGAGTGGTCTAGGATTGACTTATCTTTCTTGTAAAATTCCATACCAAGTAGTAACGCAAGTGGATACATAGTGATACGACTTATCCAGCAGAGCTCACATGGTGGGAAACCAATAACATTTGAATAAAACAAACTGAAACACACTGCACTAAAAGCTAAAATAAAACTAAAAAGAAAAGTATACTGTTTGAAAAATGCGCGGATAGGATTTGTCTTCGGGAAGAAAATGAGAGCGACTACAAGCACAAGTGCAACAGCCTGAAGGAATATAGCACCGTAGGCAAGTATTTGATTAAAAGTTTCTATGTATGTAGGCATAAATTATTGTGGGAGCACACACTGTGTTTTCTCAGCTAATGTTTTAAGACTGACTCCAGCATCATTCTCGACTGGTAGTCTAGTGCCGTCCTTAAGTTCCCAAGTAGGATATCCTTCAATCTTTGCATCTTTACAAACCTGCGTTTGCGATTTGTCTGGATTTGAACATTCTATATAAGGTAGGTATTGCTTAGCAGAACCGAAGAGTGCTGCCTGCTTCTGGCAGTGTGGGCACCAAAATGCACCATAATACTTCGCGCCAGAATCCTTGATACACTGTGCGAAACCATCAAGCTTATTTACCTTTGGCTTATTCATAGTCATCCCAAGCCCTATTACAATGACGAGAGCTCCGACAATAGTAATGACGAAAACTTTGATTTTTTGTTTATTTGTATTTTCCATATGGTCATATTATACAAAATCCCTCCCCTTTTGGCGAATACTGAATAAAAAACACCCCATTATTTAGAATAAGGGGGTGTAGAATTGATTTAGGTTTTGAAATGCAACTATTGTTCAATTAATCTTGGGAAGTTGAAGACGACTGCCATATTCGGTAATAAATACTTTTCGGGTTCGTATATAATACTTTTAATATCAGCACTTGATCCGTCGGTGTTTAATTCTAATAGGTAAGCTCCATCGTCTAGCATAATTGGATGACTACCAAAGATAAGAAAATTAATCCCACCATCATACATTGCATTAACTTTTGAAAGAACAGTAAAAAGCATAATAAACTCTAGTGTTACATCGATACCACCATTCTCAATAGCGTAATCTCTTATCCATCTAAAATTACGGTTTTCTTCAGGAACATCCTCTACTAGGATTACCCCAGGTTGGTAAGTAACTCCATCAGTCACTTTTAATTCCCGATCCAGGAATTCTCTTTCATCTGACACATCCATAACTATTTTTAATTTATCCAACAATTGAAGCCAAATATCAGCGTCATTATTATTGGAAACTATTGATTTAGTTTTAAAAATTGGGATGTTGAACTTTTTCTTTAACTTCATGATTTCTTTGAATTTTAAAAATTCTAACACAAACATATACATGTTGTCAATTCTATTTTATTATGCTAATATAATAGAAATTTAAAAAAAAATACCATGGACAAATTTTTTGGATCCCCCGATGCTAAGCCACTAATAGACAACGCACAAATGAAGAAAATTAAGGAGCTGAGAGCAATCGAAGCAAAGTCCGGTAATCCAAATGTACAGAGTTTGGAGCTTATCACTCAACAAGGGCACTTAACCTATTCCGAAAAAATGCAATCACTTAAAGAAATTGCAGAAAATTGGGAGAAAAGTAGCTTAAAAACAAATGATGATTTTAAAGGACTTAAAAATTTTATCCTCACTGTTCAAAAGCTGTTGAAAGAAATTGAAAGGCTGAAGAAAGAATTACGGAAACTTGAAGATGAGGACGCTATTATTCTTGGTAAGGATATAGTTCTTAAAATGAATGATTTAGGAAAAAAAATTAGTAAGTAAAAAATTAATTTAAATGGAGCACTAATAATATAGTGTTCCATTTTTTTGTATCTTACAATACTACCCTACTAGTACGATAGTATTATTGGAAATATTACAGTACCTCTTGCTGGTAGCACTTCTCGCAGTAGACTGTCTCTGGGCGATCGGGAGCGTAAGTAGTTTCTATATTATTACCGCAACCATTAGCACATAAGCGAGTATATAGTTTCCAAGGGTTTTTATACTCTAACCGCTGATAATGACGACAATTTGGACAGTAACGAGGTAATGGTAATTTCATTTTTCGATAAAATTGGAGCTCCTCGGGTGTGACACGAAACGCACTCGTACATAAAAAGTTTGGATCACCTTCACTTGGGCAGGCGATTATTTCACTCACAATTGTATTTTCTACTTCATTTATACTATCAGGAAGTTCTATGGCATTTTTTGTTGCTGTATATTCTCTCTTTTCTCTATCTTTCCATGGGTACTCATTTAAAATAGCCTCCTCCTTTGTAATTGGAAAATAATCATGGGCATTGGTTTCGTTATAGCTAAATGGACACATATCATATGGGAAAAATTCTCCGTAAGTAAATACTCTTCCATTTTTATCGACATACGGCATCTCCATCATGTGCTGTTTTATTTTCGCAACTGTTTCAAAGTATTCCTCTTTTGTATATTGTTTATTTAAGATACAGTACTGTGCATTCGTTAACCCGACACAACCAAAACAATTTGAGCAATTTTTTAAGATGAGAGAGTACTCACATTCACGACAACCTTGAATCGTTATGTAGCAGAAAAAGTCCATAGAGGTATTCATGGTAGCCGCCATAGATTCATATGTCGCTTCACAATATCCACCCCCAGAAAGATCCATGCAATCCTTTGCATAAAGAACTCTATTTGAATAAGAAATATTTTCAGATTCATATGTATCAAAACAATTTTTTACTCCTCGAGCGTTATGGATGTAATCCCCAGTTACATTCTGTGATGCATAGATAAATGCGTATTTATGAATTGTATCCCCTTCTACAATGCTATCAAACTCCTTTTTCGTGTTTTCAAATCCAGTATATGTTTCTAAATGAAGTTCCTTCACTCTATTCTGATATTCTTCCTTAGATAATTTTTTATTCTTAAAATAATACTGCTGGTTACGCAAGTTGGAAGAAAGTGTGCAGTTCTGGCAATTCGCACAGTCATATATAAAGTTAGAATCAATACAATTTTGTGACTTCACAGCATAATGCACATTGTAATTACCTTCACAGTATATATTGTAAGAACAAGTATCCACTTTTATTGCATTGAAACAATCGGTACTATTTTTTGATTTATCTACAAGTGTTGAATAAGATATATCTTCACAATCAATTACTGAATATGATAAATAAGTATTCTTGTCATCTTTAGCGAAATTTACAAAATCAGAATTGACGAAACTACCAAATTTATATGCGTAAAAACGAGGGTTTATAGCAAAAAGTGAACGCAGCTGATCAAAAAAAGGTATTTCAAATGAATACTCCTTTGCATTGGTAAATTGGTCCCAATTAGTGCCATTCCAGCATTCATTACAATACACTGGTGCACCATCTTCTCGATACATACTAACTAAACTCTTTTTACAAAGGCCACACTCCCTTTTATAAAGAGATCTTTCGTTCCTCCATATCAATCGCCGTACCATTCTACACTCCGGGCAAAAAGTCGGCGCAGGAACCTTTATTTTCTCATAGAAAGAAAAGTCATCTGGTTCGATGTTGAAATCATTTTTGCAATTTTGGCAGTTTCTTGTTTCCATTGTTATAATACTTCTTGCTGATAGCACTTCTCACAGAATACCTTCTCAGTCCTTTCTGGCGCATATGAAGTCTCAAACTCCACCTCACACTCCCCCTCTCCATGCTGGTGATTCAATTTATCACACATACAGTTTCTGTGCCAAAGCTTGCGCGCTGGGCGTAGATTAAATCTCTTTTTATAACGACATTCTGCACACTGCCTAGGCAAAGGTATCTTTTCACGGCGATAAAAAGTAATTTCATCTAGTACAATATTGTAATTTTTCGAGCAAGAAATACAGCAAAGGATCTCTTTAGTGATTGAATCATTTATATCTTCTATCGTGTCTGGTAATTTATCGGGGGTAATAGTCTCCTTCCCAAAAGTACCGATCACACGGTCCTCCCAATTCCAACCCAAACTTAAAGTTTCTTCTTTTGTCATAGGCATATACAAATTGCCTTGTGTTTCATTATAGTAAACTGGAGCGATGGAAGGCGGGAAAAATTCTCCATATTCACCTGTCGTCTTCATGTATTCTATTATTTTATCTTTCAGTTCTAAATATTCTTCTTTAGAATATTTTTTATTTAAAATCATATATTCCCCTTTCTTCACAGATACACAGCCAAATAGATTCTGGCTATTTTGACAAGAATCACCATAAGTTACGAACGAGTCATCGTAGCATAAATGGCAAAATTTAGAATTAGAAACGCGTGTGCACCCTTGTATCTCATAACATAGCTCGACATTGTACCCCACATGGTAAATATCCATACAGCTTCGATTTTCTATCCCTCCATAAATATATTTTGCGTCTTCACATTTATTTACCTCAAATGAATCGTGAACATTCTTGCAGTCATAAACGAGTGAACCCACCGAATTTACATTTCGTTCACTAATGACGTATCGGTGGATAGAATCTTCTTTCATAAGTGTATTCCATTCTTCATATAGATCTTGTCTCATATTGAAAGAAGATAGTTCCATCGTTTTCATTTTCTCCATATATTCCTCACGAGTATATTGCTTATTTCTAAACATATAACTTTTATTTCGTAAGTTAGAAGACATAAAACAATCCGTGCATCCGTGGCAATCATAACAGTAATAACAAGACGAGCAATCCTTCAAAAAGATTCCAAATTGACATTGATACAAAGATCTCGAGTCGAGAATATTGTATAAACGTTCTCCTTTTTCAGCAATAAAACTACAATCCATAGAGTCTCGTGATTTCATAACCCAAGTACTATACATAACATTCTCATTACCAAAACATGAAAAAGACAAGTATACATTTTTATTATCACCGGAGTGGTTTGTATACTCAGAATTTATACTATTTTTAGTAAGTAGGGCCATTCGTGGAACATCCTTTTGAAGTTCGCTAAATTGTTCAAAAAACGGACGAGAAAAATCAAAGTCCTTGCCATATGTACTTGCATCCCACCCATCTCCCCACCAGCACGGTACACAATACACTTTGTATGGCTTTTCAGGGGAATAAATAGTGACTGCACTTTTACCGCATAAATCACAATTCCTTCTATATAGATTTCGTTCATTACGCCATGCATATCTTCTCTTCTGTCTGCAGTCCGGACATATAGTCGGAGGTGGAACCTGTATTCTTTCATAGAAAGAAAAGTCATCTGGTTCGATGGTGAAATTTTGGTGGCAATTCTGGCAGATTTTAGTCTCGGGGTTCATATACTATATCAATGATACTATAAATCTATTATTTTCCTTAAACGCACAGGCTTGGTACTTCTCTAGAGTTGGTATTTCTTTAGGTAAGATATTTGAGTCAGAAAACAATATTTTTGTCTTATAATTAACCTTTTTAATAAATTCTTTACATAATGAAGCATCCACATCGCCAGAAAGAAGAGTACGCTCATTTATATTTATTGCATTTGCAATATTATCATCTAGTATATCTTCGACATTTTTTATAAAAGCAATTCGAGAATGAATATCCGGCAATGTAGTGAGCGCAGATACACACAAATCTTTATCACCAGATTGAACTATTATAGTTTGGTAGCCTTGAGATTCTTCTATTTGAGTCCAGTTCTCTAAAAAGCACACTGAAGCATCTTCCCCTACTTGTTTTAAAAACTCCTCGGTGGCCATAGGGTATGCAGTAAACATTAAAATTTTATTCCCTTGATTATGCAAATGGGCCGCTATCGTAATAGAAAAAAGTGATGAACCAGAATGCTCTCTGCCGTGTACGACCATAGGTAAATCATTTACACTAAAATCAATTTCTATATTATTTTGTACATCTAAAAATTTTTTCATTATTTATATCATCATACTAGTACGCAAGTATTTAAAATACTTCCTTCTTATAACAGTCTTCGCAGTAAATAATATATCCCCCATCCTCCCTTATTGTAGTTTTAACTTCTTTACCACATGCCTGATGGCCATGGGAATGCGGAGCTGTATTTTTATATATTCCGTTACTAAGTTCTTCGCCATTACACATACAAATTGTATCACGAATCTTCGTCGGGTTGCGGTATTCAAGTCTACGATAGTATCGGCAGTTTGGGCATTCGTGTGGGATTGGTATCCCCTTCCTTCTATAGTAAGCGAGCTCTTCAGAAACGATTCGGAAGGCCTTTGTGCAACCATGAGTACAATCACCATTATGAATACATGAAATCGTTTCTTTTAAAATTGTGTCGTCTATATCCTTAATATCTTGTGGTATCAGATCAGGCGTAATTGTAACCTGATAGTTCTTCTCTTCACTCTCACCCCAGATAAGCCCCATAGCTTCCGCAGTATCTTTAGTATGGGGGAAATACTCTTGCGCAACAGTATCGTTGTATGGGAACGGTGACATATAAAACGGGAAATATTCTCCGTATTCTTTATCTTCTATCATTTTATTTTTAATTTGAGCTAGGAGTTCAGTATAATCTTCTTTTGAATAGCGAACATTGAAAATACAATATTCTTGATCTTTAAGCCCCACACATCCAAAGCAGTTCTTACAATTCTGCAAAAACCAAGAATATTCACAATTTAGAGAATAGTCGTAAACTCTGGCGCAGAAATGGCAATTGTTACTATGAGCAGTCGTAGCAGTCACCTCGTAGCCAAGCTCTATAGCTGCACCCGAATAAGCATCCATGGTGTCACTAAATTTCATAGAATCCCATATGTATGCGCAATTTATAGAGCCTCTAACATTGTACACGTCATGGCAATCCTTCGAATCAGAGATCCCGTCTCCAACTACATTATCACACCTTGTATTGTTCAAATTTCTGCGTGGGTTCTGTTCTAAAAATTCTTCAAATTCTTTAAGTGCTCTTTGCTGACCATCGTAAGTGGAGAGCTCATACGATTCCACAATCTTTTTATATTCTTCACGAGAATACTGCTGATTGCGATAACAGCACTGCTTGTTCCTTTGATCAGTACACATAAAAGAGTCTAGGCACCCCACACAGTTGTATAGGAAGGAAGAGTCCGAGCACTGCTCACATGAATGGAGGAATTTACTATTGCTAGAATTCGTAGCGTCCACACATTCATAAAGAAATTCTGAACCAACAACAACTTGGAAGCAGTCAATGCAATCCTTCGATTTATTCCCTCGATATGTATAAAACATATTTTGAGAGTGGTGAGTACGGAAGCAAAGATAGCAATTAGAAGCTCCGCTCATATCTTGATTGTAATCGCAATTCTCTGAACTTCGTACGAAAAGTGAAGCGAGCGGAACCTTTTTTGCAAATTCATAAAACTGCTCAAAAAATTTTAAGTCTGGATTGTATGTAGCCCCATATGTAAGTGGGTCAAAAGCTTCAGAAAAATAATAATCTTTATCACATATAGTATATGGGCAGTCAGGCCTGTAAATAGAGATGATGTCTTTACCAGTTATATCACACTTCCTTCTGAATAGGTTTCTTTCATTTCTATGGACCATACGCCTAGCAGAGCGGCACTCTGGGCAAAAGGTCGGAGCTGGGACTTTTATCTTCTCATAAAATACAAAATCCTCACTAGGTATAGTAAAATCTATTTTACAATTTAGGCAGTTTCGGGTCTCAGAATGCATATACCAAAAGTATACACTTTAGGACTTTTTATACAACCTTGAGAATGCGAGGGCTGATAGGAAAATGAAGAATGCTGCGACGAGGATTGGAGTCGTCGGAGCAAGTGATGCAGCTATGAAGCCAGAGAGCAGTGCTGGGATGGCTTGAGCTAGCGCTTGCACGGAAGCATTGATGCCAAGGATCTCCCCTTGTGAATCACGTGGTGCAGACTTCGAAAGGAGGCTTGTGAGGTTTGCCATTATAAGCCCAGTACATATTGAGAAGAATGGTGGGATGAGTAAGAGCTGCCAAGATAAGCGTGGTAAGAAGTAGCAGAGCATCATCGTGGCTGCGCCTGCGAGTGCAAACTTTATAATATTTGATTGTTCAAATCTTTTTGCAAATTGCTTCGTAAGCACAGCTTGAGTGAATGCTGCCCAGATACCGATATATGCAAAGAAGTCACCGATGTTTCCCTGACTGAAATGGAATTTATCGATTAGGAATACTGAGAAGAAAGAATTAAAAAATGTAAATCCTCCGAAGAACAAAAAGCTCGTGAAGAATATCACATTTACTCCTGGCATTTTAAATGCACGAATCACATTACTCAGAGACTTGTTCCAAGTAATTTTATCATTCCTAGGATTCATATTGGTCTCTTTGAGTAAGAACCAAACAGAGAGCATATTGAGGAATGCAAGTATTCCTGCGAAGAAAAACGGTGTGGCAGCATTGAACCAAGAAACTGTGAGTGGATCTGAAAGCCTGCCACCAATATATGGACCGAAGATGAATCCAAGTCCGAAGGCAGCACCGATCATTCCGAAGTTCCTTGCACGATTCTCCGGCGCTGAAGTGTCTGAGATCATCGCTTGAGCGACAGAGATATTCCCTCCTGTAAGTCCATCGAAGAATCTAGCGAAGAAAAGAAGTGGAATATTTTTTGTAATAATTCCTATTGCAAAAACTATATAAGAAAGTGATGTGCCGAGGAGTGATATCGCAAGAATTTTCTTCCTACCGTATCTATCTGAAAGCTGGCCGAGGATGGGAGTCGCCATGAATTGCCCTATTGGATACAGAGCAATAAGTGCACCAAGTAGTAAGTAGCCTGTTTTAATGGAAGTGCCGAAAGGAAGCATATACTCAGAAGAATATGGGTTTGCAAAAAGCTGCGGAATAACAGGGATAAGAATTCCAATTCCGATGAGATCAATAAACACTGTAATGAATATTGTTACCAAGATTTTATTTTTAAACATATTAATCACTATAGCACAGAATAATAATCAATAAGAAAAATGGTAATATTCTTTAATTAATGAGCTTTTTAGAATTCTGAAAAATATAATTACTAACTTCAAGGATAGACTCCGGGGTACCCGCATCTATCCAAAAATCACAGAACGTATCCACGGGTATCGAGTGGCACTCTTTCTTGTGTAGGAAATAATTATTCAAATCTGTAACTTCATACTCGCCACGAGCTGATGGCGTTAGTGTTTTAATGACCTCAAATGCACTATAAGGATACACATAAAGCCCTGTCGCGATAGAATTACTCTTGGGATTCTCTGGCTTTTCTTCTATATCAATAGGATTATGATTTTCATCATAAACAACTACTCCGAAGCGCTTAGGATCATTTACTTCATGAGTATAGATTACAATACTGTCATCAACAGGTAATTTTATTACCTCATCATTTTTAGGTAAGAAAATATTGTCACCGAGTAGTACTACAAATCTCTCTCCTTTTTCAATAAAACCATCTCCTATAGAAATAGCACTAGCGATACCGGTCGCCTTTTCTTGCACTTTGAAGCTGAGATTCACACCACACCTCTCCCCATCTCCAAAAAATTTCTGAAAAGTTTCTAAATCATTTGGACTAGTAACAATAAGAATATCAGAAATTCCCATAGCACCCTTCAAGAACTCTATCGAGTACATAATCATGGGTTTATTAAGAATTGGGATTAAATTCTTGTTTATTATCTCTGTCATTGGCAGCATCCGAGTCCCCCTCCCTGCAGTAAGTATGATGGCTTTCATGCCAACTATTATAGCCTACTTTTCATCATTTTTACAGGCTTAGCCATATTTGTAACTATTTTAACCTTATTCGCAATAACAGTTTTTGCATTAGCATCCACCTGACCAGATACTATAACTTTTGCACCACTCGCCAAATCACTAAGTGTACTCACCTTGCCGTCCTTCATGAATTTAGTAGTTGCTATAGTATTTATCTCAAAAGAGTCGACAGTATTTATTTTCTTATTCTTAACTTCTATCGTAAATTTATTTCCATTTATAGCAAGTATCGTACCGACGATTTGATGTGATTTCTTTGACTTAAAAATCCTGCCTTGTTTTGAATGTTTTCCATCCTGATTACCAATATCAGTAATCTGACTGTTTGAACCCTGAGTAGGCGTGAGGGCAAATACTGTAGTTCCACTAACTATTAGTGCAAATGCTAAAACTCCTGTTGTAATTTGTTTTTTGTATTTCATAATTGTAAAAAGTTTAATTTGTAACATACTTAAGTCAATAAGTATATTCAAATAATATATTAAGTATATGAATTTTATATGAAGACTGGACTGGATTTTTATGCGTTTTTCTGGTATAACTGTAACGTAGCCTAAAAAGGCTTATTTTTATATGGGGATTATGGTGTAACGGTTAACACTGAGGTTTGTGGAACCTTCGATCTGGGTTCGATTCCCAGTAGTCCCCCAAATAGTAAAAGCGCCCTTAAGGGCGCTTTTACTATGGGACTAAGGAAGACA
>CAZCFW010000004.1:0-49386 GCA_964498035.1 uncultured Candidatus Saccharibacteria bacterium
TAAATCCTAACGCTGTCAGAGACCAATACTTTTCATCAAAGTACTACTTTAAACGCCATAAGTCAATCCTCCCCTTTTTCCCTCATTCTCCCCTCCTTGACTTTTACCCCAAAAAAGTGTACAATATGTACATAAGTGTAGTTCTTTGAAATTTTGGTTAGGTTGATGATTTGTTGGGACTTCCCTGCTCCTTTATAGGACTAGAGAAGTCCTATACTAATTTACACAATCTTAATCAAGTTATCGAAATGAAAAAGTTTATTTTATTTTTTATGGTAATTTTACTATTACCACTTACCAAAGCATTCGCTCAAGAACCATTAAAACAATTAAAATTTAAAAACAAGAATGACACTATCTATTGCATTCGTTTTGACAAGACAGTAACAGAAAAGTTTTTAAATGATTATGCCAAAAAAAATGGTTACAAATTGGGTGACACTAGTAGTCTGGATTGTTTAAAACAAAAGAAGTTGCCTATTCACTGTCAGGTTTGGGTATTCAACCCTACTTCTGGTTGGTGCCTGGAAACAAACGGTTCTTCTTATGGATACAGAAAGAAAATAGGACCGTGGATGGAATCCATTGTTCCAAAATTCCTCGTTCCATTTGAAAATAAGCATTTGGAAGAAGAAGGTGAGGTAGAACATTATTTCTGTTTTAAAAAATAAAACTTACTAAAAACTAATTTAACCGCCACTTAATTGAGGCGGTTTTATTGTTTAGTAAAGACGGTTCTTGCTAAAGGCGGCTAATTTACTGAACTATCGGTTCACCTTTATGCTCAGGTAATTTTTTTATTTTAATATCTGGTTTAAGAATTTCTTTTAATTTAGCATCAATTTCAATTTTTATTTGATCATATTCCTTAAAAATACTTTCAATCTCTTTGTCTTCTCCGCCGTGCCTAAAATACATTACAAATACTTCTTCTCTCGAAAGACCTGTCGCATAACCCTTAACTTGTGCATGTGCCACAATATTCCTAAGTTGCCCTAATCTTCTTAATTTATCTCCCGGAAATTTTATTTTTTCTTTTAAAAGAATTTTATCGAAAATCTTAGACAGTAAGCCAAAATTAAAATATTCATCTTCAAAAATTTCTGAAACAATTGGATGATCTTCTGTTTTAAAATAAAAAAAAGAAATATACCTTTTTATTAAAAATTCAAGACACGCAAAATGGGTAATTATTTCACCTCTTTTCTCTTTAAGTTCTTTTTCTTCTTCAATTTTCATAAATTTATTTATGTTAAGCTAGGTCAGTCCTAGCTTAACCTTGATACTTCTTTCGTAAATAAATTGCTGTTAGGAAAGTTGCACACGCTACGTACCACCCTGAATCATATACTTCAAAAATTTCTGAAAATAGTAAGTAATAAAGTGACGCGACTGCAATTACTATTAGTGATTTATAAAGATAAGAATGCATTTTTTTAGTTTTGTCTTCCATATAATTTTTTAATTAACTGTTTCTAAATTATCAAGTGCATACCCCATGTCATCATAAGAACTCCATGCATACGATTGTGCATCTTCAATATTTGAATTTGCTTCCTCAAGCTTATCTTCATAAGAACTCACTTGTGAATGTAATCTCGCAATTTCAACCTTAGCTTTGTGTTGTTTACTCCAAGCTAAAATCAGTAAAACCACCAATATCGTAAGTATCCAGTTATTGTTATCTTTTTCCATATTACAGTCTTAATAGTAATCTAAGATACTTTACTTCTTTCAAGTTCAACTTTATAAGCTAACCAGAAAGAACTCATATAAACTGTCCACCAAAGAATCGACATTATAGGACTGCCAACACCTGCATAAATTGTATACACCTTTTCGAGTGTCCAAAGAACCATAGCTCCAATCATAGCCCATTTTTGGCCACGGTACACGAAGATAGACAATATAACAAACAAAGAGATATCTAAGTATGCACTACTATCAACAATATCTGATTTAAAAGATATAAACAAAAAAGTTACAAAGGCACTGAGCAAAAGCATTAAAGTACTTTGACCTTTTGCAGATTTGTATATTGAAAGAGTTTCATAATTACTAACTTGTTCTTTTAAATCTGCCTCATTTACCTTCCACCACATAAACCAATTTCTTGTACTCTTTTTATCTTTTTCTTTTTTTGATGAATTAGTAGATTCATCATTTGTATTGTTACTAGATGTTTTTACTTCAGATCCACAATTAGGGCAAAACTTTGTATTATCCAAAATTTCATTACTACATTTTGTACATTTCATATTTTCAAGATTAAATGATTAATAACTAATTATACCACGTTTAGACACCTTTGTGGGCAGAGAAGTTGCCACAGCGAGGCAATTTGCTAATACAGGCCCATCTTACTCCCCTCACCCCAAATTGCAATTTGACATTTTGTATTAATAATGTAGAATGTAGAAAAATATAAATACCACAAAATGACCAAATTATTGAAATTCCTTCTCCATGCATTCATAATTGGATACTTGGGCGCATTTGCTGTTTACTTTTATTCCCCGGCAGATAGTGCCTTGAAGTTTAATCTACTACGTGTTTGCCTTGTTTTAACATTACCGCAAATTCTTGTTTGGTTTTTCTACTGCGGAAAATATCTTAAAGCAGAAGAGACAAAGAGCTTAATACATTTAGTATTTTATTACTTTTCATTACAAGTCATGCTTACTCTAGTTTTGAAGCCTGATAATCAAGCTTCAGTTTCAATAATGAGTTTAATAATTTTTTTAATTATGTATTCACTAGGGAAACATTCTCGAAAAATGAATTAATGTTTAGAAAGGACGGTCCTTACTATGTTCAATTTTGATTTAAGATTAATTTAAAGAGCCACTCTGAGATAATTTCAACGGGTGGCTTTTTTATTTCGCAAGGACCGTCCTTTCTAAACAGAACAGGTCCCCGCGCGATTTGGCCAATACACCACCCATCACTTCCGCCCGTCGTAGCACTCCCAAGCCCCTTTTCCGAAAGCCCCGAACCATCCCCATACCCCCATACCCCAAAATCGCAACTCCGTATTTTCTCTTTGACTTTTATAAAAAAATATGCTATAATAAAGCAAATTTTTATATCCATTTTTAAGATTAGAGTTGAGAAAATTATTCTGTATTTTATTTTCTACAAAAATATAGAATAATTTTCTTAATAACTAATTTTTAACGAGGAGGCGTCCAACGCATAAATGAAAAAGTTCCTTTTAATACTCGTAACATTTTTTTGGGCATCGATAACTAATGCACAAAATTGGCAATTCAAAGATGTTTCCGGCAGAAAAATCTTATTTATCGAAGGTAGAAAATTTACTGGAGATAGAACTCAGGTTTGGAAATTGGAAAAAAATCTTGCCATACAACCAATTTCAACTGAACTGCTAATCCTCTCCACTGTGGGGAGTACTACCACAGATGTGTGGCAATATTTTCTCGTAAGGCTTATCGATGGCCAATGGGAATATATAACTTCATTCAGTGGTTATGTAGTACCTATTGTTACACTGACTGATACTGAGTTCACTGCATTTCAACATGATGCAGAGTCGGAAAAAAAATGGAGTTATAAAATTGTCTCAGAAACAAATGCAAATCAGAGACGATGGCAACTTGTAGAAATAAAATAACAAAAAGGGCAGATAGAAAAGTCAGATTGACCCATTCTATCTGCCTTTTCTATTTACAGACCGTCCTTACATCACAGATTTTTATTTAGCAAGAACAGTTCTTGCTTAGAAAGTACCACCCATCACTTCCGCCCGTCGTAGCACTCCCAAGCCCCTTTTCCGAAAGCCCCCGAACCATTCTCCTCCAAAATCACAACTCACCCACCAACGAAAAAACCCACCGCGTCAACGATGGGTTTTCTTTTATTGTTGTGAACAAATTATGTGCGGAAGAATTTCACCGGAAAATTAATTCCCTTTCCTACATAATAGTTACGTATCCGTTTCATCGCGTTCTCTTTAATCTGCCGTACTCTTTCACGAGTAAGACCTACCTTATCACTAGTATCTTCAAGAGAATAATTCTTTCCATCCTTAAAACCGTAGAAAAACCCGATGATATCTTTTTCCTTTTCGGAAAGAAACGACAAGTTTCCAATCTCCTCCCCTTCATTCAAGACACCGGCAGAAACTAAAGAATCACCCCACACTTTTCCGAAAGATCCCTGGAGAGTAGGAGAAAGTGTTTTCTCGATCAATATCTCACTAACCTTAATACTTAAATCAGTAGGGTCGGTACTTTTGCTACACCTTTTCACTAAATCATCATCAGCAAAAATTTCAAATAAGAATTCAAGAGGTTTGAAATCTTTGATACCATTATACCGAACAGAAATCATATCGATAGTTCGCTCCCCCCAGAGTGCAGATAAGAATCTTTCGTTGTTTCCTTTTGTAGTAAGTAAACTCCGGGACAAAATTCCAATAGTGTTTGCGCTTCCCTTTAAGGTCGTTAAAAGAGAAGAAAACTTCACTTCAGATTTAACTGCTTTCCATAACATGTCTTCAAGTTCTAAGGACATATTTTTGGCAACTGAAATACCGAAAATCTTACTTGTCCTTACTTTCTTTAAAATATTTCGGAGAAAGAATATCTCTATAAATACTCCGAAGATTGCGGAGAAGGAAGCTGGTCCTTCTGGTTTATTAGTAAAAGCTTTCGCTCCTCCTAATTCTCTCAAGTCATGAGAGACAGTACTGTCACTAACGCCAAGTGCTGATGCAATTGTTTTAATGACCATGCCGAGCGAATATAAAATTCCTACGGCTTGTTTGCGGGTTTGATTTTTGAGTTCCACTTGTTAATTGATTTTAAAGGTTTAAAACGAATATTTTAAAAGAATTTTATTGCGAGTATTGTATCATATTTTTGTGTTTATGTCAATTACCAAAAAAAATATAATTTGACATTTTGTATTAATAATGTAAAATTTAGAAAAAAAATTATTTCGTATCATGACTAGACTCCGAGAGTACCTTATTCACCCATTTTTTATTGGGTTCCTACTATCTATGGGTATTTCCCATTATTTAGTAAATGACAACCCAAACAAACACATCCTTTTAGTTTGCTGCTTTGGTATAGCATTTCCTAAAATTGTTTTGGAATTTTTCCTGTTTGGCAGGTTTATTAAAATCAAAGAAGATTTCAAATTCTTTAAAACATTTGGCTATTTCATGGCATTTGGGATATTAATTAAACCAGTATTACCTACAGAGGATCTGATCTTTGAGCCACTCATTAGAATTATTGTGTTCTCTATCTCTTGTTCAATTGGTACCTATATAGGACTTAAAAATAAGGGATAAATTTAATCCACTAAGTGGCGGAAATATCTGCCATTTGGTGGATTTTTCGTTTTAATTATTTTGTTTAGTAAAGACTATCCTAACTTATACTTAATATAAAAACAAAAAAGACCGCAGTCTTTTCTGCGGTCTAATTTTTAATTTGGGGCTTTATCTGCCATTTCATTTGCTAAAGCTACCAGTAGTTCAATCTTTGGATTCATGTTGTCAACCATTTCCTTGTACTCGGCAGGATAGTGTTTTTTAAATCTTCTAGTGGCTACTTTACACCCTACTTTTCCACAATAAAAATCTGAATAGACTTCATGCACATATTTTGACCAAAAAGATAAATAGGTGTAAAATTACATCAAACCTAAACAAAGAAATCATGGACGATCAAACAAGCACAAACACAAACACAGAAGTTGGCGTATTCGTTAAAGGAATAAACCAATTAGCACACCACGGAAATTCTACAACCATAAATTCATGGTTAGAGAAAACATGTAGAATTGGGCACAGTGATGCATGCCCTCACTTATTGGAAAACGGAGGAAATCACATATGTGCAAAAATCTCCCCTCTAGAAAAACATTGGGACACCAATGGTGGGCACTGTGACGGCGTCCAAGATTTAACAGAGTTTGAAAACAAAGTGAAAGAGTTAGCAAAGACTGACTACCACTTCCACCCACACGAATCACATTAAATGTGATAAAAAACATAAGACCCTGCAATTTATTGCAGGGTATCTTATTTTTTAGTATTAGCTTTCCACTCCTCTATTTTCTTATGGTCACCTGTTAGAAGGACCGGGGGCACTTTGTAATTTTTGTTTTTGTATTTAAGTATTTCTGGACGAGTGTATATTTCAGAAGAAGAGATTCTTTCTTCTTCGCGGGAATCAAAATTGCCGAGCACACCGGGTACTTGGCGGGACATGCAGTCGATAAGCACCATAGCCGGGATTTCCCCGCCAGTCAGCACATAATCCCCTATGGAAATTAATTTTGTTTTTAGGATTTTATCAACGCGTGCATCGATGCCTTCATAGCGTCCGCAAATCATAATGATGTCTGTGTATTTTTTAGAAAAGCTTTTTGCATTCCCTGTCGTGAACTTTTCGCCTGCAGGGGAAAAGTTCACGATTAGTGTCTTCGCATTTTTTACCTTTACTATTTTCTTCATCACACTCTCCACTGCCTTTATGATAGGCTCCGCCATCATCACCATCCCTGGGCCTCCTCCGTATGGGCGCTCGTCCACAGTACGCGACACATTGCCATCTGGCCAGACTTTCTTGTATTTACCACTTACAAACATTCGAGGGTTTATGAATGTCACCTTTATCTTCTTCTCCTTTATCGCCCGCGCAAGTATAGACTCCCCCAAGTAGGAGCCAAACATTTCTGGGAAAATTGTAATAACGTGAAATCGCATAAATAGGTTACAGGTTTAAGGTTACAGGTTATAGAGAAAAATTGCAATAGAAAAAACGCCCGATAGAGAAGGCGTTTTTTCTGTAACCTAAAACCTATTTCCTTTAAGCTGTTTAAATTATATTCCCTTCAAATCATCTAGTGCTGAGTCGATACTGCGTGATGCAGCACCTGCAGACTCTGTGTGAGCTACTGGAGCACTTGCACCTTCAGCTGGTCTCATACCACCTTCTGGTTCGTTAATCTTTAGATTAACACGGGCATTGTTCTTCATACCGATAACACGTAGGAGTGTGCGAATTGCTTTCGCTGTATTTCCTTGGCGACCGATAATCTTGCCCATATCTGCTGGGTTCACAGTCATCGTAATGAGCACGCCCATTTCATCCACTGTGCGATCGATTTTCACATCATTTGGATTGTCGACGAGAGCCTTTACGACGTATTCTAGAAATCCTTTATCATCTGCTGGCATATTGTCTGTCTTTACTTAGTATTCTTATAATGCAGTGTGACTAGAACTGCTTATATAAAGTATACCACACTCCAATTTTTCTATGCAACAAAAAATCCCCGAGTGGGGATTTTTTTACGCAGCTTTGAGTTCTTTTCTTTTCTTTGTAGGAGCCTTTCGAGAAAGCACATTCTTCTTCTTGCCTTCTACTATTTTCTGAGAGATAAGGAAATTGTTCACAGTGTCTGATGCCTTTGCACCCATAGAAATCCAGTGCTTGATGCGGTCAGCTTTGAAAAGCACTTCTCCACTCTTCACATTGTATGAGCCAAGGATTTCCAAGAAACGGCCTGATTTTGCAGCGTTCTTTGAGTCAGTAAGAACCACGCGAAAAGCGGGGTCATTCTTGCGTCCTGTTCTTTGTAATCTAATTGCTAACATAGTGCCTATACTAGCATATATATAAAAAAATGCAAAGAGGTGCTATACTGGAAAATATGCATAAAACTAAAGCCCCTAATAAAGGTCACAAAGAAACCAGTCGTTACCGTGAAGGAATATTGTCTATTTCTCATAAAGGCACCGGAAATTTAAGGATAAAAGGAAGCGACGAAGTTGTGGAAATCCCCCACAATTTCCTCCACACTGCTTGCGATAGAGACGAAGTGAAGGTCCTCCTTCACCCAAAAGCTAGCGACAAAGTCCAGACAGGAGAAATTGCGGAAATACTAAGAAGGAGCAAGAAAGGCTTCGCCGGCATCCTCCAGCAAGAGCACGATATGTTCTTCCTTGTGCCGAGCGACCTAAAAATGTATGCGGATATAATTATTCCGAAAGAAGATTTGAATGGCGCCGAAATCGGACAGAAAGTCTTCGTAGAAATCACCGAATGGAAAGATGCAAAGAAAGCTCCGATTGGGAAAATTGTGAAAGTCCTCGGTGCGCCGATGGAGCACAATGCCGAGATGGAAGCCATCGCTCTTGAGAAAGGCTTCGACGCAGTATTCCCCGAAGATGTGGAGAAAGAAGCAGAAATAATTTCTAAAAAAGGCATCACGGAGAACGATATGAAGAATCGCCGTGACATGCGTGGCGCTCCCACTATGACTATCGACCCAGTGGATGCCAAAGACTTCGACGACGCACTCTCCTTCCGTGAGATATCAAGTGGTCACTATGAGATCGGTATTCACATTGCCGATGTGTCGCACTATGTGGTGCCTGGCACAGCGCTCGATGAGGAGGCACGCACTCGTGGCACATCTGTGTACCTCGTGGACCGCACGATCCCTATGCTCCCAGAAGAACTCTCAAATGACCTCTGTTCACTCAAGCCCGATGTGGACCGCCTCACCTTCTCTGCAGTTTTTGAAATCAATTCAATGGGTCACGTGCTCACGGAGTGGTACGGCCGGACAGTGATTCATTCTGATAAAAGATTCAGCTACGAAGAAGCGCAAGGTGTGCTCGACAAAAAGCAAGGCATCTTCTACAAAGAGCTCGACACTATGAACAAGATCGGCAAAAAGCTCCTCGCACAGAGGTACAAGGACGGTGCAATCTCGCTCGATGCCGATGAAGTGAAATTTAAACTCGATGAGAAGACTGGTGTCCCCCTTTCTGTATTCACAAAGAAGCGCGGAGATACAAATAGAATGATTGAAGAATTCATGCTCCTTGCAAACCGCCGTGTGGCAGAAGTCATGACCAAAGACAATAAAAAGAAAGGTGGAGTTTTCGTATACCGCATTCACGATGAGCCAAATAAAGAAAAGATGAAGGACCTCGCCTTCTTCTTAAAGAAGCTCGGATACAATGTAAAATTGAAAGACGGCATAATCCCATCTGAAGAAATAAATGCACTCGTCATAAAGCTAGAGGGTAGCCCAATAGCGGCCACAGTGCACAGCGCTATCATCCGCACAATGGCAAAGGCTATATACTCCACGAAGAACATCGGTCACTACGGTCTCGCATTTAAGGACTACACTCACTTCACTTCACCTATCCGAAGGTATCCTGATGTGATAGTGCACCGCCTACTTGCAGATTCTCTCGCAGGCAAACTCATGCCAAAAGAAAGATGGTTTGAATACGAGCAAATGTCCACAGAAGCTTCAAGCCGAGAGAAGGAAGCAGCCGATGCTGAGCGCGCTTCGATCAAATACAAGCAGGTGGAATACATGTCGACTCGTATCGGAAGTATATTCTCTGGAGTCATCACAGGAGTCACCGAATGGGGCCTCTATGTGGAAGAGAAAGAAACAAAGTGTGAAGGGATGGTGCGCATGCGAGATCTTAAAGACGACTTCTACATGTTCGACAAGAAGCACATGGCTATCCTCGGCAAGAAGACAAAGAAGAGATACATGCTAGGAGACAATGTAAAGATAAAAGTAATGGGAGCAGATATGAATAAAAAAACAATAGACTATGCACTTAACGAATAGAGAAAAATTATTTTTAAAAGGTTTAGGAGTGATGGCCATCATAGGCATAGGCTCTTATTTGTCATACTTACACACTGAGAAAGTCCGAGACAGAGAAATGATAAAGGAGATCGAATTCATAATGAAGGATTCAAAAAATCAAATTGCAGAATCTAATTCTGCAATTAAACCTTTAATAAAAAAAGATGGAGCGATAGTCGGACAAATACAAGGCACCTATCATGTAAACAAAAGTTTTGATCTTGTACCAAATGATCCAAAGGGCGACAAAAAAGTAGTTCTAATTACGATAGATGACGGACCGTCGAAATACGCAGAAAGTATGATGAACACTCTCGACAAACACAATGCCAAAGCCATATTCTTTATAAATGGCATTCATGTTAAAAACGAATTGAAAGATGTTTTAAAGACTGAAATAGACCGCGGATTTGCTGTGGGTAATCACACATGGAGCCACCCATATCTTAAGCGTATTAGCTTTGAAGCTGC
This sequence comes from uncultured Candidatus Saccharibacteria bacterium, assembly GCA_964498035.1. Lineage (GTDB taxonomy): Bacteria > Patescibacteriota > Minisyncoccia > Phycocordibacterales > UBA9973 > UBA8515. The sequence goes on from CAZCFW010000004.1 coordinate 10,141, forward strand.
AAAAAGTGAGGTTGATAAAAATTCAAAACTTATCGAAGGAAGCACAGGTGAAGCTCCGAAATTCTTCCGCGCACCGTTTGGTGAAAGCACACAAGAAGAAAGAGATTATATAAAAGGAAAAGGAATGATTTATATGAACTGGTCCGGCTCAGTGAAAGATTGGGAAGCAAAATCAAAAAATAAAGATGTATTTATGAATAATGTAATGAAAGATTTGCACCCTGGTGAGATCATCCTCATTCATGAACACAAAGAGACAGATATGTATCTCGATGAACTCCTTACAAAAATTGAGGAAAAGGGTTACACAATTCTTGATCCAAAAAATATTACGAATTAGTTACAAAAAAACCGTATGATGAATACCATTAGGTTTTCATCATACGGGTGACTAATTTTGTTTTGATTGTTTTTCCACTATCTCTTCATAAATATCCTCAAAAGTTCGCATAGGAACATAGTATGTAGTACCTCCTAAACCACTAACTAGTATTCCAAACACACCAAATTGTCCTACAATAAGACCACCTGAATCTCCGTGTTCATCATAAAGTGTATTAGCTTTAATGGTATTTTCTTCAGAGATAGTCCCATACTTTAATCGAACTTCTCTCGCATCAAACGGGCATAGAATAACTGCAGAATCTCCAACTTCTCCTTTCGGGGAAATCATATCTCTACTACACAGATTTGGAATTCCATCGATCTTATCTACTACAAGAATTTCAGCATCTATATCATTTTTTGCCGGGAAATATTCATAGGATTCCAAATTTATTTTTCGGCCTTTGAAATCTGTCAGTTCTACATCGTATCGCACACCTTTTTTGTAAGGGAAGCAATGTTTAGGTAATGCAAGATAAGATTTATCAAACTTGTTTGCATATAGACAGCAGTGTCCGTACCAGCTCTGTGCTCCATTTGGACCATATTCAGTACGAGTGATTTTTAATATTGAAGCATTAATTGCTTCCATATTTTTCTTTACTAAATAATTTTTTAATGGCTTTTTTAAGGTAGAACTTTTTGGGGTCGGGGTTTCGTTGCACGAGAATGCAAAAAGTATGATTACTATCATACAACTTAATGTAAATTTACTTTTCATTTTTTTAGGGAATTTTTGGGTTTTGAATTTACTTTCATTAATAACATAAACACACAAAATAGTCAATATTACTTATATAATCTCCAGTAACAAAAAAGACCTAAAACTAAAAAGTTTCAGGTCTTTATAAAAATTAATGACGGTTATAACACTTTAGTTACTTGTTTCTCAAACTGATCAATAAGACCGATAAGATTAAAGTAACTTTTAATGGTATCGTAGCAGTGTTGTGAATATGTGATTCTTTGGATATTTCCAAGTTTCTCCCAGTGTTCAACAACATAATTTACAGGTTTGCGCCACGCAAGTGAACCAGTTTTACCAATATAGACTACTTTATGTTTGTCTGTAGATAAACACTTTTTGGTAATTCCCAAAAAGATATCCATAAACGAATCGTTTAATTTTTCAGGAAGATCATTTTCATTAAATGATTTCTTGAATTTAAGCAATAATGTTCTTGAATCGTTCATAAACAGAGTAAACTTTTCAGCTTCCTCTATCGGTATAAGGCTCGGTTGATCGATCTTTAGTCTGAAATCCTTATAATAAGAAATTATTTTAAACTTTCGTTTAATTTCTTGGAGTTCATTTTTTAGGTCTTTCAATAGTGGCATTATCTCGAGAAGTGTTCTAAGCGCTTCTTTTTCTTTTTCCTTTTCCTCTGTTGCCATAATGAAAAGAATTAAAGATTTGCTTTGACTTCATAATCAATTCCTGCTTCTTCAAAGAATACAGCCCATATCTTCATTGATTTTTTGAATCGTTCTTCATATTCTGTATCCCCGGTTGGGTTATAAAATATGATTTTCACACTTACATCGCTTTCTTTTGGAAGTTCATTAATGCCACAATTTTTGCGCATTTTTTCCTTGATCTTCTTTATGTCTTCGACACTTGTGTGATAGAAGTCCCCATTGCTGGAGAACTCTATCATGTCCGAAACAATTACCAACACTTTACTATCTGCATCAGATTTTTTGAGATCCTCTATACTTTCGCATACTGGTTCCCAAATCGATGACTTTTTAGCTTTTTCAGTCGGGCCTAAATAGGTCATTCGAAGCGCGTTAAGCTTCTTCAAAAATGGCTTATTTACTTTTTTTATCTTGAGTCGCGTCTTGCCTGCTGGCATTTTCAAGCTTACGCTTGATTCGGTATTTAACGAAACTTGATTTACCTGTCTGAAGGTCACCTTCCCATTGTAGCCGATCAGATCGACTACACTTTGGGTTGGTATCAGAGTGTCACGGCTACCGCACTTTTCAGTGTTATCGATAAGAAACGTGACGTTAGTACTAGGGTCGGGGCCCTTGTTGCTGCTACATGCCGAAGTTAAAGCCATAAGGCTAAGCAAGAAAATCATTAAATTTTTCATAGTGTTTAGTTATTTATAGATTTAAATGATTCTTTGGCCTTTATTACTAGTTCCTCAGCATCTGCTACTGTTACCTCCTTAGAGAGCTTTTCCATTTCTTCCATGTAAAACTCAAGTTGAGTTTTAGCATCAATAAATGCAATGTCGTTTTTGTAAAGGTCCAAATCAACTCCTGTTTTAGAAGTTAATCTGTTGTTTACTTCTTCGAAAAGTTGATTAAATTTATTCTTAAGTTCAGTGAACTCAGAATTCTTTTTATTCAACGCTTCTTCTTCGGAAATTTTTGCATCTGCACCCTTTTTCACTTCTTTTTTAGCTTCATCAGCTTCCTTTTTTGCTTCATCTTTTACCTGTTTTTCAGCTTGCGCTAAATCCTTCGGGTATTGTTTGTTCATTGCATCTCTTTCTTTTATAAGTTTATCTAGTTTAGATCTGTTGTCCCGTAAGGTTTTCAGTTCTTTATAGAAATCTTTTTCCAGTTTAAGGTTTGCAGCCGAACTTGTGTGAAAGAATGATGCTAAAACACCGATGAAGAATACTAAGAAAGCGAATCCTGCTTGTTGGAATTGGCTAACAGTATCCTCGTCGCCAATTTCGTTGCGATATTGTACTCTGAAACCTGCTAAGGTCCAAAGCCCAAAAATTGCAACTGTTAGGCAAACGAATGCAAGCAAACCATTTGTGGTCCTTTGCTCGTTACGCACAGTCCATCTTTTGAAAAAGAATCCGGTGGCGTGAGCCAATCCGGCGATTAAGATACCGGCAACCACAGCCATTGCTGTAGTTTCGTCCTGTGTCCTGTCGAAAATTTCGAAGGACATCGCGTTGAGCGGTATCTCTACCACTGCTACTGCAAGAAGTCCCAAGATCCATATGATGTGCTTCCACACCCCAGGACCTTTTTCAGAAAATTTCTCAGTTCCAAAAAGTTCTTTGCTCATTTTTGCAAGATCTTCTCTTAATCTGATACTTTTTTTGGAGTTTTCCTCCAATTTTAATGTCATCGCCTTTTTGGCGCTTTCGTGTCCTTCGGTTACTTGTGAAGGTGAGAGTGGTGCCGTTGCGGCTCCAATTGTAATACCTAATACTTTCATTTGGTTATAAAATTTAAGATTGAAAAATTAAAGCTGTTCCGAACGCGAAATTAGTGGCTCGGATTAAGCCCCAATCTTTCAATATTAAACCCGTCATTGTCAGAGAACACGGATATTTACCTTTCCCTATATGATAGCATATACTTGACCAAAAGTCAATAGAGTGTCCTAAAGCAAAATAGCCCTATTTCTAGGGCTATTTTAGGATTTACCTAAGGAGGTTATTTCGCGTAAGCGTTGGCGTCAACGAGGGAGATCGAGAGGAGCTTGGAGGCTCCGTCGGCGCCGACTGTGACTCCGTAGAGCACTTCCGCTCGCGACATTGTCTCACGGTTGTGAGTGACCACGATTAGCTGGGAGAATTTCGAGAGATTCTCAAGCATGTCGCCGTACTTACGGGAGTTTGCTTCGTCTAGCGCAGCATCAGTCTCGTCGAGCACGAGGAATGGTGGTGGGTTCACCTGACTCATAGCGAAGAGTAGTGCGATGGAAGTAAGTGAGCGCTCGCCACCAGAGAGCATATGAAGGTCACGCACTTTCTTCTGAGGTAGAGACACATCGATATTCACACCTTTTTCTAATTCAAAATTCTCTTCTTCTCCCTCCCCCTCCATATCTACTTCTTCATCTTTCTTCTGGCGCTTCTGCTCCACCACTACTGATAGATGTGCATTTCCTCCGCCAAACATGAGAGCGAAGAAATTTTGGAATTCTGTATTAATTTTATTCACACCTTCTTTGAATTCTGTATCCAAGGTTTCCTTTAGTTCATTTATCAGATTTGTGAGAGTAGCAGAACTCGTTGCCAAATCTCCTAGCTCTCGCTCCAAGAATTGATCACGCTCAACTGTCTCAGTATATTCTTTCAGAATGTCTGCACCATTACCAATCCCCGCATCTTCAAGCTTAATCTTGATGCGTTCAATCTTCCTTCTTAGTTCTTCTTGTCTTATTCTACTTTCTTTTATATCTTCACCTTCTGTTTGATTCTTAAATCCATTCTGAGCATACGACAGCACCTGCATACCGATAAGTGTCGAGGCTTCCCTCACCTCTTCTTCAAATGCACTCTTCACACTCGCAAGTTTCTCCTCTTCATACACAAGTGAATGCAGGTCAGAAGATACTGCATTTTTCTCTCCAAGTATTTCATATCTCACTCTTTCACTATCACGGAGTGATACTTCACTTTCTTTTGCTTTAAGATCAAGCACACGGAGTGCCTCACGGCATTTATCGGCTTCATTCTCTAGTCCTTTAATTTCATTTAAAATATTTTCTCTCTGATTTTCAAGTTCATTAATTCTATCTGTATTCACATCATTATTTGAAACAGTCTCAACTTTGTTTTCATTACTTCTCATATGAAGTAATTCGTTCTTTAATTTTGAAAGTATTGAAAATATATTATCTTTCTCACTAGCACCTAATGCTAAGTCGATTTCAGACAAACACTTATCAAGTAAGTTACTCCATTCACTGAAAGAAATAACTCGATTTTCTTCTTTCTTATTCTCTACAATTTTTGGAGCTTTCAGTGCATCCATCATTCCTTCCAAGCGCCCAAGTGTGCGAGAGAGCTCTTCACTAGCACGGCGTATACGATTCTCTTCTTTTACTATTTCAGCGCGCGCAAGGCTTTCACTATTGGCATTTTCTGAATTATATATCGGAAGTTTCGCAAGCCTCTCCTCAAGCGTTAGCAATTTCTCATCGAGCATTCTTCTCTTGTGTGTGAGCTCACGAGTGGTGATAGTAATATAAGAAGATTCTGCACTTAAGTAAGTAGAATAGTAACCATTGAGCTCTTCGCGTAGTGCGTGAGACTTCTCCACCTTCTCCACCTGCTTTTTTAAGAACGCGATGTGCGGAGCAATTTCCCTTCGGATGGACTGCACTTCTTTCATATTGATTGCAGTCTTCTCGAGCTTTCTTTCTGATTCTTTTATTCTGTATTGGTAAACTTTAAGTCCGAGTGCATCCTCGATCATAGCGCGTCTATCTTTCGGCGATGCATTGAGCACGCGATCAGCCTCACCTTGTGAAATGATATGGTGCCCAGATGAGCCAATGTTTACCGATGCGAGCAAATCCACCACGTCTTTGAGGCGCACCTCAGTGCCATTGATACTATAAGTATTCCCACCATCAGCAAAGACTTCACGAGAGATAGATATTTCATCGAAGTCGAGCGACACTCCAAGCCCAGAGTTTGTAAAATTAAAAATCTTTTTACTATTATCAAATGTGATAGTCACAGATGCACGACTTGCAGACGGCATCATCTTTGAGCCTTTGAATATGAGATCCACTCCGCCTTTACCGCGTAGACTCTTCATAGACTGCTCTCCGAGCACGAATCGTATTGCTTCCACAATGTTGGATTTTCCAGAGCCGTTGGGTCCGACGACAGATGTGATAGGTGTGTTGAAAGCTAAGGTACTCTTTTTACCAAATGATTTGAATCCAGAAAGTTCAATGGATTTGAGTGTCATATGTAGTTTTAGTCGAGCCAGTTCTTAGCTTCTAATGCGGCGCGTGCTGCAGCCTGCTCAGCTTCCTGCTTGGACTTTCCTTTTCCTTCTGCAATGCGAGTATTTCCGAAGAATATTCCAATAGTGAAATGCTTGTCGTGATCTGGACCATTCTCATGAAGAACTTTGTATGATGGAGTCACTCCTTCGTGCTCTTGGCACTTTTCTTGTATCCAACTTTTTGCATCGCGGAAAAGTTTCTTCTCAACTATTTCTGTAAGCTTGCCAAAGAGAGTCTCACGGATAAATTTCTCTGCTGGTGCATAACCTTGATCCATATAAAGTGCACCTACGAATGCTTCATAAGTATTTGCGAGTATGTATAGTCTTGCCTTTCCGCTGTCTTTCGATTCACCTTTTGAAAGAAGGAGGTATTCGTTCATATTGAGCTCTCCGGCAACTTCACCTATGATTATTGCATTCACGAGCGATGATCTGTAAGCAGTAAGCTCACCTTCATCAGAGTTCGGATATGTGCGGTAAAGATAGTCCGTCACTGCTAGCTCAAGCACGGCGTCGCCTAGGAATTCGAGGCGCTCGTTGTGAGAAATTTTGTTACCAGAATTTTCATTTATATATGAGCGGTGTATGAAAGCCTGCTCAAGGAGGCCCTTGTCTTTAAATTTTACACCAATCTGTTTTTCGAATAAGGAGAAATCAATCATAATATTTAAATTAAACTTTTAAGATTTTGCTGTCAAAATTTCTATGGATTTTGTAAGTAAAGGCACCATGTTGTCGTAGATCTTGAGCTCTGCCACATCGGCAAGTTTGAACCATCTAGCATCGTCGAGTCCGCCTGTACCTTTCTCAAGTACGATATCTGTAAATTCTGATTCACCAAGGAAGAAAACTACTTGCTTGCGGATCTTACCTTGAGTAGGGTGCGATGCGATGTATTCATTGCGTCCGAGCATTTCCTTTATCTTTATATCAAGGCCCATTTCTTCTTTGATCTCGCGTATTGCACCTTGCTCTTCATTCTCGCCTTCTTCGATGCCACCTTTTGAGAGTGTCCAGTATCCGAAGACGTCGTGCACAAATGCGAAATATATTTCGCCGTCTTTCTTGGCGTATACCACCGCTCCAGCCTTTTTCTCTATTGGGAATTTCGCAGGGTCAGTCTCGGCAAACTTTTTTGCAATCTGCTTTTTACTTATATCATCTTTACCAGGCTCACCGATCTCTTTATACACTGCACCGAGCACTCCGTTTACGAATTTACTAGAATTCTCACCGCCGAAGCTTTTCGCAAGCTCGATAGCTTCATTGATAGCCACCTTTGGAGGCACTTGTGTGCGGTCACCAAAAAGTAGCTCGTACAATCCCATACGAAGAATATTCCTATCAACGATAGAAATTTTCTCAATAGGCCAATCTGGCGCAGCCTTCTCTATGATCTCATCTATAATAGCTTTCTTTTTTACGACACCAAGAAAAATATCTTTTATAAAAGCATCGTCATCTAGCCCAGGACCGAATTCTTCAATGTTCCTATCGAGCATTTCATCGTGATTATCTTTATCTACTGAAATACCAAAATCCCACTCAAAGAGTGTCTGAAGGACTATTGAACGTGAAAGGTGCCTGTTTGCCATTTTTAAAAAGGGAAAATTAAACGAAAAAAAATACCAGAATTACTTACTAGCCTTCTTCTTTGCTTGCTTTTTCTCTACTTTCTTTACTACATCGATAACCTTACGGCCACGATAAAACCCGCAGTGACTGCACACAGTGTGCATCTGGCGAGGTTTTTCACAGTTTGAACAAGCTGTAAAATTCGTGCTTTTAAGGGCATGATGTGAACGGCGATTCCCTGTGTGGGAACGCGTATGTCTCATTCGTATTACCATATATAGATAGTATACTTATTTTCGCCCAAAATGCAAATAAAATGACCCCGTACTATTTACAGTAAGGGGTCAAAATGTTTGGGTAAATTCAGTTGTTTTCTCCGGCATAAATCCGGAGTTCTTCAACTTTTGGGTGGAGTTTTAGCTCAATTGCCTTCTTAATGGCACTTTGAGTTAGAACTCGATGGCTACTACCGTTGCTATCATAGAGTTGCTTCATAGCTTCAGAAACATCCATCCATTGAGAACAAAGAATGTCAGTATCAGGAGAAGAGTCCCAGAAATCTGGTGCTAACATATCAAAGGTAACAAAACCAAGTTTCTCGTGTGAGCCTAAAAATGAAGAGCTAAACTTAATTAGTTTACCTTTTAAAGTTCCAAGGGTTTCCTCCGACACCTCTCTTAGCATTGCTATCAATCTTGCTTCTTCAGCAATTTTTTCTAGCACATCTTTAGGTGGTCCAGTGTTGTCTAAAAGGTCATACGCCGTTTTTAAATAGCTGTTAAGCAACTTATTTCTAGCTATAAAATCTTTTTTAATTTCTGGAGTTAAAGCTTTCAAACAAGATGCTTCATACTCCTCAATTCGTCTCACTGCAAATTCGAGTTTTTCATGATATACCTTATTTATACTAGGTATGCATTTTTTAATTGCATTGCATATATCTTCGAATTTAACTGTACCGCCTGGAAGTCGCAACTGATAAGTACTGTTCCAGTCATTGTAAAATACAGTCAGTATTTGGAATTTACCTTTATGGTAGCGAAAACAGGCCGCCATACAGGCGAAATTTAACGTATTTATATTGTGCATTATTTTCGAAAATCACTTTAGTGTAATTCTCATTTGTTTGGATTATAACATTTTTAATATTTAAGTCAAGGATTATATACTCTTACATTATAAGCCTTTTATGCTATGATAAATAAATGGAAAACAATGAAAAATTGGCTCATAATCGCCACACATTAGCTCACCTTTTGGCTCAAGCCGTAAAGGGTAAATACGAAAATGCACAGCTTACTCTCGGCCCAGCAGTGGACAATGGCTTCTATTACGACATCGACTTCGGCACAGAGAAGGTAAGTGACGAAGATTTGGCAGGATTACAGAAAAGTATGGTAAAGAATCTCTCCTCTTGGACTGAATTCACTCATAAAGAAGTAAGTAAAGATGAGGCGCTCGAAACTTTCAAAGGAAATGTCTACAAAGAAGAACTCATAAATGAAATCGCCGATCGTGGTGAGAAGATCACACTTTATACTTGTGGTGGTTTTACAGATCTTTGCCGTGGAGGCCACGCCGAGAGTCCTGCGAAGGAAATTCCGGGGGATTCCTTCAAGCTCGATCGCGTAGCCGGCGCATACTGGCGCGGTGATGAGAAGAACAAAATGCTTACTCGCATTTATGGCCTCGCATTTGAAACTAAAGAAAAATTGGATGCATATATTCTTCAGCAAGAAGAAGCGAAGAAAAGAGATCATAGAAAAATTGGTAAAGAACTTGGATTATTTATTTTCTCAGATTTAGTTGGGCCAGGGCTACCACTTTGGACTCCAAAGGGTACTATCATTCGTGAACTTCTAAATGACTACGTATGGGAACTTCGTAAAATTCGTGGTTATCAGAAAGTCACAATCCCCCACATTACTAAAAAGGAATTATACGAGACTTCAGGTCACTGGGCTAAATATTCTGATGACCTCTTCAAGATTGAAACTCGTGAGAAGCACACTTTTGTAATGAAGCCGATGAACTGCCCTCACCACACACAGATCTTCGACAGTGAACCTCGTAGCTACCGAGATATGCCACAGCGCTATGCCGAGACTACTATGGTGTATCGCGATGAGCAGTCCGGAGAACTTTCAGGACTTTCAAGAGTTATTTCAATTACTCAAGATGATGCACACGTATTCTGTAGAGAAAATCAGGTGGAAGAAGAAGTAATGGCAGTATGGGATATCATCGACACTTTCTACAAAACTTTTGGATTCGAACTTCAAGTTCGCTTCTCACGCCATGATCCTAAAACTCCTGAGAAGTATCTAGGTGGTGAAGAACTCTGGGCAAAGGCCGAGGGCGCACTCAAGAATCTAATGGAAAAGAAAGGTGTGACTTGGATAGACGGCGTAGGTGAAGCAGCTTTCTACGGACCAAAGATAGATTTCATTTCTCGCGACTCTATCGGCCGTGTGCTCCAAGTGGCTACAGTCCAGCTCGACTTCAATCAGCCAAAAAACTTTGACCTCACATGTACAAATGAAAAGGGTGAGAAAGAGCAGATAGTGATGATACACTGTGCAGTGATGGGATCCATCGAGAGATTCATGTCTACACTTATCGAGCACTTAGCTGGTGATTTCCCTCTTTGGCTTTGCCCTACACAAGTAGCAGTGATACCAGTGAAAGATATTCACGAAGACGCAGGCTATGAAATGGAAAAGGTCTTGAAGAATTCTGGAATTCGCACAGCAGTCTTCCCTTCAAACGATTCACTCGGAAAGAGAATTCACAAAGCGAAAGCTCTCCGCGCTCCATATGTGATTGTGCTCGGTGACAAAGAAAAGGAATCCGGCATGCTCACTATTGAGAAGCGTGATGGAAGCAAGATTCAAATGACTCTAGCTGATCTCACAGTATTACTTGAGGCAGAGATAAAAAACAGAAGTTAGTTTAAAAATAAAAAGCTCCAATATGGAGCTTTTTATTTTTGTATTTATATATCTAAGTTTGCGTACTTAGCGTTGGCTTGGATGAATGATTTGCGAGGAGGCACTTCAGATCCCATGAGCATATCGAAGACCTTGTTGGCATCTTCAGCATCTTCTACAGCCACTTGCTTAAGGATTCTGCGAGCTGGATCCATAGTAGTCTCCCAGAGTTCTTCGGCGTTCATTTCTCCGAGACCTTTATATCTTTGAATATGAATCTTCGCACTTGTAGCTTTTGCAGCACCTTTTTTATTTTCCTCTTCAGCTACTTCAGCTTCAGTTCCCTCCATAGGAGTTTCGTCATCTGCAGATTCTGCAAGTAGATCTTCGAGGCGTACTGCATCTTTACCGAGGATTTTATCGCGCTCTTCATCTGTATAAGCATAGAGCACTTCTTTACCACGCTTGATTTTAAATAGTGGTGGCTGAGCAATATAAATATATCCTGCATCAATCACTGGGCGGAAGTATCGGTACATAAGTGTGAGGATAAGTGTGCGAATGTGTGCACCATCCACGTCGGCATCTGTCGCTATGATTATCTTGTGATAGCGCATCTTCTCGATTTCAAAAGTATCTCCGATAGATGTTCCCATAGCAATAACCAAATTTTTAATTTGTTCACTTCCAAGCATACGATCAAGGCGAGCACGCTCCACGTTTAGGATTTTTCCGCGAAGTGGCAGAATAGCTTGAGTCTTTCTGTCGCGTCCCATCTTGGCTGTACCTCCAGCAGAATCTCCCTCCACAATGAAGATCTCAGATTCTTGAGCACTCTTACTTTGGCAGTCTGCAAGCTTACCTGGGAGAGTCATACCTTCAAGTGCACCCTTACGAAGAACAGAATCCTTCGCAGCTTTCGCAGCCTTACGAGCGCGTAGTGCAAGGAGGCCTTTCATAATGATTGCCTTTGCTTGATCTGGGTTCTCTTCTAGAAATGCTGTGAATGCATCTCCGAAGACTGTAGCAGTCGCACCTTGCGCTTCTGTACTACCTAGCTTTCCTTTTGTCTGACCTTCGAATTGAATTTCGCGAAGCTTCACAGACACAACTGCGGTAAGACCTTCAAGCACATCGTCTCCAGTGAATCCTCCGTCGGCTTCTTTAATAAGATTATTTTTCTTTCCGTATGTGTTTAGGATTCTTGTAAGTGCAGTTTTGAATCCAGTGATATGTGTACCACCTTCAAGGTTATAAATGTTGTTTGCAAAAGGCACGATCTTTGCAGTGAAGTCATCCACGTACTGAAGTGCAACTTCCACACCCACATCGTCTACCTCTTTTTCTACATAGAAAATAGTTTCATGAATTGGCTTCTGAAGCTTGTTGTAGAACTGCACGAGTGACACTAGTCCTCCTTCGAAATAGAATGTTGTGGAAGGAAGCTCAAGAGAAAGATCTGAGAACCAGAATGTATCATCGATGTTTGTATTCTTCTTTGTAAGCACTTGCTCACCCATCTCACGTGCATCAATGATGTGAATGCGAAGGCCTTTCACAAGGTATGCTTGCTGGCGAAGATGGTTCACAATAGTATCCCAATTAAATACTCCCTCTTTGAAAATTTCACGATCAGGTTCGAAGGTAGTGATAGTACCATTTAATTTTGAAGATTCGATTTTCTTTACCGCCGCCTTCTTCTTACCTTGAGAATACTCTTGCACATAGCGCCCACCTTCACGGTGAACTTCAGCGCGAGTGTATATAGAAAGTGCATTCACCACAGATGCTCCCACTCCGTGTAGACCTCCAGAAACTTTATATCCAGAATCTTCACCTCCAAATTTTCCTCCAGCGTGGAGTGTGGTCATGACAGTTTCAAGTGCAGAAACTTTTGTCTTTGAGTGTATGCCTACTGGGATTCCACGGCCGTTGTCTGCCACGCGGATGCGATTACCAGGAAGGACTACAACTTCAATGCGATTTGCAAATCCACCCATGGCCTCATCGCGAGAGTTATCAAAAATTTCCCAAACAAGGTGATGCATACCATCCACTCCAGTAGAACCGATATACATTCCAGGACGTCGGCGAACCGGCTCGAGTCCTTCTAGGACCGAGATCTCATCTGCACCATATGCCTTTTTCTTTTCTTCTTTTGCCATATTAATTAAAAAACCCCTTGGGGAATAATGATAATTGTTGATTAATTGCTTTTATTTACCTATTTATTATACCAAAAAGCTCGCCACAAAGCGAGCTTTTTTACTCAAAATAAGCCTTATTTTATAAGGGTAATATGCATGGTATTGTTTTATATTTTATATAGAATATAATTAATATAAATTAAATTTACAGAGTCATGAAAAAGAATAGAAAAATTTACAATTTTACTTGTGAGAATTGTAAAAAACCTGCTGAATCCTGTAGTCATGGAATGACTTCAGAGACAACATACCATTACAAAATTAAGTGCACGTGTAATTTGTGCGAGCACAAGCAACTAGTGCTTATTAAAAAGAAGGTTATGGATAAACCCCCAATCCCCCCGAACGCATGGAGTATCGAGGATCATGCAGCACGTAAACCTCACGAAACACCACCCCCGAAGACTACACCCAAGTAGCCTTCGGGATTTTTAATATTTGAACCTAAGTTATTTACCCATTCGCACGAATATGACAATAGAAATTAAACAGCACCTGAAAACAAAAAAAGCTCAATCAATGAGATTGAGCATTTAAACGTAGTTTGATATATAGCAAAATTGCTGAAATCATACCAAGTAATACCGCCGCTAGAACATAGTAAAAGTTTAATTCTCCAGTATCCTTTTGTTTTACTACCTTCTTCTTGGTGTTAGCTTTTTTTGCCATTATCTTAAAAATATTTTTCTTCAATCTAACCAAAATACCACCATTTGTCAACAAAAAAATATTTAATTTTGAATTAAACCTTTTGAATTTCTTTTCTGAATGAATGAGACTAGTTGCCAGATAGCTAGAACTATTAACACAATAATATATAAAAAGATAACAATAAACGGTCTATTATCTACTCCACATAATAGATCTAATCCGCAAGGTTCATTTGGGGTTATATGATAAGGAAAAATATTTGTATGCCAAAAAGTCCAAAGGGATAGAATTAATAAAGAATAAGAAATCACCCAAAGATATAATCTTTTACCTCCCATAACTACAGCTGGTAATAAAAAACATAAAATCTCACCTATGAATACATCTGGGTCGTTCGCAAAACCAGAATTAAAAAAGAAGTATGATCCAAAAATTACAATCCCAGCAATAATTTTTTTAATATAAATACTTTTCATAAATTTTTAATAACTAAATAATAATTTAAATAAATAATTAAAGATATTGAAACCTATATTCCCCACGCTCGCCGTTTGATCAAAATTTAATTTTGCAATTTCGTCCGTTGTTGGAATTGGTACTTTCTCCACCGCTAAAATATTGGGTATAACTTTCTTTGCAACCTTTTTCGGCTTCACTTCTTTTATTTTAACTTCTTTTACAGCTACAGGCTTTTCTTTTTCAAACATATTTTTCTGTATTGAGTAAATATTTGATCGCCCACTACTGCTTCCATATATTCTTGAAACTATCGGCTCATCTTGAATTACGATGTCTGATGTCTCGCCAGTATTTGTCACCTTTTTATCCAATTTACTATCACCATTCATATCGAGCAACAATTCTGTAGGCAAAGTTTCCGTCAGGTTTACATCACTTAACAATAAAGAATTAGTTGGCACATCAGTGAATTCTACCCCGCCCACTTTCGTGTCATCCTCATAATTATCTATATTTAGAGTGAAAGTACCAGAATCATAACCATCAAGCTTCAAAGTAAATGATCCTTCATTTGGAAGTGAGATGTATTTATCTTCACCCATAGTAGTATACGATGAATTTGGGATTTCTGCATCTATACATTCCATCTCTGGGTATGGATTCTCGGCACACTTACCTGTATGCCTGCCTTCGCTGTCATACAAATCAATATCCACAGGAGAATGCATAGAGACAACTTTTGTCTTTGTCTTTATTTTCGCACTTCTATCTATTACATAAGGTATAGTCTCATCTATGTCTAATATAATATTTTCAACTAAACTCTTTATCGAGAGATTCTCCATCATAAATGCATGATCATAATTCGTGCCATTATCTTTATTATAAGCTTCCATATTTACAATGTATTGATTGCCACCCATTGCAGAGCTAGAGGAATTTAGGACTGTCCCATCTCCATACACTGTATTTATAATCTCTGGTACTAGCTGACTTCCGTCATGGCACAAATCTAATATACAAAACTTATTTTTCTTATACACTGTGCCAGCAGGAGTAGGTAGACCAATTCCAGAAATACCGTATTTTTTAATCGATGTAGGAATCTCATAATTGTCGATTAGGTCATGCAAACTTTCAGCCTTATTTAGCAATAATTCATTACCATAAGCTGGGGCTTTCACAGCTTCGAGTGCTGGTAGCTCTCGGCTGTCACTGCGAGCAAGCAAGAAATCTTTAAATACATCATATGTATCGATACTTGATCCATAGGCATCAACAAGCCCAAAAAGGTCACCCACGGATTCGTCGAACTTTACTACCGGAATATTCATACTTTCAAACAATTTCCTTGATGGTGCCAAAGAATACACTCCAGGAATATTTAAAGCAAGTTGCCTGTTATATTTCTGTGGAGCGATAAAATCAAGAACTCCTTTAAATTGTAACCCGTGCAAAATAGCAAAGGCACCTTCTGGAGTGCCGAGCTCTGGTGAGCCCACAAGGACTACCTTATCCACTAATTCTATTTCCCCTCTATCTTCCAATCTTTTCAGTAAATATTTTATAAATAATCCACCATTAGAGTGTCCCACTAGAGTCACCTTGCCTGTCTGTGAATCACTTGCCATCCTCTCCACTTCTGAAATCGCATCTACTGTGGAGGTCTCAAGATTAATACCGTTATTTACTATATCATCCACACCCAGTCTCCAGTCATATGCCACAGGCTCCCAATCGGCAATTTTACCTTCTGTTTTTAAATTATCTAAATCAACAGAAAATGATTTATAGATTTTTTTCCTTAAAGCTTCTATGTCTCGCGCTAAATTCGTCTCTTTTATTATATCCCTTGTATACACTTCATTTATACTATTCCCTTCTTCATCCATATATAAGTCAGCCACATCATCGGGTGTATTTGGCTCCCATAACTGGTCTTCCCCTCCCAGTAAACGCTCTTTATATAGCCTGCTACCTTGAATTCCTGGGAAGAACATCACACTCGAGCAACACTGCTTGATCTCTATCGGCATTTCTTCTATGGGCCAAATTTTAAGCCACGGCTTAAACACAAACTGACTAGACCCAGGACTATTGTAAACTGCACTACCTAAACCTTGTGGATTTAATTCTAAATTGTACGGACCACTTTCATCACCCCAATAATTATTTTTAAAATTCAAGAAGTTTTCTGAATATGATTTCACTCCGTAAGTAAAGTTGCCACTAATGGAATTATTAGTTATTTTATAAACTGAATCCTCTCCAAATAATAAGAAACCAATATCATTATTCTTTATCTCACTATTTTTTATATTCAAATTGTTTAAACCACTATCACTATCACCGTAATCCGCAAATCCTACACCAAACCCAGACACACTGACTGTGTCTAGATCTATATCACTACCTTCAAATGTAAGGATCCCATAGCTACCCAATGATCCTTTCAAACTTGAATTCGTAAGTGTGAGATTAGATCCTTCAAACAGATCTATACCATCAGCGTATTCATCTAAATTATAAATATTTATATTATCACCATCCACATGACTTCCTTCATACAAAGATATTGCAAAACGAGTCATATTTTTAAAAGAAATATTTTTGATTGTACTTGAGCCCTCATAAAATGAAATCAGGCCAGAATCAGCATAGCTGCAACCTACATCTGAAATATTTAAAGTAGAACCAAAATTTGCAAATCCGTAATTAGAATACCTAACTTCTGCATTTGAAACATTGGAATCTTTCTCATTATTATAGAAAGATACCCCACGCCAATCTGAACTCGCTGGAGAAGTCGATGAATTATCATTATTTGTATCACCGGCCACACTGTCATCTTTATATGAAGTAAAAATTATAGGGTCAGAGCTAGACCCATTGGCCTCAAGTGCACCGTTTATACGTAGAGTTGCGAAATTACTAAACTTCACCACCACACCTGGCTCGATTATCAGAGTGGCATCCTCGTCGACATTAATATCAAATGAAATCAAATACGGACTACCTGACACACCCCAAGTAGTATCCTCAGTAATATCTTCTGTAACTTCAGTAAATGTTGGAGCAGTGGGAGGTACAGGAATTTCATTTACAAGCCCAGCATCGATTGGAAGTGTAAGGTTCTGCATGACACCAGTGCTACTTAAAATAATTTGCCCACTTGAAGCATTATCTGCTGAAGTGGGCCTGATTCTTATATTGTTCCATGTGAGAGTATTCCTGGCGGAAGTACTTTGGGAAGTTATGGTAAACGAAATTGATGATGAAGTTGTAACTGTAGGTACGACTGTCCCAGAAGCTAAATGATTGATATTTGTATTTGGATTAGATGTACTACTGGCAATTGTAACAGTGGCGGTATTCGCAGTATCAAACTCAAATCCGTCTGGTGCTGTGAGAGTAATGGTACCTGACTTAATATTACCAATAGTGCCTTCAGAAATCACAGGCCCAGACAGTAAGGTAAATTCACCCGTACCGCCGGATAGTGCCGTACTTGCGGAGATTGCTTCACCGCCACTTGCCTGAGTAAATGTCACTCCCGTCGCAGCAAAAGTTATATAAGGAGAAATAAAAAATAAAAACAAGAGAACTAACTTATATTTTCGCATAAAATAAAAATCAATTACAAACTTTGTATAAATATATTATCCCACACGTTTTTTCTTTTGTCTTTACTTTTTACTGATCCTCCTGTGGATAACTCTTGGCGCAAGGACTGTCCTTGCGCCAGAATTATCATCTCATATTTATTCCTTAGAGATAAAATAGTTTTCTACAAACTCCTTGAAGGTTTGCTGTGATTGAAAATAATCTGGAAAAGATTTTCTATTTAATATATTACTTTCTACTCTACCATCTCCAATATAATCAGGGTAACTAGAATAACGGTACGAATCTAAAAATTGTCTCATCTCATTTTGGCGCAAGGACTGTCCTTGCGCCTTTTCCCATTCGGGGAAATTAATCTCCAGTGGATTTATATGAATATATCCAAATAATTGCCTCATATAATTATCATCGGTCTTAACGCATTTTGATTTAAATGGTCCACCAAATAGTGCACCTTGTCTTTCGTATTTTAAATTAAAATACATGGAATATCCAGTACCAAGCTTTTTCATAAATTTGGTAATACCTCCATCTACTTCTTGACGAACCAAGAAATGAAAATGATTTGTCATAAGACACCATGCACCAATAGAAATAATCGGTTTACTTCTGTCGAGAATAAGAATTTCAGAGAAATTTTTATTTTGCTTACGTTTTAAATCATCAATACGAAATGAATTTTCAGAATTAGATACATATAAAAGAATAATAAACCTTTCATAATCAGTTTTTGATTTGAAAATAACTCGTTTATCTACCCCACGATTATAAATATGATAGTATTCACCAGTTATAAAAGGATCAGCTCTTAGCATATTTATATTTTACCAAACTAATATTTTGATGCAATTGGCGCAAGGACTGTCCTTGCGCCAATTGTGGATATTTAGCGGATTTCGAAGGTGGAGTGGGATTTGATGTCGGTGGAGATTGAATCCATTATTTGAGATACTTCAGTATCCGTAAGAGTACGGTCAGTGGCTTGGAAGACTAGTCGGTAGGCGTATGAAGTGCGACTTTCTTTTGTGAATTTATCTACTAGGCGTGGTGCGTTTACGAGCAAGTCTCCAGAATTTTTTATGTAGATATCCTCGAGCACTTTCACATCTGTCCCTTCCGGCACCCAGACTGAGATATCGCGAGTGATGAATGGGAATTGTGACCAAAGAGCGAAGTTTCTAGAAGAAATTTCATGGTCTGGTGACTTTCCCCGAGGACCTGAAATTTCTTCTAGAAAAGAAGCGACAAATTCATCAAGCTTCACTTCCTTCACACCCTTTTTATCCGCATACGCGACATTAAGTTCTTCCCCGTTTTTTGTGAACACATTCCCGATTTCAAAAATTTTAACTTCATCAAGAGAAAGTAATGGTGCGTTTAATTTATTCATCTCATAAGACTTTTTGATTCCGTCAGTTAAATTCGTGCGGAGGAAATTCTTGTCTGATGCTGAGGCGAGTACTTCCACTTCCCCTTTATTTGCAAAGGCATATGTCATGACCTCCCTATAACCATCACTAAGTAATTTCATTCGAGCTGAAATTATTTTTTCTTGTACTTCATTTACCTTAGGAACGAAATTAATCTTTGGGATTACACCAGCAATTTTATCATAGCCATATACCCTCCCAATTTCTTCCACCATGTCTTCTGGAATTTGAATATCAAGGCGAAGTGCTGGAGCAGTAACTATAAAAGTACTTCCATTCTTTTCGTATACATAAGAATAATTTTTTAGAATTTTTTCTATATCTTCATCTGTAATATTACTTCCAAGCTTCCTATTCACCATTTCTGTATTGAAAGTAACCTTCCTCTCTTCTTGTTTTACAGGATACATATCCACTATTTCTTCATAAACTGCATCTGGGAACATTTCCATAAAGAGCCCTGTGAGTTCAAGCATACCGAAATCACAATGTGTGGAAGATAGATCATTCTCAAAGCGCTTTGCGGAATCTGAAAGAAGGCTAAGTCTGCGAGCAGTTTTGCGTATTGTCGCTGGATCAAAGCTAGCGATTTCAAGCACTACATCCGTAGTACTTTCACTTATGCCAGAATCAAGGCCACCCTTCACACCAGCAAGTGCTAGACTCTTCTCGCCATCTGTAATTACTAAATCACTTTCTTTTAATTTCGCCACAACTTTTTCTCTGCCGACAACCGGAAGTTCTTCCCCATCATTTGCATTTCTGATTACTATTTTCTCACCAGATAATTTCGCTAGGTCATAAGCATGACATGGCTGACCACAGTCATACATTACGATATTTGTGGCATCCACAATATTGTTTATACTTCTCTGGCCGATAGATTCTAAATGCCTCACTACCCAATCTAGTGATGGACCCACTTTCACATTGCGAATTATTCGCCCCATATAACGGCGGCAGTTTGGAGTATTTATTTCAATTTTCAAATTTGTTTGCTTACTCTCAGGCACTTTATACATCGAAGTTGGGTCGCTCCATTTTATTCCAAGTTGCCCTGCGACTTCCTTCGCCACTCCGTGATGTGAGAGTAAATCATGCGCACGGTTCGGCAGTACATTTAGATCGAAAATTTTGTCGCCATCTGCTAGAGTTTCCACTCCTTCTACTTCTGTAAGGTGGTAAGTGAAAACATCTGCGAGCTTTTCAGCATCACACACTTCAGGCACATACCATTTAAGCCAGTTATAAGATATTTTCATATATTAAAATTGATTGATGCGTAAATCACCTTGGTAAAATAATCGGACATCAGGAATATTCCAGCGGATCATTGCGATGCGATCAAGTCCTCCACCGAAAGCAAAACCTTGGACCTTTTCTGGATCAAGACCTGCGTTTTTAAGCACGTTTGGGTGAATCATTCCACCGCCCATCATTTCAAGCCAGCGTCCGTTAAACTTCGCATGCACTTCCACAGATGGCTCAGTGAATGGGAAGAAACTTGGTCTGAATTCTATTTCCACATTTTCTCCAAGAACTTTTTTATAAAATTCAATTAAGATTCCTTTCATATGAGAAATATTTATATTCTCACCGATCATACACCCGTCGATCTGGAAAAATTGCATTTCGTGAGTGGCATCTGTCGATTCATTTCTGAAAACTTTTCCAATTGAAATAAAAGCGCCAACATTCTCGCCATTCTTTGCCATCTTCTCAAGTGAGCGCGCGGAAGAGTTTGTGGCATGAGTGCGAAGCACCATTTTCTCACCATCTTTCTTTATGAAAAATGTGTCTTGCATATCGCGAGCTGGGTGGTCCTTCGGCACGTTTAGAGCGTCGAAATTGTGCCATTCATCCTCAAGTTCTGGGCCGTTAGCTACCTCAAATCCAAGGCCGGCAAAGACATTATACGCCTCACTAGCAAGCAGTGTAAGGGGGTGCAGAGTTCCTTTCATATCCTTATTTTCCATAGCTTAAATATACCCTTTTTTAGGGCTTTTTGGAAGTCTTTATAATATATGAAACTATTCTCTAATAGAGATCAGATATTCCCCGTCGTGCCTTACAAGACGGCAGTTTGTGTGAGCATCATCCTCAAAATGAGTAGAAGTGCCCGAGCCTTCCTTTGACTTCGCGTCTTTGAAAAATACTTCAGACTCTTCTGCAGACAAACCGTACTCTAAATAGTGAGCGGCATGATGAATTCTGTCATGATGCTTACTATCATCATAAGAGACACTATGCCCATGAATTATTGTGTGTACCATATTTAAATTATATCATGTATTCGCGTAATAAAAAAAGCTGTCCTTCTTTTAGGAAGACAGCTTTGAATAAATAGTTTGTGGTTTTAAAAAACACCTAGAAACATCTTGGGGCGAAAGGGTGTTTACTCTTATCGCTTTCATCTAATTTAAAAATTAAAATAATTAGAGAAATAGCTGCACAAATAAGTGCTACCCAAAAAACAACCGTTAGTACTGGAACATACGGTTCGTAATTGAACCCGAATGCATTACTAATAAATTGTGTGGCTGTAATAATGCAAAAACAACCAGCAAAAACAAAGGCGAAGAACGAAACATTCATATTTTATAAATTTTAAAATTATTGTATATAGTATAGCACAAAATGACCCCTATTGTCAATATGGTATAAATATGGTCCTATACCAAGATTATAAGCTGAAAATCCGCTCCCCTAATTTGCAGTATGGGCACTCTTCAGAAGTACCTCCCCAAGGCTTAAAGTGGCACTCCCTACTCACCCAGCTAGCACCTAAGAGTGATTCTCTGTATTCTTTTATATCCTTTATAAGTAGATCAATCTCTTCCTCTCCTACATGAGTGCTATAAATTGCATTCTTGTCCCCATCCTTTGCCTCAAGGAAAAGAAGTCTTGAAACTGTCACATCCTTCCCTTTCTCAGCACCTTTTACCAAGTAAGAATACATAGCGAGCTGGCGCATGAAGCTTGAGAGCTTACCATCTTCATCCATCTTTTCAATTTCACTTTTTGTTTTTGATTTACCTGTTTTGAAATCAGTAATAGTCATCGCACCATCCGGAAATCTCTCAGTAAGGTCGAGCTTGCCGTACATAAGAAGCTCAGGATAACGCTCGTCGCGGAATTGTAACGACTTTTCAGAATCATGATCTTTTGCCAAACTCTTATAATAATTTTCTACCCAGAAATCAACTGCTTTACATGCATCAGTAAATAATTTCTTTAATTCCTTTTCATCATTCACACCTTCCTTCTGTAATTCGTATTTAATCTTCTCTTTTATGTCAGCTTCTTTTGGCAACTTCTTTTCTTTCAGAATATATTCAATAGCACTATGGACTGCGGACCCGAGAGCAAGCGAAGTTCCCTTCACCTCTGGTAACTTCAAGAAATTACGGAAATACCATTTCCAACTACATTCAAAAAAGTTATTGAGCAGTGTGACGGAAACCTTCGTCTCCATATAATGATCCTTTACGAAGTCGGTTAGATTTACGAGCATATCTTTCTGTTCCTCTGTCACAATCTCTGTATAAACTTTTGGACCGTTCTTCGCAAGGATCTCACTCTCTGTTACATCTGCAGATTTTATATTGAAATGATTTTTATCAAGTTCATTGATAATTTGTGCGAGTTCAAGCTCCCCACCCGTCAGATTCTCACGCGAGTATGAAATAGTACAAAACTCTTTCGCGCGAGTGATCGCCACATATAGCTCTCTCTTGGCTTCTTCCACACTACGCTCATTCATATGCATTTTCACTTTCTCAGGGAGTGTGAAGCCACCCTTTTTCTCGCTCATTAGAGTTTCCTCATTCATATGCCCTATCCACACACACTCGAACTGCTGACCCTTTGATTTGTGTAGTGTCATCACTTCCACGCCACCGGTATTTGCAAAAGTTGCAAGCTCGATGTGATTACCATAATCCTTCAAGCGGTCGATATAATCTAAGAAATCTTTTATTTTTGCATTAAGGTGCTTTGCTTCAAAAGAAAGTGCGAGGTGAATAAAGCTACGCACAACTTCCACATTACGAAGCAGAGTTTCATGATCTTTTGATTTGTAGATAAGAAGTTCGTTGCCAATTTCTGCCACTGTGTGTGAGATTTTCTCAGCTGTTAGTGTGTCCACCCAATTTTTCAAATTTTTTCCCCAGAGGGCAATACTGCTTCCTCCAGCGAAAAGCCCGTCACCCTTGCCATGAGCAATCAGATCGTCGATAGTTAATTTATCTGGCTTTAGAGTCTTTAAGAATTTGTGAGCGTCAAGCGGAATTACTCCAGATGTGCTGTCAAGAAGTGATTCACAAAGAAGCACAGAATTCATCGGATCACTCACTATATTTAATATCCTATATAAACTTTCAGATTCTTTCGCACTCCAAAGAGATACTGACTTACCCATAGATACTGGTAGCCCCATGTCTTTCAGTATTTGCATAGCAGTGCGCACATGATGATTCTTCGGCACAAGTAGTGCACATTCTTCTGGCTTTACACCACTCTCAATTTTTTCTTTGAAATAAAGTCCTGCACCAATGATTTCATCTCGAGGAAAACTATATTCATTTAGACTTATCTTTTCATTTCCATTTTTATTGCTATTTAATTTCCCATCGGCAAGTGAACTCTCAAGCAGTTCATCAGCGAGAGCAAGTATCGGTGCTGTGGAACGATAATTCTCGATAAGTGTAATTTTCTTGGCTTTACCAAATGAAGTTTCAAAATCTGTGAAGTAATCAATATTGGCACCGGAGAATCCATAGATAAGCTGGCGGTCATCCCCCACGACAAATATGTTTGGCATTTCCACATCTTTCCAGACTGCTCTTAAGAATCTATTTTGAATTCCGCTTGAGTCTTGGTGCTCATCCACGAGTACATAGAGAAAGTTCTCTTGTATGTCGGACGCAACATCGGGGAAATTCTCAACAAGTCTTACTGCGTATTCTAAAACATCATCATAATCCATGAACATCAACTCTTTTTTCTTCTCTTCATAAATACGATAAAATTCCACCACTTCGCGTGTGCGAGACAGTGACTCAATCTTTTTCTCTACTTCCTTTTTGATTTGACCTTTACTTTCACCGCGCGTGGAAATACTTTCTGGGTCTTCTCTTAGGTTCTTAATATCACGATCTACTTCTATCAGGAATTCAACAGGTGACATTCCTTCTCTTTTTAAAAGTGAGATGAGCTGTTTGAGCTCACTGAAATACATTGAAGGATTTGTACGGGGGCGAATGTAATCCCATTCATTATCGTGAAGTATTTCATCCACAAGGAAAACAGATTGATCGGGAGTTAGAAGCTCCGGAATTTTTGCAAAATCTAAGAGCTCATAATTCTTCTCTACAATCTCAATTGCAAAGGCATGAAAAGTAGAAATGTTTACGTCACTCGCACTGTTCCCTATATAGCTCTCTAGGCGCTTCTTCATCTCATGCACACCGGAATTCGTAAAAGTAAGACACAAAATACCATTGGCGGGTGATAATCCTTTTGTAAGGATATTTGCAATACGAAGAGAGAGAACTTGAGTCTTTCCTGTGCCTGGGCCTGCTACCACCATTGTAGGGCCTTCAGTGGCCTCCACAGCCTCCTTTTGAGCTTTGTTTAGATTGCCATAAGCTACATCGTATTCTCTTTTATCCAGATTCTTATTCATATTTAAATATTATATCACAACACACAAACAGAGAATTCAAAGTCATCACCAAACCATTTATATAAAAAATCATTAAAAACTGGACTCTCTTTTGACACAATTACCTTCATTGAATTATCTTTAGATAGCACTTCAGTCAAATTTGAGTTTCCATTCAAATAACTTTTCAAATAATTTGGAAGTATGTCTTCTTGATAAACCCAATGTTTGACGCATGGGAAAACTTTTTTAAAATCTTCTCTCACTATTCCATAATGTGTACAGACTAAAGCGCCAATATATTCCTTGTTCTTATCGAGTTCACTAAATGATTTAATATATTCAAGAGTCGGCTTACCTTCCTCTATAAGGCTTGCAAGTAGCGACATCTCGATTTCTGAAGTATTCATAGTATCCAAATTTTCCAATTCAGTTTTGTATACATGAGAGTTCACTGTGCGATGTGTACCAAAAAAAACTACATCTTTAATATTATTATTTTCTATTAGACTTTTTATATTTAAAATAGTTGGAAGAACTATACCTACAATTAATCTATCTGGGTAATTTTCTTTAACCCACAATTTAAGCTCTTCAAAAATACTCGTACTATTTGTATTACAGGCAATTACAATTATTTTGCAATTTTCTATTTCATATAAATGTTTAAAAATTTTGGTTGCACGATCAAATAATTCCTCTTTTGTTTTATTGCCATAAGGTACATATGCTTGATCTGCAAAGAAAACATAATCATATAAAGGAAGCATTTCCCTTATATTTTTTAATACCCATAGACCGCCAAGACCTGAATCAAATACTCCGATTTTCATATTATGAGTATATCACAATGACTAAAAAACGCTTATTTGACAATAATTAAATTCTTGTTAGATTTTGTGAGTATTTTTGGGCCTGTTTTTGTGATCACAATAGTGTCTTCAATACGCATACCGTATTTGCCTTTTACATATAGACCTGGTTCGATAGTGATAACCATACCTTCTTTTAGAATTGATTTTGTATCTTTAAAAAAGATTTTTGGATTCTCGTGAATTTTCGTGCCGACGCCGTGACCAAGAGTATGAATGAAGTACTTCCGTTTCTCACCAAGTAGTGCGCGAGCCTGTGCGTCGATGAGCCCTGCCACAGTGCCCTCGCGAGATAATTTCACGCATTCTTTCTGGACACTTAGTAATTTATTATAAATTTCTTTCTCTTCTTTATTTGGAGTGCCGATATATATCGTGCGAGTCATGTCTGACATGAACTTCTCATAAATTACGCCAAAGTCTATTATCACGAAGCCTTTGAGCTTATTCTTCGTCGGCTCTGGATGGATTTCACTCCCAGCAGTTTTACCACTTGTGACTATTGGTGGGAAGCTAGGCTTGAGGCCAGCCTTTTTTATTTCCTCCAATATAAAATCACGGAGTTCGATCTCAGTAAAAATTTTACCCCTAAGGTCTTGCCTCAGTGTTTTTAAAATTTTTGTAAAGATTTTATCAGTCGCCTGACAAGCTTTAGTTACCTTTTCTATTTCTGTTTTAGTTTTGATTATCGGCATTTTTCTTTAAGTACATTATGAAATAATCACGTTTGTATATACGGTCATCGTATGTGGTGTAGCCAGACTTTTTCTCAAGCTTTATGATTTTAAAATATTTACTATATAAATCTGTAATATCTTCCCTACTAAACACTCGTTCCACGAGCCCAAGCTTGCGTAGCACGTATGTGTCCTTCTCGCGTCCTGGATCACTTGCAAGTAGTGCCTTCACATTCTTATTGCCATCTTTGCAAAGTGCACGCACGAAGATATAGCCATCGTCCTTAAGCACTCGATTCATTTCAGAAAGATACACTTCGCGACCAGCTTCATCGAGAGAGTTTGAAGCTGTGACATCTATGATTACATCGACCGTCTTATCTTCTATAGCATACGGCATGCCAATATCTCCGAGCCTGTAATCTACAACCGCACCCATTTCTTTTGCGCGTGCTTTTGCTATCTCAATAGCAGTTAAAGAAATTTCGATTCCTATTACACTATTTCCTTTGTCTGCAATATAGTTTGAATTTCTGCCAGTTCCACAGCCTAGGTCTAGCACCACCCTGTCCTCCACACGAAACTTCTCTTCCTTTTTCAAATACTTCAAAAAGCGCAAGGTGTCTGCCTGCGGTTCACTACCTTTCGTTACAAACAAAGGATTCTTATATTCTCTTTCCCATTCACTTTTTTGATTTGGCATAAATGAGGAGACGAGAGGATTTTTGAATCTTACAGATTCTGTACACCTTTCGTATCGTACTCACTATGTTCCGTGCGATATACTCAAGGTCTTCAAATCCTCTTAATAAACTACGTTTATTACTCCTGAGGAGACGAGAGGATTTGAACCTCCGAAGGTTTTAACGCCTTGCCACCTTTCCAAGGTGGTGCACTAGACCACTATGCGACCTCTCCCTATCCCAAGCTTGCGCTCGGGACTCTGTATGAACTTAATATAAATATAAAGCTCACGCATGGAAAGAACATCTGCGTCTATAGTAGCCGATTTTGGCTTATTCTCCAAGCTTATTTAGCTTCTATTTCAATACTAGATTCTGCTTTCGAATCTGAAAAGATATTTATATATACAACTAGAAGTACAGCGACTGATTTGATGACAAACTTACCAAAAACTGGAAAAAAGAATGACAGAATACTTAAGAAGATAACTACTGTAATAGCATGCAGGCCGACTTGATATGATTGCTTGTATGTTAGATCGCCTCCCTTAATCTTACTTAGTAACCAGATGAAAAATGCAAAAATTATAAGAGTAAACAGATTCAATATTAGATAACCTACAAATATCCCAATATAGCCAAATAAAACCATGAAGACAATAATAAGAGGGAAAAACTTAAATAATTTTGACTCAAAATTATTTAAACTTACTTTTGTAATTTGAGTATCTTTTATTGAAGAAAGTGGCAATATTTGAATAGTACCCTTTTCATCCTTTGGTAATACTATGTCTGTCTTAGTGAGCAGTGCGAGTGTAGAGTAAGAACGAAAAGCATCCAAATTAAAGGATTTCGTAGTATCAATTACAAATACATTTTCTACTTTAGTATTTTGAGAATCATTTATACTAGATGATGCAGGTGATAATTTGATGGAATACGGTTCTGGCTTGTTTATAGATGCATTACCATTCTTTATTGAAATCACTAAATCATCAGGATAATTTGCAACCTCTGAGCTCACCATTGTCCTCACAGTAGAGAAAAACTTTGGTAAAGAAAAAGAAAAGATTACAATTACTAACAATGAAGCAAGTAATGTGACTTTCAAAAGATACTTGAGCGACTCATGAAATGGCTGAGTTAAAATTACATTTTTGTAATAAATCGGATTATAAATACTATTCTTAATTTGTTTAAATATATTCATATAATTATTATACCATATTAATTTACCAAGAACCTGATGAGCCACCTCCGCCTGATGAGCCACCTCCAAAGCCTCCAAAACCTCCGCCCCGACCGCTCCCTCCACCGCCGATAAACCATGGGGACCTCTTGCCAAGCAATTTATCTGCCTGATACCTCTTTGAAATCAAATAATCAAAAAGAAGTCCAAACCCACCAAGTACAACCATGGAAATGATACCTATGGTCATAGTAAAGAAGCTCCAAATAATCGCGCCTACTACCACGCCCACAATACCACCTGCCCACCAACTCTTAGATCTTGCAAGCACTGCTATAATCCACTGAAGCAATATAAAAAGAAAAATTAAATATTTTCCGAAAGAAGGATCCTCTCCGGAACTATCACCATTATTATGAGCCACATAACTATCTGGCACAACTTCAGTACCATTTACAAGAGACATCATTTTATCTACAGCTCCATTTATACCCAAAGCAAAATCTCCAGCTTTAAATGCAGGACTCACTATGTCGCTTAATATATATGATGTGCCAATATCTGTGAGAGTGCCTTCCAGCCCATAACCGGTATGAATGCGTGTCTTATGCTCAGCCATTGAGACTAGAAACAATGCTCCATTATTGTACTCCTTCTTCCCAATTTCCCACTTAGTAAAGATATCTTGCGCGACATTCTCAATAGTGTCACCATCAAGCGATGGTATTATAACCACAGCGATTTCATTGGTAGTTTCTTCCTCGAAGCTTGAAAGCTTTTGCTCAATACTTATTTTGTCATCGTCAGACAGAGTTCCAGTATAATCACTCAAGAAACCTTTTGGATTAGCTGGAATCTCAAACGCAAACATTACCTTTGGCAAAATTACCAAAAGTAATGTGGCAACAAAAAACTTAAAACAACTTTTGTTCATTAGTTTGTGAAATTAACTTTCGGATTCACCTTAGCCTCTTCTGCAACTTGGAAGTATTCTTTAATATCAAAATTAAAGATAGAAGCAATTATATTACCAGGGAAGCTCTGACGGGTAATATTGTAAGACTTTACGGATTCATTGTATTTCATTCTTTCAACTGAGATTCTATTCTCAGTACCCTCAAGTGATGTCATTAGATCTCTGAAAGCTTGTGAGGATTGGAGTGTAGGATAATTCTCTGTAATAACTAAAAGTCTCGCAATAGCAGACTCATATTCACCTGCAGCTTTAGCTTTATCATTTACAGTAGTTGCACCTGCATACTTAGAGCGAGCATCAGCAATAGCACCAAATACATCTTTCTCTTGCTTTGCTACACCTTTTACTGTCTCTACGAGGTTTGGGATAAGGTCAAATCTGCGTTGAAGCTGGTTCTCTACTTGCGCCCACTGATTGTTAATAGCCTCACCTTTTGAGATAAATCCATTGTATTTACCTACTACCCACAAAGCTGCTACCACGATAATACCGATAATAATGATTGCCTTTAAGTTTTTTTGTAAAAAATTTTGTTCCATAAAATAATTGATTAAAGAATAATAATATAATTATGCACTATTTAGCTTTTATTGTAAATAAATACTAATTATGAGCAAAAGTACCACTAGGATACAAAATGCTTTGGAAGCTATCGCTTTGAAGTGTATGCCCGATAAATATTCCAATTAATAATATAAACAAAATAAGACTCACAACATATAGCTTCTTATTTGAATTGTAATGCATAAAAGTAATATATTACTTAAAATTATCACCTTGAATCATTTTCATTGCTTCTTGCACTGTTGTCATAAATTGCGCTGGGAAAATAATTGTAGAATTTTTCTCTACACTTATTTCGGCCATAGTTTGTAGAGTACGGAGCTGAAGCGCCACAGGATGAGCTGAAATCACGTCTGCTGCTTCACCTAGCTTCACTGCTGACTGGAATTCACCTTCCGCAGCCACGATCTTCGCACGGCGCTCACGCTCTGCTTCAGCTTCTTTTGCCATTGCACGTTGCATATTCTCAGGAAGAGATATATCTTTAATCTCGACTACAGTAACAGCAACTCCCCATGGCTCAGTATGAGCATCAATCACATTTTTAATTTGTTCGTTAATCGCACTTGTTTGTGAAAGTAATTGGTCGAGCATGAACTGCCCTACTACATTTCTGACAGTCGTTTGACTGATTTGATTTACTGCTTTTCGAGAATCTTCAATACTGATCACCGACTTCATAGGATCTACCACATGGTAGTACGCTACTGCTGCAATGTCGATCGAAACATTATCCTTCGTAATAATTTTCTGAGAAGGTATATCCATTGTGATCGTACGAAGCATTACCCGAGTCATTTGTTCAAAAACTGGAATTACAATGACAAGCCCTGGACCACGGATACCAGTTGCCTTTCCTAGAAAAAAGATGACTCCACGCTCATATTCTTTCACAACCTTTAGTGACGCACATAGAAAGAGAAAAAAGAGAACTACGATTATTAGTGTGATGCTCATAAAATTATATTATTAAATGATAATGAAAATACCTATTTATATATTGTAACACAAAATATTCTATGCGTTTAGGATATAAAAATTTTTATCAGTAAAATTATACTGATTACTGAATTCACTCTCAAGATATGCCTTCGCTATATCGGGATATGTTTTACTCATATCTTCGAATGATATCTCAATGAATCCTTTTCCTTTAGCATTATTTGCAAAAGACGGACTGGTGGTAGCCCCGGCGATAACCTTACTTGTACTAGCATCTTCCACTACAGAGTCAAGAAGCTTCAATAATGCTCTCCTTGATGCAATACTATCATCTAAAGTAACAGTACCCCCGAGGTGAAAGAGTGGCTTCCCATTATGAGTACTTGGGAAAGGAAATAAGTAGAGTGTTGCGATAACCTCCCCCTCCTCATTTTTCCCGAAACGTAGTAAATTCTTTTTGTATAAGTCGGCAAGAAAACTCTCAGATTGCACAGCCACATTTTCTGAATTTTTTTCTTGCAACTTTATTACTGCTTGAATGTCTTTCAAATTATCCTCTGTCACTACAGCAGAATTTTCAGATAAATCTTTATTTAATTTAATGTTGGAAAAATTTTCAGGCATAATACGTAATTAAATTTAATAAAAATTAAAGAGAATTATATTAATATTCTTTTACTTTTTCTCTTGCCATTCTTTTGCAAAAACAAGTAGTGGTGATGCTAGGAATATAGATGAGTAAGTTCCAAAGAACATACCAGCCGTAAGCATAAGAGCGAAATTGCGAGTTGAGTCGGGGCCCCAGAAGACTAGTGAGAGTAAGGCTAGGATAACAGTAAGTGATGTAGCTATAGAGCGAGTAAATACTTGCTCAAGACTCTTCCCCACTGCTTCTTCAAAGGTCTTGAAGTGTCCACCGCGGAGATTCTCACGGATACGATCGAATACCACGATAGTATCTGAAACTGAGAGGCCGAGGATTGTAAGAATTGCTACCACGAAGAGTGTATCGACTTCCGCACCAAAGACTTTACTTAAGATAACGAATACTCCAACTGGAATGAGGATATCGTGGATAAGTGTACCGATAGCAATCAGTCCGTATTTCCAAGAAGAAATAGGCTTTGAAACTTTACGGAATGAAAACGCGATAAAGAATATAATTCCAAGTGATACAAGTATAAATGTAATTATAGACTTGCGAGCAAGCTCAGCGCCAACTGATGGACCAATAGAGCTGAAAGTCTTTTCAGTCGCATCATTACCAAGAGTACTAAGTACACTTGCACGTTCAGATTCACTAAGTGCACGAGTCTTGATACTATAGCCATCTGTGCCTGTAGGCTGGATTAGAGCCTCGCCAATTGAAAGTTTTGAAAGTTCATCTTTCACGATTGATTGCTCTGGGCGAGCACCAGCAAAAGTCACTTCCATCTGAGCACCACCCTTAAAATCAATACCCAATTTAAAACCAAAAATAAATATTGAAGCAAGAGATAATGCCACAAGACAAACGGAGATTAAAACGAAAACCTTTTTGTATTTAATAATGAACATAAATTAATTCTTTTTGTTAGCATTTGATAGACCCGACCCGAATAAAAATCCGATAAACTTATTCATTTTATTTATATTCATAGCATATAAGAACAAACGGCTTATAGACATTGAAGATAGGAGTGAAACTATAACACCAAGTAAGAATGTAAGTGCGAATCCTTGGATAAGTGGTGTTCCAAACCAGAATAATATTATAGCTGTAATAATACTTGAGAAGTTTGAGTCACGGATTGAAAGCCAAGCAAGTGAGAAGCCATGCTCTATAGCATCACTTACTGTACGTCCTGCTTTTAACTCTTCTTTAATACGCTCGAAGATAAGTACGTTGGCATCCACTGCGATACCGAGCGAGATAATGAATCCTGCCATTCCAGCTGCAGTAAGTGTGATAGGAATTAATTTAAATAGTGCAAGCATTATCGCAACGTATATTGAGAGTGCTAGTACTGCGATGAATCCTGGAAGTCTGTACCAAAATACTAGGAATAGTGCAATAAGTATAAATCCAACAAGTGCGGCTTTAAGTCCAGCGTTCACTGCTAGCTCACCGAGTGATGGTCCGATAGTTTGTGTGGAAATAAGTTCGATAGGCACTGGAAGTGCACCAGAGTTTAGGCGGCCCACAAGTGTCTTTGCTTCTGTAGCAGAAAAGTTACCACTGATTTGTGCTTTGCCTCCAGAGATTGCCTCATTCACTTTAGGTGTTGAGATAGGCTGACCGTCTAGATATATTGCCACAGTTTTATCAACATTTTCTCTTGTAATCTTTTCGAATAGTGCTGCACCTTCAGCATCAAATTGAAGTGAAACTTTTGGCTCATTTGTGTTTGGATCAAACTCAAGAATTGCTTTGTCTAAATATCTACCAGTAAGATCAGTCCCTACATATAATGAATTAGGATCTATCACTACATTACCATCCTTTCCAATCTTAATTTCTTGAGGAGCATCTTTTGCACGCTCAACACGGAATTCAAGAAGTGGTGTCTGACCGATCATAGCCACTGCCTTAGCCACGTCTGTGACTCCAGGAAGATCAACGATTAATCTTTCTTCACCTTGATTTGAAAATCCACCATCTTGAACTTGCACGATAGGTTCTGCAACTCCGAAAATGTTCACACGACGTTCAATAACGTCACGAAGTGAACTCATTGCGTCTTTAACCTCAAGTGTTTTTACTGCTGAAACGTCTGCACGATATACTAAATGTGTACCTCCTTTTAGATCAAGACCTAGCTTGAATGGGAACTTCGCTACACCAGTAGCCACTGTATCCTTAGCAAGATTTCTATGAGCTAATTCTGACTTATAAACGAATAATGCGACACCCAAACCGAGTGCCAAAATAAGCAATGCTGTAATTCTTTTTTTCCACATAATACGCTATATATTATAGACTTTTAGATAAAAAAGCAACCAAAGGGTCCCGGGTACTCCCTGGGACTATCGCTAAAATAAGCTTAAAATATAAGGGTTAAAATGATAATTATTCCTAATATTACCCTATACCAACCGAAAAACTCAAAAGTATGACTCCGTATATATGAAAGAAACCATTTAATTACAACTAATGCAACGATAAAAGATACGATAAATCCAAGTCCAATACTTCCCCACTGCGAAGTAGAAAATAAAAATCCAGATTTTAGCAAATCGTAGGCTGTAGCTGCTAGCATTGTTGGTATTGCAAGCGCGAATGAAAATTCTGTAATCGTAACTTTAGGAATTCCAAGCATTCGCCCACCGATAATCACTGCACCAGAGCGAGAAACACCCGGCACAACAGCAAGAGCTTGCACCGTGCCTAAGATAAGTAATTCTTTTGTAGTTAGTGACTCTACCGATCTTTCCACTTGAAGTGCATCAATTTTATTTGATTTACGCTCATAAATAATAATTATAATTCCTCCTATTAAAAGCATAGAGCCCGCAAGCAGAGTATTGCCCAATAAAAATGTCTTAATAATTTTATAAAGAAGGAAGCCAATAATTCCAGTCGGTATAAATGCGATTATAAGATTTCTAATATACTTTACAGAAGTTAAAATCTTCTTCCCGTATAGAGCTATCACGGCAAATATTGCCCCGAGTTGAATTACAATTTCAAAACTTTTTATAAATGAGTCTGCTGGTATAGAAAAAAGTGCTCTTGCAATATCTATATGTGCAGTAGAAGATATTGGCAAAAACTCAGTAATGCCCTCTACTATTCCAAATAAAATTATGTGAATAATAGTCATATCTCTTTAAATATTTTAACTAACAAATATCCTACAAATCCGCCGAGTATTGCTCCGCCTAGTATATCAATAGGATAATGAACTCCGATAACAATACGAGAGATACCGATGAATAACGCACAAAATCCAAGGAAAATACCAAGTTTTTTGTTTATGAAATACCCTGCTACTGCGAGCGAGGTAAATACAGCTGTGTGCTGTGATGGGAAACCATAACTATGTTCATACACGAGCGGAATAATATTATGTTCTAAAAAAGGCCTTGCAGTATGAAATATATATTTTAGTATATTGGCAAAAATCCAAGAAACTCCTCCGGCAAGTGCAAATAATAGAAAATTTATCACCTTACGTTCTGTAAAAAATGAATAAATTAGTACAAATGCAATTAATATATAGTCAAAATAGTATGATAAAAATAACGCACTATTTGCAATAAAATGATTTTGTGAAAATCCAAATAAAAAATTAAATATAGATAAATTCATATTATTTACGTTTTGCTACTGTGAGTACATTCTTAAGAAGCATAGCTACTGTCACAGGCCCCACACCACCAGGAACAGGCGACACATAACCCGCCACATTCATAACTGAATCCAAATCCACATCGCCCACTATACCACCGCTACCCTCAGAAGTGCCAGCGTCTATAAGCACAACACCCTCTTTAACTATATCACCTGTGATAAATTTCCCTTGCCCAGTAGCAGAAACAATAACATCTGCATTTTTAATTAAATCCCTTTTAATTTTTTCTTCAGTTTTTCTGGTAATTACCTCTACTTTAAGTCCACGAGCTTCGAGGAGGAATGTCACAGGCTTCCCCACTAGCTGGCCTTGGCCAATTACAACAATTTTTTTATCTTTCAAATTTAACTGGAGCGAATCGAGTATTGCCATACACGCAAGTGCTGTTGGATAACCAACTTCTATATCCCCACCATAGAAACGAGAACTTGCTTGGAGTCCAAGTGAATCCACGTCGATATTGGAATTGATAGCATTTAATATTTGCTCCTTATCTAGATGCTCAGGAATTGGTAATTGCACAATCGCTCCGCAAATATTTGTAATTTCATTTATCTTTTCTATCTCAACCAGTAACTCTTCAGTCGTTATTGAACTTGTAAAATCTGCAGTATGAAAACGGATACCTATTGATTCTGCAGTGCGTGCTTTCATGCGCACATATTGTGCCGATACAGGATCTGTACCAATCAAAATATCAGAAAAAACTGGAGCAAAAGAAAGCTTCTTTATTTCTTTTGCTACATTCGCTAGTATCTCATCTCTTATTTTTCGCCCATCTATTATTTGTGTTTGCATATTTTTTCTTATACTTATACTAATTCCTTATACTAGATGCCAAGGAATTCATTCCTCATATCGTCTCGGTGCGCTACGGTACGATACGGCCTCATCCCCATCAGTATACCCAATCCAATAAATTCAGTTAGTAAATGAGAACCTCCGTAACTCATGAAAGGAAATGTGATCCCTGTTACTGGCATTAATCCAATATTCATACCGATATTAATTATGAAATGACTCATAAAAAATATTGAAAGCCCGATTCCATACAACATTTCAAAATTTGTAGCTCCTAAAACTGAATCATGTAGAATCCGCCACAGTATAAGCCCTAAGAGAATGAAAAGCAACAAAGAACCTAAAAATCCCCACTCTTCAGCAAATGCTGCAAAGATAAAGTCTGTCTGATACTCGGGGAGAAAGTTAAGCCTGGACTGTGTGCCATGACCAGCGCCTTTACCTAGCAATTGCCCTGAGCCAACTGCGATCGTGGATTGGTAGACATTGTATCCACTGCCATGTACATCAGCAAGTGGATTTATAAAGTTCATAATGCGTGCTTTCTGATATGGCTGAAAAGCAAAGAGCCATAATGCAGAAAAGATGATTATTCCACCTGCGACAACCATGAGTAAATGCTTTTTAGAAATTCCAGACACGAGAGCCATTCCAAACCATATAAAGAATATAATCATTGCACTTCCGAAATCTGGCTGTAAGAATACTAAAAGAAATGGAATAAATGCATATAATCCTGAAATAAATAAATGCTTAATATTGCGAATCTCCACATGGCGTCTTGAAAAATACTTAGAAAGCATTAGTATCACCACCAATTTCATCATATCTCCCGGCTGAAAAGAGAAAAAGCCAAAATTAAACCAACTTCTAGCACCGTTGGCAGTATGACCGAAGAATGGCACAAGCATAAGGAGGATAGAAAATACACTAAAGATAGCAACGAGTATGTCTGTGCGCTTTAAAAAGCGGAAGTCAATTGTGGAACATACAAAAAATGCAATAAACGAAACACCAATCCAAATAAGTTGATGAGAATAGAAGCCATCTGAGCCATTGAAATTTTTCATTGTTACGAGCCCTGCACCTAAGACAGGTAAAATAAAAATGAAAAGTAACCAATCAACATTAAACAAACTTTTTTTCATACTAGAATGAAACTGAAAAAGGATTAATCATAGTGATGACATCATTCTTCACTGGTGTATCAGAAAATGCTCCCGGCCACGTGAATAACAATATATCTGATTTATTTGAATCGAGACCTTCTTTATGAGTCTTGGAAACGGCAATAGCGTTGTGAGTACTGTCATACAAAATTGCAATCACATCAAAAGCAGGTAATTCATAAATAGAGTCATTTGAAATACGAGCCGAGAGACTTGGAGATTCCGTATCTTCTCCGAGTAAAATCCTATCAACACGTAGTGGAAGCGTGGACAGTACTGGATCTTTCACAACCCAATATAGTTGATTAGTAAATGAAAATGTAACCGAACGTATAGTAGACTGACCAGCATCGAAGCGAGATTCAAAAATTGGGAAACGCTGATTTGGTGGTATGAATGTAGTGCCAGTGCGAGTGCCTATTAGCTGGTTCTTTGTATCATAAATCTTAAATTCATAATCGGCTTTTGCTACAGCACCGCGCTTGTTCTGGTTCTCCACATACGCAAGCAAATTGTAATTGGTACCGACTACAGGGAAAGCTCTACTCCATAGCACCACAGGATTTGAGACTTGATTTGAACAATAAAGTGAACAAGGACCTCCGCAATCCATACCAACTTCCCCACCATTTTGCTTTTTATCGTAGCATGTAGGTGCCTTAAAAATAACTTTATAAAACATTACAAAAAGCACTAGTGCTATAGTAAGCACTACGATCATTATGTAGAAAAATTGTCTCCTCGATGCCCAAGACATATTCTATATAATAACAGAAAACACACATTTTTGAAATGTGTGTTTTCTAAGTGTTGAATTCTTTGTTCTGGTGTGAAGTCGGGAATGGTGAGGCTGGGAAAGGGACATAGCCGTAAAACCGGAGTGTGACGACGCGAGGTTGAAAAGTGATGATATCACTTTTCAAGACCTTGAACGTCTGTACTCAGAGGTGAAAGGTATACTGTTCCTGTAAGGAAGGGTCTAGAAGATTTTTCAGCAGAAAAATACTTGTGACTGAATCCTCAATGCCAAAACAATTTTTTTAATAAATATTCGAATAGCTTTACTAAATTATAAGGAATAATGAAAGAAAGACGATTAATAATTCAATACCTAAACCGTATATAACTAATTTACCTGCAGGAGCGTAATTTTTTATAGCTTTAATTTGAGCTCTTTCTTCTTTACTTAGAGTTACATTTATTGCAACAAGGGAAAAAATATAACTTAGAAATCCTATATGTACACCGAAATCACCTAAATTAGTAATAGCAATAATTTGTAAAAAACTAAACAATATTGAGAAAAACAAAACTGAATTTCCACTAGTTTTGCCAAGTTTATTAAGATTATCACGAATTAAAAATGCACCTGTTACTGGCCCCAATAGAAGAGAAACAATATTTATTTTCACCTCTGGATGAAATTTTAAGTTATCATTATTTTCCATATTTTTTAAGTATTAATTTATAATACTCTAATATTACCCCCCCCCCCGACATACAATGTCAATATAGAATCCCACAGGTCTGACCTATGGGATTAGGTTTTGTCAAGAGCTAGCCACTCAAATAACTCATTTACGTGAGTATTTTTGATATATTCAGGAATATTTTGCTTATCAAGAATACTTGCTTCCTTCCTGTTCTTTCCAAAATAATCTTGAAAACTGGAGTAGCTATACTGGGTTAAAAAATTATGAGCTTTGGTTTTATCCTTTATTCCACTTTCTCTCCAATCTTTTTGAATAAGTTTTATAGGATTTAAATGAATATAAGCAAATATGTAGTTAAAATAATTTTCTTT
Source organism: uncultured Candidatus Saccharibacteria bacterium (assembly GCA_964498035.1). Classification (GTDB taxonomy): domain Bacteria; phylum Patescibacteriota; class Minisyncoccia; order Phycocordibacterales; family UBA9973; genus UBA8515. The sequence goes on from CAZCFW010000004.1 coordinate 48,807, forward strand.
ATCTACATGTTTTGACTTAAATTTACCTTCAAAAAGTGACCCTGTACGTTTGTATTTTTTATTAAAATACATCGCATATGAAGTAGAAACCTTTCTCATAAATTCAGTAATAGGATTGTATCCCTTTACCCATAGGTCGGACCTATGGGAAATAATTAGTATATGAAAATGGTTCGGCATTAAAACCCAAGCAAGCATAGAGACTAAAGGTATGCCTCTTTCGAAATCAAAAGCGTCAATTTTTGCTCCTACGATAGTTTCTCTAAATACAAAACTCCTTTCAGAATTACACAAATAAAGAAGCTTAATGAAATGTTCATAATCTTGATCATCTAAAAAGATTTCATTTTTACCATTACCACGATTATACAAATGATAAAATTCATTTTCTACTAAATTTTCAGATCTCAATCCCATAAATACATTATATATCTTATAATAAAGTTCCCATAGGTCTGACCTATGGGAACTGTGGGAAGTAAGTCTGTCAAGAGAAAACACCCTTATAAATAAGAGTGTTTTCTTAGTGTTGAATTCTTTGTTCTGGCGACAACCTACTTTCCCCACGAATGAGTATCAT
>CAZCFW010000005.1:0-34985 GCA_964498035.1 uncultured Candidatus Saccharibacteria bacterium
GAATACACCTATCCTCCATACTCTCACTCGGAATCATAGTCTTTGCCCTCACTGCCTCTATCGTACTCTCAATAATATTTCCTAAGAAAATTTAAATTCTATTGATTTTTTACCAAGAAATGGTAGGATGTTCATAATCTCAGCACCTTACAAAATAACTTTATTGGATGAAATAAGGGCAACATTTAGGAAGCTTATATCCTAAAGCTTTTTAAATGTTGCTCTTATTGATGGATTTAATAAGTAACGACCGTTATCGTAGCCAATCGATAAATATTGTTCTAAGGATTGTTTTTACAATCTAATGCGAAAAGGAACAAAAACAAATTTGATTTTAAATCTAATTTAAAAAATTTTTTTATAATGAGAAAAAAATTTCCGGCAAACTTTACGATCAATGGTCACACGATTGGACCAACACCAAAATTCAACCTAAAGGTGATTGAGTTTTTCTACAAAACAATCAAAGGTGCAGATAGTATTATATGTATCTGTGAAGTAGTTGATGGGCACCTTAAAAAAAAGGATGAGATATCCATCGCTATGCCCGGCAAAACAGAAACTATCTTGGAAAAAATCCAAGAAATACAAATTGAAGACAACTGTGCGCTTTTTGCAGAAAAGGGAGAGAAGATTGGAATTCGATTATTCAATACTACTTTAAAAAAGTTGAAAGACTTCAACACACCTATACCAAACGAAAACCCAAATAATTCGAATATAGGGATTCATCAATCAATAAACTAAACTATATATTTATTTTAATACGAGCATCTCTGATGTTCGTATTTTTTTATGATATAATTTTGTATATGAATCAAAAAGGTATCATCATGCTTTTCTTAGTTGTCGGATCTATTCTTGGTGGCTTGATGCCTAGCCTTTGGGGCGAAGGTTCATTCTCAATATCGTCAATAATCTTCACAGCATTAGGGGGCCTGGCAGGCATATTCCTAGGATACAAAATCAGCAGTTAGTGATATAATACGTAAAGTGCTAAGAAGTTACCAAAACCAGACCGTAAAATTCCTTGCCGTACTACTAATCGGCCTTTATATCGTTTCCCCATTTTCAATCCTTGCCCATCTTTCAAGCATGGCTAATATGAACATGAGTGGTATGAATATGAATGAACAAATTAATTGCGTTCATATATCAAATACTAATAGCCTTTGTCCTGTGAATGCCAATGATCACCTGAGTATCTGGAAAAATGTAATCCTATCAGCATCTCCAAGTGTTAAGATTTTTATAATCGCACTAAGTTTGGTATTTGCTCTTGGTATCAATATTCCCTCTTATCGAATAAATAAACTATATCAATATCTCAAAAGACAAAAATATAAAAAAAGATTTAATCTTTATACTTTACTTTTTAGTAAAGGAATCTTAAATACAAAAGAATTTTAAATCATTAATTTAATTTATTATTAATTTAATTATTTAAATTTATGACAATGACACACTACATGGGGCTACTAGCCTCAAATCAACCTTGGAATCTTATTATCTTTATGGCAATCCCAGTAATTCTAGCTGAAACAATAGCCATTACAGAGTTATACTTACTTTTCACTCGCAATTGGAATAGCACGGCAAGAACGATAAATAAATGGGCAGGAATATTTGTAGGCATATATTTCCTATTTATATTCGTATATTTATTTAAAACTGCAGTAATCCCTCTTACAATGAGCGGTGGGTGGCTTGGCTTTGCCGATGTTATAGCAGTAGGATGCTACCTACTTGGTATTGTTCCACTATTTGGCATCACATTACTTGAACTTAATTTTCTATTAAAGGGAAAAAGCCCTGAAGAGAAGTTGAAGCTTCATGCTATATTCGTAGCTATCTTTCTAGTAGTTGCGCATATTGCTATGATTTTTGGTATGGTGAACCCCGAGATATATTTGAACTTTCCTAGCGGGATGGTAATGTAATATAAATAAAAAATGCTGTGCATTACTGCACAGCATTTTTTATTTACTATCTATGATTCTAAGATAATAATTCAAATAATCATTCACTATCCTTTCTGCAGAAAAGCCACTCCCTGCACGCTCTTTTGCATTTACTCCTAACTTATTTACAAGCTCACTATTTTTTGAAAGTTCAAGTAATTTCTCTGCAAAGCTATCCACTTCACCTACTTTAAATAAAAATCCAGTTTTTCCACTTTGCATAAATTCAGGAATTCCTCCAGCGTTCGTCGCAAGCACAGGCTTGCCATATGACATAGTCTCAAGTATACCCATACCGAAGCTCTCTTCTCCAGATGTATATAAGCCAATATCTGCAGCATTTATATAATTCTCAATATCGCGCACATTTCTCTTTACGATTATATTTTTCTCAATTTTCAGTTTCTTCACAAGTGGTAAATACTCTCCGAAGTCGCCTCCAGCAAGAATAAGTAATTTAATATTTTTATTACTCTTAACCTTTGAAATAATTTCGAGTAAATCTGGAATTCTCTTAACTTTGCGCATGTTCGATAAATGTATCACTACGAAATCACCATCAGTAAGCCCTAAATCTTTACGAATTTTTTCTCTCTTTATACTAATTTCTTTTGGTGTGTAGAAGTTATGAATGACTTCTATATCTTTCTTTGTTTTCAAATTTCTAACTGTATCTTTCTTCAAGCTTAGGGAAACTGCCGTCACTCCGCAAGAGCTCTCTATGGAGTACTTTATGACTGGCATTACCGTCTTATCCCTCGCTAGGAGCGTTATATCCGTGCCGTGGAGCGTTGTAACCACATTTGGGAATGGTATACCCTCTTCCCTCGCAATATCCTTCGCAAGGAGCGCAGCTGTCGCATGAGGCACAGCGTAATGCACATGGAGAATATCGAGCTTATATTTCTTTGCAACTTCCAGCATTTTCACTGCAAGAGGCAGTGTGTAGTCTGGATACTTGAAAAGCTCATAACCATTGAATGTTACTTGGTGGAAAAATATATTTTTATTATTCGTATCAAGTGCGAAAGGTTCTTCATAGCTTATGAAGTGCACCGTGTGCCCCATCCTCGCAAGCTCAGTGCCTAAGAGTGTAGCCACTATTCCGCTACCACCCACAGATGGATAGCAAACCATTCCAATGTTTAATTTCATCAGTTGAATATAACAGAATTAATACAAAAAGTCATTTAAATTTTATTTAAGGAATTTGCAATAGTAATAGTCTTCGGACCAAATATCCCATCTATTTGCAAATTATGTTTTTCTTGAAATCTCATTAATGCAGCCTTTGTCTTCTTGCCAAATATTCCATCTACAACTAAAAATTCACCATTCTTATTCAAAAACTTCTGCATTAATACATTATCAATACTTTTTTTACCAACTCTTAAAGTTTCTGAAAAAATAACTACTTCATCAACATTTTTTATTGTATTTTGACCAACTTGATTGTACGGATTATAAATTGATTTAGTTGATCCATATATTCTAGCAATAGGGCAGGCGCTAGTTGTAAAAATATCATCAGATCCATTTGTCGTACCAGCTGAGTTAGTAGCAAAGAAACGGAAATGATATGTAGTGTTACATGTTAGTCCAGTGATGGCTTCTGTATATGCACCGGTACTGTATGTACCTGTGGCACTAGCTGTAGAGCCGTAGCTGTCGGTTAGGCCGTAGTTGAAACCGCGAGTAGTATTATCTGCACCACCAGTAGCAGAGATGGTTCCGTTTAGGGTTGCTGTAGTTGTATCCAGATTTGAAGCTGGATCTGTCACAACTGTTGGTTCAACAACGCAAGATGAAGTAGTAAATGTATCATCAGATCCTGTGCCTGTACCAGATGTATTTGTTGTAAAAGCTTGATAGTGGTATGTAGTATTACATGTTAAACCAGTAACATTTATTGTATACGCACCTGTACTATATGAACCACTTTCACTTGCAGTAGAACCATAACCGACTGTTGTTCCGTAATAAACACCACGAGTTGTAGGGTCTACACCACCAGTTGCAGTTATATTACCACCTAAAGTTACAGTAGTTGCAGTTATAGATGAAGATGAACCAGTAGTTACGGTTGGAGCAGAAACACTTGTAAGTTTACTAACAAAACCATTATATGATGCACCAATAAGACTTAGGTTTGCAGTGCCTGCACCCGGGTCGAAGTCTACCGTAGAACTTAAGAATGTACCTACAGTATAAACAGCATTACTGTCTAAATATATTCCATAAGACATTTCAGAATCAGTCCCACCAAATTGTTTTACAAATACAAAACTACCACTAGAATCTAATTCACTTATAAATATATCTTCGCTACCAGCTGAAGTTAAGTTGCTTGTACCGGCACCTGGGTCAAAGTCTGCAGTACCACTAAAATAACCAGTGGTATAAACATTACCGCTACTATCAACACGGATAGATTTACCTATATCAGCACTAGTTCCACCAAATTTATTTGCCCAAACATACACACCAGATGAATTCAATTTACTTATAAAAACATCTGAAGAACCAGCAGACACGAGGTTGCTAGTACCTGCACCTGGGTCGAAGTCTACTGTACCAGCAAAATTACCTACTGTATAAACATTACTACTAGAGTCTACGAATATATCATAAACATTATCAGCGCCTGTACCTCCCATTTTACCTGACCATGAGTATGTACCACTGCTGTCTAGTTTAAGCACAAACACATCTGTAGAACCAGCAGACACGAGGTTGCTAGTACCTGCACCTGGGTCGAAGTCTGAAGTACCTGAAAACTGACCTGCAACATATACATTACTACTTGCGTCTACATATATACCACCATAACCTATATCTGAACCAGTACCACCTACTTTTTTAGCCCATACATATGTACCCGTACTATCGAGTTTACTTATAAACACATCTTCTACACCTGCCGAGGTTAGGACAACAGTACCCGCACCTGGATCTGCATCTATACCACCATTAAAATACCCAGTTGTATAAACATTACCGCTAGAGTCTACATATATAGACGAGCCTTCATCAGAGCTTGCACCACCCATACTCTTTGCCCAAGTCAAAGTTCCAGAACTACTGTACTTGGCTACAAAGATATCGTTACTACTTGAAGACGACGCTAAGTTACTTGTACCGGCACCTGGGTCGAAGTCTACAGTGCCAGCATATTTACCGGTTATGTATACATTGCCACTACTATCAACAGCAATAGAGTTACCTGAGTCATTGTTTGAACCACCGATTTGCTTTACCCACACAAATGCCCCGGTAGAATCGAATTTTGATATATAAATATCATTACTACCGTTTGAAGTTAAGTTGCCTGTGCCTGCACTTGGGTCAAAGTCTACAGTACCCTGAAAATTACCTGTAGTGTACACATTACCATCAGTATCTACGGCAACAGAATAAGTATTTGCACTACTACCACTACCACCTATACCACCCGCCCAGCTGTATACTGCATCAGCAGAAGCACTTGTACTAAAACAAGTGAGGAACATAAATGTAAAAACAAAAATAATGCTGAATTTTTTCATTAATATTATTGTAACATATAAATTAGTAATTTCTAGATGAAACTTTGAGATCAGAAAATCCTTCAAGTCTGATCGGATCGTTCACCCAAAGCACAGTTGCGTATTCTACGCCAACAGATGCTCCCATAGCGCGAGCTTTGCTTGTGACTAAATTTATATAACCACGAGTTTTCATCTGACTCTTGTGCATACTCATAGCCTGTGCCCATGCATCATACTCGAGGGATACATCAATGATTACATCCGGCTTTTTATCTATCTCTGCACTAGATGGATAGTAAAAGAGTGCATCTATGTTGCGAGTCTTTGTCTTAATTATTTCTTTCAGTCCTCCGTAGCGAGCATAGCGGCAAGCACTTCGCACCATTTCTGCCACATTCTTATGATCTGGATGCTGATTCTCTGCAAGCGATGGTGCAAGCACAATATTTGGCTGGTACTTCCTTATGATTTCTGCCACCTTTATCACACTCTTTGGATTGTTCTCTATATGGCAATCCCCGCCTAGATTTATAAATTCAATTTCTGCACCGATGAATTTAGCAGCATCTTGCGCTTCTTTCTTCCTACTTGCCGGAGTGCCATTTGAGCCAGCTTCACCGAGTGAGCCGATCACAATCTTCACTTTATTTCCATTCTTAATTTCTTTTATAAGTAGTCCTCCTACCCCAAACTCTACATCATCAGGGTGAGCACCAAAAGCAATTATTTTTTTCATATATTTTAATAATTAATTATAATTCTGGTAAATAAGCATAACCATCTTCTTCTATCATATCACGAGTCACAAACACGACATCGGGGAATTCATCTTTCTTAAGGTATGCCCCTTCGCCCTTACCAGACACATAGTGAGTCGCATGAATCACAGACTGCATCCACTTAAACCTGTGATCGCGCCCTGGGTTCTTCTGCCACTTCTCTATCTTCTCTGGCGCCTCTACATTTATATAATTCCCTCCGCCTTCATGCAAAGTAAAATGATCCCCCTCCTTTTTCGCCCTCACAATCTCTCCTTCGTATTCTATATCTGCATAATATTCATCAAGATCTTCTGCCTTCATTCTAAATTCTTTGTCACCTGAGCGTATTATTTCAATCCCATCGAGTAAGCCCATCTTCTTATACATTTCGAGGCAAAAGTCTGATGCATTGTTCGCCTCCACAGATTTGAAAATTTCAATCAAACTTTTATTTACCACGCGAGGGAGTTTGTTTATCATATCCTCCTTCCAACCCTTCGGAATAATCTTTTTATAAAATGGAGAATACTTTTTCTGTGTTTTATTCTCTTGAGTGAAGTTTAGTCTCACGTCTTCTCCGGTCTTCAGGTCATGCATAAGAGTAATAGTCTCGCGGTAGTCGGCATCTGAGTCGTGATAGAAGAATATTATTCTCCCGCCAATCTCCTTTTGTAGTTTTTTCGCACTTTCAATCTTCGCATACAAATAGCGCTTTGGGAAAATCCCATTTGGTTGCTGTCCGAAACATATGATTGGTTCATTCATAAATTTATATTCGCTCTCCTATCTGCTGGCGCCACATAGCAGAATATAATCCGCCTTTAATGAGCAATTCTTCATGAGTACCACTTTCAGACATTTGGCCTTTCTCAAGCACATATATAGTATCCGCATGCATTACTGTAGAGAGTCTGTGAGCGATAAGGATAGTAATGTGTGAGCTAGATACTGAAACATCTTTTATTGTCTTACTTATTTCTTCTTCAGTGAGTGAATCAAGAGCAGATGTAGCTTCATCAAATATCAAAATCTTTGGCTTCCTAAGTAGTGCACGTGCGATAGATAGCCTCTGCTTCTCACCACCGGAAACTTTCACTCCGCCTTCACCGATAAGTGTATCGAGCCCTCCACCCGCACGAGCGAGTAAGTTCTGGCATTGTGCTTTATTTAACGCATCCAAACATTCAGCATCGGTCGCATTTGGCGAAACGAAAAGTAAATTCTCGCGAATAGTTCCCGCAAAGAGTTGAGTATCTTGAGTCACAAATCCGATTTGCATGCGTAATTCCTCTTTGTCAGAAGATTGAAATGGAATTCCATTATAAGAAATAGTACCATCTGATGGAATGTAAAGACCAACGAGCAATTTCACCAGTGAAGTTTTCCCAGACCCAGACGGGCCTACGAATGCAATAGTCTTCCCGCGCTCTACAGAGTACGAAATATTTTCAAGTGCATTTGTATTCCCTGATTTATATTTAAAGGAAACATTTTTAAATTCCAAATTATTTATCTCACCGATCTTCTTGGGATTCTCTGAAGTAACTTCCACCGGTGTGTCCATAAGGATTTTGAAATTGGCGAGTGATGCTTCCGCCTCACGATATGTGCCGATGACGTTTCCAAGTTCTTGAAGCGGACCGAACACGAAGAATGAATACATAAATAGTGAGAAGAACTCACCGAATGTAATAATCTTGAGGAACATAAGTGAAAGCATAAAGAACACAATGCTCACGCGCACTAAGTTTATAACTGTACCTTGAATAAAGGAAAGACTTCGAAGATAGCGGAGCTTCTTTAATTCCAGTTTAAGAATTTTGTCTGTAGTAGTATTTAAGCGATCCATTTCTTGCCCAGCAAGACCCAAGCTTTTCACAAGCTCAATGTTCCTAAGTGATTCCGTAGTTGAGCCAGCGAGTGCTGTGGTCTCTCCGACTATCACTGTTTGAATTTTCTTAATCTTCTTGGAAAGTAGCATACTCATACCAGCGATGAGTGGCACAGTCAGTATGAACGCGAGTGATATTCCCCAGAATATTTTCGTCGCATACACTGCCACGAATATAAAGCCGATGAGTGACACGAATAGCACATTCACTGCAGCTGCAATCAACTTCTCTGTATCCTGGCGTACTTTCTGTAGCTTGCCGAGAGTCTCTCCACTTCTTTCATCTTCAAACACGCTGTAAGGCAATGCCAATGCGTGAGAAATTCCATTCCTATATATATCTGCGCCTACTCTCTGACTCACACCATTTAGGAAATAGTCTTGGAAGTTCTTCGCAGTTCGAGACACGAAAGCCACCCCGATAATAGCAAGGAGTAACCAGCCCACGCCAGAGAAGAACTCAGCCTTTGTATACATATCCGGCTTCATGGCATAGTTGTCTATCACATGTCTAAATATATAAGGATCTAGGAGTGAGAAGGTTTGGTTAATAGCTGCAAGCCCTAGTGTAAGTAGGCACAGCTTCCAATATTTCTTTAAATAAGTGTAAAAAATTTTCATAATATGCTAAATGTTTGGCCATTATAGCATACTAAGCGAAGCCTGGGAAAAAGTCGGTTTTGATATTTTGACTTGGTACTCCTATAGATTTAAGCATTTCTTCGAAGCTACTGACCATACCGTGAGGGCCTGAAATATAATATATTTTATTTGTATAATCCTTCACTTCCTTTTGAATCATTACAGCTCCACAATGGTAGATCTGGCTATTTCAGACAAAACGTCATGCGTCGGGCATCAAAAAAAAACCCGCGGCATAAATGCTACGGGTTCTTTATTGTTATAGAAAAGAAAACTTACAAAGAAGTTAAATATCCTTGAGTGAAATCAGCGAATCTTTTCACATCATCGAAATTATTGTAATAACCAAATGATGCACGGATCGCGCCGATAGGCTTTTCTGAATAGCTGCGAAGGTTTTCGATGTTGATCTGATCTGGCAACAGTTTTGAATTATAGAGTCTTTCAAAACTATCAATCTCATAACCAAATACCTTTTCATTCACACCCGGATCACAGAAACATCCCGTTCTGACATATATGCCAGCCTCGCTAGCTGCCTGCTCAAAATGCCATGCATCCTGTACTTTGCCGTCTTTCTTGATGTTAAACGCAACCGTATCATTCCCTCGAGAATTGTACACAACAATGGAATTATTGCCGGCCGTCATTCCGCTCAATACTTCATGGAGCCACGATGCAAGTGCAGTCACTCTAGGCTTTATATCTCCTAATCCCTCAGCGAAGGATAGGCCGTTCTTGATTGCCGTAATACCAGCAAAGTTAACAGTGCCATCTTCAAAGCGGGCATATCCCACGGATTCAGGAGCATAGAAGTCTTTGATAACGCTCACCAATAGAATACTTCCACCTGAAAACCAGCGTTTATGCAGCTTCTGATATTTCTCTTTCTTTATAATCAAGCATCCGATTCCTGTTGGATATCCGAAAATTTTATAAAAAGAAATTGGCACAAAATCGGGTTTAATCTTGCTCAGATCTAAACGATTGTTCGCCACAAAAGCAGCAGCATCGAGGATCACATCCCACCCTCTTTCCTGGGCGTAATTTACCCATTCAAGATTATGGCATATTCCACTATAATTTGACTTCGCAGGATACCCGAACAGCTTGTTCCCCACAGAACGCGGGTAGGACAATTTAGTTTCGAGGTCTTCTTTGTTAAAAGTCAGATCATTGTTTATGGAAGCATACCGAAATACTCCTCCCTTCCTTTTTGCGATTTCCCGCAACCCATTCATTGAGTTGTGATTATCTTCAGTAAGAAGAAGCTCTCCTGCTTCGAATAAGTAATGCTGTAGGATGAGTATCGCTCCAGTGGCATTCTGAGTAAAAATAACTTCATACTCCGACGGGTCGGCATTGAAGAAAGCAAGGATAGTCCTCCTAGTTTCCATCACTTCCTTCATGGCCAAAGCCGAAGGAGCGTGATGAGAATGTGGATTCCCTAATGCATTACGCATAAGGAAATCGCCGTGGTCTTTGATCAGAAACTGGGGCGGCAATGCCGCTCCTGTCCAATCTGCATACACTCCCGTAACATGGGAAAATTGGTTTTCCCTTACGCAATCAAGCATAGGGTTTTCGTACTCAGGGTACTGCGTGAGAAAGGTTTGAAAGGATTCCATTTTTTTTGAGTTAAAGGTGATTTTTCCAAAAATTAACATTTTTTGTCCAACTTGTCAATCCATACGACTTCCCATACATATTGACTTTTATTTCTATGTATGATATCATTCTAGTACACAAAAGGTCTTAATAGAGCACGTCGACTTTCTTATTTAAAAATTTTGTATTATAAACTAAACAACTAAACTTTATGACAGGTACTATAAAAAAGCTTACTGACAAAGGTTTCGGTTTCATTACTGCAGAAGGAATGGCAAAGGATTTATTCTTCCACTCTAACTCTCTAGTAGGCGTAGCTTTTGATGAGCTTCGTGAAGGTGACGCAGTCACTTTCGAGACTGAAGATTCTCCAAAGGGTCTAAGTGCAGTAAACGTTAACCGCGCTTAATTCACTTAACAAAACAAAAACCACTCTTTATTGAGTGGTTTTTGTTTGCCTTACTTTATATTGACTTTTTTCTTTAAATAGTGTATAATATAAGGGTGTTAATAATTATATGTATAATTATAAGCTAATATAGTAATATAAAATATATGCCAGAATTCAAACCACAAACTAAACCAAACGAAAACGCACCTATTACTAATCTGGTCCCAAAACCAAATTACGAAAACCGCGAATTAAATAATGAAAAAATAGCCGATTATAGAGAGAAAATTATTAATACTCCCCTCAAATCGACAGAGGAGCTCCAAAAAAAAGAATTAGAATATAAAATGAAAGACGAAAAAATTCGAAAAGATTTAGAAAAAGCATATACTCCATACCAATTTGCTGTAGGCAAAGTAGGTGAAGAAATAAGCATTGAGAGTGATCAGAATGAAACAACTCCCTCAAACGAAGTTAATAGTCCAATAATGGAGACGCTAAGAGTCAGCAAGGAAGTTATTTTCAAGAACCCACACACAGGAAAAAGAGAGGAAGGGTATATAATTGAAAGCATTAACCCAGAGACAAAAGAAATCAATGTAATAAAGAAAACAAATATAGGAGGCGAACTGATGCAAACAATCAAACCGGATGATATATATGATTCATTTGATGTAGAGCGTGAAGCAGCATAAAAAATCACCGGCCCTAATAAGGTCGGTGATTTTTTTATGTATAATTTACTTTACGATTAGATCATCCTTTCCAGGACCCACAGATATGATAGATATCGGCACACCTACTTCCTTCTCTATATAGTTAATATAATCTTGAGCTGCCTGAGGTAAGTCATTAAAATTCCTAATTCCTTCAGTTTTTTCACCATGCCAACTTTTAAAGCTCTTATATACTGGTTCGATACTCCCTATTTCATTTACTAGATTAAAATCAATTCTGTCAGTTTCCTTTCCATTTATTTTATAACTAGTGCAAACTTGTATATCACTTTCGAGCACATCATAAATATCAAGCTTAGTCATTACAAGTTCTGTAATACCATTTATCATTACTGCGTACTTAAGAAGTGGTAAATCAAGCCAGCCAGTATCACGAGGACGGCCAGTAGTAGAGCCGAATTCATGCCCTGCATCCTGAAGCTTCTTGGCGATCTCACCACCCAATTTTGTTGGGAATGGACCTGCACCTACCTTTGTAAGGTACGCTTTGAAAACACCAATCACATTTCTCAAATACTTTGCCGGCACACCAAGCTCAGAAGGAATTGCAGTTGCAAGTGTACGAGATGATGTGACATATGGATAGCATCCAAATGAAAGATCAAGCATTGTGGCTTGAGCACCCTCTGCAAGAACATTTTTACCCTCTTTCATTAAATCATTTAAAAAATATGCGCAAGAAACAAATTTGAATTGCTTTAGGAATAAAATCGCATCGAAGAATTTCTGCATCTCCGCATCAAGCTCATTTTGATCTACTTCAAAATTATAAAGTCCTAACTGCTTTTTATTTATATTCACAAGCTTCTCTACTTTTTCTTTAAAATCTGTATCAAATATTGATCCAGTTATTACTCCATTTCTAGCGCTTCTGTCGGTATACACAGGTGTGATACCCTTTTGAGTTGAGCCTATTTTCCCATCACCTTTTTCCATCTCTTGAGCTTTGTCGAGCAAGATATGAGTAGGCAAAATAACATGTGCACGATTCCCAATGAAGAGATTTTCTTTTGGATTACCTCCAAATTCTATGATTTGCTCTATCTCAAGCTTAAGTGCTATTGGATTTATAACTACTCCATCTCCAATGAGTGATGGCTTTGTAAAAATAGTTGAGGGTACTGTATGAAGCACAATTGTCTTGCCATTTATCACTAGAGAGTGGCCAGCATTATTTCCGCCCTGATACCTTGCACCTGCATCATATTTATCACATAAATAATGCACAATCTTACCCTTTCCTTCATCTCCCCATTGTGGACCGATTATTGTATCTATCATATATTTTATTTTGTGTAATTTGGTGCTTCTTTGGTAATAGTCACATCGTGTGGATGGCTTTCTTTCATACCAGAACTCGTGATTTGTGTAAATGACGCTGTCCACATTTCTTCAATATTCTTGGCGCCGATATAGCCCATACCTGAGCGTAGGCCACCAACATATTGGTAAACTATTTCAGATACATTTCCTTTATATGGCACGATGCCTACGATACCTTCTGGTACAAGTTTGGAAACTTCATGCTCTTTATCCTGGAAATAACGATCCTTTGACCCATCTTGCATAGCTTCTACTGATCCCATTCCACGGTAGCTCTTGAATTTCCTACCTTCAAGAAGTACAACTTCACCAGGAGCTTCTTCGGTCCCAGCAAAGAGTGATCCTGCCATAATACAAGACGCTCCAGCAACTAATGCTTTCACCATATCACCTGAGTAGCGTATACCACCATCGGCAATCACAGGCACGTCGTACTTAGCCTTCTTAAGCGCATTTGCCACATTCATTACAGCAGAGAGCTGTGGCACGCCGATACCTGCGATAATGCGAGTAGTACATATGGACCCAGGACCCACACCCACTTTCACTGCATCAGCTCCAGCCTTCGCGAGTGCAATAGCAGCATCACCTGTAGCAATGTTCCCCACTATGAGCTGAGCTTTCGGATATACTTTCTTAATATTTTTCGTAGCATCAATGATGCCTTTCGAGTGACCATGTGCAGAATCAAGGACCAAGACATCTGCTCCAGCGTCGAGTAGTAATTTCACATTATCCATTAGATTAGGGCCCACACCAATTGCAGCTCCAACTCTTAGTTGGCCGAAGGCATCTTTACATGCATTTGGATTTGCTTCTTCTTTGGAAATATCTTTCGCAGTAATTAACCCAGCCAATTTGCCATTCTTGTCCACGACAGGTAATTTCTCGATTTTATATTGCTTCAATTTAAACTTTGCCTCTTCGAGTGAGCAAGATTCAGGTACTGTGATCAATTTAGTCGACATTACATCTCTCACCAATTTCGTCATATCAGACTCAGAACGCATATCACGCCCTGTAATAATACCAACGAGTGTTCTATCAGGATTTATGACTGGCACGCCACCGATACCATGCTCACGCATAAGCGCAGCAACTTCAGCAAGCGTAGCATCTCCATGTATAGTATACGGATCAGCAATAATACTATTCTCAGAACGCTTTACCTTCTTAATCTGAGCGACCTGCTCTAAAATTGGCATATTCTTGTGAATTATACCCACGCCACCAGCGTGCGCTATAGCTATCGCAAGCCTAGACTCTGTGACCGTATCCATAGCAGCAGAAATAATAGGAATATTTAAAAACAAATTTTTAGTTAATCTAGTCGACGTATTTACATCTCGAGGCAACACTTCTGAGTATCTTGGAACTATCAGCACATCATCAAACGTGAGGGCTAAATCAATCTCACTTCTATCAATAATTTTAGTTTTAGGCTTTTTAATCATCTTTGAATTATACATTATTTTGACAATTTAAGTCAAAAAAATCTCCCAAAATTATTGGGAGATTTTTTTGTTATTAATGATGAACTGCTACTGTGCCATGGGCTACATGACCATGCTTTGGGATGAATTGGCGAGTAAGTAATAGTAACACTATTATAAAGAAGAATGTTAGAACCCATTCAAAAATAGTATTAGGAAAGAATCCAGGAGATCCAAACCATGAAAGTGCAGGTAGACCATAACCAGTATTACTATTTGTATTACTTGTTGTACCAAAGAATGCGTCTGCTACACTTGCAGTTTGATTTGAGTTTGCATTATTAGTATTTGATGTATTCATCGTACTAGTTGTATTTGTAGTATTGTTTGTTGCTACAGTCTTTGTGGTTGACTTAGTAGTATTTGCTGTTGCAACTTTTGTACTAGTATTACTTTTTGTACTCACACTTACTGTATCATTTTGATTTGCATCATTTAAAGTTGTAGATGAACCATATGTTGTGTTATTTGGTACAGTATTGTAATTATTGTATCCAGTATTATTTCCAGCACCATTATAATTATTTGAATTATTATACATTCCATAATTATTTGGGTATGGAGAAGTATTATACAAATTCATTATTGAACCTGCGTTAGCATTTGAAACATATGGTGGGTTTGGATCTGAGAAACTTGAATTATCACTAAAAGCAAAAGCTGTGTTTGCAATAAATACAGATAAAACAGCGATACCTAGTAATGTAAATTTGTTTGTAATGATTTTATTCATATGGGTATTATAGCATAAAGTATACCACTTTGTCAAGCCCTATCCCTATGTGATAGAATAAAGGTATATATGGAAAATAAACATGAAAAAGTAATGGTTTTTGGGGTATTTGACGGCATCCACGACGGCCACCGCTACTTCTTAAATGAAGCACAGAAGTTTGGCAAAAACCTTATAATCGTGGTCACTCCCGACGATACAGTGAAATTCATGAAGGATCACTCACCGAAGTTTAACTTAATGGAGCGCATCTTGGCTCTTGAGACAGAGTTTCCGAAGGCATACATAATGACCGGCGACAAAAAGAAAGGTGTATGGTCCCCTATTAAAGAACAAAAACCCGATGCCATAGTCCTCGGCTATGATCAAGATTCTCTTGGAAAGGCACTCAAAGGAATACTCGATGGATATGATTTCGATATTATACAGATTAAGGAAGATCACCATGGCGACAGGCTTCATTCGCGCTTCATACACAAAAAGGCAGAATAGGTGTATTATAAGAATATTAACAATTAAAAATTAATTTTATGCATAATCCATTTGAAAACGCACTCACACAATTACAAAGAGCAAATACTGTAAAAAGTTTCAACCCAGAATTTTTAGAAAGATTAATGAGACCTGAAAGAGAAATCCGCATCACTATCCCCGTACAAATGGATAATGGTAGTATGAAATTCTTTGAAGGCTACCGCGTGGAGTACAACAGTGCTCGAGGACCATACAAAGGTGGAATTCGTTTCCATCAAGACACAGACATTTTTGAAGTGAAGGCTCTCGCCTTCTGGATGGCACTCAAGTGTGCCGTGGCAAACATTCCGATGGGTGGAGGAAAAGGTGGAGTAACCGTCGACCCAAAGACACTTTCAAAAACTGAACTCGAGAAACTCTCTCGTGGTTGGGCAAAGATGATGGCAAGAAATATCGGTCCTCAAATCGACGTACCAGCTCCAGATGTGAACACTACTCCTGAAATCATGACTTGGATGAATGATGAATATATGAAAATTACTGCCGAGAAGACAGGAGCTACTTTCACAGGAAAGCCACTAGAGAATGGCGGTAGTGAAGGACGTGGTGCAGCGACAGGACTCGGCGGTGTGTACACATTCAATGTTCTACACAAGAAATTAAACCTGCCTGAATCTTGCACAGTAGTAATCCAAGGATTTGGAAATGTGGGAGGTAATGCTGCAGAAATTCTTGCGAAGCAAGGACACAAGATCATCGCAATCTCAGATTCTAAAGGTGCAATACTTAAAGAAGATGGCATTGATATCGCGGCGCTTAATGAATTTAAAAAAGCTAATCGCCAGATTGAGGGATTCCCAGGTTCAAAGACTATTACAAATGCTGAACTCTTAGTACTTCCTTGTGATGTGCTGATTCCTGCAGCTCTTGAGAACCAGATCACAGAGGCAAATGCAAAAGATATAAAAGCGAAGTTTATTCTTGAACTTGCAAATGGTCCTACTACTCCAGAAGCCGATGACATCCTATACTCACGAGGAATTCCAGTTGTGCCAGATATCCTCGCAAACTCCGGTGGAGTGACAGTTTCTACTTTCGAATGGGAGCAGAATTTAAAGGGTGAGCACTGGTCAGAAGAAGAAGTGAACGCAAAGCTAAAGAAGATTATGGAAGAAGAAACAAACCTCATCTATGATCGCTCAGTCGCCCTCTCTACCGACATCCGCCGTTCTGCCTTCATCGTCGCCCTTGAAAGAATCGAGCAGGCTACAAAATAATCTTGCAATAAAAAAGCCACCCAGAAAACTGAGTGGCTTTTGCTATCCTATAGCAGGTTAAAATTTCTGTACGAGCATAAAACGATTAGGCTTGTACATGCGAGGAACATATTCTTCATGAATATGATATTCCTTTCCGGGTATTTTACACTCAAGGAACAGCATCTTAACACCAATTCCATCATCATAATAGCCCAAATTCAAATTTTCTTGTCCGGTCGCAACAATATCACGAAGCACACTTTTGAAATGTTTTTGGCCTTTATGATAATACATAACATCTTCCCAAATCAGCCAATAGGCAGTCATGAATAAATCACTAAGCCCTGACAAATACATTCCATGAGCAATGTCATTATCACTAATTTTGTGCGTCGAAGATGATGTACAACAAATAAACTTTTTGTATTCACCTCCGTAATATCCAAACCGGTGGAACTTAAGTTCTACAGTGTCATCAATCAAAACCTTAAGCCCGAATTCCTTATCCCAAATATGAAATTCATGCATCGGATTTTTGGCAATTGACGGACGAACGACACTTTCTTGAAAGATATCTAGGTCAGCAGCTCCATAAATAGAATGATTTGCATAAACCGGCACCCACCACATTGGCCCCAATTCTTTGTTTTCATTTAATAAACGAAGTTCTGATTCATCATGCCAATCAATACAGATTGAACCAGTAAAACCGTTACCGCCTTTTATCGTATCACTCTTATCGAGTGCGACTATGTTGCGATATTTTGATAACAATTTCGGATAAGTAGCACCAAACCCAAGTAAGTACTCAGGATGTGCTGGTGTAAACCCTAATTCAGAAATATACTTAAGTGCATTTTCCTGAGTACCACGGGCCTTAATTAGTTGAATATCATGTATTGAGAGTCCTTCCCTCAACTTGATATTTTTGTCGTTCATCCATGGGTACGACCATCCATAATTACCAGAAACAGCATCAATACTACTAACTGGTTTAACTGAAAATACGTACTGCCCTAAAGCACGTGAGAGTTTTTGGGGTAAATTTTGAGTGTTCATGCGATATTTAATTTGGTTTAATTTTTCTTAATATAACACATAAAATACCTTACTGTCAAACAAGGATTTTCTGTTATTTGTGGCTTTCTGATATAATCTCAGAATGGAAAAACAAATCAAAACTGCATTAGTTTCCGTTTTCTCAAAAGATGGACTAGCACCCATTATCGAACTCCTAAATAAAAATGGAGTGAAAATTATTTCTACCGGAGGCACTGCCGACTTCATCAGAAAAATGAATGTAGAAGTAACTGAAGTAGAAGAACTCACTGGCTTCCCTGCTATCTTCGATGGCCGTGTGAAGACTCTCCAGCCGACGATATTCGGTGGAATACTGAAAATTCGTGGTAACGCCGTGCATGAAGAAGAAGCAAAGAAACACAATGTGCCAGAAATAGATTTGGTAATTGTGGACCTTTATCCCTTCGAAGAAACTCTTGCAAAAGGTGGCACACCAGAAGAAATAATCGAGAAGATCGATATCGGTGGCATCTCACTCATTCGCGCTGCCGCAAAAAACTGGAGCGATGTAGTAATCGTGCCTTCCAAAAATCAGTATGAGTATGTAAAAAATATTCTAGACCCCGAAGGAAAGATTACTTCCAACGGGGTTATAGGTACCATACTCGAGCAGCGTAAGTATTTGGCCGGATGTGCTTTTGAAGTCACAAGTATGTACGACACCGCAATCCGTGGATATTTCCAAGGATCCGCACTACGCTACGGAGAGAATCCTCACCAAAGTGGAGCATTTGTGGGCGACTTAAGTAAGGCTTTCGACATACTTCAAGGAAAGGAACTTTCGTACAACAACCTCCTCGATGCCGACGCTGCTATCAGACTCATCAAGGACTTCCCTATGCCTGCTTTTGCGATTCTTAAGCACACAAATGCTTGCGGATGCGCTACGGGAGATGGTGGCACTCTAGAGCTCTTAAAGAAAGCATACACCACAGACCCTGTCTCAGCTTTCGGAGGAATCCTTGTGACAAATCAGAAAGTAGACGCTGATGTAGCGAAATTCCTAGTGGAAGAAGTGAAGTTATTCTTCGAAATTTTGATCGCACCAGAATTCACAAAAGAAGCGCTTGAAATTTTAGCAAAGAAGGTAGACATCAGAGTTCTAGCGCTTCATGAATTTACTATGCCGGCAAAAGAAATCCGCACATGTCTAACAGGCATGCTCCTCCAAGATAGAGATAGTGAAATAGATGGAGTAAATAATTTCACTACTGTCACAAAACGTGCACCAACTGAAAGTGAATTAAATGATATGGTCATCGGTGCAACTATTGCGAAGCACTTGAAGTCAAACTGCGTTGTAATAGTGAAGGATGGCAATATGATCACTATGGGTGCAGGGCAAGTATCCCGCGTGGATGCACTAAAGAATTCACTTGAAAAAGCAAAAGGATTCGGGCTTGATGTGAAAGGTGGCATCCTTGCTTCAGAAGCTTTCCTTCCTTTCCCTGACTGTGTAGAAATTTCTGGAGTGGCTGGTGTGACTGCTGTAGTCCAACCAGGCGGATCCAAGAAGGACCAACTCTCCATCGATAAGTGTGACGAACTCGGCATGGCCATGGTCACTACCGGCTTCCGCCACTTTAAGCATTAAAATTTAGAATTATGAAAAAAGCCCTAAAAAATGGGGCTTTTTTTATATGACTTTTTTGGTATAATCAACCTATGATACAAAAGAAAAAACCTATAAAAAACAAGAAAAAATCTGTCAGACTTGCCTCTCATATATACCCTACTAAATACGACCTAACTTTAAAATCTGATTTAGAGGCCTGGGTATTTTCTGGAAGTGAAATTATAGATATTATAGTTGATAAACCAACAGATGAAATTACACTTCACTCAAAAGATTTGGAAATTGAAACTGCAGAAATAATTATCGGAAAGAAAAAAGAATTTGCAGTAAAAATTTCTTATGATACGAAAGCTGAAACTGCCACATTTACTTTTAAGAATAAAATTCCAAAAGGTAAAGCAAAACTTTCAATCGTATTTAGTGGAATTATTAGCGATGGACTACGCGGATTCTATAGAAGTCACTACACAGAAGATGGGGTAAAGAAAAAGATTGCAACCACACAGTTTGAAGCTACAGATGCACGCCGTGCATTCCCCTGCTTCGATGAGCCAGCACATAAAGCAGAATTCCATGTGTCTCTCATTGTACCAAATTCTTACACTGCGATATCAAACACTCTTCCTACGAAAATCGCTGGGCATGAAGCAGGATACCAAATAATAAATTTCGAAAAGACTCCAAAGATGTCCACTTACCTTCTCGCATTTATTATCGGTGAGTTTGAATTCATAGAAGGCCTCACGAAAGATAATGTGCGTGTCCGTGTGTTTACTACTAAAGGCAAGAAGCACCAAGCGAAGTTTGCGCTCGATGTAGCTATTCGTTCACTTGAATTTTATAATAATTATTTCGGAGTACCGTACCCACTTCCAATCCTTGACCTCATTGCACTTCCAGACTTCGAATCCGCAGCCATGGAGAACTGGGGCGCTGTCACATTCCGCGAGACTGCAGTACTTGTCGATGATGAGCACACTTCATTTGCCAATAAGCAATGGGTGGCTATTGTAATAGCTCACGAGATCGCACACCAATGGTTCGGAAACTTAGTCACTATGCACTGGTGGACGGACCTCTGGCTCAATGAAGGCTTTGCATCATACATGGAGCACTTCTGCGTGGACCACCTTTTCCCAGAGTGGAAAGTGTGGGATCTTTATCTATCAGACCGCTATGCTGTCGCACTTCGCTTAGATGCTCTCGCAGGCTCCCACCCTATTGAAGTGGAAGTTCATCACCCAAGTGAGATCAATGAAATCTTCGATGCAGTTTCGTATGCGAAAGGCTCTGCTGTAATTCGCATGCTTGCTGTTTACCTTGGCAAAGATAAATTCAAGGAAGGCCTACAGTACTATATGAAGAAGCATAAATATGAAAACACTCACACCGTGGACCTTTGGAGTGCATTTGAAAAAGTAAGTAAGAAACCAGTGAAAAGGATTATGCAGAATTGGACAGGCAAAATGGGCTACCCACTACTTATGATCAAGAATAATAAAAAGGGTTTCAGTATCGAACAAGAAAGATTCTTTTCAAGTCGAATATCCAAAAAAACAAATAAAGAGAATACTCTCTGGCAAGTTCCAATCAAATACGAAAGCTTGAATACACAAACAGGTAATAGTGAGAGGCTTTCCGTTTTGCTCACAAAAAAGTCTGCTCCTCTCATTGGTACTAGTGTTGGAAAAGTTAATGCTGGGGAAAGCACACTCGCACGAGTTTTGTATGATGAAGTAACTTTACACAAAGTTGCAGAGGAGATAAATAATGGGAAACTAAGAAGTCACGATAGGCTTGGTATAATTCGTGACTTATTTGCACTCGCAGAGGGTGGATACATTAGTGCGACAGTGGCATTAGAATTTGCTCTTAATTTCAGAAATGAAACTGAGTATATAGTCTGGGCTGAGCTCACATCTGGCATTGATCGTGTGCACCACATCATTGCTGATGATAAAGCTACCAAGGAGCTGTACCATAAATATGCAAAACAAATCTTCAGCCCACTCGCTCAGAAAATGGGTTTTGAGAAAATCAAAGGCGAAGAACATTCACATACTTTTCTGCGTAATCTTGCACTCTCACACGCAGCATTCTACGGTGATATTGATATTAAAAATAATGCCATAAAAATCTTCAGAGAGAAAACCATTTTGCCTGCAGATATTCGTAGCATCGTTTACTCTATCGTTGCTAGGAATGGGGGCACAAAAGAATGGGAAACTTTCGAGAAGATGTATACCACTGCCACTCTCGATGAAGAGCGCGATCGTGTGGGAAGAGCCCTGGCACAATTTACTGACAAAACCTTACTAGCTCGCACACTCACATTCACACTTTCGAAAGCTGTGCGAACTCAAGACGCACCATTTATGATCGGAGCAGTATGGCAAAATACAGATGGCAGAGATCTCACTTGGAAATTCGTAAAGCATAACTATAAAAAATTACTTGCCACATATGGCGAAGGTGGGCACTTCCTCGGTCGATTACTCTCCCCGCTCGGCACTCATACAAAAGAAAGTGATGCGAAGCAAATCAAAGAATTCTTCAAGAAAAATGTGGCTCCTGGCGCTGAAAGAACTATCACTCAATCAATTGAGAAAATTCTTTCAAATGCATCATGGATAAAGGCTGATTTGAAGGATATCAAAAAGTGGCTTACCAAAAATTACAAATAGGTATATAATTAGAATATGAATATTCACCCAATATTAGTGCATTTCCCTATAGCAATGCTCACAATCTATGCTATAGCAGAACTTATTAGAGTTAAAAAGATTACAGATTTACCTTACTATTTTTATATTAAGGCAAGTATATTATTCATCGGAGTTTTAGGAGCATTCGCATCTCTTTCATCTGGAGAAGCAGCTGAACATAGCGTAAGCAGGAGCTTAAATAATCTAGTAGAAGTGCATTCTGCTTTTGCAAATGCATCAACTTGGATATTTGGAATAATCGCTATAATTTACTTAATAATTTGGATTAGTAAGTCTAACTTTAACCAGAAATTAGTGGAAAGTAAATTCGCAAGTATTTGGAGCATAAAAGTTAACATTGCAAATAAGATCATGGATAGTTATTTCATGATTCTAGTTGCATTCATAGGTCTTATCTCTATCACTATTACTGGTGCACTTGGTGGCGCAATAGTATACGGCCCTGATATAGATCCTATAGTAAACTTCATTTATAATCTCGTAATGTAAGGATGAAAGTCCATCGTTTTATAACAGAATACGAAGTAAAAGATAAACAAATCACAATTACAGATGCTGATGTAATACATCAGTGGAAGAATGTTCTCAAATTCAAAAAGGGTGAGCATATAGAACTATCTAGTACTGGTGGTATGCAAGCACTCTGCGAACTTTCTTATGTGGATAAAAATGAAGCAGTACTTAGCGTGATAGAAGAATACGAGAATAAAAATAGATTAGAAAAAGACGCCACTCTCTATATGGCTATACTTAAGCGTGAGAATTTCGAGCTAGTAGCACAGAAAGCCACAGAGCTTGGCATCACAACAATTGTGCCCATACTCACAGATAGAACTATCAAACAAAACCTAAACTTCGAGCGCTTAAATAAAATAGTGAAAGAAGCGAGTGAACTCTCTGGCCGCAGCTCTATACCAGAAATAAAAGACATTATAAAATTCGAAGATGCAATAAAGGCTAGCAAAAACTCTGAAGCTCAAATATTCTTTGATATGTCAGGAAATTCAATAAATTCAGTAAAAGAATCAAATAATAATTCGATTGCATTATTTATCGGACCTGAAGGTGGTTGGACCGAAAAGGAAATAAATTCAGCTAAAGAAAATAATCTTCAAATTATTTCCGTCTCTCCTCTCACTCTACGAGGAGAAACTGCAGCAATCGTGGCAGTATATCTAGGAATAAATTTATAAATTTAACTAATCATATTCATATCACTATGGGCACGGCCGTACCCATAGTGATATTTAAATATTTTTAAGAAATGACTTGCGGTGAAGAGGTGTTAGGCTATGTTTTTTAATTGCTTCATAATGAGCTTTGGTGCCGTAGCCTGAGTGATTTTCAAAGCCATATTCTGGAAATTCACTTCCATACTTCTCCATAAGATTATCACGTGTTACTTTCGCCACAATCGATGCAAATGAAATCACAGGATGAAGCTCATCCCCTTTTATTATTGTTTCCTGATTTACATATTCCTTCGGTGCTTTTAAGCCACCATCAAGGTATACATAAAGCGAAGCAGGATTGTGAAAATTTTTCATCGCGTAGGGCCCCTCTGGGGTTAAGCGGGGAAAATTTTCATAATCCTGCGTAGCGATCTTAGAGAGTGAGGCATCCAGTGCTTTCTGGATAGAACGCACTATCCCTACTTTATCAATCCACTCTGCCGATACCATGGTGACCGCAAAATCACAATTCCCTTTCTCTTTTTCACCTTTCAGGAATTCAAACCACTTCTCTCTTTGAATTTTCGTAAGCTTTTTTGAATCGCGAAGTGGAACCTTCATCTCGATTTCTTTTTGAAAATTTTCCTCACAAATAAATGCGCAAACTGCCACTGGTCCAGCAACAGGACCACGACCTACTTCATCGATACCTACGATATATTTTTTATTATTCTTCGGCATTTATGATATGTATCTCAGGCTTAACTCCCACTATATTTATATTAAAACCTAAGCGCCCAATAATTTGACCACTTTTGGTCTTCACATTTACTCGCCATTTCCCTTCTGTTAGATTACTTTTCTTTGAATATGTGCGGTACCCATCTTCACGGCCACCATTCGTCGAAAGTGGCACAATACTTGCTGTAACCCAAGATTTCGTTACATTACTATAATACTGCCATTCATGCACTATATCAGTACGAAACGATGCTGGAGAAAATACAGCACTATATGCATACAATGAATCTGAGCTTAATATATGTAGTGTGTCCCTTGGATTAAAATAACTTAGCCAATTTCTCTCTTCATCTTCCAACAGATACTGCCCTAAAGTGTTCTTCGATATATTGTGATACACTCCTCCATCTTTAAGCGCTATAGGTATTGGTGGAATTAAATTAAAGAAATATAGAATATTTATTGTAAAGAAAATCCCAAAAATTGTCGCGAGTAATATTTTCAAATTTTCACCCAATCTCTCTTTAGCAAATTTCTTTAATAATCTTAAAAATAGCCATATTAAGACCAAGCTTATAACTCCAGAAAATAAAAACACCATATCACTAATCTTTTTCACAAGCACTGGTACAAAAAAGATTGTAAAAGAAAATATTGCCAAGTAAAAAATACTGATTTGAAAATTTAATTTATGATAATGATTCTTAAATCGCTCATTTGCCACAAACGCAACAGCGAGCAGTACAAGGAATGGCCATGTGACGGAGAGTGCTGATGATCTAAAATAAAAAACTAAGTAAGTCGAGAGTATTCCACCGAAAGTGAATTGCATAATTGTCACAAGCCAGAAGTGAATCTTGGCCTTTGATACAGAAAATGTACCGAGTTTCTGCTGATTCTCAAATTTATTTATCAATATTATACATATACCCACAATCAATAAGTGGAGTATTACCCAGAAATTCTCCCAAAATAGATCTACTCTTTTTAAGAAAATGGCATTCCAGACGAATCCTAATACAAGTGATATTGAAGAAATATGTTTTTCGTATTTATAATAGAAATTTTTAATATAAGACATTTGTATCATTTATTTATTATACCAGAGTGTAAAATACTTTACCTATTCCATACTACATAATTTATTTACATTTTGTCAAAAGTGCCCTTATACTGCTATAATAATGCGACATGGATTCTAAATTTATTCACCTTCATACGCACAGTCACTATTCACTCCTAGACGGTATGTCGAAGGTTTCTGATATGGTGCGCATCGCAAAAGCTCAGAAAATGAGCGCTATGGCCATCACCGACCATGGCAATATGTATGGTGCTATAGAGTTCTATAAAGAATGCAAAAAGGCTGGAATTAAGCCAATACTAGGGTGCGAAGTATATATCGCAGAGAGGAAAAGAACTGATAAGGAGCCAGGCATAGACAACAAACGCTACCACCTTATTCTCCTTGCTAAGAACATTGCAGGTTATAAAAATTTAATGAAAATAGTCACAAAAGCAAACCTTGAGGGTTATTACTACAAGCCTCGTGCAGATATGGATTTGCTACGAGAGCACAGTGAAGGAATAATCTGCTTGTCCGGATGTATGGGTGGCAAGCTATCACGTGCCGTACTCGCAAACAATGATGAAAAAGTGGAAGAATTAATTGAAGAACACGTAGAAATTTTCGGTAAAGAAAATTATTTCATTGAAGTTCAATCACATCCTCACATCGAGCGCGATAAAGAACTTCGCGACAAGCTCTTAGTCTTAGCTAAGAAACACAAGATAGAAGTTGTAGCTACTCAAGACTCTCACTACCCTTGCAAAGACGACCATGAAGCTCACCACACACTCCTCCAGGTAAATACTGGAGCAGAAGGTAAAGATACTGGCAAATTTGAATTCTCAGACGATGACTTCTCCCTCATAGATGAAAAGACTGCAAGAGAGTATTTCCATGATGCACCAGAATCTATTGAGACAAGTAAAAAAATCGCAGATATGTGTGAAGATTATGACCTCAGGCTTGGTGAAGCTTACTTCCCAGACTTCCCTATTCCAGACGGCACAACAGCAGATGAAGTACTCCGTGGGCTCGCATATGAAGGTTTCAAATTCCGTGAACTTGAGCAAACAAAAGAATATGTAGACCGCCTTGAATACGAGCTAGGAATTATTAAACAAAAGGGTTACCCTGCGTATTTCCTCGTCGTGGGAGACCTTCTCAAATACGCTCGCGAGAACGGAATACTCACAAATATCCGCGGATCCGTCGCGGGCTCACTTACGACATACCTCATCGGAATTACAAACGTAGATCCGATTACCTACAAGCTACCTTTCGAGCGTTTCCTAAACCCTGAGCGTCCATCACTACCCGATATCGATATGGACTACGCCGATAACCGTCGCGATGAAATAATACAATACGCAAAAAGAAAATACGGTGAAGATAAAGTAGCTCAGATTGGTACATTTGGTACTATGATGGCGAAAGGATCGGTCAAAGACGTCGCAAGATCACTCGGCTACCCATACTCAGTTGGTGATAGAATTTCTGCTCTCATTCCTCTTGGGTCACAAGGTTCTGCTATGACCATCGACAAAGCTATGGACTTAGTTCCGGAGCTTAAAGATGCCTACAGTAAAGAACCAGATACGAAAAAAATTATTGATTTGGCTAAAAAGTTAGAGGGGTGTGTTCGTCACATTTCAGTGCACGCTGCTGGTGTGGTGATCGCCCCTCGCCCACTTTCTGATTTCTCACCTATTCAGTTTGATCCTAAAGGTGGTGCAATGATTACGCAGTACGATATGTACAGTATCGAGGACGCAGGTCTGCCAAAATTCGACTTCCTCGGAATTCGCAACTTAGCAATTCTTGCTGATGCAGTAACTATTGTGAAAAAGATTCACAATGTAAATATTGATATAGATAAGATTCCAATAGATGACAAAAAGACTTTTAAAATGCTAGCGCGTGGTGAGACTATGGGTCTCTTCCAGCTCAACGGCTCTGGCATGACAGCATTCCTCCGCCAGCTTAAGCCTTCCACAATTCACGACATAAATGCCATGGTGGCTCTCTACCGCCCAGGACCGATGGAATCTATCCCTGAATATATTAAAAGAAAACACAATCCTTCTCTCGTGACATATCTTGACCCAAGACTTAAAGATATTCTTAGTGAATCATTCGGAGTTATTGCTTACCAGGACGACGTTATGATGACAGCTATCAAACTCGCTGGCTACTCTTGGCTTGAAGCCGACAAGCTTCGTAAAGCTATGGGAAAGAAAATTCCAGAAGTTATGCAAGCCGAAAAGGATAAACTCTTAAAAGGATTCATAGCAAATGGTATGACACCAAAGAAGGCGCAGGAGTTCTGGCTACTTATCGAACCTTTCGCTGCGTATGGATTCAACAAGGCTCATGCTGCGTCATATGGACGTGTAGCATACCAGACAGCCTATATGAAGGCGCACTATCCCGTGGAGTATATGACAGCTATTCTGACAGCAGAATCTGGTGATATAGAGAAGGTTGCAGAAATCGTGCACGAGTGTGAGAAAATAGATATTACTGTACTGCCACCAAACGTCAATGAAAGTTATGGTGGATTCACTGTGATACACGGTAGTGAAAACGAGACTGGGCGCACAATACGCTTTGGGCTCTATACGGTAAAGAATTTAGGTACAGATATTGCCGACGCGATAATTGCTGAGAGAAAAGAAAGAGGCCAATTTAAATCCCTCACTGATTTCTTCGAAAGAGTTCAACATAAAAATGTAAATAAAAAGTCTGTCGAAGCACTAGCGAAGTCTGGAGCAATGGATGACTTCGCAGATAGAAATATGATAATCGGCAACTTAGACACCCTTCTCGCATTTTCTAAAGATGCACGCACACCAAGCTCTCAAGACTCACTCTTTGGCTCTATTGGTGGAATTCAAGCAAAGCTAAACTTAATCGAACAAGAAAAGACTACTCAAAAGGATAAACTTACTTGGGAGAAGGAATTACTTGGCCTATATATCTCCGGTCACCCACTCGACGCTTATAAAGAAAAAATTGCTAAGTTTGGAACTGAAATCAAAACAATTAAAAATGATACCAAGTCAGGTATGCCTGTAACAGTAGCATGTATCGTCGAGGATGTCCGCATCATAATGACCAAAAAGAATGATCGTATGGCATTCCTCAAGCTTTCTGATTACACTGGCACGATTGAAGCAGTAGTATTCTCCAAGCTTTTTGAAAAAGTGAAAGATGACTTGGTTAAAGACACAATCCTAGCTTGTAATGCGAAAGTCTCTGTACGCAATGGCGACAAAACTTTACAAATAGATAATTTAAAAAGAATATAATAAAAACCTCCGATTCTCATCGGAGGTTTTTATATTCGATTATAATTATACTATAGGCTCAGTTGCATCAATCATTTTCATGATTTGTGTAACCTTCTGAGGATATGTAGGTATCACAGAGTTATACTTTCTAAGTATTTGAAGTGTAGTTTTCCCATCATAGTGATGTGCTGTATTTGGATTATTACCACCCAAACTCATAGAAACTCTCTCAATAGCTTCATCAGCTGACTTAAAACTCATCTTACATGACCCATAACCTAAGAAACTATTTGTGGCCTTTTTGCATGAATGTCTTGCAAAGGTTGATTCAATACCTGAAATCGATACTACGAGTCTCCAGTCAATATTATTCTTCTCAGCTTCGTCCACGAACTTTCGTCCGTATCCAGCTAATGGTGAATTATATTTCTCGAGCAGAGCATCAATCTTAGCTGCACGTTCTGCACGGATTGCTTCTTCCTCTGGGGTTAACAGAGTAGAAACTACCGCAGAGTCAACACTATTATCACTTATAATTGCAGTTGGAGCTACTACAGGCATTACACCTGTGATTGGCATTGCTATCGCAAAAAGTGGTAATGCGACAACTGACTGCAAAAACTTTGTTATATTTTTTTTATTCATATTGTAGGGGTTGTGCTCCCCCAAACTCCTAAAAGAAAAAACCCTTATATATAATCAATGTGATTGATAACATATTTGGGTACTCACATATAGTATCACAAACAGAGAATAAAGTCAATAGTTATACCACGCTTTTTGTGTGCGTCAAACATAAAAAACCCTTATTATATAAGGGTTTTTTATGTATTAATGCTTGACAGACATATATGTTCTATTTCATAATAAGCCTTATTTTAAAGGCTAAAAGCCGGATTTTGACAAAAATTGGTATATGTCCTATAAATATCCTATATTATAAGGGTATAATACTATTTATCCTCGCCGTGACACTTCTTATACTTCTTGCCAGATCCACATGGGCATGGGTCATTGCGTCCTACTTTCTCATCATCCCCTTTGCGGATAGTAGAGCTATTCCCCGCCCCTTCACCTGAATTTAATATAAGAGTGGGTGTTTCTATGGTGTCTTCCTTCGTACTTTGACCTTCAAGATTCATAGTTTTTATAAAGGAATACACTTGCTCCTTAAACATAGCTTCCATTTCTCTAAATAAACGTAGTCCTTCCTTCTTGTATTCTATAAGTGGCTCACGCTGGCCGTATGCACGGAGGTTCACAGAAGAGCGAGTATACTCCATTGTTTCAAGATGATCCACCCAAAGCGCGTCAGTCACGTGTAGGGCAATCCGGCGGACTGTTTCAAGGAATGGACCCTCGCCAAATTTGGCTTTTTTCTCCTCTGTGATAGTCTCAAGCTCAGGGTATGTGACGTATAAATCCTTGAGGAATGACTCGATCTCAGGAAATTCACCTAAAAGCATTGTGCGGCGGCGTCCATAAACTATATTTCTTTGGTGATTCATCACATCGTCATATTCTAGAGTGTGCTTACGAGAATCAAAGTGGAATCCTTCAATCTTGGCCTGAGCACCCTCAAGTGTCTTTGAGATAAAACTATTATCAATTGGCTGATCTTCTGGTATGCCGAAGCGCCCCATCATGCTCTTTATACGGTCAGAGCCGAATACACGCATTAGGTCGTCTTCAAGAGACACAAAGAATTGTGTCTCACCAGGATCTCCTTGACGGCCAGAACGCCCGCGAAGCTGGTTGTCGATACGACGCGCCTCATGGCGTTCAGTACCAAGAACAAACAATCCGCCGAGTGACTTTATTTCATTATAATCTTCATCACTATACGGGACTCCACCAAGCTTGATGTCGACTCCACGACCCGCCATATTTGTGGCAATAGTAACCGCACCTCTCCTACCAGCATTGGCAGTGATCTCACCTTCTGATTCGTGATTCTTTGCATTTAAAACAGTGTGTGGTACTCCAGCAGATTTAAGATACGCCGAAAGAATTTCATTTCTCTCAATCGAAACTGTACCAATAAGAACAGGCTGGCCTTTTGTATGTAATTCCTTTACCTTATTTGCAATCGCAAGCCATTTACCTTTTTCTGTTTGGAAAATTAAATCATTCTTGTCGTTTCTAGCAACAGGACGATGGGTTGGAATAATGATAACATCCAAGTTATACACTTTGAGTAATTCCTCTTTCGAAGTCTCAGCAGTACCCGTCATACCACAAAGTTTCTTATAAAATCTGAAATAATTTTGAAATGTAATCGATGCCACAGCACGAGTCTCCTTCTCGATCTTCATACCCTCTTTCGCTTCTATCGCTTGGTGAAGACCGTCAGACCAACGACGGCCTGGCTGAAGGCGCCCAGTAAATGCATCAACGATTATCACTTCCCCATCTTTTACCACGTAATCTTTATTATTATGGAAAAGTGCTTTTGCTCTTACGGCAGTTTCAAGATGGTGGACATATTTAATTCCCTTATCAGTATAAATATTTGTAATACCGAGTAAATCTTCTGCTTTTGTTATACCTCCATCAGTGAGTGATATAGCTTTTAATTTTTCATCTACAGTATAATCCGCACCTTCATTAAGATCTTTAGATATTGTGGCAAATTTATGATAGAGCTCATCAGAGTCTTCAGCTGGTGAAGAAATAATAAGTGGAGTTCGTGATTCATCGATAAGAATAGAGTCCACTTCATCCACTATCGCATAAGCATGGCCACGCTGAGAAAGCTGATCTGCACTTTGTGCGAGATTATCACGCAAGTAATCAAAACCAAATTCATTGTTTGTACCATAAGTGATATCTGCTGCATATGCCTGACGTCTTGATGCAGGGCGCAAAAACTCGTATAGAACTTTGAAGGCACTTTCTTCACCTTCCTTCGCATCACGACTTACATGTGACTCATCAAACAGAAATGAAGTGTGTTGTGAATTCACAACTCCAAGAGAAAGACCTAAGAATGCAAATATTGGCGCCATCCAAACTCCATCACGGCGTGAAAGATAATCGTTGACTGTAACTATATGCACACCTTCGCCTGTTAGCGCATTTAAGTACGCAGGAAGAGTAGCAACGAGAGTCTTACCTTCACCAGTACGCATCTCAGCAATCTTGCCTTGGTGCAGTGCCATTCCTCCAATAAGCTGCACATCGAAATGCCTTAGCCCGAGTGTACGCTTAGAAGCTTCACGAACAGTAGCAAATGCTTCTGGTAAAAGTGAATCTAGTGACTCACCATTATTATACCTTTCCTTATATTCAGAAGTTTTTAGCTTTAAATCGGCATCGCTTAAAACCTGCATCGATTCCTCGAGTGCATTGATTTTAAGCACAATAGCCTTTGCCTCCCTTACAAAGGTACCTGTACTTCCTTTAAAAATATCACTAAAAATACTCATAGTTTTATCATTCTAGCACAAAAACAAAATCCCCGATAGAGAGGGGATTTTGTTGTAAACATAGTAGAGATATTAACTTCTCTTCTTTGCAGTTTTCTTTGCAGTTTTCTTAACTGCTTTTTTAACTGTCTTTTTTGCTGCCTTCTTTTTTGCTGCCATATATTTTAAAAAAAATTATTTTTAAAGATGTATAAGAGTACGACCTAAAAAATTTTTGAAAATAAATTTAAAAAAATATTTTTATAAAACACTCTCATACTCACTCCTACATTATCCTATATAAAAAAGATTACTGCAATTAAATTTTAGCAAAAAGTGTGGATAACTTTTTATTTTTACTTTTACAAAATATTTTTTAAAAATAAAAAAATTAAAAATATCTAGATAAAAAATAAAATATAAATAAAAAAACATTTTGCAAAAATTTCGATAACTCAAAATTTTTACAAAATGTTTTTTTATTTAATTTGTGCCTATAAGCCGAATTCTGTTTTCTTTTTGCAAAGAAAGATAATCATTTATCTGGGATGAGCGTTACCACTCACCTCTAGCGACTCTCTCCGACCTGCCTGCCGGTAGGCAGGTAAATCGGAGCACGGTCTTGCACTCGTGTAAGGATTTAGCCGTTTCACTTTTATGTTTCCATAAAACTCTCCCTTGCGGGAGCCTAGCCTTTCAGCATTGGCGTCTCTGCTCGCACCTCTATGGTTGCCCACGATGGGTATTACCCACTACATTTCCTTAGCTTTCGCCAAGATAAGTGTTCGGACTTTCCTCTATATGATGAAATCATATAGTAATTATCCAGCACAAATCAGATTGAGTATAGCAAAATATAAATCACTTGACAATGACACTTTATTTTGCTATACTAGTATTGTGAGTAAAGGATTCCGATAATATTTACAAAACAAATGCTTCACAGAGCCCACCGCAAGGTGGGTTTTGTGTTGCCTACTCTTTCGTGTATACTATATGTGCATCGCTAGTCCGTGTTTGGGCCAGCGGCTGCACTCACATAAGCATTTGTGTTGGAGTTTAGCACCCGCTGACTTAAGCACAGAATATAAAACACCTCGACATTGTCGAGGTGTTTTATATTATATTTCTTTAGTGAGTGGGAGTGTGGTGAACTTCTTTTTCAGCTGACTTAAGCTTCATAGATCTTGCTACGATTATAATAACAAGGATGACAATAACTAAAAC
This sequence comes from uncultured Candidatus Saccharibacteria bacterium, assembly GCA_964498035.1. Taxonomy (GTDB): domain Bacteria; phylum Patescibacteriota; class Minisyncoccia; order Phycocordibacterales; family UBA9973; genus UBA8515. Next base: position 33,089 of record CAZCFW010000005.1, read on the forward strand.
TAACAACCATAAGAAATTAAAACCACCGGATGTTGAAATCTTATTTGCACTTGCAGGTAGTGAACTCTGATCATCATTTGTAGTTATGTTTGGGTTGTTATTAGTACCTGTAGTACCTCCAGTTGTGCCAGTTGTTGTTCCTGTCGTACCAGTCGTGGATGTACCTGTAGTTGTGCTACTTGTGGAACCACTATTAACATTCCCTTTAGGGAGGACATTGCTACCAGATACAAATTGATACACTACACCATAGGAAGTACCAGATGAATTCTGTACTACTAAACGATAATAGTAATTTGTATTTTGTTTTAGATTAAAAATCTGAGCAGCGGGGTTCCCTCCAAGGCCGAATGTTTGTACTTGAGTCATGAGGCCTAACGATGGGGTCTTACCATATTCAAACCAAGCACGCATGCTATTTGCTCCATTTGAATACGCAGAGCCAGAAATAATTACAGAATTCCCAGACACATTTGGATTTGGATATGTGTAAATTATCGGCAGTCCTCCGCCTTGATTACCAGTCCCACTTGATCCACCTGTACCAAAAGATCCACCGCTACCAAATGATCCACCTGAAGTACTACCACCAGTAGTCACACCACCAGTGGAATTCCATCCAGTCGTCGTAGTGCCGAAGCCAGTAGAACTCGATGATCCCCCACCATTATAAATAGAAACGTTTAAAGTTTTTGTATCCGATGTAAACGTGTTTGTACTATTTGCAAAAAGCACATATTTTGTATCTACAGTAGGATACAGAGTCACCGGTGAAGAGTAAGCTATACCATTTAAAATTACATTGGTGCAATTTGTAGTGTTCCATGAGAATGTCACAGGGTTTGGAGGTGTGATAATAGTTGAACTCTGAGTAAAATTTGAAATCACACAGCTAGGTGGAGGTGGTGGCAGTGTCACACCCACAGATAATTTCATTTTGTCTGTAGTTCCATCTATAGTATTTACTGCAGTAAGATTGTAATCACGAGCATTGCCGGGCACTGTCGTGTGTGGTGAAGTCACTCCAGAAAGTCCATCTAGGTCAAAGCTATTACAATTCGGAGCAGTCCATGTGAGTACGACTGAAGATACAGCAGAAGGTGCAGGATTTGGAGTGGCACTAAAAGCTGTGATAGTACATGCTGGAGTATATACACCTATCGCTATAGATAGTGATGAGTTTGTACCATTAATAGTATTTTTAGCTAAAAGTGTGTATGTCTTATTTGATGTTACTTTAATCGTTGCATTTGTGGCAGGAGAATAATTGATTCCATCAAGTGTAACGTCATTACAATTCGTCGTAGACCAATTAAATGTTACGTTTGAACCCGACAGTACAGATGTCGAACTAGTAGTGAAAGATGAAATCTTACAAGGCAAAACCACAACTGCACTATTTGTAGTAAAACTTAAGGTATTACTCTTTTTTGTACCACCAGCTATAGTACCAATTGCCCTAAAATAATATGTAGTAGCAGGTGTGAGCCCTGAGATAGTATCGCTGAAAATTCCTGTCGGATTCGGCATTGTCATTATCGATGTTGTAGCTGGAGAAGTAAAACTAGGATTGTTGTCATATTCAAACGAAATATCTGTACTACCTATAATACCAATGCTATCGTATGAGCCATGAAGTGTAGCGGTCGTCGAGGTAATTCCAGAGGTTGGTGTGACTAGAATTTTATTTGGACCGATAGCATACACCGTCTCTACACTTATAATACTAAGAGCCAAAAAAACTCCAAAAAATAAGTACTTTTTAATTATATTTTTCACTTTATTCATATTGCAATATTATACCCTGAATTCGAGCTTTCAACAAATAAAAATACCCCGATCATCGGGGCATTTCTATGTTTTAATTTTATTGAAAATTGCACATAGAAGATAACTT
>CAZCFW010000006.1:0-15712 GCA_964498035.1 uncultured Candidatus Saccharibacteria bacterium
AATGCGAGTAATGAAAGGAGAACAACTTGCCCTGTGAAAGCTTTCGTGGAAGCGACGCCAATCTCAGGACCCACGTGTATATATGAACCTGCATCTGTAGTGCGAGCGATAGATGAGCCCACCACATTACAAATTCCGTATGTCACAGCCCCTCTTTCTTTTGCGAGAGATAGTGCGGCGAGTGTGTCGGCTGTTTCACCAGACTGTGAGATGGCAATCACGATGTCGTGCTTGTTTAGGATTGGGTCGCGGTAACGGAATTCTGATGCGTACTCCACTTCCACTGGCATCTTCGCAAGTGATTCGATAAGGTATTCACCCACGAGTCCAGATATCCAAGATGTTCCACAAGCTACGATGATAAGGCGGCGAGCGATGGCGAGCTGGTCGGCAATTTCTTCAAGACCTCGCAGGTGCACGGAGCGGTCAGGGAGTATGTGCCCGCGGAGTGCATCTTCTATAGTATGCGCCTGTTCGAAAATCTCTTTCTGCATGTAGTGATCGTATCCATTCTTATCGAGCATTGTGGCTTCTAGTGTGAGCTTCTCGATAAATGGAGTGTGTGGCACACCAGCGATGGAAGACACAGCATATTCACCACTTCTTTTTATTTCACCAATTTGATTATCGTCTAAATAAATTACACTCTTTGTGTATTCTGAAATTGGAGAAGCGTCGGAAGCGACAAAGAATTCTTCTTCACCAATTCCGATTACGAGTGGGCTGCCTTTCCTAGCTACAATGAGAGTATCCTTGTCACTTTCATCCATCACGATAATCGCATATGCACCCACCACTTGTGTGAGTGACTGGCGGACAGCTTCAAGAAGTGTGAGGTCTCCTTTCTCTTTCACAGCTTCGATGAGGTGAGCGAGTACCTCAGTATCTGTGTCTGATGTGAAAGTGTGACCTTCTTTAATGAGAGCAGATTTAAGGACTGCATAGTTCTCGATGATACCATTGTGAATGATAGCAATCTTGCCAGAGGCAGATGTGTGAGGGTGGGAATTCCTGTCGGATGGCTCACCGTGAGTGGCCCAGCGAGTGTGCCCGATGCCTATATTACCCTTAGCACCGTGCTCTTTAGCATGCTTATAAACCTCGGAAACCTTACCCTTTTTCTTATAAACCTTTAAATTATCGTCCATAATAGCAATACCAGCGGAATCATAACCGCGGTACTCAAGCATCTCTAAGCCCTTTATAAGTATAGGGAATGCGTCTCTTTTACCAATGTAACCAATTATTCCACACATATAGGTTGATTATACATTTATTAGGCTATATATCAAAAATTTAAAAACCGCCCTAGGCGTATATTTTTTCATAAAATTCTCGTAGGTGTAACTTTTCTGGAGGCTTACGGAGGCGGACGCGCCGAGTACGAGATGCTTTTTCAACAGAAAAAGACAGCGTACTCCAAGAAAAGTTACACCTGCGACAATTTCTGATTAATGATAGAATATAAACATGAACGAAAATATAAAAAGTGCTATTAGTAAATTTGATTCAAAGAACGTGCTCGGGTCTGTGGAACTTTTCAGCAAGCAATGCGAGCTCGCGTGGAATTCAGAATTTAATCCTTCTTCGCATAAAGCTACGAAGGACGCTCCGCGAAATATTTTAGTTTGCGGAATGGGAGGCTCAGCGCTCGGAGCATACATACTACAGTCACTAAATATTTTCACAGTGCCTATCACGATGAGTCATGATTACAATATCCCAGCTTGGGTGGGTGAGGGCACACTCGTGCTCGCCATGAGTTACTCCGGAGGAACAGAAGAAACTCTTTCAGCATCACAGAAAGCAATTGAGAAAAATGCGGAAGTGGTAGTGATCACAGTTGGTGGAGAACTTAAAAATATTGCCCAAAATAATACTAGCGAAAGTAATTTGGAAATTCACTTGATAGATAAGAGTGCGAACCCTTGCGGACAGCCACGTTTCGGAGTGGGGAGCATGATGATGGAAATTTTGAAAGTTTGCATCGATCACAATATTTGTAATTTGAAAAAGGAAGAAGTGGGAGCAGCACTGGCAGAGCTTTCAAACTACAAAATTAATTTTGAAAGTGTGTGGGCAGAGGCTGAGAAATTGAAAAATAAAATGCCAGTACTTATATTCAGCGAGCACCTCACAAATCTCGGACGCTTTACTCGCAATCAAATTCACGAGACAGCAAAAGAGCTCGCACTCTTCCATGAGATCCCAGAACTCAATCACCATCTTATGGAAGGGCTCACATATCCAGATACAAATAAAGAAAAATTGTATTTCGTATTCTTTGAATCAAATATGTATAGTGCAAAGATAGTGAAAAGAATCGCAGTCACGAAAGATGTGCTCGGGAAGCAAGGGATACAATATATGAGTATAAGAATGGAAGGAGCGACACCACTTTCTCAAGCTCTCATAGGAATGCTCCACTCCATGTACCTCGCATATTCACTCGCTCTCATACACGAGAAGGATCCTAGCGACATCCCATGGGTGAATTACTTCAAGGAGCAATTAACTAAATAAATAGTATTCCTTCAAAATAGCCCTATAAATAGGGCTATTTTAGCTTGACAAATTACATATTTTCGTGCTATAATAGTAATAATTCTAAATCAATAATTATACCCGTATCATGAAAAAGTTCATTGTTAATTTACAGGAAACCCTCATCACATTTTTTACATTTATTATTCGCACTGCTTTCCTAGCAGGAGGCATAGTACTTATTTACACTGGGTTTTCCGGAGTAAATCAAAGTAGTATGCACCAGCTCCATGGGGCAGTTGAGCAAATTACTTTTGCAATCATTATGGTTGCGACAGTAATGATAGGAATATTTGTAATCATTTACAGCATCATTAAAAAACGCGATGAGTTTCTATTCTTTGCATTCTAAAACACAGGCTTAGCCGCCAATTTAGACACCGAAAAGTTGTCTGTTGGCGGCTTTTTGTTTGCCATTTTTATCTCTTTATAAAAACCTCATAATCTGCTAGTATAAGGGTATTATCAAATTAGTTCGCTAATCTCCAGACAGATAGAATTGAAGCCCAAAAATATAGGGATTTCAAAGCTAGAGTCTGGAGAGTAGCTACACAATATATATGCATTCACAAGAATTCGAGGTGGAGATTGGTGGCAAGAAGATTGTCGCTATGTTTTCTGATTTGGCAGACCAAGCCAATGGTTCAGTAATATTAAAAGCGGGGGACACAGTCGTAATGGCGACAGCAGTCATAAGTCGTGATGGTAAATCCAATCCTGGATTTTTCAATTTGACTGTAGAGTATTTAGAAAAGTTTTATGCATCAGGAAAAATTCTTGGTTCACAGTTCACACGCCGTGAAGGCCGTCCTTCCGACCAAGCCATCCTAGCAGCTCGCGTTATCGACAGAACTATCCGCCCACTCTTCGACCACAGAATTAAAAACGCTGTGCAAGTAATCATCACAGTCCTCGCAGTGGGAACTGAAGATCCAAAGACGCTCGGAATCAATGCTGCATCTATCGCACTACACATGAGTGACATACCATGGTCAGGCCCCATCGGCGCTGTGCACATCAGTAGCACAAAAGAAAATTCTACAATCGCAGTGAACAATTACATTCCTCAAGAATCAGATCCTGTATACACACTCGACCTTATGGTGTGCGGTAAAGACAATACTATAAACATGATTGAGGCTATGGCTTTTGAATTTGAAGAAAGTATCGTTGGCAGTGCATTTGACCTAGCAGTATCTGAGATCACAAAGTGGGAGAATTTCCAAAAGGATCTCCGCGCAAAAATTGGAAAGGAGAAGCTAGTATTTGAAACAGCAGAAACTACAGAAGAAATCAAAAAGCTCTTCAATGGCCTAATCGTACCAATCCTAGATAAAGGACTTTTCAGCAAAACTGAAAGCAAAAAGACAATTCATGAAGCTGAGCACGAATGGAAGAAGTTCGTGGAAGAAAAGTATGAGGATGACCAAGCAATGAAGTTCATCGCGGAAGACTACATCGAAACTTACATCGACGAAGCGTTACACACAGCTGCACTTACGAAAGATATGCGCCCAGATATGCGCGCACTCGACGAAGTACGTGCGCTCTTTGGACAAGCTGGTGGTGTGTCACCTGTGTTACACGGTTCTGGAATCTTCTACCGAGGTCAGACTCATGTGCTTTCAGTACTCACTCTCGCAGGACCTGATGCTATGCATACTATAGATGGTATCGAATTCGACGCTAAGAAAAGATTTATGCATCACTACAATTTCCCTCCATATTCTGCCGGTGAAACAGGCCGCGTGGGCGGAATTAATCGCCGTGAAATGGGCCATGGGTTCCTCGCCGAGAAAGCTCTCACTCCAGTCCTTCCAGACAAAGTTGCCTTCCCATACACTATTCGCGTGGTTTCAGAGTCCACAGCTTCAAACGGTTCCACATCACAAGCAAGTATTTGTGCTGCAACTATCGCCCTTATGGATGGTGGCGTGCCAATAAAGGCACCAGTAGCCGGAATTTCTATCGGAGTAATGATGGATGCAAACGACAGCACAAAGTACAAACTCATAACGGACATTCAAGGACCAGAAGATCACTACGGTGATATGGATTTCAAAGTAGCCGGAACAAAAGAAGGTATCACAGCTATCCAGCTCGACATCAAGGTGGATGGTGTGCCAGTGCAAGTATTAAAGGATGCACTTGTGCAAGCAAAGAAAGCTCGCCTACATATCCTAGAAACTATAACTAGTGTAATATCTTCACCACGTGCAGATATCTCACCACGTGCTCCAAAAATCTTAACTGTAAAAATCAACAAGGATCAGATCGGTATGGTCATCGGCCCAGGTGGCAAGAATGTAAACATGATTCGTGAACTTACTGGTGCTGAAATAACTATCGAAGAAGATGGCACAGTGTTCGTCACAGGTAAGGATGGCTCTGCAGAGAAAGCTGCGAAGATGATTGCAGATCAAACTCATGTATGGCAACCAGGTGAAATGATGAAAGGTGAAGTAGTGAAGATCGTGGACTTCGGTGCATTCGTACGCTTCGGCGGAGGAAGTACAGAAGGACTTGTGCACATTTCTGAAATGGCACCCTTCCGCGTAAACAATGTAAATGATATTCTTAAAGAAGGAGAGATCGTACCAATCAAAATTCTGAAAGTAGATGAGAAAGGAAAGATTAGTCTTTCTATCAAAGAAGCAGACAACAAATACTTCGAAGCAAAAGCTCCTAAAGCATAAATTCTCTGAGTTTAGTTTGTGGTAAAATATAAACAATGGATATAGAAAATAAAACAGAAAATTCTGGATCGAGCGAATCTCGTATCCCTGCAATACACACATACAGGAGTGACCTTGATCAAGCAGTGCATGATCAGGGTGCTTCGCTTGCAAGTATAATGCTAGCAGAAAAAAAGAAGAAAGAAGATTCTGTTGAAGAAATTGAAAAGAAAGAAGTTAAAAAATCTGCAACTTTTGTAATCGTTGGAATTATATTAATTGCGTTATCTATAGCGTCCGTATACATATTTAAAAATGCGGCTGAAAAAGCATCCACAGTGGATGTAAGCAAGGAGTCACAATCTCTCTACATATCACACGACAAAGTAACGCATATTAATGCTGAGGGATTACTCGGTAAAGAAACTTTTGGTAAAGTCATAAATAAAGCTCGTGCTCAGGCAGGGAATCAGGGTCAGATTGAAGAACTGTTATTTGAGAAAAACAATCCACCTGTCACACTCAGTACAATTGATTTCTTTACTGCACTCGGGAGTGGAATTCCTAGCACCTTACTTAATGCTATCGATACAAATATGACACTAGGCATATACACTACTCCAAATCTAGATAGACACGCATTCTTTATTTTTGGCATAAAAGATTATGAGCGTGCCCTTTCAGGAATAATGACTTGGGAGAGAACCATCATCGATGATATGTTTACTATATTCAACATTCAAACAAATGGTGAATACTCAAGTATAATGCAAGCAAACTTTGAGGATGTGGTAATAAACAACAAGAACGCCAGAATTATAAGAGATATACGTGGCAATCCTGCGCTTTATATACTATTTATAAACAAAGATTTGCTCGTAATCACAGACAATGAAGATGCTGTACAAGAAATTACTAATCGTAACCTAATGAAAAACGCGAAGCCCCTCTAGTTGCACGTTTACCCTAGAATGCTAAAATTGATATATGGAAAATTATAAAAACAAACTAATAGAAGAAAAGGCATTAATCGAGAGTGAGCTTGGGGGAGTAGCCGTCAAGCACGAAGAGACTGGCGTATGGGAAGCAAAGCCAGTGGAAGAGACTTACACAGAAGCTGATGAGAACGACCAAGCAGACAGAACAGAAGATTATGAAGAGAGGTCAGCACTAGTAAACACACTTGGAGACAGACTAAATGATGTAATCGCAGCTCTTGCCGACATAGAATCAGGAAAGTTTGGCACTTGCACAGTTTGCGGAATGAAGATTGAAGAAGATCGCTTAGAAGCAAACCCCGCAGCTCGCACATGCAAAACTTGCATGAATAAGGTTAACTAATAAACATCTTAAAAATAAAAAAGGAGAATAGGAAACTATTCTCTTTTTTTATTTACTCAAATTGCCCTTGGTATAAATATTCTTTTTCATTCCAAAAAAGTTATGCCAAGAGAAATTTTTTGATATAATATAAATATGTCGTTCTCGAGAGTTTATGCGGCACAACCTCATATGCTGAAAGGAAAGGTGGTTACCGTTGAAGTGGATATTACAAAAGGCACACTTCACGCTTTTACAATGGTAGGACTTCCGGATAAGGCAGTCGACGAAGCGAAGGACCGCATGAGCTCCGCTCTCAAGAACTCTGGCTTCAATTCTCCTAAGAATCAAAATCAAAAAATAGTTATTTCACTTTCGCCCGCAGACCTGAAGAAGGAAGGGGCGTATTTTGATTTGGCTATTGCACTATCTTATTTACTTTCTGCTGAAGATATCGACTTCGATCCTGAAGGTAGGATTTTCCTCGGAGAGCTGTCACTAAATGGCGAGCTCCGTCCTATAAAGGGAGTGCTCCCACTTACTCAAGCTGCGAAAAGGGAAGGCTATAAAGAAATCTTTGTGCCGAAGGCAAATGCCGAAGAGGCAGCACTCGTGGATGGAATAAAGGTTTATGGAGCAAATACTTTGAAAGAGGTGGTGGACCATATTTATAAAATTAAGTATGACAAAAAGGGAAATCCTCTTGAACCTGAGCGAGCAAAAATAATTCCTCAACCAAAAACTCAAATACTAAAGAAAGATAAAATTCATACCATAGACTTCTCAGATATCCGCGGACAAGAGGGAGCAAAGAGAGGGCTTGAAATAGCCGCAGCCGGCGGGCACAACATTGCTATGTCTGGCCCTCCCGGAACAGGGAAGACAATGCTCGCTCGCGTGTTCTCACACATTCTGCCAGACCTCGCAAATGATGACATACTAGAAGTCACAGGAATTCATTCTATCTCTGGACTACTAGAAGAAAATTTAATTACAGAGTCTCCATTCCGTGCGCCGCACCATACCGCAAGCTATGTGGCTATGATCGGCGGAGGAGCGAATCCGAAGCCGGGGGAAGTTACTCTCGCGCACAAAGGTGTGCTATTCCTCGATGAATTTCCAGAATTTGAAAAGCGTGTGCTTGAAGCACTACGCCAACCACTTGAAGATAATGTGGTTTCCATTTCACGCGCACGAGGCTCTGCACTCTTCCCATCAAACTTCATCCTCGTCGCTGCGATGAACCCATGCCCATGTGGCAATAAAGGTAATAAGCAGAAAGCTTGCATTTGTAAGCAAATGGACCTCGATAGATATGCAAGGAAAATTTCAGGACCTATAATAGACCGTATAGATATCTGGGTCACCGTCGGCGCAGTGGACTATGACAAACTTTCAAGTACCGAAACGCACGGAGAAAAAACAGAGAGAATAAAAGAGAGGGTAATGCGAGCAAGAAATATTCAAGAGAAAAGATTTAGGAGTGCCACAAGAGTTTTAAAAACAAATAGCGAAATGAACGTAAAAGAATTAAATACTTTCGCACCACTCGCAGATGATGTAAAGAATTTATTGAACCAGAGTGCAGAACGCTTACAACTATCCGCTCGTGCCTACCACCGCGTCATCAAACTCGCCCGCACCATCGCCGACCTCGAATCCGCCGAGCACATTTCCTCCTCTCACATCCTCGAAGCACTTCAATATAGACCTAGAGTAAACCAATAATAAAAAAAATTACAAAACTAAGCGATAGCGTAGACTTGCAATGTTTTATACAACAAATTTTAAATTTCTTTTTCGAGGCGTTTGGCTTCGGCCCAAGCGAGCTCGTATATCTTTTTCATTGCGTCGGCGATTTCGCTACTTTCAATAATAATGCCAAGCTTCTCACGCCATGATGCAATCATAACTTTATTATCATAAATATTTATTTCTGGAGAAAAGTAATATTTGTCTGCTGGCACGAACGCCATCTCTCGAGCTTCTTCCTTATCTTGAGCTCGACGCTCGATGCCGACGGGAGTCTTCGGAGTGATAGCGCGGATGGAAATCCCAGCACTGGCACGGCGCTTGTAATACTTCGGAAAATAATTTGGAAGCGCAGCATGCATATCATCCACGGTGGCATACGCACGAATTGGTTCGTGAGAAGTGAGTGTGTCTTCATATACTTCCACAAGGCCTTCTGTACCTTCATAGAATCTTACGCGTGGGCGATCAATCACATTGTGAATAGATTTCAATTCTGGAATTAAAGTTTCAGTTCTTTTCAGTGCATCATGTTTCTTTTTAATATCTTCTGTGATGAATCTGCTTAAATTCTCTGGTGACTCTGCAGAATATTCTTGCTTCGGTTCTTTACCAGAAATACTTACGAGGCCTTTCGCTGATAGGGAATCAAGGATATCATACCCTGTCGTGCGATTAATGTTCGCTCTTCGAGATATCTGTGACACAGTTCCACGGCCAAGTTCAAGGAGTGAGATATATACACCAGCTTCTTTCTCAGAAAGGCCTATATTTATAAGTGATTGCTCGAGCTTAATATGCTCCTCTTTGCCTCTATTTTTCATAGTTTAAGTATATATTATGGATAGTATTTGTGTCAATATCTTTCCACAATTTTCCTTTTTCTATTTTTAAGTCTTATTTATAAGCTATTTTATATACCTTTTTTGACGATAGTACTTGACAATATATTTTAAAAGAATATATTATAGTTAAATAATTTAAAAAATATACATATGCAAGCACTAGTAATCATTGCCTCTCTTTGTTTCATTTTCAACAAAGTGTTCTTACTACTTGATAATACTCCAGCAGTTCCAGGGAAAATCAAATGGGGTCTTGGACTTCTTGGAGCCATCCTGTTTATTGCCTACTTCTTCCTTATAAAAAGCCCAATACTTTCAACACTTGAAATTGGACTTACTGTTCTGACTTCTTACCGATTCATTGTTGGAGAAAAAAGAAGAGATGATGTTGAAAAAATTTTAGGTATTTTCACTGGAGTTGTTATTATTACACTGTTTATTCTTAAATACAGTGGCTATCTTGAAACTCTGCAACTACTAGGGTCATTAGGAATGCTCATTGGAACCTTCTATCTTATTCAAGAAAAGTACAAGACGGGATTCACTCTTTACGCTCTTGGGCATATTTTTCTGACCATTTTTGGTTACCAGCAACATGAAGTTACATTCTGGTACTTACAATTAGTTCAAGTACTTTTATGCCTAACTATCTATGCAAATAATACAAAATCTGAAGCTAGGGGAAATTGGATTTCTGTAATAATTGGTCTTTCATTTGCATTCGGTATTGGTCGGCTGTTGGATTGGTATTAATTTTAAAAGTGGAGAAGGTGCTAGCAAAACATCTTCTCTATTTTATAAAGTTAATAGATGATATTATTAATTTAGATACACAATATGATAAACAAAAATTGTAAAACATGTGAAAAGGAGTTTGTGGTACGCGATGAAGATATCGTGTTTTATGAGCAGATGAAAACAGTTGAGCCACAGGACTGTCCTGACTGCAGAATGGCAAGGCGTTTAACATTTCGAAATGAGAGAACTTTCTACAAGAGACCTTGTGATCATTGTAAGAACAATATCATTTCTGTATACGCACCTGAATCTCCATACACTGTGTACTGCCATGATTGCTGGTGGGGAGATGGATGGAATCCAAAAGATTATGCTATGGATTACGATTTCTCCAAATCATTCTTCGAGCAATACAAAGAACTACAAATCAAAGTTCCCAGATTGGGACTCATGGCATTTAATAATGTGCGTAGTGAATATGTAAACGGTGCAGCAGAAAACAAAGATTGCTATTTAGTATTTGCAGCAGATTATAATGAGGACTGTATGTATGGGAGATTACTCCAAAGAGACAAGCAGTGCGTGGATTGTGCGTTCCTCCATGAATCTGAACTTTGCTATGAATGTATTGATTGCAGAAATTGTTTCAAGAGTATGTACTCTGAGCAATGCCAAACATCTTCAGATTTATTATTCTGCTACAACATGCGTGACTCACAGAATTGTATCCTCTGTACCAATGGCCGCCACATGTCGAATTCAATACTTAATGTAAAATATTCTAAAGAAGAATTTGAAAATAAAAAGGCAGAAATACTTTCGAGCTTTGAAAGTATTGAAAATGCTAAATTAGAATTTGAAAAAATTAAAAGTGAAGCTATAAGGAAATTCGCTTCACAAACTAAGTGCCACAATGTGACGGGGGATTATATTCATAACTGTCATGAGGGAGTTATGCTTTTCGACACTTATGATGCGAAGAATTGCTCATATATGACAGACACAGAGAATCCCATGGATAGCATGGACTGCAATAACTATTACTACAAACCTGAATTTGGGTACAATATAATGGGTGCGCTTGAGGGTAGTAAATTAAAAAATTCTGCTTTTGTATTCTACTGTAATGAAGTGGAGTACTGTGAGAGTTGCCACCACTTATCTGACGCTCTAGGTTGCAGTGCAATTCGTAAAGGAAACTACATGATACTAAATAAAGAGTATACAAAAGAAGAATACAAGGAATTAAAACAGAAAATTGAAGAGCAGATGGCAAGTGATGAGAATTGGGGTCAGTATTTTCCAAAAGATTTAGCACCATTCGGTTACAACGAGACACTATCACAAGACTTCTTCCCGCTGAAACGTGATGATGCTATTGCACGTGGATACAAGTGGCAGGAGAAGAATACCGGCACATTTGGTAAGGAAACAATTACAGAAGAGAATATTCCGAGTAAAATCGAAGATGTGGCAGACAGTATCAAAGATGAAATACTTGCATGTAATGTTTGCGGAAAGAATTTTAAAATTACCGAAGCTGAACTTTCATTTTACAAGAGAATGAATATTCCACTTCCACACAAGGATTTCGAGTGCCGTCACCAAGAACGAATGGCAAAAAGAAATCCTCGCAAACTCTACCCACGCTCATGCATGTGTACAATAGAAAAGCATATGAATCATGGAGGTGGTGCTTGTAGTGAAAAGTTTGAAACTACTTATGCGCCTGATAGAAAAGAAATTATTTATTGCGAGAGTTGCTATCAACAAGAAGTTTCATAGTTTAACAACTAAAACCTATGGGTTTAGTTTGGTAAAATTAAGGTATACCAATTTTGGACGGCCGTCTAAAAGTGAGTTGGTAATTAAAAATCCCTAGAATCATTCTAGGGATTTTTATCTTTTTGGAGAATGGGGAGCGGTTTCGGGAGTGATGATGGCTGGCTGGAGTGTTAGCTTTTCCTTTTTCTTTGTTGCTTTTTTCTTAACTACTTTCTTTTTCACTACTGGCTTCTTTACGGCAGGTTTCGCTACAGTATTCTGTGCAAGAACTTTCACTGGCTTCTCTGGAACCAAAACAATAGGAGCAACAGCTGGGGTAGCCACAAGCGCACTTTCTACAAGTGGCTTATCTCTCTTCATAGCATTCGCCATGAAAGTTACAGGAATAGCTAATGCCACCACAAACACAGATATAATAATGTATTTAATCTTAGTCATGGAAACTATCTGAAGTATTATTAACTTTTAAACTCTTAAAAGGGTTTGAGGCTCCACGAACTTCGAAGTGAAGGTGTGGTCCAGTGGACTTACCAGTAGAACCCACATAACCGATAAGATCACCTTGCTTTACAGATAAACCTTGAACCGCAACAACCTTACTCATGTGCGCATACATACTCTGAGCTCCATTTGTATAGTTCTCAACTACATATAATCCATAACCACCATTATATCCAGAGCTCTTTGCGATAAGTATCGTTCCGTCAGCAACTGCATATATAGGAGTGCCCTTCGGAGCAGCGAAATCTATACCATTCGCACCATGAAGACCTTGAGAGATACGGCCCATCCCGACAGGTAATGGCCAAATGAAACCTTTTGCAATTTGGCCAGATGGCTGACCTTGTATAACATCATCTGAAGTATCTACTACTGGCTTTGGAGCTGGCTTCTTCACTACTACTGGCTTCTCTATAAGGGCAGACTTGCTTACGCCTACCAATATAATAGTATTACCAGCCTTTATGTCGCTAGCCTTTTCAAGCACGTTGTATTCAAGGATATCTGCCACACTTATTTTATATTTCTTGGATATACTCTCGGCTGTATCTCCTTTCTTCACTATATATAGTGCACCATTTAGCGGAATGATAATGAGTGAAGTGCCGGGTTTCGTAATATCAGCCTTATTTATATCGCTGTTTGCATATATTATGGCCTGTTTTGTAACGTTATTTGCTTTTGCAATAGAATCAAGAGTATCTCCTTGCTTAACCAAATAAACATTAATTTTCACAGCAGATGAAGTATAGCCGTCTCTCATAAGGTCAGCCTCTGTGCCGAGCGGGCCAACCTTGGATTCAATAGCTTCGTCACTGACGATCGTCATGGAAGTATCCTCACTAATATTCTTAAGATCAGTAGTGAGTGAAGGCTCTAGTAGTGCCATAGTTTGAGAATTTTTAACTGACTTATTTGTATCATCTATTATCTCAACCTCTGAGGCATCGGCATCAGAACCAAAAAGGCTACCCATAAACGATAGGAAGCCAGCATGCGTAGTATAAGGAGTTAGTATAAGGGTAAGTGCAAATATAGCAAAACAAGCCTTTAATGTTTGGCCCTTATAAAATAAGCTTATTTTAGACAAAACGGCATTTCGTGACTGAGCTTTGCGCGTAGAGTCAATTTTTAGGTTTTTATTACTCATGGGTTTGGGGGGCGGGCGGAGATGGCGGTAATACTAAGGGGGTTTTGTTATTTTACTGAATTATACGGGTTTGACCCCTGTATCTATATAGCGTACCGTAACGGGTAACCCAAGTCAACCCATAAAGTGGATAGGAAGTGGATAACAAAAATTGGCTAAATTAGGTCAAAAAATCTGAAAAATAAGCTTTTGTGATAGAATTAGCCAATGAATGATTTTTTGAAAGAGCTAAATGATCGCCAAAGGGAAGCCGCGGACTACACCGAGGGGCCACTACTTATAGTAGCGGGTGCTGGGGCTGGGAAAACTAAGACTCTGACATACAGAATCATCAATCTCATAAGAAAGGGGGTCAACCCAAATGAAATTCTAGCAGTCACATTTACCAACAAAGCTGCAAAGGAGATGAGGGACAGGACGGTCAAATTGCTTTCAGATAGGCAGTATAATAGCACTCCATTTATCTCCACATTTCACGCTCTCGGTGTGTACATACTAAAAGAAAATGCGCATATCCTAGGCCTCACCAAGCATTTCACTATTGCCGATGAATCCGACGCACAGTCGATCATCAAGGATGCACTTAAGTCCCTCGACCTCGATCCAAAGCAGTACGAACCAAGGAAAATCAAAAGTATGATTTCAAAAGCAAAGGGTGACTTCATCTCTCGCGAGAAATTTGCAGAAGAAGCAGTGGCGCCATTTGCTGTGATGGTATCAAAGATTTGGGAGATGTATGAAAAGGGACTCAAGGCTGAAGGTGCACTCGACTTCGATGACTTACTCCTCCAAACAGTACTACTACTAAAAAAATATCCAGAAATAAAATTAAATTACCAAAACAAATGGAAGTATATTCACATCGATGAGTATCAGGATACGAATGAAGTGCAATACGAACTCACAAAACTACTCGTGGGGCCAAAAGAAAATATTTGTGTAGTGGGCGATACTGATCAAAACATTTATTCATGGCGCGGAGCAAATATTAAAAACATGCTTCACTTCGAGAAGGATTACCCAACTGCCAAGATTGTAATGCTTGAGCAGAATTACCGCTCCACGAAAACTATTATCGAAGCAGCGAATGAAATCATAAAGAAAAATGTTTTCCGTGCACCAAAAAATCTTTTCACAGAAAATAAAATCGGTGAACAAATAGGAATTTGTGTTGCATACGATGAGACGGTGGAGGCAAACTACATCGCGCAAAAGATTCATGATTTGTGCGAAAGCAAAGAGGCAGAACCTAAAGATATAGCTATATTATATAGGGCGAATTTCCAATCCCGCGTACTCGAGGAAGCACTTCTCTCTCGGCAAATACCGTACCATGTGCTCGGAGTGAAGTTCTTCGACCGCAAAGAAGTGCGTGATATCCTCTCGTATATTCGTGCTGCACTCAACAAAGAAAGTTTGTCTGACATAAAAAGAATTATAAATATTCCAGCGCGCGGAATAGGTAAGGTAACCCTTGCGAAACTTTTTGCAAATCAGTTCAGTGATCTTCCAGCGGGCATGCAAACTAAAATAAATAAATTTTATGCTACTCTCGAAGATTTCAAAATTTATATGGAGAGCCACACTGCAAGTGAAAGTGTGAAATATATTCTTGAAAAAAGTGGAACGGAAGCAGAACTCAAAGCTGGTGGAGAACTCGAACTTGAAAGACTTGAAAATATTAAAGAGCTTGTCACGCTCGCACTCAAGTATGATGCATACGGAGAGGAGAGTATCGACATTCTCTTAACTGATGCTGCACTAGCATCAGATCAAGATAGCTTAATGCATGATAAGAAAAATGAAGGAGTAAGACTCATGACAGTGCATGCATCCAAAGGACTTGAATTCAAATACGTATTCATCGCAGGACTTGAGCAAGACCTTTTCCCACACGCAGGAATTGGTGGAAGAAATAAAAATGATGGGGAAGAGGAGCGTAGACTATTTTATGTGGCAGTTACACGTGCCGAACATAAACTATTCTTATCATACGCAAACATTCGCACTATCTTCGGCATGCGCCAAGTAAATTCACCAAGTGAATTCCTTTCCGACATTCCCGCACACCTCACAACATTTGAAGAAGCGAATTACGAAAGCACTGATAGAGTCGTGTACCTGTAACTCGCTTCGTGGTTATAATAAATTCCACTCGCTTATCCCTACAAATCCGGCCCACAAGCCGGATTTGCGCGCGTCCACACCTACTCGTGGAATTTATTAAAACCACTTCGCTTGCGAGCAAAATTTGAATTCCTATGAAGCTTTATATGCTATTATAATTACATGGAACATAAAGCTAAAAAGTCGCTTGGGCAGAACTTTTTGACCTCACACACAGCCCTTTCGGCTATGTGTAAGGCTGGAAATGTGCAAAAAGGCGATATTGTGCTTGAAAT
>CAZCFW010000006.1:15812-30196 GCA_964498035.1 uncultured Candidatus Saccharibacteria bacterium
AGGGACAAGAAAGAAAGCATATTATCCCTATCTGTAAAAGCCTATGCCGAGCCTAAATACATACTAAAAGTTAGTAAAAAGCTCTTCCGTCCAGTCCCAAAGGTAGATTCTGCCATAATTGCGATAAATAATATCAGTAAAAATAACTTTAATGACAAAACTGAAGAAGAGAATTATTTTAACTTCATGAAGCTTGGGTTTGCACATAAAAGAAAAATGCTGATTGGTAACCTAAGTCAGAATTTCGACAGAGGGGAGCTCTTAACTATATTCAAAAATCTAAAAATAGATGCAAATACACGGGCAGAAGATGTGAGTCCAACAACCTGGTCAAAGCTCGCAAAAACTTTCTATAAAATATAGAAAAAGACTATATTATAATTATAAAACATAGTATACTTAGAGAATGGAAGGTCAATATCTACCAAGCTCCGGATTTGTAAAAAAAGCAGGCTTATTGCTTGTATTAGTTGCAGTTATTTTTTTAATTGCAAAAGTAACTCCATATATTCAAAATAAATTTAAAGCTAATCCTAACTCCAAAATTCTCGTCAAAGATGTAATTTATAATGACAGCAACGTGAACGGTATCCAAGACTGGGAAGAGAAGCTCTGGGGTCTAGACCCAAAAGGTGACGGGCCTTCAAATAAAGAACTAATAAACGCAAAGAAAAAATCTTTAGCGATCGAAACAGAAAATTCTGAAACTCTCACAAATAATGACAAAATGTCTCGTGAATTCTTTGCACTTGTGATGTCACTTCAAGACAGTGGTATTTCTACTGAAGATGCATTGGCAAAAGTTTCAGAACAAATCGGACAGAAAATTGAAATCGTGCCTTTAAAAGAAGTATACAAATATAAAGATATTGTGACCGTTCCTCCGACAAAAAAAGCAATCAACAAATACTATGCTGACCTAAAAAGCATTTTAGATAAATACAAAGATCGTGGGATAGGATCTGAGATGAATCTACTCGCACTAGCACTAGATCATGATGACAAAAGCTTAATAAGTGGATTCCTAGCTATACAGAGTGGATATTTCGATATGATAAAAGAAATAGCAAATCTTAAAGTGCCAAATGAAATAGCATCTACAGATTTAGTATTCTTAAATAACCTGCATGGCAGTGCTACTGCACTAACTATGGTGAGTAATGTTTTCGATGATTCAATCGCTGGTCTCACAGGCATCGCAACTTACAAAAAGAATAGTGATGACGCTGCAAATGCACTGACAGATATTACAAAATATATTGGAGATGCTATAATTAATTAATAATATGAACGGTAAAAATAAAAATTTTAAGATTGTAGCGGGGATACTTATCTTCACTATGTTTACTCCGTTTATTTTGCCATTCTCAAAAAATGTAGCGTATGCTGGGTCAGTGTTATTGCCAGACGATTACAAACCAGAAGAATTAGACACAGTAGGAGAGGACAACCCAGCATTCAAAAGTTCTCGTGCATTTGTCGACGGCACCGCAGAAAGCTTGGTATCAGTCACAGCAGGATGCGGGCAAATCGCAGATCGATTCTCAAGAATTATTACAACTATTGAAACACAAAAGAAAGTTACTTTAACACTCGACCAAGTAAATGATTTTGCAGTAGGCACAGCACAGCCGACAGCAGATGTGATTAAGGCACTTAAAAAAGCTGGGAGCGATGCCCCAGAGAGTAGTAGCACCACAAGAGATGAAGAAGCTATCGCTCAGCTAAAAAAATTAAACGAAGAAGCAAAAGCTTCAGCAAAGAGAGATGAGCAAGCTAAAATTTGGAATGAGTGTTTAAGTGGAATTGCAATTAAAATAGCAAAAGACCAACTTGCCTTAATGACACAGAGTATTGTGAACTGGGTAAACACTGGTTTCGGTGGTAACGCGCTCTTCATAAAAGACAGAGAAGCATTTTTCAATAAAATTGAAGACGACAATCTGCAAGCATTTATTTCACCGTTAACAGATCCGACATTATCATCTTTATATCCATTTGGTAAGGATGTAGCTAGATTCCTTGTGAATAATTCCAAATCATCTTTCTCAAGCTATGGACAGTCAACTTTACAAAATTCACTTCCTGAAGGTACGACTCCAGAAGATTTCAATAATGATTTTTCTCGTGGTGGATGGAATGCTTGGCTATCACTTACACAAAATCCAGCAAACAACCCACTAGGATTCTCTATGCTTGCTATTCAAGAATCTTCAAGGCAAGCCGAAGAAAAAATTCAAGAGAAGAAAGACGAACTTATCCAAGGGAAAGGTTTCTTGTCTGTCACAAGATGCGTAGAATACAAAGAAACAGAACAAAAGGTGGGTACTGGTAAAGTATCTCAAGATTCTTTTACACCTTCTATTGGCAAATCTGTAACATTTGATCCAGCAAGAGTCACAATGAAGAAGAATGGATTTTCTATGAGCGGAATTGTATTTAGTAATCTAGATACAAACGGCACTACTCAAATAAGAACTGGGAAGGTAATGTTTTCATTAGTAACTGCGACAGGTGGATCTCTCGTGGCACCTATACAAGTAATCCCAAATACTTCTGCAACTTTTAGTACATCATTTGATAACCTAACAGAAAATGTAAAATACAAATTACATATGAGTTATGCATCTGCATCAAAGCCAACAGAGCCTGAAGATATAGCAGTATTCTCTGTCTCAATATCACCAAAAGAATCTGTAGTTACAGACCCTACTAGCGATGAGAATTGCTTACGTAGAGAAATCACAACTCCAGGTACCATAGTCGCTGACCAAGTAAGTGCGGTGCTCACTTCACCAGTGCGCCAGCTTGAACTTGCAGATACTGTGAATAAATCACTTGAATCAGTCTTCGGAGCAATGATAAACCAGCTCACAACGAAGGGGTTCACTAGCCTAGCATCAAATGTAAATGATAATTACACAAATAATGGCACAGGACTAACTGGTATTAAATACTACAATAGTGTCGGTAATCTGATTACTGTAAATAAAGGATACGGTGGATGGTCAGGCCAAAATGTAAAATTTGATATCACAAAAGATTTGGGTGATATATATACTGTCGACAAAAATGGTAATAAGGTAGTCATCAAAAAGGGTATCATAAGTATACAAGAAGACTATATAACTGCCGCAAACAATACTAAAAAGTCACTAGTGCCGATAATCCGATCAGTGGGGAACCTAGATTATTGTATTCCTGGACCAAATCCAAATTGGACAAACGTAGCAAATGAACGCGTATCCGATATGAAAACTTACATTGCTAGCCAAAGCTACGATGGAAGAAATCTAAGCATTAAACCATTATGGGCAACAGCATCCAAAGATCTATCTGGAGTAGTTGCCATAACTGCAGTGATAGCTCCACCAGTGGGCACCATCATAGCAGGGGCAATTGCAATTGGAGCAAAAATCTGGGACGCAGTGCAGTCTAGTAAGAATGAAAAGAACCAATCAAAAATATTAGACAATAAAGCTTATGGTGAAGATTTATTCTATAAAAACATTGCTGCACAATTAAACGGTATAGACAGAGAATACAATAAATATGAATCTTATATCAATGGAAGATATGGGCAACTCGAAAGCCAACTTCCTATGGCAGCAAATGGCCTAAGTATTACTAAAAATATTTCTACTTATGCAGTAAACATAAACGAAGCATATATTGACTATGAGAAGCAGACAAACACTGCAAAATTAAATATACAAAAGTTAAAAACAATAAAAATAAAAGTAGATAAAATAGTGGACGACGCTAGGAAGCGCAGAATAGCTCAAATAGCATCTATGAGACGAGCAGGTGATACAGCTACTCCACCTTATACTGTGAACTTCTGCCCAGGGGTAGATGCAGTGAGTGACTCAAGAATTAATGCGACAAGTGGTGATGCGCTTGGTGGCCCTGGAGGATTCCAACAAAACGCTGGTCTAAATGGAGAATGTAATGATACTATAGATAATGATGGTGATGGATTTAAAGACACAGATGATATTCAGTGTCACTCTGACCTGAACCCACTCGATCCATTTACATACGTTGGTAGTAATAATGAGTCATAATTAATCACATGGAAAGAAATCCTAAAAAAACAAAAGCATTCATCGTAACATTTATATTAGTATTTATACTTTTATTAGTTGGATATTTCCTATTCTTCGGCGGAGCAGACAAATTTACGAAATCTATTAGTAGCATACAAAAAACATTCTCACCACTTCTCGGTAGCTCTAAGACTAAAGACATAAACACAGCACCAAATGGTGGTGATGTGAATACTACAGATGGAACTCAAGGTGCAGATAGTGGCTCAGGTGATAATGGTAGTGGAGGCGATGGATCTAGTACTAGTGGTGGAGACGGCACAACTAGCGGTGGGAATAATGGCAACAATACAACAGGTGGAGGAAGTACTCCTTCATCAAACGGTAAAGCACAGTGTAGTGATGGGATAGACAATGATGGTAGAAATGGAAAAGATATCGGTGACCCAAGTTGCCATACTGATGGAAATGAAAAAAATATAAATAGTTATAATCCAAATGGGGCACTTGAGTACGACTTCACTACGCTCGGTTTCGGATCTCAATACGCACTCAAACTAAACTTAAATAAATCAGCGCAATGTAGCGACTGGGTAGACACAAATAAAAATGGAGTAAAAGATTTGGGAGACAAGGGAGACAATGACAATAACGGATTAATCGATGATCAAGACCCAGGATGCTGGGGGGACAGGACTAAGCCTGCAACATATAATCCAAATGATCAATTGGAGCTAGACTTCACACCACAGTGTAGTGATGGGAAAGATAATGACAAAAAAAATGGAAAGGATAACACAGACCCAGGATGTCACACTGATGGTGACGCTACAAATGCAAGTAGTTATGATCCAAATGACCAGCTTGAACTATATATAGGTGGAGATATTATAAACCCTATACCACAATGTAGTGATGGTTTAGACAACGATGGGAAGAATGGCAAGGATACCCTAGACCCAGGATGCTGGGGGGATAGGACTAAGCCTGCGACTTACAATCCAAATGATCAATTGGAGCTAGACTTCACACCGCAGTGTAGTGATGGGAAGGACAATGATAGTAAGAACGGAAAAGATATAGACGATAAAGGATGCCACACTGACGGCGATGAGAATAATGCTGCAAGTTATGACCCAAATGATCAGCTGGAACTTTATATTGATTTATTGAAAACAAATAATAAAGCACAGTGTGCTGATGCAATAGACAATGATGGGAAGAATGGAGCAGATATCAATGACCCAAGTTGCCATACAGATAATGATGCGAACAATGCATTAAGTTACAACCCAGATGGGGCACTCGAGTTTACATTTTCAAATATTCTATCTGGATTAAAATACACTCCACAATGTAGTGATGGAATCGATAATGATAAAAATGGCAAAGCAGATGAAAACGATGCAAGTTGCCACACAGACAATAACGTACTTAATCCAAATAGTTACGACGAAAATGGAGCACTCGAATTTAGCTTCTCAAGTATTCTAGCTGGACTAAACTACACACCACAATGTTCTGATACTGTAGACAATGATGGGAAGAATGGAGCAGATATCAATGACCCAAGTTGCCATACAGACTACATTGCAACAAATACAAGAAGTTACAATCCAAATGGTTCACTTGAGTATGACTTCTCTTCAATACTTTCATTCTTAAGACCAAAGACTCAGTGTAATGACGGAATAGATAATGATGGTGATGGAGACATAGATGTATCAGACGCAGAATGTCATACAGATAAAGATGCTAAAAATATAAATAGTTACGACGAAAGTGGCTACTCTGAGCTCGGCTTAGGTAGATATATCGATGCATGTACTGTGTCGTTAATGAAGACGCAACTGATCACAAACCAAGCAGATATAGATAAACTAGAAACTGCAGCAGTAAAAGCATACAATGATTCATTCGTAATTAAAGCTGGCACACGAGGAGTATGGCCACTTGTGAAGAAAGGTGGTGGTGCTACTGGACCAATTGGTACTGGAGCAACTACTGTCACAGAATGTAGTGATGGGGCAGACAATGATGCAAATGGACTTAAAGATAGTAGTGATGCAAGTTGCCACACAGATGGGAATAAATACAACACAAGCTCTTACAGTAAAACAATCACAAAAGAAATAAACGCACCGGTAACAGGAAATCCTATGCCTGATTGTTCTGATGGAGCTGATAATGATGGAAATGGATTAGTCGATGACAAAGATCCGGGATGCTGGGCAAATGCAAACAATCCAAAAACTTATAGCCTTAGTGATAACTATGAGAAAATAGAAATCACAGAATGTAATGATGGCATAGATAATGATGGGAACAAAGTGATTGATAGTAAGGATCCAGCATGTTGGGAGAGCCAGAAGGATTCAAGTACATACAATCCAAACCGACCTTATGAAAACTTGGTGGGCTCTATTACTCTACCTCACCCTGCATATACAAAAACAACAGTCACCGTGCAGACTAAAAATGGTAATCTTCTTATACCAATAATTCTACTTGGAATATATCCTGGAAACAATATCCCAGTCACACCTACACAAATAAATGCATACTTAAGCAAAATGGGTTACGACAAACAAGCTGTCGACTCTACTGGTAAAGCTTGCTTCCCACCAATCATTCCAGAGTGTAATGACAAAAAAGATAATGATAGCGACGGACTAATAGATCGTTCAGATCCAGGATGCCACGTAGACAACGACCCTGTAAAAGCTTGGGATAAGACTAAAAATTTTGAATATACTTACAATATAATCGTATTCCCACCATCTATCCCCGCATGTAGCGACTTAAAAGATAATGATGGGGACAAACTTGTGGATACATTAGATCCAGGATGCCACACTGACCTTGATGCAACTAACGCAACTTCATACGATCCGACAAAAGTAAATGAACTAAACTTCATTGCTGCATGTAGTGATGGAGCAGACAATGATAAAGATGGTCTCGCTGATGAGAAAGATCCAGGGTGTCATAGCGACCTAAACCCAAATAACACGATGACTTTTGAGCCAAACAAAACTAGTGAGCTCAACTTCATACCAGATTGTCGCGATGGAAAAGATAATGATGGCGACGGACTTCGTGATGAGCTCGACCCAGGATGCCACACTGACCTAAACCCAAGTAACAATGGCCCAACACCACTAGATCCAAATAAGCTAAACACATACAACCCAGATGGATATTCTGAGCTAAACTTCATCCCACAGTGTAGTGACGGTATAGATAATGACAAGAATAAAGTGAAAGATGACCTTGACCCAGGTTGCTACACAGATTTGAAAATTACAAAGAATGCAAACGGCACAGTAAATAAAACTAACTACGATCCAAATAAATCTTTGGAGTTTACTCTCGTACCACAATGTGCGGATGGTAAAGATAACGATGGGAAAAATGGTATTGATGCGAGTGACCCAGGATGCTGGACAGACCAAACTGATCCAAGTACTTATGACCCAGAAGACCTCTTGGAATTAGAATTCAAAGTAGCATCACCACAGTGTAGTGACGGGCTAGATAATGATAAAGATGGACTTACAGATGCTCTCGACCCAGAGTGTTCACAAGACTACGTGCCAAAAGTGCCTGAGTGTAGTGATGGTATAGATAATGACAATGATTTATGGGTAGATAAAATTGATCCTGACTGTCTACAGTATGGAGGAAATCCACCTGCAAATATGGCAAACGATATCTGGCTTCCAAATAAATTATATGAGGATCCAAAAAATAATAAAAAATATGATCCGAAATATTTCACTGAATCTGACATTGGAGCTTGTGTCGGCCCACTTTGTGGTGTGACACCGACTCCACCTCAGCAAGCAGCAGGGAACTGTGTGGATGTGCCACTTACATTTACTGAATCTGAAAAAGCACAACTTGATGCACTCACAAGAGAATTTAATCTCCTTTCAGCTACACTCAAAACAGAGGCGGATATCGTAACAGAAAAAGACAAACAAAAACAATACGAGGATTTAACTAAACTAAGTACTGACCTTACGAAACAATGTATCGACCAAAAGAAGTTGGCTACATATAAAGGTCCGAAAGAAATGATTCCTAATCCATATTACAGTGGACCAGGATACCTTGCTGCGCTTTCAAACGGAGTACTCGCAAGCAAAATAGGGGCGACTGATCCAGACACACAAAAGAATTTGAGTGCATACCTCAAGACTCTTTCACCAGCAGGCATTGCTCAATACTTGCCTTCATATAGCTACATACATTCAGATAGTATTTATGGATACAATGGTGATGAAAAATCAAGCGTGGATATAAATTGGGATTACTGGAAGCCATTCCTTGGACAGATAGGGCATTGGGATTACTGGAATTATCAATGTAACGACGGAATAGATAATGATGGTGATGGAAAGACTGACTATGCTGATCCACAATGTAATAATGGAGCAGGTTCAGAATTTAGTGCTACCAACAACTTGCCGATGAACCATAATCATTTCATGTATCATTTATACACTAATGAAATGCCAATTCCACCAGAATGTAATGACGGAGTAGACAATGATGGAGATGGATATACAGATGATCAAGATGAGGGTTGTTATATCATCGGGGGACCTTCACCAGCAGTACAACATATTCGATACGACTTTGATGGGAAAAGTGAGTCAAATGACATTGAATCAAGCGCCCTACCTCCAACGGATCACCACTATAAAGTAAATCCTTCTGTTAAACTTACAAAGACATATGATTCATATGGCAATATGGACACTTTCCAAGCATTTGGGCAATCTTCCACTTACTATTTGGGTTGGTCTGGAACTCGACCTACTACTATGTCAATTAAATACTGGAGAACTCTACTACAGATGAATGCACCAATAGATTGCTTGCAAGCTTCTCCTAATACAGGTTTTGGAAAGGGAGGTAATAAAGGAATAAATGATAAATGCAACAATCAACCTAAATTCGGACTTTACGATATAAAGGAAATTGTCGACGGTGCATGGTATGACTTTATGGACCCAAATAGACCTACGGCTCAAGCTCATCCTGAGCACATCGCTGGACATTTGACCAGATTTGAAATTGACCCTATTAACTATGCTCCTAAAAATCCTATGCCTACAAAAGACCAAGCGGACAAAGGACTATATGATATAAGACCATCCTCTAGTAATTCAATTGGACTTTGGGGAATACTAAATATGTATGCAGGAAATTACTACAACAATACAAATCCTCCGACAAATTTGAAAGAGGATCAGTTTGGACAATTCTGTAACTGGGAACCAGATGTTACGAACAAAGGCAATCCTACAGCTAAAGAAGGGGACAATATCATTGCTCACAATGATCCGCATGATAGGAACCTCGTAGCATGTGCCTTTATGAAAGGAATGCTAGACAACTTCGGCAAATTAGAGACGATGGATATCCGCGACCTAAAGAGACAAGTGGATGATATTGTGTACAAGGTGAAAGACGCACCAGACGAAGAATTGTATTGGGGCACAGCAAGACCAATGCTTGATTTCGAGCAGAGTTTCAAAATCTGGTAAAAAAAGTGTTATAATTAAAACGTGAAAAAATTCTTACCATACATATTTACATTGGTAATCATCGCGAACATCCTCGCGCCTATTTCGATACTCTTCAATAAGCAGGAAGGAATTACGGCAAAGATAAACGAGGCACAGGCTATCGGTGGTTCGATCGTAGTGACCCATCCAGCAGACACCAATAGTACGATCACCGTCAAAGCAGTGGTCACTTGGAATAATATGGAGCCCGTGCAAGTTGTAAAAATAGAATTGGTGGATATAACGGGGGATCAGTATGCGAAAACAGCTTCCTTTGAGAGTGATTCAAGCGATGGTATCGACAATATAGGTGCTAAAACAAGCACAGTCGAGAAAAAATTTTATAGTGGTTCGACTGTAATAATGCCCGGAAGGAAATTTAAAATCCTTGTCAGCGCATGGCAGAAGAAAGATATGGATGATCAGGAAAATATCGCCAATAGCGTTATTAGCGCTGCAGCCGAAGAAGTACGTATTCTGACACAGGATGAACAGGAGGAAAAAGATACGGGTGTTCCCTCAAACCTACCAGAATGTAGCTTAACTGGTGGCTTTTTCGGTGATTCAGGAACATGGACTGGATGTTTACTACAATCATTCTATTATATGATTTACATGCCTACATCTTGGCTCTTTGCGAAATCCGGACAATTCTTTGACTCCATGTTTGCATATTCAATTGCTGATTCATCATATAGAAATGCATTCGTAGTGGAAGGATGGGGGATACTCCGAGATATGTCTAACGTATTCTTCATTTTCATACTCCTATATGTGGCATTTGCTACAGTACTCAATATACATGGAGTAAAAACAAAAGAAATGATTATTAATGTGGTCATCATAGGACTACTTATAAACTTCAGCTTGTTCGCCACGCAAGTAATTGTGGATACTTCCAATATCCTTGCTAGAGTATTCTATAATTCTCAAACACTAAGAACTAAAACTACTGTTGGAAATGAAAACACTGCTCAGTCTGGTTTAAATGAAATTTCACTTTCCCAAGGACTGGTAGCTAAAGTTGATCCACAGAAGATCGTACGAACACAAACCGCAGTACATATTGAGCCCACTACAAGTGCAAATCTACAGAAAACTGGCGGAGTAACAGCAACAAAAGAGGTAGACAACACAGACTGGTTCATAGTCATACTCATGGCGTCTGCGATAAACGTAGTGGGAATAATTGTATTCCTAAGCTTGGCTATATTCTGCATCGCGCGCGTTATCGGGCTCTGGGTCTCGATGGTGCTCGTGCCTGTCGCATTCTTCTCATACACAGTGCCTGCAATGCAAAATATCGACACAGTAGGCTGGCAGAAGTGGTGGCCAGAAACTATCAAACTCGCATTCATGGCACCAATCCTCATGTTCTTCCTATACATAATCCTCGTATTCCTAGAGAAGGGATTCGTGGGTGCAGACGTTTCAGGTAATGACATCTTGGCTGTGATTATACCTTTCGTATTTATCATGATGTTCCTATGGAAAGCAAAAGACATTGCGAAGAAACTCTCTGGTGAAATGGGCGGCGCAGTAATGAAAGCAGCGGGCACCCTCGGTGGCCTTGCAATGGGTGGAGGCGCTCTACTCGGCGCTGCTACTATCGGAAGAGTTGCAAACAAACTTGGCAAATCAGATACGCTTAATAACTGGGTTGCTGGTAGAAACAAAGATGGAACAGTACAAAATAAGAATCTGCTAAATTCTTTCAGACAAAAAGCTGCAATTATTGCAAAAAAGGGTACGAATGCGGGGGCAAAAGGCAGCTTCGACTTCCGCCAGACTGGTGCAGGGAATTTACTCTCGTCTGGAGTTGGTCTTGACCTAAATAAATACACAAACTTTGCTGGCTTAAGTACAAAAAATACAGTAGGTGGCTACGTAGCAAAAGAGCAAAAGAAAGTTGAAAAAGAAGAGAAATTTGCAAAAACACTTGGCTATGATCACCACTTAATGGAACACACAGATGATGAAATTAGCGACAAAGAAGCTGAAGTTGCAAAATCCAAACTTAACCAAACAATAGCAGGAAGACAAGAAACAGCTCGACTTAAGAATGAACTCGCGACTCTACAAAAGAATAAGGGTAGAATTGAAAAAGGTAGAGAGAAAGATTACCATCTATATAAAAAGCGCCAATCTGGAAAATTATTTACAGAGCATATTGAAGAAAGAGATTCTCATGGTGAGGTAAAGATCGGTACGGATGGTAAGCCAATTGTGATACAACAAGGGAATGTATTTCGTGATGCAAATTACAATATTAAAAAGATTGGACACGGAATCGATGACGCAGCTCAAGGTGCAAGACAAATAGGATACGAGGCGCTTGAAGGATTTGCAAAAGGGGCTGGAGCTGTCATGGCTTCTGCTGCATGGGCTGGAGCTGCAGCCATAGTGCCTGCAGTAGCTGTGGGAATCATAAATGCAATACGCCAAGCAGCATTCCAATATAGTGGCACAACAAATCTTAAAGTTGGAGCGGATCATAACCACGTAGAAAAGTTTGAAGATACCTATAAAGCACCTGCAGCAGATCATGGCGCAGGGGATCACGGAGGTGGAGATCATGGTGGAGGTGGTCATGGAGGAGGTGACCACGGCGGGGGGGATCATGGAGGAGGAGGTCATAAATAAAAATTATGGAAAACGAAGAAATACAACAAGCAATAGGAGAGAGAGTCGCAAACCTGCAACCAGAAATTCAGGCTGTAATCATGTCGACTGACTACGAGAAAAACTTACTAAGTATTGGTGCTAAATACAATCTAAATCAAGACCAATTATTTAAGCTTGAGTTTGAAACTTCTTTAGTCCTTATAGGCTACACTCACCCCGATGAATACAGAGGTAGACTAGATAGGCTAGAATTACCAAAAGAAATCATCGATCAGATACACAATGAAGTAAACGAGGCCGTATTGAAGTCTATTGTAGACATCATAAAAAGTAATTTTGAAAGAGAAGACAAAGAGGAAATGGAGTACCAATCTCAATTAGAAAGTGAGGATACAAATGACGCTGATAAAATAAGAAACAATCTAAAGAGTACGGTGAAGAATAACCCTGCACAGGAAAGAGACTTCCTTGCTGATTTAGGCGTGATAATTTCTGAATCTACAAAAGACAATAAATAGTAATAGTTTGAGTGTGGCGTGATATAATATTTGTGATGGATCAAACACAGCTACAAAAGAAAATATCAGAATACTATGCAAAACTCCCAAAAGGTATGCAAGAAGTATTTTCGAAGATGGAGTGGCTTGAAAGATTGCGAGGCATAAGTATGCGATACTCTCTAACAGAATCTCAGATTAAAACCCTAGGCACAGAAACTTCACTTCTTATGCTTGGAATAATACACCCTGATGAATATGCACAAATCCTAAATACAGAACTTGGAGTTTCTAAAGAAATAAATTCAAAAATAATTGATGATGTAAATTTAGAAATCATTAAAGGTTGGAAGGGTAGTATCATTGAAGCGTACAATAACAACAATCAAGAAATTGCAAAAATTGAAGTTCAAAATAGAAATATCATCGATCAAAGATTCAGTAATTTACCAAAAGAAACCCAAGAAATAATAAATAAAATTGGGTACCAAAATTCAATACTTGAAATTGGTAAGAAGAATAATCTAAGTATAGAAGACACAGGCAAGCTTGAAGACGCGACCATGCGTATGATAACTGGGGTAATCCATCAAGAAAATTATATTCCGGAACTAATGTCTGCTCTTAATATTACAAAAGAAAAATCAGAGCAAATAGCAGGAGATGTGAATGAGAAAATCTTGAAGGGAATACGAATGAATCTAGTATCACATTCAGAAAACTTGGAGCAAAAAGTGGATGTAGTGATTCCTGAACCCACAGTTCCAGTACCTCCCTATAAAATACCGAAGGTAGAGAACAAGCCAAATATTATTAAAGCTCCAGAGATAACACCTGTATCTGATAATAGTATGCTTATCCCTAAACCTCCGGTCACGCTCCCTGGGTTAAGTAACGAGAGTGTATTTAAAACTGCTGGAATTGAAATTGAAAATAAAGAAATACCAAAACCTAAAGTAGAAACTGGGGAGGAAAAGCACTCTCTTTCTGACTCAGGCATACACCTAATAGAAGATACTGCAAAGCTAACCATTAATCCTACAAATATCCCCACAAGTATGATGGGTGCAAAATTGAATCAAATTATTGCAAACAATATAATTAATAACGAAGCTCCACACAGTGGAGATAAATATAGAGAAGAAATTTAATATATGCAATTTAAAGTACCACAATTTATAGATGTTGAAGATAAATTATTTGGGCCATTCACCTTCAAAGAATTCGCTTACATGGCAGGTGGTGCTGGGCTTATGTATATACTCTACAAACTCTTGCCTTTCCTAGTAGCTGTGCCACTCATGGCTATAGTAGGGGGTTTTGCGGCACTATTGGTATTTTACAAGATAAATAACAAGCCTTTTATCTACTATGTCCAAGCTGGGATTACTTATGGGCTAAATAGCAAATTGTACATTTGGAAACAGCACCTAAAAAAGCCAGACGCAGAGAAAGAGAAGATAAAAGTAGAAGAGAAAAAGCTTCCAGCAATGACAACAAGCAGGCTTAAAGATTTGGCATGGAGTCTGGACGTACTTGATCAAACACAGAATTAGAAATTCTCTTCCAGAACATAGCGATATAAGGTATACTATAATACATATGGCACTAAATGCTCGAGCAGCACAAGAATT
>CAZCFW010000007.1:0-30091 GCA_964498035.1 uncultured Candidatus Saccharibacteria bacterium
AAAGGAATTTTTATCCTAGTGAAGACAAGTAACAAGAGCTCTGGAGATTTCCAAGATAAGATACTTAAGGATACAGATAAAGAAATGTATGAGAGCGTGGCGAGCATGGTAAATTCTCTCAGTAGTGATTTGATAGGTGAGAGCGGTTATTCATCTATCGGTGCGGTAGTAGGAGCTACTTACCCTGAGCAAGCGAAAGTGCTTCGCAAACTCATGCCTAAGGCACTTTTCCTCGTGCCAGGCTACGGCGCACAAGGCGGCACAGCTGTGGACACACTGCCATGCTTTAATGAAGATAAATTGGGTGCAATAATACACTCATCTCGTGGAATAATTTTCACAAATGATTTAGACATGTCAAAAGAAGATTACTCTAAGTTTGTTAGAGAGAATACAGAGAAAATGATAACTGATATAAAGTCAGTACTTAATTAAAATTACATTCCTGCAATTTTGATAGCTCCGTATAGCACTGCTATGCCGAGGATTGTGGCGGCACTGGTCCAGACTGTCGGGTGGGCGTGGTGGCTTTCTGGCAAGAGGTCGCTAGCACCGATGTAGATAAA
The DNA here is from genome assembly GCA_964498035.1 of uncultured Candidatus Saccharibacteria bacterium. Lineage (GTDB taxonomy): Bacteria > Patescibacteriota > Minisyncoccia > Phycocordibacterales > UBA9973 > UBA8515. The sequence goes on from CAZCFW010000007.1 coordinate 567, forward strand.
AGATCCGGTAAAGATTGCGAGGATTACTCCTAGTGTGCCTTCTGATACTGTAAAGAAGAGAGTGGAGAAAATTCCAAGCACAGGTGCTATAGCATCCACAAGGAGCCAACGAAAGGCTTCTTTTTTGTTTCCGCCATTTTTTAATATTAAGTTTACTGTATTTATTCCATCTGAGAAACCATGCATAAGGACTGCAACTGCAACAATAGCTCCGACTGCTGGGGATATCTGAAATGCGAGTCCGATAGCTGCACCATCTAGGAAGCTGTGTATGGAAAGGGAACTAGCTCCTAGGATTCCTCTAGGTGTGTGCTTGTGGTTCTCGTGCTCATCATCGTGCGAGTGACTGTGCAAGATTACAAATCGATCAAGAATCATGAATACTATGAACCCTAGAGCTACGAGCGTGGTAATAGTAGAAGTTTCAAAAGCTGTTCCACCGAGTTCAATTGCTTCAGGTAGTAAGTCAAAAAAGGCGACTCCTATAACCGCTCCCGCAGAGAAGCCAAGTATTAAATGCAGTTTATCTTTAAACTTAAGAGCAAAAAGCCCTCCGAGTAATGTGGCAGTAAAGACACATATAGCTAAAACAAGTAATATATTCATATATTTATATTATAACATAGGTGTCAACTGTTCCTTATCTGAAATTGACAAATTGATAAATTATGATATTGTGTAAGCTATAACTGCTCTTTTAAAAGCAATATTTTATTGGCTTTACGGGGTTATTTCTGTCTCTTTATGGAGGTGGAAGTAACCCAATAAACCAAAATTAATATGCAAATAAATTTAGTCACAAACTTAAAATACACGATGTCCTTATTTGGGCGGAGTATTAATGAATTTGATGTAACTCATGCAGATGATCCACTATTAGCATTAGAAAATATTTTCCGTAAATTTCTATTTTCAAAGACTGGCCCTGAAGTTTTGTCGGAAATTGTTTCTATAAAAAAAGAGATTTGTAAAAGAGTGTACGGAGTTGATTTTTGCCCTTTTGAAAAATTAACAAACGTATCGTGGGAAGAATTGTTTACTAAAGCTGTCTCTTTATGTGAAGATTACGAGAATGGATTTAAGCCTATAGCTCCATGGTCGCATATTGTAACCAGTTCTAAGTATTACAATTTTGATAGAGTTAAACAAAATAAACCTAAAATTAAACCACTCTTCAGATTTAAAGAAGTAGGTGAAGAAAGTGTTAAAATCCGTGGCACTAGGTATATTTGCTGTGAAGCAGTAATTGTTGTCGAAAAAGATTGTGTGAATTCTGATATGCCTATTGATACTTCTCTTGTACCTATATGGTCATATCATCCAACAATAGTACTAGATGAGAAAATAATTCCACAATTAATTACTCAACCAGAGTGGCCTCAAATACTTGAAATAATATATACATTGTTTACTGTTAGTAGTCATAGTAATATGGTTCATAATCTATTTATTGAAACAAGTGAGGTATTCCAGGAGCATGTTGTAAATAATGATTCAATTATGTGGAAGCTTCTTCAAGATCACTACTACTCGTATAATATGTATGAGTTAAATTATTCAAGAATGATGCGGGAAATGTTTGATTTAATGAATGCTTCAAATCCTACCCTCCGTACCGATGTGAAAGCCTTACTCTCACAATTACACGAATTGTCAAAAAATTGGCCATTTGTTTTACGAGAATATGTGCGATTCATTGCAACTGAAAGGGTTGCTAGGATTCTATACGTGCTACCTGACCTTAAATTAGAGAGATATTTAAAGTCATTTCCAGGTCCACTTATAAACATTACTAATGATAAATTTCTATATGAGGTTATACACTCTCATAAAAGGAAAGAAGCATTAATTTATAATAGATACAGGAGAAAGGTAACGAGCGTCTCATGGGAGTCAATGACTAAGTTTGTACTGGATTATTATCCAGTAAAAAAATAGACACAATTTATATTAATTATGGATCAGGTTATGCCTGGTCCATTTTTTTTATTCGAAATGCAGGGTGAAATTTTTGGAAGCGAGGGCTTCCGATAGGAGTGGATATTTGGAAAGGGTAGTGTCATCATCCACAAGTGTGTGAGCTTCTGTGCGGGCGGCTTCCACGAGCTTGATATTCTTGATGGCTTCCATGCCAAGGTCTGTCACTCCCCATTGCTTATCACCACCTAGGAGCCCAGCACCGCGCTGTGCGAGGTCGAGCTCAGCAAGTTCGAAGCCATTTGCGGCCTTTGTAAGAGCCTTCAATCTTTCAATAGTCTTCTCGCTTTTCGCATCAGCGAAAAGGTAACAGTATGATTGGTGATTCGAGCGGATCACGCGCCCACGGAGCTGGTGAAGCTGTGCAAGGCCGAAGCGTTCAGCCCCCTCGATAATAATCATTGTGGCATTTGCTACAGAGACTCCCACTTCAATTACAGAAGTAGAGACGAGAATATCTATTTCATGATTCACAAATTCTTCCATAACTTCCTCCTTTTTTTGTTTACTCATTTTGCTGTGCATTACACCGATTCTATATTTAGGGAAAATATCTTTTTGTAATCTCTTTGCTTCTGATAGCACAGACTTCGCTAGGATTGCTTTCTCTTGATCAGAATCTGGTTCATCGATGCGTGGGCAAATCACATAAAGCTGGCGTCCATTCTCGAGTTCCTTTTTTATTTCATCATAAGCAAGTTGCCTTTTACTCTCTGGAATAATATTTGTGATCACCTTTTTTCTTCCGGCTGGCATTTCGTCGATAATACTTAAATCAAGGTCACCATAGATTGTGAGTGCTAGGGTGCGGGGAATAGGTGTCGCAGTCATTGAGAGGTAGTGCGGAGCATGGCCATCCTTCTTGGCTAGTTTCATTCTCTGATTCGTGCCGAAACGGTGCTGTTCGTCGATGATGACTAACCCTAGGTCTTTGAAATCGACGGACTTCGATATGAGTGCATGTGTGCCGATAAGTATTGGAATTTCTCCACCTTTTACCCATTTGAGTAATTGTGATTTGGAAATATTGGTCCAGTCTTCGGTGCTGCTTGCGACTTTACTTGGGAATTTTCTGCATCCAGAGCCAGTCATGAGACCGATAGATATTCCTGTGTGTTTGAAATAAGTGATGAAGTTTTCAAAAAGCTGTGTGGCGAGCACTTCTGTCGGCGCCATATAGGCTACCTGGAGTGATCCAAAAGTTTGAATTTTATTTAACTTTTTATCAAAAGGGCGGTTCTTGATTGTTGCGTAGGCTACCGTTGCAGCGATGAAAGTCTTTCCGCTACCCACATCACCTTCCACAAGGCGAGACATTGGCTTATCCATCTCTACGTCTTTCAGAATTGTTTCTATTGTATTTGTTTGTGATTTCGTTGGTGTGAAGGGGAAACGTGAAATGAAATCTGCCACATCTTTCTCGGGCACAGTGAGCCTGTAAGAGAAGAGTGATTCATAGGCTTTCCTTTCTTGCCAGCGTGCAAGCTGTATGAAGAATACTTCTTCGAAGGCGAAGCGCTTGCGAGCAATCTCGGCATGCTCCTTCTTCTCAGGCATATGAATCCAGATTAATGCTGAATATAAATTTGGGAGTTTATAACTAGAAAGAATTCCACTGGGAATATACTCTTGCAACTTTTTTATTTCACTATCTGCAAGAATCTTTTTAATTGTATGATAAATCCATTTGGAAGTGATGCCTTTAGTTTCTCTGTAAATAGGGTAGCCATATTGAGAGATCTTTTCATTGCCAGAAAATAGTGAATCATGGAGGTCGATAGGGAGCACATCTTCAGGCGTCATTTCTGGATTTGTGAGTGTGAGGCCATAAGTACTATTCTCTTTTACTTTCCCTGTGACCCTTACTGTGCTACCTTCCTTCATCATTTTTGCAAGGTAAGGCTGGTGGAACCAGACTATGTGAATGCTTCCGGACAGGTCAGTAATCTTCGCTTCACCCATTGGGATTTTACTTTTGAAACTTTTCTTTGTTTTAAGATCTGTAAGTACACCAAGTATAGTCACATCTTCTCCGTCTTTAAGAGTACTGATGCTACGAATCTCAGACATATCACCATAACGGGCGGGGAAGTAATATAAGAGGTCACGCACAGTATAAATACCAATGCGCCCTAGCGCATCTTTTTGTATTTCATTTATTCTAAATTGTGACTCAAGCTTATCGTTTAATTTCATCTATAATTATTCACCAGGGAACCATTCTTTCTGCCACATTTCTAACTGCGCGAGTTCTATGCTTTGAACTCTAATGATTTCTTTTGCCATAGTCTTCACCTCAGCGTGTGCACTGGTCACATTTGCAAGCTTTGCCATTGCAATTTCAGCTTTGTGGTTTAGGATCATTGCTTTTAAGTATTCTCTATCAAACTCGGTACCTGCTTTTGTCGCTAAATCTCCAGTCATAAAATCCATGGTGTCTTTTACAGACATAGCACTAAGTTTGTCTATTGTTCCTTTAACTTGAGTACTAGTTATCGGGTTCATATTATTCTTACTCAAATATGAACTTGCAAAAAACCCGATTACTAATACGAGGATAATTGTGATTATATTTCTCATTTTATTATTTTGCTAGTGCTTTGATCTTCTCTGCAAGTTCGTCTAAAGTGAAGTTGGATTTTACCATAAACTCAGTTGCACCTAGAGCTTCAGCCTTCTTTATATCTGCTTCTTCAGATAGATTTGAGAAAACAAGGACAGGTATCTTTTTTATTGATTCAGTTTCTTTAATCTTTTTCAAAATATCAAAACCATCAAAGTTTGGTAACATTAAATCAAGGAGCACCATATCGAGTCCTGGTTCGTTTATCTTTTCCATACCTTCTTGCCCTGTAGATGCAGAGATTATAGTATGTCCAAATTTCTGGAGCTTAGCTACTTCAAGACCCTGTAGAAACGTATCATCCTCTATTATAAGTATTTTTGCCATATAAAGATTATACTATGCTAGTCCTTAAGAGGCAATACTACAAAGAATGTGGTACCCTTAGTGTTACTTTCAAACCATACTTTACCATTGTGTTGGTCGACGATGTATTTTACTGTATAAAGCCCAAGTCCTGAACCTATTATATCTTTCTCTTTTGCATTTGGAGCTCGGAAAAATTTATTGAAAATATTTGGTTGGTCGACTTCTGGAATACCAATACCCGCATCTCGTATTGAAAATTCAATATTATCACCGTTTTCCCTTACTGAGCAGAATATTTTATCTCCCTCCTTACTGTACTTGATGGCATTCTCCGTTAAGTTCTGGAGTACCACTCTAATCATTTCTTTGTCACACACTATGTTTGAGATCGGCTTTTCTGGTTTTAAAAATATAATCTCGATACTCTTTTGGTGTGATTCTCCAAAAAATTCAAATAATGTTTCTTCAATTAAACTCACAATATCTGTATCTGTTTTATTGAATTTTATAGCGGCGTCTTCGATATGACTTAGTGTGAGCATATTGTTGACCAATGTAATCATGCGTTCGTTGCTCTTATATGATCTTTCGAGTAACCCTTCTTGCTCAGCGCTAATCTCTCCAGCATCTTTATTTAATAACATTTTTAATATCCACTTTAGAGCGGAAAGGGAAGTCCGAAGCTGGTGAGCTGAAACAGAAATAAGATCACTTTTGGCTGCATTGTTATTCTTTAGGTTTTCATTTTCCTTTTTGAGAGTCTCGCATTCTTCGTTTGTAATCATAAAATTAATTATATCATAATTTAAATACAAAATACCTTTATTGACTTTTTGCTAAAAAAGGGTTATGATATAAAGAAATTTTAACAAAATTAAGAGATGGATAAAGAAAAGCAAGACAATTTTACACTATGTGAAAGTATTACAGATTTTTTAAAAAATGATCATGAGCTCAGAGATTTAGATATATATCAAATCTCACATGTGTCAGAAAAGATCCTACCGAAACCGTTACAAGGGGTCAAATGGGATCACACTTCTACAATTCTTGTAGGTGAAGAACCTGGCATGAACCTAAAAAGAATAAGATTAGGTATCGCACTGAAAACTAAGGGTCAAAAGAGGTGCTACAGCAACTCCATACCTTTGTGTGGTCATTATTTGGATGTACTATTACGGGGCTACTTTTTTTATCATGAGAATCATTTGGTGCATTTATGTTTCTGCGATCAGAAGTATCTATCTGTTTTTGTAGAATTATTTAATAATTCAGCAATCAGTTTTTCTGATATTACAGTGAAAAAAGGTATCACTGGCATTAGAAATGATATTAAAATACCCTTAGGTATTTAATACAAACTTTCTTTCAATATTTTCTTATATTTCCTCTGCTAAAAAGCGGAGGATTTTTTTATGCGGAACCGGCGAGATTCGAACTCGCGAGGGCTTTTACACCCTGCCTCTTTAGCAAAGAGGTACGTTAGACCACTCTGACACGGCTCCGTGAATATAGGTATACCACAAAAAGCTTCTATCTAAAAGCTAAAATTTAATACGTCACTCCAGGGATGGCAAAGAAGCCATAAAGTACCACAAAGAAATTGATAAGTGCGTGACTCAATGTGATTAATATAAGGCTAGGATATTTCATATACATATACGCAAATCCTAAGCCACCTATCATTGCTAGAGGAAGTCCAATAATTGGGTTTGGGAAAATTGAATGCAAAAATGTGAATAAGATTGCATTTGCAATTAATATATAAATTGGTCTTGAGATAAGCTTGCCCAGTGCTGGTATAAGGTAGCCTCTATAAGCGATTTCTTGAAACAAAGATACAATAAAAAATCCATAAATAAAATGATTGTATTGCCACCATTTATCTAATTCCTCTCTACCCATTTGCTCACCAAATGTAGTTGCAACTAAAATTCCCAAAATTGTAAATACCATATACGGAAGTATGTATTTCTTAATTCTGTGTAAGTCAAAACCCAGCATTGAAGGTGTCCACTTCTCTGTGATAACTATAGATATGAGAATTGTCACAAGTGAGATGAGCATTGCACTACGGTACTTAAGTGCAAGTAAACCGAAATTGATAAGAAATATTGGTAAAATAAAAACAACAAAAATTTGTAATGTTAGTTCTCTTTTACTCGTTTTTATTTTATCAATCGAATTTACTATCTCAATATTCATGCATAAAGGATAACATATTTATAAAATTATTTCAGTATTTTTCACAAAAATTTAGACTTTAAAACGAAAGAATAATGTGCTATACTGGTTCATCTGGAGGCGTTTTAATATGCCGACTGAACAAAGTGAAGGAGGCGTGGATGAGTGGTTTAAATCAACGGTTTACTAAACCGTCGTCTGTTACAGGACCGTGAGTTCGAATCTCACCGCCTCCGCTATGAACAATAAAATTGAATTAAAGGGCTATAGGTATTTAGGCACTATCAGTGTCTTTTTCGTTTCAGTATTGCTTATCTCAAACATTGCATCGACAAAGATAGTGGATTTCGGTTGGTTCACATTCGATGGGGGAACATTACTTTTCCCACTTAGTTATATATTTGGCGATATCCTTACAGAGGTTTATGGATACAAGCGTGCTCGAAATGTAATTTGGCTTGGATTTTTCTCGGCATTAATGATGGCAATTGTCTTTATGATTGTCGGCATGCTTCCAGCAGCGGGTGACTGGGGGAATCAAGCTGCATATGATGCTATTCTCGGATCTACTCCACGTATAGTACTCGCTAGTTTACTTGCGTATACTTGCGGTAATTTTACGAATTCACTCGTACTCGCAAAAATGAAAGTATGGACTAGTGGCAAGCATCTCTGGGCTCGCACTATAGGGTCTACTGTAATTGGTGAATTTGTGGATAGTAGTTTGTTTATATTTGTGGCTTTTTTAGGGGTACTGCCTATGTCTTTACTCATTACACTTGTAATTTCAAATTATATATTTAAAACATTGGTTGAAGTGGTACTCACTCCTCTTACTTACAAGGTAGTAAGATTCTTAAAGAAAAGTGAAAGTGAGGATTACTATGATAAAAGTACAGATTTCAATCCTTTCAGTCAAAAATAATCTATATACCAATTTTAAAATTTAAGTTATAATACAAATATGCAAAAAGTTGTACAGCTTACTTGGTCACAAAGAATGAAGAATAAAATCTGGCATTTTTTATACAAGTTCTTTCCATGGGTTCAGCATCATTTACTAAAGTGGCATATAGTCTGGCATGATAAAACTCGCCAGAAATATCACTTAGGCTTTCTTGCTCCAGGGAAGACTCTGCAAGACCTTGAAAAGCACCTTCACGAAAAGTGGGGATTTGGGAACCATTTCATTGCTTGGGATGATACTGGTCAGGTTCTTTCGTGGCGTAAACTTGTGGACTTCGATCATCAATACCATCTAAGAGTTTTTAAAGAAGGGGAAATAAGAGGTCACTATGAGTACACTCCAGAAAGTAAGCCAATTGCTCATTTTAATGAGACAGATGAAGAAGCACGACTTGCCGATTTCGCGAAATTTTTAGGAAATTATGTGGTGCACTACAAACACATCTCACACTTAGTGCGTGATGAACAAACTGCTCCAGAGTCAGAAATTACGATTGATCAATTTTCGAATCAGGATAAATAATATCCCAAAGTGCACCAGCAGCATTGCGAGGTTTTCCTACAAGAGGGAAATGGTGTAAGTCTATAAATGGTGCAGAGTTACATTCGATAACTCCTGCGCGAGGTTGATCCTTCCAAGATATACTTGCATCATCCATAATAAAGTCCACGCCTATAAGTGGGTCATTTAATACTTCAGCAATCTTTTCAAGCATTACTATATTGTCAGGATGCATTTCATCTGTGACATCTGTGATTCCGCCACCTACTGCGCGGCTAGTCTTCTGGCCCAGTGTGACTACCTCACCCATTTTAGGTACAGTATCCCAAGTATGACTCCAGAATTTTAATTCTTTCTCTTCATCAGGACCCATAGATAAATGGTGGAAAATCGGACCCTGTCTAAGAGGATTTTTATTTTCAATTTCAACTAGTCCTCTTATCGTGTGCACTCCGTCACCAATCACATCTTCAGGTTCACGTCTTATTGCTGCGATAAATTTTTTGCCGATTAGAAGTCCTCTAAATACAAATCCAGAAAGTTCTTCTTCTACCATTACCCAAGGTGAAAGCTGATTTGCCTTTTTATATGCAATTTTAAATTCTTCCTCTGTCATTATGTGAGTTGTAGTATGGCGAGAGCGAGAACCTAAATTTGGTTTTGTGATTACTGGCTTGTTTAACTTATTGAATATTTCTAAGCCTTCTTTAAGTGAGCCTACAACCTTTCCTTTTGCTACTGGGATTCCAGCTTTCAAGAAATGTTCTTTCATTTTGCCTTTATTGTCCATCCAGTCGAGCCCGCGAGGATCAGCATCCTTTGGTCTTGGAAGTACATCAAAAAATCTCATCTCACCTTTAAATTTAGACACAAACATATCGCTACCTATGCCAAATAGATGGAATTCATACATATCTATGCCACGCTTCGTTGCTTCATCCCAAAGTACTCGAGTGCGTCCGCTATCTTTTTCATTTGGTTTGTAAGTAATCGTACCTAAATGAATTTTTGTCAGGATTTTAGTAAGTCCTGGACCCATCCATTCCATCGAAGTTTCAGGTAATAATCGAGACATCCACATTGTATATGGATCAATAACACTTCCAAGTAATATAGAAAAATATGTGGCGAAATGATTCACCTGAGCCCCAGCACAATCCGGACAGTAATGTTTATTTTTGTTCATATGTAGATATATCATACCAATATTAATGCGCGACCGCAAAGCCGACGACCTTTTTCGCACCTGAGTCCTCAAGAACACTCATTATTTCAGACAAGGTGCTACCAGTAGTAGTAATATCATCTATCACAATTACAGTGCGACCTCTTAAATCATATTTATTTTTAGGATTTATCATGAAGCAATCTTTTAAATTTGTTAATCGCTCTTTTCTGTTTTTAATTTTTGCTTGAGGTTTCGTATCTTTACTTTTAATTACAAGATCATCAATGATTTCAAAGATTGGATTCTCGATATTTATTTGTGCAGCTTCTCGGAAACCTAAAGCTATAATCAGTGCTTGATTGTATCCACGTTCCTTTAGCCTTTTCTTTGAAAGGGGAGCAGGTATTAATATAATAGGGGCACCGCGAGTGTATATTCTGATATCAGATATGTCTTCGAGTAGCCTCTCGTACAAAATTTTACCCAAAATTGATCCCAAGCGAGCTTTTTTATAATACTTTAAGAATAATAGGGCGTTTTTAATTTGTGGATCTCGATAATCACAAGCAGCGTACATGTTCTTCGGCAAGTCTCTTTCTGGATGGCGGGTTTTTGCTATGCAAAGTTCACAAAAAAGTTCATTCTTTTTACCACAATACACGCATTTGTCTGGAAAACATAAAAGTAGTAGGTAGTCATACGCTTTTCTAATGTTTTTGAAGATTTTGTATAACATAATACTTATATTATTCCTCATTATATGATATAATTATTAAATAATATGGCAAGCATTTTTAGTAAAATTTTTGGTAGTGATTCATCTTCAGGTGATAGTGCACTTGGTATTGATATTGGCTCTTCTTCCATTAAAGTTGTACAGCTCACAAAGAAAGGTGGTAAAGCCATGCTTGAAACTTATGGTTCTATCGCTCTGGGAACATACGCGGGGCAAGAAGTTGGTAAGGTTGTAAATTTGGGTACGGAAGAACTTTCAAAAGCCACCACTGACTTACTGAAGGAAGCAAGTACTACAAGTACTCTAGTAGGTATGGCTATACCGTCATCTTCATCATTAGTTTTCACAATATCGCTTCCTGGTAATTTGTCGACTGAGCAACTCCAATCCATCATACCGACTGAAGCTCGCAAATATATTCCGGTGCCAATTTCAGAAGTATCTCTCGATTGGTCCATAATTCCTCAGCAAGCTAAAACTGAACCAAGTGTGAATGGCATAGAGGCATCAGGTGCACTTGAAATGAAAACTGATGTTTTGGTTGTGGCTATACACAATGAAACTGTAGACCGTTTTACTGAAGTACTTAAAAAGACCGAACTTGAAACTGCATTTTTTGAAATGGAAGTTTTTAGTAATATTCGCTCCACATTTAATCGTGAGTTTGCTCCAGTAATTTTAATTGATTTTGGCGCATCCAAGACGAAGTTGTCCATCGTAGAGTATGGTATTGTTCGTGTTTTCCATATAATAAATCGTGGTAGCCAAGATATTTCTCTTATGATTTCCCAAGCTCTCTCAATTACATTTGCTGAAGCAGAATTACGCAAGCGTAATGTGGGGCTCGATCAAAATCAAGATAAACAAGTAGCCGATATAATAAAATTATCTGTTGATTATATTTTAAATGAAGCAAATACTGTTGTACTAAATTATGAGAAGAAGTATAATAAAGCTATAAGTAAAGTGATACTTTGCGGTGGTGGAGCACGTACACTAGGATTTTTAAAGTATGCTACCGATAATTTTAACAGAGAAGTAATATACGGTAATCCATTCAGTAAGACTGAAGCTCCTGCATTCCTTACGCCAGTTCTTGAGACTTCCGGTCCAGAGTTTGCTGTAGCAGTCGGTCTTGCGCTTCGTCAAATTTCATAAAATATGGAAACATTTCAAACATCATTTATCCCCAAAAAGCCCCTAGTAGCAACTCAAGTTGCAGATAATATTCCGCGCACTCGCACAAGCTTCATAATGTTTATTGCAATGCTTATCCTAATAAGTACATGTCTTGCCACTGTATTTCTTTATTTCTACAAAGGCTCTCTTATAAAGAAAGTAGCAGGGTTGCAAGACCAGATACTACTTGCGAAAGGGGATTTCGATACCAATTCTATTTCTGAGTTGCAAGTTTTCGATAAACGCATGAATGCCTCAAATCAAGTTTTGTCTACTCATATTATATTTTCTCCTGTATTTGAATTATTATCTTCCCTTACGATATCTTCAATCCAATTTACGAAATTTAATGTAGAATTAAATGTGGATGGTAGTAGCTATGTAGCGCATCTCACTGGGCTTGCTCGAGATTATAAATCCATAGCTCTGCAAGCTGAAGTACTAAATTCAAATCAAGGAAAGTATTTTAAAGATGTAGTATTTTCAAATCTTGTCCTTCAGAATGATAAAGTGAATAAAGGTTATGTAGGTTTTGATATTTCATTTACGATAGATCCAGCACTACTTGCGTATGATAGAAGTATTTTAACAACTAATACTGCCAAAACTCTATGAGATCAATCTTCCCATATATATTCATAGCTTTATCTGTCGCACTATTTATTTTTATTGCTCGACCTCTTTATGCTGATGTCACCAAGCTTAGATCTGATATTTTGGATTACAATGTAGCTCTCACACATTCCACTGATCTTAAAAACGTGCGTAACACACTAGCAAGTAAGTATGCCAATATTAGCCTCGCCGATAAAACTCGTTTAGTAAGATTCTTGCCAAATACAGTCGACAATATTCAGCTCATACTTGAGCTTGAGCAAATGGCTGCAAGTCGTGGCATGTCTCTTAAGAATATTACTTTCGTTCCACCACAGAGTGTCCAAGACCCTAAAGCCGGTGCATCAAATAATAAATTGTACGGAGTATTTGACTTACAATTTAAAACACAAACAACATATGAAAATTTTAATCTTTTCTTAAAAGATATTGAGCATAATTTACGATTGATAGATGTGCGTGGAATTTCATTTGGAGTAAATGATGTGGTTCGTTTCCCAGGGCTTGATCCTTCCACTTATGAATACACTGTAAAAATACAAACATATTGGCTAAAATAATTATGAAATCTTCAATTAAAAACATATTAATAGGTCTAGCAATAGTGGCAGTCATGCTTGGTGCATATTTTTATTTTTCCAAAAATCCTGGAATTAGTACCAAATCCCTGACTGTTTCTACAAATGCAAATACTGCAATAATCAACAAAAACATTGCAGAAGATACAGCCTTTCTATCTACACTGATAGGATTATCAAGTATAAAAATAGATACTGCAATTTTTACAAATAAATCCTTTTCTTCTTTAGTAGATAATACTGTCTTGATTGGTAACGTTACTGAAGTTTCAAGGCGTTCAAATCCTTTTGCTCCGCTAGAGACTCAAGCAAGTCCTAATACTACCGCAGTGGATTCATCAAAGGCGATAACGTCCACTATTATAAATTCTATCCCAACATCAACACCCGTACCTGCTACAAATAGTAGTACATCTTCTAATACAAATAGTATTCTTAATCGTTTATTAAATTCTAATAACACGAAACAATAATATGACTTTCTTAGAAAACTTAGTTGAGCAAGGACTGATCAATGAAGCACAGATTTCTGAGGCTGTGCGTATTTCTGATGAAAAATACGAAGGTAATATCGATCGAGCTCTTGTAGATTTAAAAGTAGATGAGAACACTCTGCTCTCTGCTAAAGGAGCATTTTATAATATGCCTGTGAAAGTGGTAGATCCAAAAACTGTCCCTCCTGCAATACTCAAATACATACCATTTGATTCTGCGAAAATGTATAATTTCGTACCGATAGGTATGGAAGATGGAATTTTACAAGTTGGAATTACAAATCCTGAGAACCTAAGTGCGACTGATGCACTTCAATTTATTACAGGCAAGAATGCTTTGCCATTTAAGTTGTATTTAATTTCGTATTCTGTACTATCCAAATTGATAGATATGTATGGAGGGATTGGTGGGGAAGTTGATCAAGCACTTACTGAACTCGACACAGCTATTACAGAAGCGACAAATGCAGATGATTCGATGGAAAATAAATCTGCAAATGATAAAAAAGATAAAGATAATACTGAAGAGAAAATCGTAGAAGATGCTCCTATTATTAAAATTGTTGCAGTTATTCTAAGGCATGCGACGGAAGGATTGGCGTCTGATATTCATATAGAAAATACCGGAGAGCAAGTAAAAGTAAGATTTCGTGTGGACGGCACACTCCATACAAGTCTAATCCTACCTATTTCTGTATATAACGGTGTGATTGCGCGTATTAAAATTCTTGCGAAGCTACGCCTAGATGAGAAGCGTAAACCTCAAGATGGAGGATTTTCTGCAAAGATTGATGGAAGAAAGATTGAGTTTCGCGTATCTAGTATGCCATCTTACTATGGTGAAAAGATTGTTATGCGTATTCTTGACTCAGAGCGTGGAGTAAAGCCTGTGGATCAGATAGATATGTCACCTGAGAATTTAGCTCTCGTTCGTGAGGCTCTTACGAAACCATATGGTCTCATTCTACTCACAGGTCCGACTGGGTCAGGTAAAACAACTTCTATTTATTCTATTATGAATGAGCTTGATAAAGAAGAAAGAAATATTGTAACACTAGAAGATCCAGTGGAATACCAGATTGCTGGTATCAACCAATCTCAAGTTATGCCAGAAATTGGTTACACTTTTGCATCAGGACTCCGCTCAATTCTCCGTCAAGACCCTGATGTGATTCTAGTGGGAGAGATCCGTGATAAAGAAACAGCCGAACTTGCAATTCAGGCAGCACTCACTGGACACTTAGTGTTCTCCACACTCCACACGAATAGTGCGACTGGAGCCATACCACGTCTTGTGGATATGGGTATAGATCCATATCTTATTGCTCCCACATTAATTCTGACAATAGCTCAGCGTTTGGTGAAAAGAATTTGTCCTACATCTAAGAAGCCAATACCTAGAGATACTGCGATGGATGCCATGATAGCTAAGCAATTTGCCGACTTGCCAGAAGAATTTAGGTCCAAGTTGCCACTTACAGAAACTCCACATGAAGCAGTGCCGTCACCGGAGTGCCCCGGTGGTACTCGTGGACGTATAGCAGTTTTTGAAATGTTTGCAGTTGATAAAGAGATGCAAAATGTGATTCTAAAAACTCCATTTGAGAATGAAATATACAAATTAGCTCGAGAAAAAGGCATGGTTACTATGAGAGAAGATGCACTTGTTAAATGTTTGAAAGGGGAAGTGCCTTTAGTCGAGGTGTACTCACTATAGTCAAATTATTATAACTCTAGTATACTAGAATATAGATATATGGAAAATAAAAAGAAAATTCTAATAGTTGACGACGATTCATTTCTTTTAGATATGTATTCTTTAAAGTTTTCGCAATCTGGTTTTGAAGTTGTAACCGCGTTAGGAGCAGATATTGCACTTGCTAAACTTAATGAAGGCTTTGTGCCAGATATAATGCTTCTAGATATTATGATGCCTGGCATGGACGGCTTCGAACTTCTTGAAAAAATGAAAGAAGATAATCTTGGTCAAACAACTGTTAGAATCATACTCTCAAATCGTGGTCAGCAATCAGACATTGCACGTGGCGAATCTCTTGGTGCTTCAGGATATATTGTAAAAGCAAGTAGTACTCCATCTGAAGTCATCGCAAAAGTAACTGAAATTACAAATAAAAAAAAGGAAGTATAATATGGACCACAAGAAAACATTATCTGATTTAATTAATTCATTAATAAGTCAAAATGGTTCTGACATTCATTTGGGTAATGGTAGAAAGCCATATATTCGTATAGCTGGCCAGCTGATAGCACTTAGCAATGAACCTATCTATACGAAAGATGATATGGAAGGTATATTAAAAGAGCTTGTTGGTGTAGATAAATTTACAAGATTTTTAGAAAATCAAGAATCAGATTTCGCATACGCATCAGGCGACACTATTCGCCTCCGTGGGAATGCATTTTTCCAAAAGGGTAGGCTCTCGATTGCTCTTCGTTTAATTCCACGCACTCAAACTGTGGCTGAATTACGTTTACCACCCATTATCGAAACTTTTGCTCGTAAGCAACAAGGATTTTTCTTAGTTGTCGGGCCGGTTGGTCAAGGTAAGTCCACTACTATGGCTGCTATGATTGATCTTATAAATAAAGAAAGATCAGTACACATTATTACTATTGAAGATCCTATCGAATTTGTGCACACATCACAGCAATCCATCGTAGACCAGCGTGAAGTGGGTATAGATACAAAAGATTTCCATTCATCACTCACATCGATATTCCGTGAAGATGCAAATGTAATCATGATTGGAGAAATGCGTGATGCAGATACTATAGCGACTGCTGTCACTGCGGCTGAGACTGGGCACTTGGTAATTTCTACACTTCACACAAACACTGCTTCGCAAACTATTGAACGTATTATCGACTCATTCCCTGGTGACCAGCAAGACCAAATCCGTGTGCAACTTGCGGGTAGTTTGCTTGGTATCTTTTCTCAGCGTTTGGTCCCTCGTATTGCTGGAGGACGTGTGCCTGCGTATGAAATTCTCATCAACAATAATGCAGTGGCAAATTTAATCAGAGAGAAACGTACTCACGAGATTGATGTCATAATTGAAACTGGTTTTGGTGAGGGTATGATAGATATGAACAGATCACTTATCGAACTTGTGCGTACAGGGGAGATAAGTATGGAATCTGCTCGTCAGTATTCATATAATCCTAAAGCCTTAGATCAACTTTTATAATATATGCTTTTTACATACAATGCTGTTACGAATACTGGCGAGAAAAAGCAGGGGAACATTGAAGCTGTTTCCACTGATGGTGCTATTGTGGCACTCCAGCGCAGAGGACTCATTGTAGTCTCTATAGAGGAAGATACAGGTAAGAAATCATTTTTCAGTCTTACATTCTTTGAACGTGTGCCGATGAAGGCAATCGTGGTTATGTCTCGCCAGATTTCTACACTTTTTGAAGCACAAGTCTCAGCTCAAAAAGCTTTTACACTTCTTGCTACAAAT
This sequence comes from uncultured Candidatus Saccharibacteria bacterium, assembly GCA_964498035.1. GTDB lineage: Bacteria > Patescibacteriota > Minisyncoccia > Phycocordibacterales > UBA9973 > UBA8515. The sequence continues at coordinate 17,383 of CAZCFW010000007.1, forward strand.
ACAGAAAATCCACTTCTAAATAGAATACTAAATACAGTTATTGAAGACATACAAGCAGGAACTTCAATTTCAAATGCCCTCGCAAAGCATCCAGAAACTTTCTCTGAGTTTTATGTAAATATGATTAAGGTGGGTGAGGAATCAGGTAAACTTCGTGAAGTATTTAGTTATTTAGCTGATTATCTTGATCGAGAATACGAGCTTACTTCAAAAACAAAGAATGCTTTAATATATCCGGCATTCGTTATTGGTATATTCGTTGTGGTTATGGCGCTTATGTTTGTCTTTATTGTGCCGAAATTAGCTGTGATGATAGAAGAGTCAGGGCAAGCAATCCCTGTTTATACAAAAGTTGTGATTTTCATTAGTTATGCTCTCGTACATTATGGAATATTTATTTTAATTGGTTTAGTTATTGGAGCGTTTTATTTATTTCATCTTACTCGCACTGATAGTGGTCAAAGTTATTTAGACAGAATGAAAATTTCTATTCCTGTTATGAAAGAGATATTCATTAAATTATATCTTTCAAGAGTAGCTGACAACTTGGACACAATGCTATCCGCTGGTATGCCACTAGTGCGATCTCTTGAGATTACTTCAAATGTGGTAGGGAATAAAGTTTATCGTAATATTTTACTTCAAGCTATAGAAGATGTTAAAGCCGGAGGTGCACTATCTGTGGCACTTGCGAAGCATGAAGAAATTCCACCAATGATGAGTCAGATGGTGAAAGTGGGTGAGGAAACTGGTTCAATAGGAAATATTCTTAAAACACTCGGACATTTTTACAATCGTGAAGCAAAAGAAGCGGTGGATACTCTCGTTACTCTCATTGAACCTATTATGATAGTAGCACTTGGACTAGGTGTGGGACTTCTCCTTGCGTCTGTCCTTATGCCGATTTACAATATTGCAGGTGGTATTGCGTAATTTAGATATCCACAGGGATATATTACACGAAGGTATTCTATTATATGCTATAATATAAGGTATTAGAAACAGGTCGTGTCTTTTTCTAAGACAATTTATTAATAAATAATTTTAATTATGATTAAAAAAAATAAAGGTTTTACTTTGATCGAATTGCTAGTTGTTATCGCTATTATCGGAATCTTGGCATCTATCGTGCTTACATCACTTTCTTCTGCAAAGAACAAAGCTACACGTACAGCAACACTTGCTGACTTACGTGGTGTGATTCCAGAATTAGTAACTTGTTCTGATGATGGTTACTATGCAAACACAGCTGGTACTGGTTCTGCTCCTACAGCAACTGGAACTCCAACTGCTGGACAAGTTGTTTGTGTTACTTCAGGTGGTGTTGCTGTTGCAGGACACACTGCAGTATGGCCAGCATTACCTACAGGATCTGCTTATACACTAAGTGCTGGAGGTGCAGCTCTATTGTCTACAAATACTTTCGTATACAATGCGACAACTCCACTTACAAACGTTGCTTGTACTCTATCTACAGGTACTTGTATCTAGTTGTTTAGTTAGGGATTTATCCACAAAAAACCACCCAATGGGTGGTTTTTTGTTTTGTGGGTGCTATAATATAAGGTATTAGAAACAGGTCGTGTCTTTTTCTAAGACAATTTATTAATAAATAATTTTAATTATGATTAAAAAAAATAAAGGTTTTACTTTGATCGAATTGCTAGTTGTTATCGCTATTATCGGAATCTTGGCATCTATCGTGCTTACATCACTTTCTTCTGCAAAGAACAAAGCTACACGTACAGCAACACTTGCTGACTTACGTGGTGTGATTCCAGAATTAGTAACTTGTTCTGATGATGGTTACTATGCAAACACAGCTGGTACTGGTTCTGCTCCTACAGCAACTGGAACTCCAACTGCTGGACAAGTTGTTTGTGTTACTTCAGGTGGTGTTGCTGTTGCAGGACACACTGCAGTATGGCCAGCATTACCTACAGGATCTGCTTATACACTAAGTGCTGGAGGTGCAGCTCTATTGTCTACAAATACTTTCGTATACAATGCGACAACTCCACTTACAAACGTTGCTTGTACTCTATCTACAGGTACTTGTATCTAGTTGTTTAGTTAGGGATTTATCCACAAAAAACCACCCAATGGGTGGTTTTTTGTTTTGTGGGTGCTATAATATACGTACTTAATAAATAATTTTTTATTCTATGTCATATTCTAAATCAAAAGGTTTTACAATGATTGAATTACTTGTTGTGATCGCAATTATCGGTATACTTGCTGTGATTGTAATGTCTGCAATTGCTGGTTCAAAAGGGAAGGCAAACGATGCTAAAGTTAAATCACAATTGGCGAGTCTCGTAAGAACTGCAGGTATTTACGGAGCAGCAAACAATAACGCTTTTGGAACAGCTTCTGATTGTAGTACTGGGATGTTTGCTGATATTTCTTCAGATACAGTGAACTTCACAAATATAAATAATTATCCAGTCGGGACTACGCTTGAATGTTTCTCTACCGATACTGCTTGGGCTGTTTCTGCTAGTTTGTCTACTGGACAGTACTGGTGCGTAGATTCTGCTGATAAGGTAACTCAGCAGGCCACTGCTATTACAACTTCCAACTGTTTATAATATAAATTTGTTTTACAAAAGACCTATTATCCTAGGTCTTTTGTTTTTATGATATAATATAAAGATGAATATCATTATATTTATTATTGTGTTTTTACTTGGTACTATTATAGGAAGTTTTCTGAATGTAGTTATATATCGATTCAATACTAGTCGTTCTGCTATTGTAGGTAGATCTATCTGTATGACATGCAGTCATACTCTAAGATGGTATGAAATGATTCCAGTACTTAGTTTCCTTGCTCAAAAGGGTAAGTGTAGGAGTTGTGCGACTAGAATATCTCATCAGTATCCAATAGTAGAGGTGGTTACTGGAATTGTTTTTGTCTTAATCGCAATTCATTTCCTACCAATACTTTATGTCTCTAGCAATTTGTTCGTCTTCCTCCTTTCATTCTTTGTATTTATATTCTCAATTTTAATTGTAATAGCTGTATACGACATAAGGCATAAAATTATTCCGGATTCCTTAGTTTATGTCTTTGCATTTTTTGCATTAGTATCTACATGTATAAATACAAGCGGTTCTGGTAATTTATTTGTCGTACCAAGTTTGTCGTATTTTTCTGCAGGAATTATTTTGGCACTTCCATTTGCACTTATCTGGTTATTTTCTCGTGGGCGTTTGATGGGGCTCGGAGATGCCAAGCTTATATTGGGTATTGGATGGTTATTTGGCTTCTCTCAGGGTATTGCTGTGCTCGTCATTTCATTTTGGTTGGGCGCTCTCGTTTCATTATTTGTACTTTTCCTTACTCGTTCAAAAGTAAATATGAAGACAGAAATCCCATTTGCACCATTCCTCATTTTAGCTATGATAATAGTACTTTTTACGGGTATTACTTACGTAGATATTGCAAGTATCTTCTAATAAATGAAAATTCTTCCAAAAATTAAAAATAAAAATTCCGGTTTTACACTTATCGAAATGGCAGTTGTGCTTGGTATATTTCTTTTAATTTCTGGATTAATAATATTTAATTATTCAGATTTTCATTCAAATGTTTCACTTGAGAATCTAGCGCAAGATGTGGCACTGAATATCAGGCGTGCTCAGAGTTATGCTACTGGTTCTAAGGGAGCTGGAGCTGAATTCCCAGGTTATGGAATTCATTTTAATACGGATAGTAATTTTGTTACTCAGCATAGTGGTGGACCAAAATCTTTTATCTTCTTCGCTGATTTGGCATCGAGTCCTATACCTAGCGGCTATCCTATATATGATGAATCAAATGTGAGGAAAGAGTGTGGTTACGATAATCTAATTGGGGGTAATGAATGTATTGAGGACATCACCATTAATTCTACAGACATAATAAATGAGATTTGTTTAAATGGTTCGTCTTGTGTGCCGGGAACACTCGACATAGTTTTCACAAGACCTGACCCGGACCCTACTTTCTGTTTTCTTCCTACTGGCTCTTCGATGTGTGCTGGATCAGTGTCTTCTGCTAGTATCCATCTGATTTCAGTTACTGGTAAGGAGAAGGTGATTACGGTTTGGAATACAGGTCAGATCAACACAGAATAATATATGACAAAATTTAGAAACAAAAATTCAGGATTTACACTTATCGAACTCATGGTAGCTACTTCCATATTTATGATGGTGGTGCTTGCGACCATAGGTGCTCTCATGATTACAAGTAATGCAGCTCGGGAATCGAAAGCACTTAGATTTGCAATGGACAATGTAAATTTTGCGATGGATACAATGACTCGTAATATTCGTCTTGGGTCAGAATATTCATGTGTAAATCCCACATCTACATCTGGTGGATCACTAATGTTTGTTTCAAATACTGCCGATTGCGTCTCTCCACTTTCTGGTATTGTATTTACGAAGTCTGGTAGTACCGGAAATTTCGACATAGGCTACCAGAGAGTTTTTGATAATCCATCAGGTAAATACATCATAGAGAAATGTGATTCTATGGGTTGCTTTGCGATAACTTCTTCAAATATCGATATAACCAATCTAGAATTTACGGTAATTGGTTCAGATCCGTTAGATAATATTCAACCAAGTGTAAAGATATTACTATCTGGTACAGTTACAGTTGGAACTAAAATAACTAATTTTTATTTACAAACCTTAGCGTCTCAGAGGACTTTCGAATAATATGAAAAATATTAAACAAAAACAAAAAGGTTTTACTTTGCTTGAGACGCTTGTCGCAATATTTATTTTAATGTTGGCACTAAATTCTTTATTTTCACTTACAACGAATAATTTCTTTGCAGCAAAATACGCAAAGAATGAATCTACATCTATTTATCTAACTCAAGAAGCTATAGATTATATTAGAAATGATCGAGACTCGATAGCTTTCCAAGGGGTGCATGATTGGAATACATTTTTAAGCCACTACGGAGATTACAATACAGGTACAGGATGCTACTCGATAAATGGTTGTACAATCGATGCTACAGATTGGAATTTCGCAAGTTCGGTTGAGGAATGCACGCAAATACCGCCTGACTTCGGTGTTGTGCCTTGTAAAACTTTTTTTCTAAATGATTCTTCTCTTACTGGTTCGTATTACACATATACATACCAACCTACAAATCAAAGTACCACTAAAATGAAAAGACAAATAAAAATGGTCTATAATGGTAGTGAGTTATTCATCACAGTAAATCTAGAATGGTTAAATGGGGAAGTTCCTAGGACGACTTCATTAAATGCTAGCTTACTACAGTGGCAATAATATGAAAAAAATTAATTTTAAAAAAGGATATGCAATTTTGTTTACACTCGTAATTGTGTCTATTATTACTAGTATCTCAATAGGAATATCAAATGTTGTATATAAGCAACTATTGCTTGCGTCTGTGGCTAGTGATTCTCAAACGGCATTTTATGCTGCAGATACTGGGGCAGAATGTGCATTGTATGCAAGTGAAATTCTAGGACTTGCAACGATTGTAGGCTCACCGAATCCATATTTTAATTGTGGGGTAGATGAAGCAGGTCAGCCGTATATAGTGACAGTCACGATTGACCCAACTAATATCTATCATTTAGACACAGCAGCTACAAACTTGTCGTGTTATAAAGCGCTAGTAGATAAAAATTCTCCCACTGTAACCAATATCGAAATTAAGGGTTACAATACATGTAATTCTAGTGATTTAAGACAGGTAGAGCGTGGAATTAGGATTGAATACTAATATATGAATTCAGAATTAGCAAAAAAAAGAATTAAGAAACTGCGAATTCAAATTGACGAATTGCGCACAAAGTATCATGTGGACAATGATCCGACCGTCACAGACGATGTGTATGATTCACTTACGCGTGAACTGAGAGAATTAGAATCTGAATTTCCAGAAGAGAAAAAAGAAAGTAGCGTAGATAGGGTTGCAGGCAAAGCACTTGATAAGTTTGATAAGGTCAAACATTCATCTCGAATGCTTTCACTAAACGATGCTTTTTCTAAAGATGAAGTTGTGGATTGGCAGAAAAGAATTGAGAAAATAATTCCAAACGAAAAGAATATTGAGTATTTCGCTGAGCTTAAATTTGATGGATTAGCAGTGTCACTCATATATGAAAATGGGGTTTTTGTGCGTGGTGCTACTCGTGGCGACGGTTTCATTGGAGAGGATATTACAGAGAATTTGAAAATGATTAAAAGTATTCCACTTAAATTAAATAGTAAATATAAATATTTGGAAATTCGTGGTGAAGTAGTAATGAGTAGAGCTACATGGAAGGAGCTCAATAAATTAAATACTAAGAATAATTTGCCACTTTTTGCCAACACTAGGAATGCGGCAGCAGGAAGTTTAAGACAGCTAGATCCAAACATTGCAAAAGATCGCAAATTGGATTTCTTTGGCTGGGATATCGCAGATACTGGTGGAGCCCCGCTATCTACTCATATTGATAAGCACAAAATGCTAAGAGAGCTAGGTTTTATAATGGACAACCATGAAAAGAAAACTAATAATATAAATGAATTGTTTACATTTATCGATGAAGTTGAAAAGATTCGAGAGAAATTCCCGTACGGTACTGATGGCGTGGTCATTTGTGTGAATGATCTGTCCTTACAAGAAAATATAGGTGTTGTAGGTAAGGCACCAAGGTATGCAATCGCATTTAAATATCCTGCAGAGAAAGCTACAACTACAGTTACAGGGATAACCGTAAATGTAGGACGCACTGGAGTGCTCACTCCACTTGCACACTTTTTGCCTACACTTGTTGCAGGCTCTACTGTGTCGAAAGCTACGCTTCACAATATGGATCAGATTGAGCGCCTGGATATTCGCGTGGGAGATACTGTGGTTATACAGAAAGCGGGGGATGTTATTCCTGAGGTTGTGGAAGTTCTTCTGAAAATGCGCACTGGTAAAGAGAAAAAATACAAAATGCCAGAATCATGCCCAGCGTGTGATAGTGCAGTGATGAAAAAAGATATTTTCTATTACTGTACAAATAAGAATTGCCCAGGTAAAGACAGAAGGGGAATGCAACATTTCGTGAATGCTTTTGAGATTTATGAAATTGGTCCAAAAATATTAGACAGGCTGAAGGATGAAGGACTCATTAGTGACTCAGCAGATTTATTTACTCTTGAAATTGCCGACCTTTCTGGCCTGGAAAGATTTGGAGAGAAATCTGCACAAAATATTATTACTTCTATAAATTCACATAAGAAAGTAGAACTTTGGCGCTTTATCTATGCGCTCGGAATACTACATGTGGGTGAGCAGACTGCACATGATATTGCAGACACTTTTGGTTCATTAGGAAATATCATGAATGCAAATCTTGAAAAAATAAACAATATAGAAAATATTGGTCCAGTAGTTTCCGCGAGTGTGTATGAATTTTTCCACGATAATCATAATATTAAGTTCGTAAATAAAATTTTAGAAAATGGTGTAACACCATACCATAATAAAAATAATAATAAAAAATTGGCTGGTCAAACTTTTGTTCTAACGGGAACGCTCCCTACTTTGTCTCGAGATGATGCGAAAAAGAAAATATTGGGATCTGGTGGAAAAGTGTCTAGCTCTGTATCGAAAAATACGACTTATGTTTTGTCAGGCGAAAATCCAGGTTCGAAATACGAAGACGCAAAGAAACTTGGGGTAAGGATAATAGACGAGGCAGAGTTTTTAAAAATTCTCTAAAATATGCTATCCTAATAGTATGAAACTAGAAGATATAAAGAAGCTTGCTGAAATAGCACGTATAGATATGGCATTAGAGGAAATGCAGGATATTTTGAGCACCTTTCCTTCTATTTTGTCTTATATTGAGCAAATAGACGAAATATCTCCAGAATCTATCGATATTTCCTACTCTGATATAAATAAACTAAGAGATGATGTGGTGACAAATGATGGGGGTGAATATTCACAAGACATTATTGGGGAGATGCCAGATTCTGACCATGGGTACTTAAGAGTAAAACAAATTCTATGATTGATATAAAAAACCTTACAATTTCATCTGCACATAATTCTCTTAAGAATAAGGATTTTACTGTGCTTGAACTCGTGGAAGCATATCTTGAAGTAATTTCAAAAAGAAATGATAGTGTAAATGCTTATCTTGAAATTTATAAAAATATTAAAGAGCAAGCAGCTAAGGCTCAGAAAATGTTTGAAGATGGTAGTGCCACAATGCTCACTGGTATTCCAATTGCCGTAAAAGATAATATTCTTATCAAAGGCGAGCATGCATCATCATCTTCTAAAATACTCGAAGGATATACTTGTGTGTATGATGCGACAATAATAAAGAAACTTAAAGAAGAGTGCCCAGTTTTCCTTGGGCGCACAAATATGGATGAATTTGCTATGGGTAGCTCTACTCAGACTTCTGCTTATGGTGTGACTCGCAATCCACTCGACGAGAGTTTGGTCCCTGGTGGTTCTTCCGGAGGTCCTGCAGCAGCTGTGGCTATGGATGGAGCGCTTATCGCACTTGGAAGTGAGACTTGCGGTTCTATACGTCAGCCTGCAGCATTTTGTGGACTAGTAGGTCTTAAGCCTACTTATGGAGCAGTGTCTAGGTACGGGCTTATGTCGCTCGCATCATCTCTAGATCAGATCAGTCCTATCGGTAAGAGCGTGGAAGATGTAGAAATTTTATATAAATCAATTTCTTTCTATGATAAAGAAGATAGTACATCGATAACACAAGAGAAAAGAATTGTTGACCGCCCATACGGTAAGCGTATTGGTGTGCCAGAATCATGCTTCAATCCTGATTTGGATAAAGAAGTTGCCGCTTCTTTTAAAGCATCACTTGAATTACTAAAGAATGCTGGTTATGAAATAGTGACACTACCTATGAAATTTGAGAAATACGCCCTCGCTGTTTACTATGTGGTAATGCCAGCAGAGAGTTCGACAAACCTAGCAAGATTTGATGGTATTAGATACGGTATGAGAAAAGAAGGTAATTCTCTTTTTGAAACATATAGTCACTCACGTGGTCTTGGTTTTGGTAGGGAAGTAAGAAGAAGAGCTTTATTGGGAACTTACGTACTTTCGACTATGAGTAATGGTGCGTACGCAAAAGCATTAAAAGTGCGTGCTGCCATAACTCAAGAAATTTTCGACGCATTTACTAAAGTAGATTTTATTGTGAGTCCTACTGCACCAATGCAACCATTTAAATTAGGTGAGAAGCTAACTGATCCTGTAGCAATGTATCTATCAGATGTTTTCTCTGCGCCAGCAAATCTATCTGGTTGTCCATCTATTGCACTACCTACTGTAAAGTTTTCAAGTGGATTACCTGGGTCACTACAGGTGACAGCACCACACTGGTGCGAAGAACACCTATTTACCTTTGGTAAAGAGTTTAAAAAATTGCTATAATATAAATACATATGGCAGAAGTAAAAAAGAAACCAGCACCGAAACCAGCAGGGCTAGATAGTACGGATACTTTACTGTGGGTTATTATGATCGTTGCAGTTATTATCTTTCTATTTATCGGAACTGGTGATCTTTATGGTCCAGCACTTAGTGGGGATAATATTTTAAGTAAGATTAAAATTTTCTTTGCTTTTATTTTTAGTAAACAACTTTGGTATGTTATTGGAATCATAGAAACAATTTTCGCAATATTTTTTATTGCGGTTATTGTTTTCTCAGCAATCAGAATGCGTGAAATTCAGCTTCATGAAAAAGAAGAGATAGAGCATGAGATTGCACTAGCTCAAGCTCGTGATAAAGAGAATGAGAAGAATCAAAACCCAAGATGGATTTATGTGTTAGGACTTGTAGAAAGTAATTCTCCCTCAGATTGGCGTGTGGCTATAATAGAAGCGGATAGTATATTGGACGATATTATGAATGAGAAAGGATTCTCTGGTGACTCTCTAGGGGAGCGCCTTACAAGTGCTCGAACTTCTGGAGGTTTTATAAATGTTGAAAATGCATGGGAAGGACATAATTTAAGGAATAAGATAGCTCACGATGGAGCAAATTTCCCAATATCACAAATGGAAGCGCGCCGTGCTATTCGTCTATATGAGCTCTGCTTTGAAGAGTTTGGGATACTATAATTGATTTATGTTCGTGACATTATCATTAGTTTAACGAAAACTATAGACAATAAGATAAACAATAAACCCTGCCACCATTTGATTGGTTTTTGGCCTTCTGAATCATAAGGTCTGCCTGTAAGGATAGCTACTGCTGGTGCCAAGAACTCCTTTTTGATTTTTGGGTTTTTATCAAAAAAATATAAAGTAAAAAATATTCCAGTTCCAATTAAAACCATAACTATTGTAAAAAGTATCATATCTGGTTTCATATAATATATTTTATCATAATTGCTGGTATACCGGAATCTTTCACACTACGGTTGAAGGACGGCCGACCGCAGAAAAAGCTCCTTTCGGAGCTTTTTCTAAATGCGCGACTTAGTGGACGACGTTAGAACCGATATTCGCAGCCATAATTGTTATATTTATATACCAGAATTAAGGTAGCCCATTTTTTAATGCCAAGTGTTGTAGTTAGTCGTATAAAAACCCTAAATCTTTGAGGATAAAATTTGCCATTTGTTCAATACTCAATACCCCCGAATCAAAGGTAGCATTACTTTGATGCATATTCTTGTTATATGTCTCTGAGAACTTATCTAGGGTTTCTTGCGATGGTATAGGATTATTCTCCTTGTAAGCCCTTTTTGTAATTCTTTCCCTCCGAATATCTTCATGAATTTCCACCCGATATAAGAAAAAATCCACACAATATTTTTCTGCAATTTCTTTATATTTATCCACTTCTTCATTGGTCATATTTTTATCTACAATAACAGAAATATTATTTTCAAAATATTCTTTGGTCATAGCGTAAGTAACATTAACACTTGTTTGTTTATGTGAATACACTTCTTTGAATTGAGAAATAAAGCTCTTAATATTATCGTAAGCCACATGAGCTGTATTAGCTAATTGATTTTTCAAAAACTCAGCAAGGGTGGTCTTACCTGCCCCTGAGGTACCTATTATAACAACCATAAACATCTTGTCTCTTCTATACATAGTGAAAGTATACTCCATGAGCAATAAAAATACCATCTAGTATTTGGATGTATCAGAAAATAAAACCTTGGCGCGGTCGACCGGACCATGAGTACATTTCTTGACCTCGACTAAATTTTTGTCGACACAAAAATTTGTCTGGTCACCGCCTCGCGTTTTGACTACTGTCAAAACATAGCTCCGGCGTTCAAGTCCTTAAAATGCTACGCATTTTACCGACCGCAGAAAAAGCTCCTTTCGGAGCTTTTTCTAAATGCGCGGTCGACCGGACTTGAACCGGCAACCTCTCGCGTGACAGGCGAGTGCTCTAACCAGTTGAGCTACGACCGCATTATTTATCGAGGTGGGATCGGCTATTACATAGCCAGGTACTTTTCAATCTCGTAAACTCGATAATGAAAAGTCTTTCAATCCCCAACAGATTATGCGCAGGCATAATCTTCCCCCTGTGTCGGGGGTGGGGATTGAACCCACGACCCCAGGCTTATGAGTCCTGTGCTCTACCAACTGAGCTACCCCGACGAAAAGCAAACTGCTTTGCTTTTCGTCGATGGCATTACCACGGACTTTAGCATTGCGAAGATATGAGGCACTAGCCGAATCTTCGCTTAAAGCACTATGCCTTGTTGCGGGTGACCGAATCGAACGGCCGTCTCAAGGTTATGAGCCTTGCGAGATACCTCTTCTCTAACCCGCTATATAACTAAAAGACGCTCAAAAGAGCATAAATTCATTATACTTAAAATTAAGATTTTCGCAAGTTAAGAAATATGGTATACTTATATGGTAATTATGGATACACTTATGAAAGCAGATATATTCTTTTTTGTGACGACTATTGCAGTCGTGATAGTTTCCATATTTTTAGTGGTCTTACTTTACTATATCATTGGTGCAGTAAAGAGACTTAGAAATCTTGTTGATAAAGTTGAGGAGAATATCGCAACTGCAAATGCTCATGTGGAGGAGATTGCAATGCAGATAAAAGAAAGTTTCATTTTTAATCTTTTATTTCCTAAACGTCGAAAAAGAAAGAAAAGTGAATAATCTATTATTATTTATTATTTAAATTTATAAAATATATGGCAACAAAAAAAATAGTAGCAAAGAAGGGAGCAAGTGTAGGTAAGGTTATCGCTATCACAGCAGGAGTAGCAGCGCTCGCAGCAGCAGGATATTTCTTCTTAGGCCCAGATGGCAAGAAGAACCGTAAGGCAGCAAAAGGCTGGATGATAAAGATGAAGGGTGAGGTGGTAGAAAAGATGGAAAAGGCAAAGGATGTAAGTGAAGAAGCTTATGAGAATATTGTGGACCAAGTTGCAAAGACTTATGTGTCTACTGGTGGCAAAGCTGAAGTTGAGAAATTGGCTAAAGAACTTAAGAGCCACTGGAAGTCTATCTCAGGTCAAGGAAAGAAAGTAAAAAAAGCAGTAAAGAAATTGGTAAAGTAATTTTACTTTAAAAAAGCTCTGAAAATCAGAGCTTTTTTAATTTGTGAAAATATAGTATATTTCATGTATTATTTGCCGTCTTAGCTTAGTGGTAAAGCACTCCATTGGTAATGGGGAGAGCGTGAGTCCAATTCTC
>CAZCFW010000008.1:0-25833 GCA_964498035.1 uncultured Candidatus Saccharibacteria bacterium
TTAATTTTTTCTTTTTACCATACCACACAAAGCTTAATTTAGCTATAGAAAAACCCGCTTCATTTCTGAGCGGGTTTTTCTTTCAATACACAATTTTATTATGTATGAGGAGTACTCTGATGTATTCCTTGATTGTCTGTGTGGTTAGACACTGGTCTAGGTGCTACATATGGAGCGTAATAAGCTTCATCATAATATCTTCGACGGTAAGTACGAGCGATAAGAATGATAAGAAGTATTAAGATAAGTAATAGTAACCATCCAAGTAATCCAAGACCCCAGAAATTCAAGAATCCAGCAGATGCACCAAGATTTACATTATTGTTATTGTAACCGTAATCATGATTGAGTACATAAGCCATAGCGTTCTCTTGTGCCTTCGCAGAGTTTGTATACACAAGGATCGCAGTTGTAACTATATCTGAATGATTATCAGGTAATGACACAACCTTACCTTGCACATATAGCACTCCCCCAGCTTGTGGCTCAAGATCTTCAAGTGCGACAGATATTGTAGATGTATCTATATCATATGTTCCTCTTGAAGTATTCACGAAAGTCACATATTTAGGCAGTATTACTTGTAGGAGTGGACGAGTAAGTTTTGTACTACCGATATTACTATATGTAATTGTGTAATCCACCATATCTCCTACTGTAAAGATTGGATTTCTATTTTCAATCTTAAGTAGTATTGGTGATTCAAGTCCTGCACGAGTCACACCAGTATTCACATACACAGTTCTTGTTGTTGTCGTATTTGTGTTTGTGTTTGTATTTGTGTAATTACCAGGAGTTCTAAATATCTCAATAGAACCATGAGACACACCGGCACTATTCTCAGCATTTGCTCGGAAGTAGTACAGAGTATCTGGACTTAGTCCTGTAATATTTTCAGAGAATGGAACAGAAGTTCCGAGACCTAAATATTTACGATTTGTTACTCCACCTAAAGTCACATTAGTACCATATTCAAAATACACATTTGTATTTGAATTTATCGTATTTAGAAGTAACCCATTAAGTGTTGCACTACCTGTAGTCACATTTGTAGCCACTGTAGTCACGGCTGTTGTTTGGCCATTATTATTTAAGAATGATGAGCCTGTAGTGAATTGCTGGATACTACCATAAACTGTATCGTATGAATTCTGAGCAGCAGCTTGATAGTAGTAAGTTGTATTTGGTGAAAGATTATTTAAGTATTCAGAAATATTCTGCCCACCAGAACTACGGTTCGCTATATTTGTCGTCATACCTAGGTAGCCACTACTTGTACCATAACGGAACCAACTTGTAGTATTGTAGTCTCCATTACCATCTGCATATCCATTTATTGTTGCAGAATTTGTAGATACATTTGTAGCAGAGTATGTACTTACTGATGGTGAACTGTAGTTATTATTTCCACGGCCACTAGAAGTTGTAGTGAACGAAATTTGATTTGCACGATATATCACATTTGTAGCTGGATTTTGAGCAACTGCACAGTATGAGTATGTGTTGTTTGGTGAAAGTGAATATATCACAGTTGAAAGGTTTGCAGTAGTTACACCTGAGACATTTCCGTATTGTGCACCAAAACATGGGAACTCAAGCCATCCGTTTATCACAGCACCTTGCCCATTTACATAACCTGCGATTGTCGCACGACTTGTGCCGATATTCGTAGGATAGTTTGTAGTAGCAGTTGGAACTGTATTGTTGGCTGCATTTACAGATACATACACAGAACTCGCAGGGCCTGAAGCTGATGTGAGTGAATATGTTGTATTAGCTGTAGGATATACAGTGTAGTAATTTCCAGAGACTGGATTACCATTTATGTATATTTGTCCACACGTGCCAGTAGTTGTCCAAGAAAGTACTACTGGATTCCCAGAAGATACATTTCCGTTTGGATTAGCTATGAATGAAGTAATAGCACAAGATGAAGTACCAGCTGTCACAGTTACTGTCGTAGTAAGAGGAGTAGCGGACCCACTTGCACCAGTACCAGAGATACTATATGTACTAGTGATAGATGGAGATACTGTTGTAGCTCCAGATGTACCGTACACTACACCAGGATTTGGTGAGATAGTAAGTGAAGTACAGTTACCATTTGTCGTCCAAGAAAGTGCAGATGAATTCCCTGCTGTTATAGTAGATGGGTTTGCGATGAAGCTAGTGATCGCACATGCTGTGGAATTATTGGCACCATTTACTGTGATAGTTGTGTTCTTTGAACTTGTAGATCCATTTGATCCGTAGCCTGTCATAGCGTATGTAGTAGTTACTGTTGGAGAAACATTTACATTACCAGTTGTACCAGACACAGGTCCATAATTTGAAATATCAAGAAGTGTACAGTTACCATTTGTTGTCCAAAATAGCATCGCTGTCCCCCCAGTAGTTATGGAAGAGTAGTTTGAATATATATTATAGACAATACAATTTGCTACAGCATTTACAGTCACATTAGCAGTAAGTGAACTATATGATCCACTCGAACCTTGGCCTGAAATAATGTAAGTTGTATTTATGGTTGGTGATACAGATACACTACCAGATGCACCATATACAGAGCCTACATTTGGAGATATTGTAAGTGAAGTACAGTTACCGTTTGTCGTCCAAGAAAGCTGTGATGTACCCCCTACTGATATAGTACTTCCGTTCGCTGTGAAGCTTGTGATAGTACATGATGTAGGTGGAGTAGTGTTGTTTACTGTTACTGTTACATTTTTAGTTACAGTGCCTCCAGTAGAACCTTGGCCTGTGATTACATAATTTGTATTTGATGTTGGAGTTACTGAAGCACTACCATTTGCATTAAGTGATCCACTTACTCCTGGTGAAATACTAAGTGATGTACAGTTACCGTTTGTAGTCCAATTAAGTAAAGTAGAATCTCCTAAATTTATCACTGATGAGTTTGCATAGAAACTATATATGATACAAGTTGAAGGTGCAGTTACTGTAACAGAAGTATTGAGTACACTTGGGCTACCAGTCGCACCGTATCCTGTAATAGAATAGTAAGTATATATAGAAGGTGTGACAGACACACTTCCTGAAGAGCCATATACTGCGCCTACTGTTGGGGAAATATTTAATGAAGTACAGTTACCGTTTGTAGTCCAAGAGAGCTGTGCTGTGCCCCCTGCAGTAATAGTAGAAGGGTTCGCTGAGAAACTTGTGACAACACAAGGAGTTGGTGCAGCACTGCCGATAGTCACAGTAATGGATTTTGAGCTAGTAGCTGTTCCATTCACGCCAGTAATAGTATAAGTGGTCGTTGATGCTGGCATCACAGTCACACTACCTGAAGCATTTGCAGTTACTGAGTTTGAGCCGTTACTAAATGCTGGAGAAATAGTGACTGATGTACAGCCATTGTTTGCCCAAGTAAGTTGCGATGAATTTGCGGGTGGAATTATTGGGTTTGTACTTGCAGAAAGATTTGAAATAACACAAGTCGGTGTGTAATTGCCAACACTAAATGCTACGACAATAGAACCTTGGTGTGACCAGCCAGTACCTATAGTACCGATGTTTACCCCACCATTCATAACCTCACTACCACTTTGCCCATTTGGGAAAGATGATGGAGATGAAGATTGATCAGGATACCAAGTAGCAGAAGCAAATGTAAGTGTTTGTGAACTTGTGATATTTGCTGTGACTGTGCCCGAAGACTGGCTTGCCTGATCCGAACTTATCACATTACTAAAAGTAAATGATGAAGACGCACCACTATTTGGTGATTTAGTAACAGACAACTTAGTATTTGTCATTGGACCTGTACTAGTATTGTGATAGTAGAGAGCTACATACACCATACCTCCTGGAGCGACTGTCACAGGATTAGTTGACCAAGAAGAACAGCCAGCACCACCTGATGTGCTAGTCGTACGGATTCGGATTTGATCACAGTCTGCTGGGTCACCATTCCACGGGTTAAGCGCGAAAGTTGACTGCCCCAGAAGAAGGAGTGCCAAACCGAAAATTATTGTGATTTTTTTCATATAATTTTTCATATAAATATTAATTATTAACTTGCAATTTTAAATCTTCAACGACCAAGTTCAAGACTTAAAAAAGCAATTGTTTGGTTTATATTCCAAAAACAAACAATTACAGTGAGAGTTTATTTAAACTCACAAACTTAAAAGAACATTTTCTCTTTATGTTCTACTGTTGCCAGTAGTACGTGATGTTGGCCTTGGGGTAGTGTTTCCACCACCACCATTGCTCGGCTGCTGACCCCTAGGACTATTCCTAGGAGTTTCTGTCCGTGGAGTTTCGTTCCTAGGTGTCTCATTTCGTGGAGTTCCTTGTCTAGGATTTTCCTGACGAGGTGTTTCGTTCCGTGGAGTTTGAGTCTTAGGAATTTCAGTCCGTGGAGTTGCCCTGCCTTCGTTTGGATCACGAGGACGTGACGGTAGATTTGGAGAGGTGCGAGGTTCGCTCCCTTCCTGTTCTTCCTCTACAGGCCTTGGCATAGAAGCTCTGGTATCTGTAGGAGTAGTTCCATCAAGACTAACGGTTGACCAATTGCTTGATTCAGCATTTGGATTGCCTTTAGCTTTGCGAGTGTTGGCATCCATCTGAGTATGCTTTTCTTGTAAAGCCAATTGACCTCTTTCGAAATCTTCTTGATCTTTTACTCTTTGTTGATGCACATCAAAAGGTGTTACTTGTACGAAAGGTTCGTTTTGTTGGAATGCATTGCCTTGCGCATAAGAGTACGTTTTGCTCGGGGGGCTCCACGGTTCATCAACCGGTGGAGAAAATGGATCAGTAACAACTACTGGTGGACTTTTTGGTCCTCCTGTTACTGGTGGGCTTGTAGGCCCTCCATCTGGCTCTCTTCCGAACCCTACTTCTACAAACGGATGACATCCGCAACATGAGTGACATGTGTGCACTGGACAAATCCATGGTAGGAAAATAAATCCACACCATTGAGGTCCAATAACGTAGTGGTAGTTTGGGAAGTGGCAAAGTGAATACTGCTGTGTGTACCCTAAATCATAGTAGTAGTAGCTATTCGTATTGTACGAATAGTAATAATACGTATTGTTTTCGTAGTACACTTTAGTTTCCTTCGCACCAGCTTCATCCACTGTCTCATTCTCATAACCACCTTTACCATTATCTGTACCTAAATAGGTTGTGTTCCCTTTAGTATAGGCAGTTTGTTTGTGCCTGATAACTGGGGTAGTTGGAGGTTGATTCACCACTTCCTCACGCAAAATATTTGCGCAAGCGATTTGAGTTTTAATAAATGGGTGCCCACGGTATCCGAGAGCTCTCATATTACTCATCATGGTAGTGAGAGTAGAGCCTAAGGCACCACTTCCCAACTCAGCATGATAATTCCAAAGCCTCAGCCCTGAAATACTCATATCGTCTAGTGAGTCCAAGATAAATCTTGGCAAAGTTTGCTCTGTAAGAAGGATATTGAAATCCTCGCGAGCAATTTTAATCAACTCCGCCTTCCACTCGGAAGGACGGCAATAAAACTTGAATTCCACTCCGCTTGGGAGCTTCTTCCAAGTGTTGAAGCAATTATCCTCGCATGTTGCAAGGAAAGATACTTCTTCTTTGGTTAAAGCCCGACCAAGTGTCGGTAAATCTACGCAGCGGTTTGCACCGCCTTGCTGTGCTTGTATTTTGATTCCCAAGCACAGGAAAATAAAGAGAAAATTTTTAAAGTTCATGGCTATTATATTAATTGGTTGATTTTACGCTTAAAAATAAGCCTGAAACGCAAAATCAACCAATCAACACATAGTTCGCCCATTTGTATATATCTTAGCATATTCAGAGCAAAATGTCAAGGACTATATTTGGGACAATTTAGGCTATAATATTTCATATGGCTATTAAATTTAATGATATAAAAGAAGAAAGAGAAGTCGAAGATTTGCATAAACAAGAAGAGGAGGACTTAGTCGCCCTACTTGCAAAGACCAAATACAATATCCCTTCCATAAACCTCGCAACAGTAGTGATAGAGAACGATGCCGTCCGTACAATTCCTGAAGCAGATGCCCGCAAAGAGGAAGTCGCTCCATTTAAGATCTTAGGAAAGAATGTGCACATAGCCGTGCGCTCACCACAGCCAGACCACCTCACAAATCTCACAGAATTTTTCACAGGGCATGGATACATCCCCCACTTTTATATGGCATCTCTTGCATCACTTGAAAAAGTTTGGGAAAGATATAAAGAAATCTCTTATGCAGAAATTTCGCACCAAGGCAGTATCGATATTTCCAGTGACGCATTGCTCACACTATCGAAAGATATAAAGAACTTAGCAGATATCCAAAAAACAATTTCTGACGCTGAGAAAGATAAAGTTCATATGACAAGTCGCATTTTAGAAATAGTACTTGCTGGAGCAATTGCTATCGATGCATCCGATGTGCACTTCGAGCCAGAGGAGCATACTGTGCGCCTTCGTTTCCGTATTGATGGAATACTCCAAGAAGTGACCACAGTTCCACCTGAAATACACAAGTTCCTAAATTCTAGAATCAAATTACTTTCGGGGCTCAAAATAAGTGCAAAATCAATTGCTCAAGATGGGCGCTTCTCTATTTACCTAGGAGATGATGAGATAAGTTTGCGTGTGTCTCTCATCCCAGGAGCTTACGGTGAGTCCATTGTTATGCGTATCTTAAATCCGAAATCCATCCGCGTGAAGCTTGAAGATATGGGAATCGAGAAAGGTTTGTACGATATTTTCATGCGTGAGATCAAAAAGCCAAATGGCTTGGTCCTACTTACTGGTCCGACAGGTTCCGGTAAGACGACAACGCTCTATTCATTTCTCCAAAAGATATATTCATCCGAAATAAAAATCATAACTATCGAAGATCCTATAGAGTACCATTTGCCAGGGATTACTCAGACTCAAACCGATAGTGAGAAGGGCTACACATTTCTAGAAGGTCTCCGCTCAGCACTCCGCCAAGATCCAGATGTAATAATGGTGGGAGAAATTCGCGATAAAGAAACTGCCGAGATCGCAGTGGAATCAGCTCTCACTGGTCACATGGTGTTCTCTACACTCCATACCAACAATGCTGCCGGTGTGATCCCCCGCCTTATAGACCTAGGGGTCAATCCAAAGATTTTAGTTTCCGCACTTTCACTTTCTATCGCTCAGCGTCTTGTAAGAAAGCTTTGTAAAATTTGTAAAAAGGAAAGAGCAGTAACAGAAGAAGAAAAAAAGCTTCTAACCAAAATAATGGAAGAAGCGAAAATGGGTGGAAAAGATTTAACAAAATTTGGAGTAGATGTATCTTTAGGTATGAAATTATTTGAAGCCACAGGCTGTGAAGCTTGCAACAACACTGGATACAAAGGCCGTATGGGAATATTTGAAGCTATTTACAACGATGAGGCAATTGAAAAGATAATCCCTACAAACCCAAGTGAGAGAGAAATAAAAGATGTGTCCTCAAAACAAGGAATACTAAACATGAAAGAAGATGGAGTAGTGAAAGTCCTAACTGGCATCACTTCACTTGAAGAAGTAGAGAGCGTCGTAGATTTCTACGAAGACTAGTAGTAGAATTAAAAAAACATAAATCTCTAAACAATCCTTTAAATGAAAAATCATCTAAAGTAACATGACGTTGAAGGATAGCACCAGTAAATATAAATATAAACCAAGACGTCCTCCGCTGAAACATAGGGCCGGTGGCTGATTGCTTAGAGATTTATGTCTTCTCTAAAAATTTTATGAAGTTTTGACTGACTGGTGGTATAATGCATCTATACCTAACTCGTAAGAGAGTATAGCATATTATAAATTCAATGTCAACCCCCTCAAAGAAAGTTCAAGAAGAAGGTTTTCTAGACCAAACACTACGCCCTAGTGAGTGGGATGAATACATTGGCCAAGAAAACATCAAACAAAATTTAAAAATCCTCCTCACAGCAGCCGAAGAACGCAGCCACCCCGCAGAACACATACTTTTTTATGGTCCTCCAGGCCTTGGGAAGACTACTCTCGCTCACCTAATTGCTAAAGAGACTCGTCGCCAAATAAAGATTACATCAGGACCTGCCATAGAAAAGGTCGGCGACCTCGCATCCATACTCACAAATCTATCACCAGGGGATATTGTCTTCATCGATGAGATCCACCGCCTAAATAAAATGGTAGAAGAAATACTTTATCCTGCAATGGAGAGCGGTGTGATAGACATCATACTTGGCAAAGGGCCGTCAGCTCGCACAGTCCAGCTCGACATCCCCCCTTTCACACTTATCGCTGCGACCACTCGCATTGCACTACTCTCTTCCCCACTTCGCTCACGATTCTCTGGTGGAGTTTTCCGTTTGGAATTTTACTCTCAAGATGAAATTAAAAAGATTTTAAATCGTTCTGCAAAAATTCTAGGTGTCGAATTAAATGATGATGCATTGTCTGAAATAGCCAAGCGTGCACGATTCACACCAAGAACTGCAAATTACTTCCTCAAGCGTTGCCGTGACTATGCTCAAGTTCACAAAATACCCCTTGATGGAGGAGCTGTAAAAAAGGCATTATCGCTTCTTGAAGTGGATGAGCTCGGGCTTACATCAAGCGACAGAAAAGTACTCGAAGTAATAATCAACAAATTTAGTGGTGGCCCTGTAGGGCTCAAAACTATTGCCGCAGCCACTAGTGAAGAGGAAGCAACTATTGAAGAAGTCGTAGAGCCATACCTCATTCAGTGCGGGCTACTAGAGCGAACTCCAAGAGGAAGAACTGCCACAAAGAGTGCCTATGAGCATCTTGGCTTTGATTTTATAGAAAAGGATTAGGATATATGTGCGGAGATATCTTGGGCAGTACACACAATATGAAGGGGTGCATTACGTGCATCTCTTTTTATTTTACATAGTGAGGCAACAGTAGTACTAGACCCATCCGCCTTAGGCACATGGTAAGTAAAAGACAATCTTTCTTTATCGTTATCTTTAAGTAAACTAAACTGACTTTGAATACGTGTAGCATCTGTAGGATCAATAAGTTTAAAGAACTCACTTATAGTAATTTGTGACTTGAGTCTTACATCAAGTATTTCAGACATAAAAGAATT
Source organism: uncultured Candidatus Saccharibacteria bacterium (assembly GCA_964498035.1). Classification (GTDB taxonomy): domain Bacteria; phylum Patescibacteriota; class Minisyncoccia; order Phycocordibacterales; family UBA9973; genus UBA8515. The sequence continues at coordinate 9,093 of CAZCFW010000008.1, forward strand.
GAGTAGCGTTTCTCCAGAAGGCACATGAACATTCATCTGGCCTAATCTCGCCAAGATTTGCGCCTCCTCAAAATAATCTTTTTGAATTTCTAAATCCTGATTCTTTTCTTCAAGCGTGCGTCTGTGGTGAATAGAATTCTGTAAAACCTTTACTAAAAATAGAACTGAAACAAGAAGAAAAGCTCCCATTATAAGTACATTTATACGCACAAGCCAAGCTTTATTTAAAATAGTATCCGCCTCAGCATCTACACCAAGCATAGCCACAACTTCTCCGCTAATTCTGTCTTTCACTGGAGCATATGCAGAGATCCACGTCCCCCAAGTGTCTGTGTAGGGTCCATTTGAATACGACACGCCGTTTCTATGGTTCTCTATATCGATAGGTAATGCATCCGGATATATCTGCCCTGGTGGTGAGTAATCTTTAGACTTAGGTAATTCAGAATCCATATAGAAGAATTGTATGTCATCATGAAGACCCATCAAGTACACGAAGCGTGTGTCTGAATTTATATTGTGCAAATTAATTAATTTACTTTTCAAATCATCATAAGCTGGGGTGCCAATATCTGAAAGACTGCCCTTGAGTTGATTTACACTATCCCCTGAAATAGAAAAAGCTATATTCTGCGCACGGAGCAAAAGTAAATCGGTCTCACTTCTAATCTCTTTCTCTCCAAAATACCAAGAACCCATAATAGTTCCCGCTATAATAAGTACAATCGGTATCAATCTAGCGAGTGAAACGGTTGATTTTGAAAAAGGCATCATCATATATGGATAATTATACCATATAGATGCTATGATGCTTATATGAATATTATTTCAGTCGACCCAGGATTCGACAGAGTCGGAATCGCGGTCATAAAGAAAGAAAATAATAAAGAAACCATCCTATTCTCAGAGTGCTTAAACACAAAGAAGGGTGGAGAAATCTCAGATAGAATATTTCTTGTAGGTCAAGAAATCGCAAGAGTAATAAATGAGTACAAGCCCGAGGCTCTAGCTATAGAAAAGCTCTACATCACAAATAACCAGAAAACCGCCATGGGAGTATCAGAAGCAAGAGGAGTAATTATATACGAAGCCAAGAGAGCAAAGATTAAAATATTTGAATACACCCCTGGAGAGATCAAGGTTGCTGTCACTGGATACGGCAAGGCAGACAAAGCTATGGTAATGAATATGGTGCCCAAATTAGTTGAACTTGCCCATAGTACTACTTCAGATGACGAGCTAGATGCTATTGCTATAGGGCTCACATGCCTCGCTCGTGAGAAATTTAGTTTTCCACAGTAAGACAAGTGTTGCAAAGAATCCTATATTCTGTTACTAATAGTATATTAGAAATTTAGTGAAATTACATATGAGTTATAGTGACGATGAAATAAAATTAGATGACGATGTAAAAGAAGAAGATGAACTCGATTTGGATAGTAGTATTCTTGAGGATGACATACTGGAAGACGATATAGTAGAAGAAGACGATGACTTTCTAAAGGATGAGGCCATAGGAGATGATGACGAAGAAGACACATCTATGATACATGATGATTTTATCTAAATAAAAAGCTCCCGTATGGGAGCTTTTTATTTAAACTATTTTAATGAATCTCTTCTTCCCTATTTTATACACCGCCTTCTCTGAAACATACTTAATATCTGTTATTTTTTTATTATCTATTAAGTTTGTAATCGCATTCTCTTTCACTAGTCGAGCAAACTCTCCCTTAGATGTTATAAAGTTTTCCTTCATGAGCACATCTACAAGTAATGTATCTTTAGTAAATTTAGCTTCAGGTACTTCGTCTGGAATTTCTTTCTTTTGAAATTTGGAATCAAAGAGCATCTCTGCATGGTCGGCAATTTTGTCGCTAAAATACATACTTACAATCTTTTTAGCGAGCATCATTTTAAGGTCGCGAGGATTTATCGCACTTATAGTCACATCGCGAGCATATCCAGAAATCTTTTCCATTGGCTCATTTGTACATAGCTCGAATGCTGGGATAGTCATTCCGTCTGTCCAGCTCATCACCTTGCCTATCATGTCCTCGGCAGTATCAGAAAGTGCCAGCATATTACCCTCAGTCTTACCCATTTTCTTACCATTACTATCTTCAAGAAGTTTTGTAGTTAGGACAAACTTTTCTTTGTTCTTGATAGTCTTAAGTAGTGTACGCCCCGCAAGCATATTAAATGTCTGATCATTCCCTCCCACTTCTCCATCCACGTTCATTGCCACACTGTCGTAGCCTTGCATAAGTGGATACATAAATTCATGAATATAAATTGGCTTACCTTCTTTCATTCTATTTGAAAACATATCACGCTCAACCATTTGCTGAACTGTCATATTAGATGCAAGAGAAAGCACTTCAGCAAAAGACATTTTGCCAAGCCATTTAGAATTGAATTTAATCTCAGCTTTATTTGGGCCAGTAAAATCAAGAATTTTTGAAGCCTGCTTTTTGTAATTCTTTAAGTTGCTCATAACTTCTTTATGAGTCAGTGCCACGCGAGTCGCGGATTTATCTGTCGGATCTCCTATCATCGCAGTAAAGTCCCCCATAAGTAGAATGACTTTATGCCCTAAATCTTGGAATTGTTTGAGTTTAAGTATAGGAATAGAATGCCCTAAGTGTAGTGTGGGGCCAGTAGGATCAATACCAAGATAGATTGTTACCTTTTCACCCTTAGTGAGCTTAGCTTCAAGAAATCCTCTAGAAGGGTAAATATTGGCAATTCCTCTGTCTAATAAATCATTAATTTGTTCTTGATTAATCTTCTTCATATATTTTACTTTAGCACATTTACGGGCTTTTGTCTGTTTTAAAACATGGATTGTGTTATGATAACCATATATATGAAAAATACAAAAATCAGGAAATTTAAAAATGCTTTATATATAATATTAGGCCTAGGCGTACTCGTTTTGGGTATAATTATTATTTGGATAAGCACCTTATCACTCCCAGATTTCAACTCCTTTACAGAAAGAAAGGTTGCAAGCTCTACAAAGATATATGACCGTACTGGAACCATCGTTCTTTATGATTTAAACGACAATATTCGTCGTACTGTAATTGCCGATGAGAATATTGGCGCAAATGTAAAGAATGCTACTGTAGCCATAGAAGATTCAGACTTTTATCACCACAATGGGATAAGTTTTAGAGGTTTAGCTCGTGCCATATTTCACAAAATTATTTATGGTGGGAAAATGGAAGGAGGATCTACTCTTACCCAGCAATTAATTAAAAATACCTTACTCACAAACGAACGCACTATATCTCGCAAAATTAAGGAGTGGATACTAGCAGTGAAGCTTGAAACCACATTATCAAAAGACCAGATTTTAGGACTTTATTTAAACGAGGCACCATATGGTGGAACTATTTATGGTATACAGGAAGCAAGTAAAACTTTCTTCGGCAAAGAACCTCTTGATCTTACTTTAGCAGAATCGGCATACCTGTCAGCAATACCAAATTCTCCTACGTACTACTCCCCTTACAGGTCACACAAAGATAAATTGGATGAAAGAAAAAATATAGTACTTAAAAGAATGTTTGATTTGAAATTTATAGATAGTGCAGCGTACGAAGCTGCCAAATCTGAAATTGTCACATTCCTTCCTGAACAACCAACACATATAGAAGCTCCTCATTTTGTTTTCTTTGTAAAACAATACCTACTGAATGAATATGGTGAGATAGCTCTTGAGGAAGGTGGACTGAAAGTTATAACTACAATTGATTATAATTTACAAAAGAAAGCTGAAGAGATAGTAAAAGAAAATGCATTAATAAATGAAAAGTCTTCCGGTGGGAAGAACGCAGCAGCTGTTGCAATAAATCCAAATACTGGAGAAATACTCGCAATGGTAGGATCCCGAGATTACTTCGACAAAACTATTGATGGAAATTTCAATGTTACAACGGCAATGCGTCAGCCAGGATCGGCGTTTAAACCTTTTGTGTACGCTGCAGCATTCAATAAGGGATATACTGCGGACACTGTACTTTTCGACGTCCCTACGCAGTTCTCAGACTCATGTGATGCATATGGTAATCCTACTTCAGGAAATAAAAAAGATGAATGTTATATGCCAGGAAACTACGACGATAACTTCAGAGGACCAATGTCACTTCGAAATGCACTCGCTCAATCCATAAACGTTGTGGCAGTAAAACTCTTATACTTAGTAGGTATCGATGATGCAATCGCAACTGCAAAATCTTTAGGTATTACAACACTTACAGATCCAAGAAGATACGGTCTATCTCTTGTGATTGGAGGTGGAGAAACCACACTACTTGAAATGACTTCAGCATACGGAGTATTTGCGACAGGCGGGATAAGACACCCGTACCAAAGTATAATAAGTGTATCAGACAAAGATGGTAAAGTTTTAGAAAAAATGGAAGATAGTTATTCTGAAGTACTTCCTGTAAATACAACAAAAATTATCTCCGATATACTTTCCGATAACGTTGCTCGCACACCCACATTTGGTGCTAATTCTAGTTTAGTAATTAAAGGTACTGATGTAGCTGTGAAAACTGGTACTACAAACAACAATAAGGACGCATGGACTATCGGATATTCCTCTTCTGTAGTTGTAGGTGCTTGGGCTGGAAACAATGACAATGTGCCTATGAAAAAGGGAGGTGCAGCTCTTGCGGGTCCGATTTGGAATGGAATTTTAAACGAAGCATTAAAAACAAATCCAGGTGTATCTTTTGTAAAACCAGATGAAATAGATTCAAATACAAGACCAATATTACTTGGATACTGGCAAGGTGAAGATGGTTATTCAAATGTCCATAGTATTTTATATTGGATAGATAAAAGTAACCCTACAGGTTTAAGACCAGCAAATCCAGAATCTGATCCTCAATATAACAGGTGGGAAACTGCGGTGCAGAATTGGTGGATTAAAAATCAAACCTTATACAAAACAGTCGGCATAGCACCTATAAAGCAAAACAATAGTAACCCCCTATTCAAGCCATTCATACAGATAAATGGTATTATGTTTGGTAAAATTTATGATAAAAATACTCCCATAAATATCGGTATAAATATTCAAAGTCAAAGACCACTTAATAAAACAGATGTATTTTTAAACAATAATTTAATATCTTCTTTCTCCAATTATTCATCTCAAATTACATTTACCCCGAGTTCTTATAACATTTATCCAAGTGGAAATATAATAAATGTAATTTCTTATGATATAGATGGAAACAGTAGCGAAGTAAAAAGTGAGATAATAATAAACTAACGTATATTCTTTATATTAATATTATTGATTTTAAATTCATTTAGAATTTTTTCTTTGTGAATAAAAATTTCATTTTTCACTAACGGACTTACGTTTAAAACTAATATATCCTTATCAATCTTAAAATCTTCTTTCTTAAAAACCTTTTTAGTAAATTGTGCTAGCACAGATATCACAACATCTTTTTTGATATCTGATTTATTTATAATTTCAGAAAATTTACCAAGAAGATCCGTGATACGAGAGTAATCCATAATTTATCTATTCATTGGCATCACAACATAAAGAAATGTTGAGTCACCTACCCCTTTAATAATCATTGGCTTACTGGCACCGTAAAATTCAAGTGAGATAGAATCTGAATTCATCGACTGGAAAGAATCGAGTATGTATTTATAATTAAAGTTTAGTGTTATATCCTCACCAGTAAGTGCAGCTACTATGCTTGTACTATTCTCACCAATATCATTATTTTTTGATTCCAAAATACATTCTTTTTTACCAGGGTTCAAACTTATAGTGATTTGATTGAAATTATCTGACAAGACGTTTGAAACTTTAAGTGCAGAAAGGAAATCTTGTTTAAGTATTATTGCAGTCGTTGTAGAATTCTTTGGTATTATTTGCTTGTAATCTGGGAAGCTTCCATCCACAACTCTTGATGTTATATAAATTCCAGGAAGTTTAAAAACTGCTTGGTTTTTTGAAATTATAAAATCAATATTATCACTTGAGTTTTCTATTACTTTAATTATTTCTTGAACATTCTTAAAAGGTAGTAACACTCCTTCGAATTCAAAATTCTGTTTAACCTTTATTCTCTTTTCTGCTAAACGAAATGAGTCAGTAGCAACAAAGACTAGATACTCACCATCTGGGTAAATATACACACTTCCAATCTCAGGCTTTATTTCAGTAACAGCAGCGCTGTATGAAACCGCTTTTAAGCCGTCATACAGGCTCTTAGAAGAGATTGTATACTCATCCCCTATCACAGTAGGTAAAGTAGGAAAATCTTCGTAAGAAATCGTTTTAAGCGTAATTTTAGATGTTTTAGTTTTTACAAATAATGTATTATCTTTTTGTTCGAATGAAATATTACTATCACTAATCAAAACTGAGAATAAAGAAGTGAGCACATCTCCACGTATCGCAAGAGTACCTTCATTTTCAACTTTTGCAGGTATTGATATTTCAATACCAATACTTAAGTTTGTAGAGCGGAGTGTAAGAGTATTACCTTTTGCAATCCAAAGAATTGATCCGAGTACTGGAAGAGTTAGATTCTTCCCAGTCATCCTTTCAACATTGTTTAGTGCACTCTTTATTTTTTCGATTGAACATTCTAGCTTCATATAGTTATTGTATTAATTAATTATTAAATACTTTATTATTACTATTAAGGGTGTGTATACTGTTGATTACTTTTATACCATTATAATTTAAGGTTTATTTTGGTAATTTAGTTTTTTATTATGTTATTTATTCTTTAAATCTAAATGTTAATTTTTTTTGATTTCATGTTTTTTAACATTAATATTAACTTTATCCACATTTATACTCACCTTTATCCACACCTATTTAAACATGATTCTTATCTTCTCAATCTCTTGTACAAGGCCTGGATCAGTGTTTAAATCTTTTTTAATTTTCAAATGTGAGTGTATTACTGTGGTGTGATCTTTACCTCCAAGTTTTTGACCAATAAGTGGGTATGAGATATTGAAGTCTTCGCGGAGTATATACATAATTACTTGGCGAGCCCGTACTATTTCCTTCCTTCTAGTTTTTTCATATATAGAAGCTTCTTCGATGTTGTAATATTCTGCAATCGTAGTAACTATTTCTTTTATAGCCACATTCTTTTTTGGTTTAATATTGTTCTTAATTAAAGCTTTTGCTTCAGTTAAGGAAATACTTTTATTTTTCAGATTTGATTGAGCAATGAGAGCGTTTAGACTACCCTCTAGTTCGCGTATATTGCCTTCTAGAGAGGCCGCAAGGTAAGAAACGACATCTTCATCAAGTTGATAATTATTTTGAGAAATTTTTGCTTTTATAATAGCAAGTCTTGATTCATAATCAGGTTCAATTATTTGAACTGTCATACCAGAGGATAATCTAGAGAGTAATCTTTCTTCTAATCCTTGAATGAAGTTTGGGTGTTTATCTGAAGAAAATATAATTTGTCTATTACTTTCGTAAAGTGTGTTGAATAAGTGGAATAATTCTTCTTGAGTTTTATCTTTACCGGAAATGAACTGAATATCATCCATGATTATTACATCATACTTTCTGTACTTCTCCTTAAATGCATTCGGAGTTTTGTTCTGTAGTGATGTGACGTAGTCGATAGAGAATCTTTCAAGACTTACATAAAGAATCTTTTTGTTTGGGTACTTTGATTTAATACTATTCCCTATTGATTGGATCATATGAGTTTTACCAAGACCTGTTCCTCCGTAAACGAAGAATGGATTATAGTTGTGCCCAGGATTATTTAGTATTGATTGAGCGACCGCGTAAGCAAGCTCGTTGAATGGCCCCACGATGAATGAGTTGAATGTGTATTTAGGATTTAAGTTGTCTTCTTTGTTTATATACAGGTCAGTTAGTGGTAGTTCTTTGTTTGTCTGGATCTTTTGAGTTGAACTTTCTTTCTGGATTGCTTGGGGCTCATACTTTACGATTATGTATTCTACGCTTCTTATATCACCACCATAGTTCATTAGTGTCTTTACAATGAGTTTGTGGAATTTATTATAAAGCCAATCCTTCACAAATTCATTTGGTACACCAATATATAGTGTCCCCTGTTCTTCTTTCACGATAGAAGTATTTTTGAACCAGGTAGTAAAATTTGCACGGGAAGTATTTGCTTCAATATCTAGCAAACAAGTGTTCCATAGGTCTTTAAGTGGCATCATGGGTATTATTATACTAGGTCTTACCGTTTCAATGTAATCACATCTCTTAATTAACCTGTGTATAACCTGTGAATAGGTGGATAACCTTGTAACTATTGCAAATTTCCCTATTTTAGTATATATTTCACCTATGTCTCAAACATACCAGCCAAATAAACGCAAAAGAGCAAAAACTCACGGTTTTCTAGTGCGTTCAAAGACTCCAAATGGCAAGAGAGTTCTAAAAGCAAGACGTCAAAAGGGTCGTGCTAAAATAGCTATATAAATATGCTTCCGAAATATAGACGAGTAACTAAGTCTCTATTTAATCAAGTTATTAAAGAAGGTAAAACCCTCCATGGGGACCTTCTTTATTTGCGTTTTGTGTCAGAAAGCCTTGATTCTTATAGTCATATTGCCTTTGTCGCACCTAAAACTGTCGCAAAACTAGCCGTAGATCGTAATAAACTAAGAAGAAGGGGTTATTCTGCTGTTTCCAGTATTGAAATAAAGCCTATAATTGGAGTTTTCTTCTTTAAGAAAGAGGCCCAAAAAGCTTTTGAAAAGAATGATTTGGAACAAGATATATTGAATATATTACGAAAAATAAGGTTTTAGTACCTATCTGTTTGAAATTCTAGCTTCCTCGTGTACAATAGGAGAATGCATGCACTATGGAACACAATTTTCTACCAACCAATCTATAACGGTCTGATTTTTTTAATAAATAATGTAACTTTGGGCGATGTGGGTCTAGCTATTATTATCCTTACTGTTCTTGTTAAGTTTGTGCTCTTTCCACTCTCGAAGAAGTCCATAAAGAGTCAGATAGTAATGAAGGAATTAGCTCCCCTTCTAAAGAAGATAAAGGTAGATTTCCCAAACAAAGAAGAGCAAGCAAAGAAGACATTTGCTTTGTATAAAGAATACAATATTAATCCATTTTCAGGATTAGTTCTTATTTTAGTTCAATTGCCAGTTATTTTAGCTCTATATTATGTATTCTTTAAGGGTCTTAATATAGATGCCACACAGCTATATAGCTTCATAAAGGTTCCAACAGACCTCCATACTATATTCTTAGGGGTAGACATACATAAGCCATCACTCGTGCTTGCGATACTCGCTGGTGTCACTCAGTTTATCCAAGGTTATTTTGCTAGTCCGATACAGAAGAAAGATCCAAATGTTAAAAAGAGCGACCAATCTTTCCAAGACCAGCTTGCTGATTCTATGGCTATAAATGTAAAATATATACTTCCAATATTTATTGCATTTATTTCTTATCAACTTTCAGCTGCAGTTGCACTCTACTGGGTTACAAGTAATATCTTCACTATCTTGCAAGAGATGTATGTAAGGAGAATAATGCCGAAAGCTCCCCTCGCCTCTTCTGATATGAAAACACTTAAGGCTAAAATGGCAGATTAATTTTATGGATACAAAGAATATAAAAACAATTGTAGAAAATGTTTGTGCCCTCACTGGGTGTACGATAAATGAATGCACTTTCACAGAAGATGGAGATACTCTATGGTGCTCTATCTCTACTCCAGACTCACGATTCCTTATAGGTAGAGACGGTGAAGCATTGAAATCATTTAATCACTTAGTGAAGAAAATGGCCGAGAAAGAGCACGGAGAAGAAGCTCTCAGGAACTTGCAAATAGATGTGAATGGATATCAAAAGGCACATATGGATACTATCCGTGCTACAGCACATATGCTTGCGGAGCGCGCAAGATACTTCAAGAGTAGTATAGAGGCAGAGCCTATGCCTGCATTTGAGCGCAGGGTGATGCATATGTTTCTAGAGAAGATGCCTGATATTAAAACTGAATCTAAAGGTGAAGGTAAAGACAGAAAAGTAGTAATTACTTTCATCGAATCTGCAATCTAAATCCCCTCTCCTGTATCTACTTAATCAATCCAAGGCTCCACAGTGTGGAGTCTTTCTTATTTATGAAGTAAAGTGTGTTGTTTGATTTATCTAAGAATAGATTTACTGCATCTATTCCCTTTTTGCTACTTATGTTCATGATGTAGGTAGTGTCGCCAGTATTGGTATTTATTTTATAAATACTATCATCGAAAGATTCAATTCCTTGATACCAATTATCTGGATTTTTTGAACTAGGAGAATTATTTGGTACTGCACAGTATGCTTCTATCATATTGTAAGCGAATACACATTTGTCGGATATGGTACTTAGGTTTGTGTTTAATGTACTACTGTTTTTAATATTATAAACATAGAGCCCTACCCCGTTTCTAGTTGTCTCACTGTATAGCATATGACTACCACTCTGATTTACTTTCGTTGTGAGACCATTTATACCACCAAATACTTTGTTTTGTATTCCTGTAGTAGTATTTAGGCTGTAAATATATCCTTTAGTATTCCACGATGGCTTAGTGGTAAGATAGATGTTATTTACTGTTGGCCACTCGCTGTTCCATTCTGTGAAAGATGAGTTTAGTATTTTGACTGACTTACTACCATTTGGTGTGAAAATTATTCCCACAGCTTTGTCACTATCGTCGACTGTGATATAGAAATATGAACCACTGTTTGGAGATGGAGATAACGCCAATATATTTTCTGGCAAATATTGGCCACTGTTTGATCCTACAATACTTAGGTAGCTCTGCACTTTTGAAAGAGTCTCATCTAAGTAGCGGTTGATTACGAAATTCCCTGTGCTGTCGAATATAGATTCATATGCAAATGGGATACTTGTGGCTACTAATTCTTCATCAACCTTTGTGCTATCAGGTATTTCGTGCACTACTCCACCTACTTTCTCTACATATCGCACAGATGTTCCTGATAAAGAGTTTGAAGCGAATGCCCCAGACACTTCACTTGTGGTGACTTGCTTCAAATTTTCTTGAGGGACGAGTATAGTTTCATCTGCACTGTTTGGATTATTTGGATTAGTACTATCTGATCCAGTATTATTTTGGTCTATGATACTAGTGCTACTTACACCAAATGGGAAGAAATTTTTGAATGTATTTTCTGGTAGAGTTCCGTCCGGATTTTTAGGTGTTTTGAAATATATAAAAGTACCGATTCCGATTACTATCAGAATGATACTCGATATTAATAATAATATTTTTTTTCCCATAATAATTATTGTTCAAATGCCGATGGACAAGTACCTGCATCTGCTTGCCAAGCAAATAGGTTACCAAATTTAGTATTCATTGCTGGTCCTTGGTCAAATAATATTTTTGCGATTGCTATATTTTTTGCTGGATCAAGTAAAATAGCTTTACAAGTTTCATATTGTTTTCTTACTGCATCGCCAGGCTTCAGCCGGCAGTCATATTTATTAGTCCCTGGAATTGTATAGTTAGGTTTTAATGCTGAACCATCTTTACTTTCAAATAGATTCTCGCAAGTTTTACCCGCATCATCTTTAATAATCTTTCCGTTTGCCAGCATGTTTATTTGGAATAATCCAAAAGAGAAAACTACCTCATCCTGATTTGCATCTTTAAAGTTACACTTATCTGTTATATTTGCCTTTTGTACTGGGTCCGTGGTGCTCCCAGCATATTGATTACCCCCACTTTCCATGCTACAAATTTTCGACATATTTGCCGATTTGTTTCCAAAAGTATCTGTTAGATTTGATATAGCACACGGTCCAGTTTTGACTTCTACACATCTTGCTGAGTCAGCTGCTGACCTTGTAGTTAGACTATTTGGCTTTATATCCAAACCTACAGTTGGGATACTATCATCTAGCTGAGTTTTTACTAAGTCGGGATTTATAGTATTTAGTATTGCCCAAGCACCAAGTGCGAGAAGTATTCCACCTATTATAGACCTCATGCTATGCATGGCTTCTGTCTTTCCAAATATGGATTCATCCCCCATGTATTGTACTCCGTGCACGATTAGCATGATCACAGATAGTGCGATAAGTAGTCCGATACCTAGTTTAAAAATTATATTTAAATAGTCAGTGATAGTGGTTTCCTTGTCCATCTTATAGATATTCCCAATAGGTGCGAGTAAGACGTAGTCGCTATTGTAGGGCTTGATATCTACAGATTTTACTCCCACAGCACCCCCATTTTCATTCCAGTCTGCAGGCTTTAAGAGTGGTGAATTGTATGCTTTACAAGATGTAATACTTCTTCCGGGGGCGACGGTCTTAGCCTCATCAATTTTACAATCTGCTTCTTTTACAAATCCTATCGAGCCTACCCAAGGGGCGCTATTGGTCGAACCGTTCCCGGGACCCGCCATGTAGCTATAATAGTAAAGTGGGACAGAAGATGGGAATGTGCCATATGGTTTGAGCTCATTTCGAAACTCCGCGAGTGTTGGGACTACCCCCGCAGTTTTTGCCGGGAAACATCCAGTGTAGGTTTTGCCTGACCTAGTATATCCTCTGTTACCATTATCGTTTGTATAATCTTTATCTATTGCTTTCTTCTGACTAGTAATGCAATCCTCTTCTTTGACAAATCGGAAAAAGCTGAAGTGAAGATCACTTGCATACACACCTAGATCATAATCTGAAGTATAATAAAAGTCCCCCGGCACCGCAGGGTGCTTTGCTTGTGCAGTTTGTGTGAAAGATGCAGGTGTTGTAAACTCTGAAGTTGCAGCAGTACCAGCGAAACTACCTCCATCATCATATATCTGCACGGTGTATTTTGTGCTCACTGCATGCTTAGCTGTATCTAGTGTTATAGCGTTTAAAGCTCTTGAACCTGAGCTAGTTCCATCTGAATTGTAAGCAGTAAAAGAACCTGTCCAAGTTTGTTTCAATACTGGTGCCGCGTTGCCTGAAGCTGGTAAGAAGCTTTTTATCGTGTAATTAACTTTATTTGCTGTCATTTGAGCGTTTGTCGCTATGTAATTTATTTTTAGGACAACACTACTCCCAGATATTGTTGTAGGATTTGTTGAGCTAAAAGTAACTTCTGCAAATGCCGTATGCCCTAAAAGCAATCCAAGTAGTATTAATATAAATGTATATTTTTTCATATTATAAATTAAGTCTCAATGTGTTTGAAACATTTTGGAATAATCGACTTACACTTTCCATTGTAAATGTAATTGTAGCATATCCCCCACTAGATTCAGGTCTTATAGTTAGAATTCTTGGGTTTCTGGGTGTACTTATGTTTTTCCCATTTATTCTCCAATCGTAATTAGTGCCACCGTTATCATCAATTAGAAAGAAGTATGGCTCTGCAACTATTGTGGATTCATTTGTTGATATTTGTGCACTTTCGGTCATTGCCTTATTGTAGTTTACTACTCCATTTTCACCTTTTAAATAAAATAAAATTTTTGAATCATTTATAGGCACTGATATTTTATTTGCTGATAGATAATTTGAAGTCACAGAAGATGCTTCCACTTCAATATTTTCAACATCTCTCAAATAACTATTTTTAAAAATGAATGTATCCTTTCCATAACCAGATGCTTTTTGTATTGAATTATGTTCAAGTTTCCACATATACACATTCTCATTTTTACTTTGCGATACTCCTTTTGAATTTGGCATAGCCACTGCTTTTATGATACTTTCACTTGTGGGCAGTGCTTTACCTTTATAAAATGGTGGTGTGTATGAATCTGTTGCCTCCCACAATATGTCTATGTTTGATGGCTCGATAGAGATTTGTTTGATTATGGGTGTACTTTCACCAATTGGTGTGATGTAAACCAATATATTAATACCTACATTTTCAGCGGTCATTGTGTAGGAAGTATTTCCAGTACCAGATGAAAGTATTGTATTTGATTCATTCCTCCACTCTATAAATGCTTTATTTAAATCAGTCGAATAGGTACTTACAGTTGCTGTAATCGTTTTCCCAGGGACTGGGATTTGAGGATTGATTTCTATATTAATATCACTTTCACTTATTCCTCCGAGTCCATATGAAGGCAGAGATATACTCATTGAAATAAGGAGTATAGAAAAGAAGAATAACTTTGAGATGTATTGTTTCACCTTTATATTATATGATATTTACCCTCCTTATACAAACAAATTTATGCCTTGTTTCCGCTATTTGCTAGCTCGTCCTTCGCCTTTTTAATGGCGAGAATTTGTGATGGGTCTGAAGTGATGATTTGGTCTTCTGTATATGAAGCAATTGTCTTTACAGCCACGTGCTTAAGCCCCGCGAAGAAGATACCTTCCCCCACATTACACTCAAGAAGTAGGAACTTCTCTTGATCTGTTAGGTTAAATGTTTTTTGTAAGAGGTCTACCGTAGATGGAGATTGTTTGAGTAGGAGCTGAATAGAAGAGTTTGTAACGATAGGTACCCCATAAGGGCTCTTCATGAAGTCCCCCACATCTTGTGTGATTGTAGCAAGGCCCAGATAGTATTTACGTCCACGTTTTGCGATAGAGTAAAGGAATGATGCTGTATCTTCTGATTTCATCATCCACCATGCTTCATCGACTACTAGGAGTCTCTTTTTGATATTCTTTCTCACAGCATTCCATATGTAGTGTGTGACTATATACATAGCCACAGGTTTGAGTTCGTCTTCCATATCACGCACAGAGAATACAACAAATTTCCTGTTGATATCGATGTTTGAAGGCTGGTTTAGGAATGTTGCCCAGCTACCACGAGTGTACTTGGCTAATCTTTGAATTATTGAATCACTTCCATCCATTCCTGAAAGCACCATTTCCATGTCGGATAGTAGTGGGGGTTCAATATTATTAAAGTCAGATTCTGCTGTAATATCTTTCAGCGCATATGTTTCCGTCACAGCTCTATCTATTATTGAATCTTCTTCTGGTGTGAGTCCTCCTAGCATTATGCGGAATAACCCCACTAAGTTTATGGTATTACTTCTTAGCACATCAGCACCAGTCTCATCTTCTCCGGGCAGTGGAAGGTCAAATGGATTTATGTGGTGGTCTGACGAAAGAGCAATATTGAAATACCTGCCCCCTACTGCCTCGGATAAGTATTCATATTCCCTTTCAGGGTCTATCACAATTACTTCAGTGTCGAACATAAGAGTACGCAAGATTTCAAGCTTCGTTGCGTATGACTTACCAGCACCAGAAGTGGCAAATGTTATTGAGTTGTAGTTTGGTAGTGAGAATCTGTCGAAGATTATTAGACTTGAATTGTGACGGTTTACACCGTATAGAATTCCCTTATCAGAAGTAAGGTCAAAAGATACGAATGGGAATATTGAGGATAAAGGTTCTGTGTTTAATTTCTGGTGGATATTTAGGAGATCAGTGCCGAGTGGAATCACACTCTTGAACGCTTCTTCTTGTTGGAAGAGAGCAGGCTTTAGATATACGAGCTTTGATTCAAGTAGAGATTTGATTTCACTCTCAATTTTGAATAATTCTATTTCATTGTCGGCATATATTGTGATATATAATCCCACATCAAACATCTTCTCTTGTGCTTGCATAAGTGAATCACGAAGAGACTCAAGGTCGTTAAAGGCTGTGTCTAGCTGAGGGTCTCGCACTAATCCACGAGATTGACGGATAGAGATTTGACTCTGAACTTCTGCCACTTTGTTTTGAAACGCATGAAGTATCTCTGGTGTGTCGATAGGGTGAATGAAGAAAGCTACATCAAAAATTTTATCCAAGTTTATAATTGGAGAGAACCAATTGTCAGTAAGGAACCTTGGATATGATATGACGAAGAATGTTCGGGCAATTTTGTCTCCCAAGTTTAACGATTTAGGAGTGATTTGTAGTGCAGAAGGTGCAATGATGTCCCCTAGCTCGAGAGTAGCAGCTTTGTATATCTCTTCAGGAAGCACAGGAAGTATCATCCCATGTTCTTTCTGGGCATTCCCCTTCTTTCCAAATATGTCTCCAAGTATTCCCATAATATTATTCTAGTTTGACACCTTGGCTTATGTCGCCAGGATTAAATGTTTTATAAAATAATTCAATAACTTCTTCTGTGCCTAATTGTGTGCTACGTACACCGAAGGCACCAAGCCCTTCCATTACCACACCCACTCTCTCGTCTAGTTGTGTGCGCTTTTCCTCAAATCTTGTTTTTGAATCCTCTTCAGCTGTTGTGGATTTTTGGTTACTGCCAAATATTTTATCAAATATCCCCTTCTTTGGTGTGAAACTTGAGCTTCCACTGTATGGCACAATAACGAAGAAGCTTTTCGTCATAATGTTTACTTCTTCTGTGAATGATTTTATAAAATCCATATATTCTTTTGTTTGGAGTTTGATCAGTGGCTCAGTTTGCAAACGCATGCGTTCTTCAAGGCTAAGTATGTATGGACGGATATCGAGTTTCCTTGATTGCACAGATATCTCCACTGGGAAATCCAGCCCGTTTAAGAATGTTTGGAATTGCATTATGGTGGCATGTTGCTCCTCTTCAGACTTGAGAGATAGGTTTATTGAAGAAGCGATAATAACCGCACGGAGGCCTCCGTCTTTAAGTACGATAATCCCATCACGAACTTCTTTTATAGGGACAAATTCTTGTGCTGCTCGAGCATTTAGTGCCATATGTATTATAGTATACCTTATAT
>CAZCFW010000009.1:0-20436 GCA_964498035.1 uncultured Candidatus Saccharibacteria bacterium
CAAAGATCTGCAAAATCTTTATACGACGGTTCGATTCCGTCCTAGGTCTCAAAAATTGTAAAAAGTGTTGTTTTGTGTTATACTTTTTCTGTTTTTAATTTTGTATTGCCCTTTTAGCTCAGCTGGTAGAGCAGCTCCCTCTTAAGGAGATGGTCGGGGGTTCGATTCCCTCAAGGGGCACAAAATTTTTGCTTTGCAAAAATTTGTGATTTTTAAAGGTGAAAGTATTCACGTTTAAAAAGAATCGAAAGACGGAGTGCGACGGCACGAGTCGGGGTCGCGAGCTTTTTCACCAGAAAAAGACTTGTGACCGATTAACTCAGGGGCGAGATTCCCTCGGTTACAATATGCTGGAGTGGCGGAATTGGTATACGCGCTAGTCTTAGGAACTAGTCCCGCAAGGGTTAGGAGTTCAAGTCTCCTCTCCAGCACAAAATTTCATACATGCCCGAGTGGCGGAACTGGTATACGCGCACGACTTAAAATCGTGTCTCGAAAGGGATGCGGGTTCGACCCCCGCCTCGGGCACAACAAAAATAACCCATTTGGGTTATTTTTTTGTGCCCGAGAAGGAGCAAACTGCTTTGCTCCTGTGCGGGGTGTCGAAAGACTTTTCCGTGTTGCTCTGCAACCGGAAAAGTACCCGCGACCGTAGGGCGAGACTCCCCGCCTCGGGGTCGCGAGCTTTTTTACCAGAAAAAGACTTGTGACCGAATCCCCCGCCTAAAAAATAAAACGCACCAAATTGGTGCGTTTTATTTTTGTATTAATTATTTCTATTTTAGTGGTAATTTTGTAGGCTTTATAATAATGCTTCCATTATTTTGAATATTAATTTTACTTTCTCCTAATGTGTTTAAAACTAAACGCATTATTCCGAAGACAGCAACCATAATAAACATTCCTACAACACCCCAAAGCATATGACTCTTTCCAGACTTACGAATTTCTTCTTTAGCTGGATTGAGTAAGAACTGTGTCACCCCATACATAAAGTATACTAGGGCAATCGCAAACATCATTATTATAAGCGGGTTGATAACTACTTTTTCAATCGCACCTATAAGAGAAGTTATACTTGCATACGCAACTGGAGTAATACTAAAATCCATAATTTATTAACAAGTGTAGTTATTAAGAGCACTAGGAACACATGGAATATCTGAAGGCTTAAGCTGAAGTGTAGTTATTCCTGTAGAATTCTGAATAAATGCTACTATACCCCAGAATGATACGATGATAAATAGTCCAATAAGACTGTTTATAATCTTCATACGAGCACCCTTCTTAGCCTCTTCATCAGTTCCAATCATATATTGGATAATACCCCAAATGAAGTATACGATAGCAAGTGTAATCAAAATTGGGATTACAAATCCTAAAATTCTACTAATAGCTATAGCTAGAGCTGTAGCATCTGTACCCAAAGCTAATGCGCCAAACGGAAATGCTGAAACTAAAACACTAAGCGAAATAATTTTCTTCATATTATTTATATTAAAAAATAATTATCTTATAATAAATGTGTCATACTCGCGACCGCAAGATAGGACAGTTACCCATACAGTATACCATATTTCAATAGATAAAAAGCAATTATTTATTCGAGAGTTGTGGAATAAGTGTTTCCACACCGAAAGTATTCGCAAGTATCTTCACTAAGCCCCAAATTGAAATTATCACAAACAAACCTATAATCCCCCATACAGCATACATCTTACCCTTCTTCTTTGCTTCTTCGTTTGTTGGATCAATAAACATCTGTATAATACCCCAAATAAAGGCTATAACAGCAATAGTAATAAGAAGTGGAATTACATTACCCGACAATATGCAGGTCACATAATCAAATATATGCCCTAGACCAAGCTGGATACTACTATTACTACAACCTGCATTAGTCGTTGTCGTAGCTGCAGCCCCAAGGACTATTTCAGGTACAACCATAATAAACATCAGAAAAACTTTTGTAAAATTTTTTAACTTCATATATAAATATTAAGTATTACTTCTAATCTCATCGACTGTTCCTTTAATTGCATTTGCAATTATAAAACATCCTAATAATAACGCTGCCCCGACAAGTGTGTAGATAAAAGCCTTTTTTGCTTTTGCAATTTCTTCTGGCTTACCGAGTGCTGTTACAAAAAGGAATCCACAGTATATAATAGCGAGTACTATTATCGGTACACCAATCATGAGTACGATATTGAGTACTGCTTCTATGAATGATGGGATATCAGGATAATTACTACCTAGAGGATTCCTTATTCCTGGGCCGTTGCTTGTAGTATTATTTGATTGATTATTACTTGAGTCTGCTGTTGTTGAGAATGATAATGGCAATGCTTCTGCTGTACTTGAATTTTTCTTAAATATATTTACAGAATAATTTATACTTGGACTTAGATTTGAAAATGTAACTTGCACACTATTTGTACTTGTAGCCACGCCATCTAACTCTTGATTGCCTGATGATCCGGTAACCTTAAATGTGTAAGACTGACCTTGTATTAGATTCGTCCCTGTAGCTGTGAGTGTTACAGACTTTGATGTGATATTTGAAGCTGTAATTACTGGAGTCCCTGTCATCGTCGTAGTAAAGGATATTTGTGTAACTTCTGGATTAGTTTGAGTGCCTTTATAAATATTTCCATAATAGTTTCCATTCGGAGTTAGCACATTTGTGAAGCTAGCTTCTGCAGTCCCAGCACTTGTAGCAGTGACTGGAGATGAAGCGAAACTACCACTAGTAGCACCAGGCACACCAATAATCTTAAATGTATACGCCTGACCAGAAGTTAATCCAGTTGCCTTAAGTAACACTGATGTAGGAGTAATATTTGCAGAAGATAATGTAACTCCAGATGTAAATGCATTTACAGTTACAGTATAAGTCTTAGGAGTTGAATTATCACTTGGAGTTACAGTATATACAACTGGGTTTGTAAAATTATTTGCAGTTGTACCACTTACTTGGGCGGTAGTACCGACTTTTACACTAGAACCAGAAGAATTCGTGAAGCTAGCTTTTAAAGCAGATTTATTAGTCCCTGCTGGCACAGAGACTGTAATAGTACCTAAGGCCTCGTCTATGGTACCCATAGATACTGGACTTGTATTAAAACTATATGAGGTTATTGATTTGTCTGAATTTGAATTACTACCGGAAGTTATAGAGAAATTTTTCATTTTTAAATCTAAAGATTTTAGATTATTTGCATCTGTCACAGTGAGTGTACAGTTTGTGTAGCTACCTACAGCAAGTGTTCCAAAAGTAATTGTATTATTTCCTGCTACAACCGCTGTAGGAGTAGCACCTGCTGATGCACACGCACCACCGAAAGATGTAATAGTTCCAGCTTTAGTAGATTTGAAAATATATGATGGAGTAGTATCAGTCGTAGTACCAAAGCTACCACCTACTGGCACAAATTCAGTAAGTATTGGCTCCATTGAAGTCGCATCATATTCAAACAATTTAAAGTCTGGTGTAGAATAGTATATTTTTTGATTTCCACCTACTGTACCAAAAATAACCACATGAACTAAATTCCCAGGAACTGCATCACCAAGTGTACTAGAGTAGAATTCATTATAATACTCACCTGCTGGTTCATCTGGCACATGTAGCATATTCAAACTAGATGTAGTTACTACACCACCAACTACTGGCAAAATTTGCTCAAACCATGGCACTGTAGTTCCACCTGCCCAATATAGCCCAGCAGTTACAGTAGGAATATTGTCTGAAATATGCAAACGGTCAGGAAGAAAATTTATCGTAGCACGAATACTTTTTGGACCATTTGCACCACTTACCTGAGTTGTAGTAGATTTATTCTCCACACTCACACTTCCAAATGCTGAACTACTAAAATTTCCTAAGATAGTTGTTGCTAAAACATTTTGCGTAGTATTAAAAGATAATGCTAAAGAAAATGCAATTACAAAAACAAAAGAATGCTTGAGGATAAATGTAAGCAAGGAATACTTTTTATTAGATATATATTTCATATGTTTATATATTGTACTCTATATAGATATAAATACAACATTATTTTGAGAGGAAAGTGTCTCCCACAAAACCAAGTGATGTGACCAAAGTGTGGATTACTAACCATGCAATAAGGGCAATAATATAACCTTTAACCATAGTAAGCAGCATTTTCTTTACACCTGTCTTTGCTTCTTCACTACCACCTGAGGTAAGAAGTTTAAATCCTGCGTAGCAGAAGATAAGTGCTGCTATAGGTGTGGCTATATAAAAGAGCAAGAAATCAATCGCATTATTCGCAAGGGAATTTGAATTCATTATAAGTTCGTTGAAACCACATTTTGTTTCTCCAAGCCTATACTCCACTATAGCTTTTCCATTTGCGTCTCTAATCACCTCTCCGTTTGCATCTTTAACTTCAAATGGTTGCAGCTCTCCTTTGTTGCAATTTGGCACTAGACCCAATCCGGTTGTGTACGCAAAAGTAGAAAATACTGGCACAGAGAATGTAAATATAAATAGAAACAGTATGGTTAGTTTTTTCATAAATTATTTGGGAGTAGAACTCTTAGCTGACCATCAGCTTTGAGGACCGCATCCGAAAGACTTAGCTTATTTGATAATACGTTTGAGATAAGTTCACTAAACATTTTGTCCGTGGCAGTACTTTCTGGATCAAGCCATGAGCGAGTCACTATTGCAGACTGGAAAAACGAATAGAGGTATGGGTCCTTAGGAAGTGTAGCGAGTAGTGAGCGTAGAGTAGGCGGGAGTGAAAGTGTTGTAGAAATTTTTTGCATTGCGTCTGGTGAAGTTATGAGACCCAAAACACCGATAGAAGTAGCCTGATTTGGTGACTTACTACTTATTGCAAGTCCGTATATTTTACCATATGTCCTTATAGTAGAAGTACCTCTAGTTTGCAATATAGAAGTCACATCAAAACTCAAATTTGGGTTCACTGACTCAATCTTAAACAATTCACTTGCGCGACCCAAATAAAATGCAAGTTTGCCACCGATAAACATATCGTAAGAAGAAATTAATCCTCTATTCCAAGAATATGCACTATCAGAAGCATTACTAAAAGAAGTATAAAATGGTATGACTGAATCAATTGGAGCTACAGGCAGGTTAAATCTGTCCTTTAGAGTAGAAGTAAGTAAATCATTATTTCTAACTACTATCGGATTACCACCTTGCATAAGCAGTAGTGAGAGTATATCCTTCGCATGATTTATATTCTCGTATGAACCAAGCGCAATCATGCTCTGAGATATAGTGCCGTCTGTTTTCTTTTTCGTGAGCTTATCTACAAGTAGAAATAATTCATCCCAATACACAGGAGGTGTTACTATGGCTTCGTTGGCAAGCAATGTTTTGTTGTAATACATGACTAGCGGATCCACGACTATTGGAATAGCTGAAACACCATCTTTATTTAAGTAAATATCTGCTCCGTCGATGAAGCTGTCGCGGAAAAGCTTTTCTGGGTAACTTGCATAAGGCAATGTGTAGATGAAGTTCTTATTGCGTAAAAGCATATCTTCTGTAACAAAAAACATATCCGGTCCAGTACCCGCAGCAAATGCCTCAACTAAATTCTGCTGATATTTGTCTTTAGGTTGCTCTACATACTTTATAGTGAGAGTTCCATTTGTAGTATTTATTGCATCGAATGCATTCCCCATTTCAAGCGATGGAAAAGTTCCCCAAATTACAACTTTTCCTTGTGGAAGTGTGGAAGAATTTGTTGAGTTACCTATAGGTAATATTCCAGAAAAAATTAAAACGGCAAAAACAGCAAAGGCTAGAAATACGGCTACAAGAATGATTTGAAAATTAGCTTTCATATGTAAATATTATACCATAATGATGCTCCCCTGCAGAAATTTCTTCCACTGGCTTTAGCTTATGCTTCTCAAAAAGTGCATATGCCTGACTCTCAGTATGAACCATATCTTTATGAGGACCCATACCGTTCCATGAATCACTCCAATCTACTAATAATATTTTACCACCCGGCTTCAAAATGCGTTTTACTTCTTTAAGACAAGAATCTTTATCTTCAATTTGAAATAGAATATTCGAAAGAATACACGCGTCCACCACACTATCGGCAAGCTTGGTGCCCCCATCTTGCTCGACATCGCCCCAAATAGTTTTAATATTATTTATATTTAAATTTTCTACTTCACTATCTAGTCGTGATAGCATTTCTTTCTGAATATCAATTGCAAACACAGTGCCGTCCCCGACGATTGCGCCAGCAAGAATAGAGTACGCACCACTCCCTGCGCCGATATCTGCCACATTCATGCCATGCATTAATCGAAATTGCGCAATATTTTTATTAGGATCTGAGAACATATATAAATTATATCACAAATAAAATAAAAAGGACGAAATTTCTTTCGTTCTTTTTATTTATAATTTTACAAACAAGTAATTGATGCAATTGAGTCACCTGGGCGAAGCTTCATAATGTGCACACCTTGAGTTTGGCGTCCTGAAGTTGGTATTGATGCGAGACCCACACGGATCACTTGGCCTTTCTGTGAGACTGCTATGATTTCTGATTCATCACCCACAATCTTCGCAACGATAAGCTTCCCTGTCTTTGGAGTTACTTTTGCAGTTTTGATTCCAGACCCTCCACGCTTTTGAGTCTTGTATTCTGTAACCTTTGTCTTCTTTCCAAGTCCGTTTGATCCCATCACTAGGAATGATTGTGAATCATCACCCTTTGCAATACGATCCACTCCGATAATTGAATCACCTTTTCCTAGCTTCATAGCGCGCACGCCTCCTGCAGCACGGCCCATCTCGCGCACATCAGCCTCTTTAAAGCGGATTGATTGACCAAGTGTTGTCGCAAGCATTACATCGTCGCCCTTTGTGATTGGAAGTACTGATGCTAAGTCATCACCCTTGTCGAGCTTGATTGCGATAAGTCCTGAACGGCGCACATCTTTGAAGCTCTCTGCTGCTACTTTCTTCACTACACCGAGTGATGTGACGAGGAGCAAGCTCTCTACAGTCTTCTTTGTCTCTTTTGAAATTGGAAGGATTGAAGTCACCTTTTCATTATCTTCAAGAGAAATGAAATTCATTATTGATTTACCTTTTGTTGCTCTTTTACCTTCTGGGATATCGTACATCTTAATCTGGTAAGCCTTTCCAAGATTTGTGAAGAATAGTAAATCACTGTGAGTGTTTGCAGAGATGAACATTGTGACGAAGTCTTCTTCCTTTGGCTCGATATCTATCACGCCCACACCTCCGCGCTTCTGTGTGCGGTATTCAGATGGATCAGTGCGCTTTACATAGCCACCCTTTGTATACACAAGTACAGATTCTTTTTCTGGAATTAAATCTTCTTCATTAATAGCCTTCACTCCACCCTTTATTATTCTTGTACGGCGTTCGTCATTATACTTTTCTTTAATAGCTTCAAGTTCAGATCCGATAAGTGCGAGCATTTTCTTTGGACTTGCAAGAAGTGCCTCAAGCTCTTTAATTAGTGCTTGTTTCTCAGCGAGTTCTAGCTCCACATTCTTTCTTTCAAGACCTGCAAGCTTCTGAAGCTTCATTTCCAAGATGGCTGTAGCTTGAAGTTCTGAGAACTTAAACTCTTTCATCAAGTTTAGCTTCGCAATCTGTGTATCTTTCGAAGCACGAATGACAGAAATAACTTTGTCGATATGGTCGAGCGCCTTTTTAAGACCGAGCAAGATATGCTCACGATCTTTTGCTTTTCTTAAATCAAATTCTGTACGGCGCTTCACTACCACTTGGCGGTGTGAAATAAATAATGAAAGTATACTCTTAAGTGAAAGTGTCTGTGGCACTCCGTCTACAAGTGCAACCAAGTTGAAGTTAAATGATTGCTCAAGCTGTGTGTGCTTATAAATATAGTTGAGAACTTTCTGAGGATGCACGCCACTCTTAAGGTCAATAGCAATACGAATGTCCTTCGCTGACTCATCACGCAGTCCTTTGATACCTTCAAGTTTCTTTTCTTGTACGAGTGAAGCGATAGATTCGATAAGTGCAGATTTGTTCACACGGTAAGGAATAGAAGTAATGATGATTTGGAATACTCCGTTCTTCTGCTCATTTATCTCAGCTTCACCACGAGTGACTATTCCTCCGCGACCAGTTGAGTACGCATGCAGAATATCTGCTTGACCATAAATAAGTCCTCCCATTGGAAAGTCTGGACCCTTGATATGCTGAAGTAAATCCTCTGTAGTTGCATCTGGCTCCTTTATAAGGTGGAGTGTCGCATCGATACATTCACCAAGGTGATGAGGTGGGATATTTGTAGCCATACCGACAGCGATACCGAGAGTACCGTTAAGTAGTAAGCTTGGAACAGATGTAGGAAGCACTGTAGGCTCCTTGCGAGTCTGATCGTAGTTTGGGCGGAAGTCCACTGTATCTTTCTCAAGATCACGAAGTAAGTCGCCTGAAATTTTAGACATTTTTGCTTCCGTATAACGCATCGCAGCAGCTCCGTCTCCATCAATAGAGCCGAAGTTACCTTGGCCGAATATAAGTGGGTAACGGTAAGAGAAATCTTGCGCCATGTTTACCATAGAGTCATACACTGCTACATCGCCGTGTGGGTGGTACTTTCCGAGCACATCTCCGACTACCGCTGCAGACTTACGGAAACGTGAAGTATGATTGAGCCCCATCTCATGCATAGCGTATAGAATTCTTCGGTGCACAGGCTTCAGTCCATCACGCACATCAGGAAGAGCACGATCAGTGATCACACTCATCGCGTAGTCGATAAAAGATTCCTTCATTTCTTTCGAAATGTTTACGGAAATTACATCATCTCTTTTTACTACTTCTTCAGGTATTTCTTTTGCCATATTATTGTTCTATTGGTATTAAATTTATTACTTTATCTGGTGTAACGATTTTCTTTTCAACTTGTATTTCTGGTTTTGTTGTAGATTCTGATTTACCCACACTCGCAACTAAACCTTTATATGTATCTTTTATTTGCGAAGATATTAGTGATAATGGTTTTACATCTTCTTTAACTTGTATTGAAACCTTATCACCACCAAAATGACTTCCGAGGCTATACGCCCACACACCACCTACGATAACCATACATATTGTAAGCACACCGGCAAGAATTTCTTTACGAATATTCTCAGGTTTTTCGCGAAGCTTTAAAATGTATTGCGTAAGCTTTTGCATATTATGATTGTAACACAATAATCTCTCCTTCTCTACCGATAAGTTCTTTAGCTTTTATTGTGAGTTTATCCACTGGCTTCACACTTTCTTGGCCACCTTCCTTAAGGAATGCCTTCAAATTCTTATCATCGAAATCCATAGGAATGATAACTTTTGCATCAAGTGTAGTTGCAAGCTTGTATGCTTCTGCAGGGCTTATGGTACCTGCACCGCCAACTGGGATAAATACGATATCTGGTGTATCTATCTGCCCACGAACTTCTGCAGAAAGTGTGCCTTCTGATATAGGGCCAAGAACACAGAGTGATATACCTTCGATTGCAAGTGAATATATTGTATTGATAAATTTCTTTCCATCAATCTCTGTATTTGTCATTATTCCTTTCACAAAAATTCCTCCTACCTCATAATCACCGGGTCCAGAAATCTCAAGAGGAGTAGTCTCGCCATGAGTAACCATTTCGAAACCATTAAAATCTGGATGATTTACAGAGGAAAGAGCAATGCGTGAACCGAAACGTGAGCCAGTAATTTTGGAATCCTTGCTAATAGGATTGATCGCCATGACCAAATCCCCTTGCTGTATTTTGAAAAATTCTTTTCCGAGATATGTGATAATCATAGTCGTCATTATATCAAACTTTGGGAAATAAAAAAAGCCGCCCTTTTACCGGACGGCTTTTAATGATTTACTAATTCTTTTAAAAATTCAGGCCATGATGACCGTTCACATGACTGAACCATAGTTCCCAGTATTCACTGGATTTTAAGTGATTCTTTTTACAGAACTCTTTCAATTTTTTCAACGCATCATAGTGTATCTGCGCCGATTTATTTGTCTTGCGTGTTTGATCAACGCGTTTTTTAAGGCTGTCTTGTGTTGCCATAAAACTATTTGTTTAAAATTTGTAGATATTATACATATATAGCCCCTGTAAGTCAATCTAGTAATATCCCTATAAATATGGTATCTTATGTGAGTTATAAGCCCGATTGGTGGATAACCCTTATTTTATATAGGTTTCTATATGAGAAAGACCCATCATCGTGCCGCTAGTTACGCATTGACGTAACAAGAGCGGTTTTTTTAATTTATGAAAAAAACTACAACAAAAGATGTAAGTGAAGATGTAGATAGTATTGTAAGTGAAGCAAAGGTAGAACTTTCAAGTATCGGCAAAATGCTCGATAAGACAGAGCTTCCCCCACAAGCGGAAGCCCTAGTTGAAGGTCCTGTTATTGCTATCATGAAGAGCTCAGTATATATCGACCTAGCACCATTCGGTACAGGTATCATTTTTGGACGCGAGTTCATGAATGCAAAGGATATTATCAAGAAAGTTTCAATCGGCGACGTTGTGAAAGCAAAGGTTGTGGAAGCTTCAAACGATGAAGGTTACATAGAGCTCTCACTTAAGGAAGCTAAGCAAGCTCTTATCTGGAGTGAAGCTGAGAAAGCTATCAAGAACAAGACTGTACTTGAAATCATGGTGAAAGAAGCAAACAAAGGAGGACTTATCATGGAATGGCAAGGTATCTCAGGATTCCTTCCTGCTTCGCAACTTAAGAGTGAGCACTACCCTCGTGTAGAAGATTCAGACAAGGATAAAATCTTGAAAGAACTTAAGAAGCTCATCGGTCAACGTATCAATGTGATCATGATCTCTGCACTTCCAAAGGAAGGTAAGCTTATTTTCTCTGAGAAAGACAACAACCCAGAAGAGCGTGAAGGTATCATCAGTAAGTACGCAGTTGGCGATGCAGTCGATGCGACTGTCGCTGGTATCGTAGACTTCGGAGTATTCCTTAAAGTTGAGGAAGGTCTAGAAGGACTAGTACACATCTCAGAAATTGATTGGGGCCTAGTGGAAGACCCACGCGCACTATTCAAAGTTGGAGACAAAGTTAAAGCAAAGGTTATTGAAGTGAAAGATGGAAAGATTTCTCTTTCAATCAAGGCTCTTAAAGAAAATCCATGGAATGAATACGAAGACAAACTAAAGAAGGGCGACATCGTATCTGGAGTAGTTATCAAGTTCAACAAGCACGGCGCATTGGTATCTATCAAGCAAGGTGTAGCAGGACTTGTACACAACTCTTCATTTGGATCTGAAGAAAAGCTCAAGAAAACTCTTGAACTCGGAAAGACATACAACTTCCAAGTAACACTATTTGAGCCAAAGGATCAACGTATGACTCTCATCCACTTAGACGGAGACAAGAAGTAATTAAACTAATTTCTTCTCCCCTATCTCAATTAAAAAACTCCCGTACGGGAGTTTTTTAATTTATATATATCCGCAATAAAATTTTAAACCAGTTTCTTCGTTAAATTCTTTCTGAAGTTTCTTATCAAGCCAACTAATAGCAACTTCCGCAGTTGCAGAAATCATAAGTTTCATTACATGCCCACCGAAGCATTGATATTCTCTATTTCCAAAGACTCCATGAGTATGGATTAATGGCTCACCTTCATACCAAGCTACATTTCCAGTCATTGTGATAATTTCTGTATTTCTATCAATAAATTCCTTTGTAATATACTTTTTAGCGTCTAAATCATAGTAAGCAATATCCACAAAATCACAACCCCCAATTACTGAAAAGGTAAATGATGTATCTCGCTCTTTCGCAAACGCATTCATAGTAGTAAAGAATTCTTCACCCTTTTCGACAGTTATTACAGACTTCTCTTTTGAATCATAAATTATTTTCATACAATTAATTATACAGTAATTTCAGTAAAATAAAATATTCATTAATAATTTAACTTCACCAACTTAAACACCTCATTTTTAGACGGCCGTCCAAAAACGTTATACTAATAATTTTTATCATTTATTATTCTGAATTTTTAAAACTTTTATACATTCTTTTATATCGAGTAATTTCAAGTGGTCTAAAAATTCTTTTGGTAATGGCCCGTCCCCTAGCCATGCACTCTGCTGTATCATTTTGAAATTCCATAGTTTAAGTTGTAATCGCAACCAATTCCTAATCTTCCTTTTCGGTTCTGGTATATCAAATAGAACTAAAATCTTTATTTTACCAGTCGGCCTCGTGGACATATTCCTAAACATAAAATGCTTCTGTAAGTCCTTTTTATTAAAAATTATATTTTCTCCATTTAAAGAAATAAGGTCATTATTTTTTAACCTAGATAGATAGCTATTAAAATACTTGCGATCTTTATTACGCTTCTTTTGAACAAGCTCAAAAAGAACTTGTCTCTGAATTTTAATAGATTTACTAGACAATAGATGACTTATTAGTAAATCAGTAAATGATGCTTCATTTTCCCAATCTGTACTCACATTTTAAGTATAACATATTTAGACGGCCGTCTAAATATGAGGTTTAATTTTTACGAGCAGAGCAATTAAATCCCTATTAAAAATAGAGCTATTAGTGCAAGAACTATACCGACAAGATTTATGATAGATAGTGACTCGTGAAAAACGATAAATCCAAGGAATGAGCAACCAGCTACGGTAAATAATGCATAGAAAGTAATAGCTATAGCTGACTCAATTCCCTTTCGCATTGTGTATGCCCATATGAGTGAAGCGACATTTACAAGAACAATAGCAAGCACAAGTATGAAGTTGTGACCAGTATCCTTCTTCGCCCACCACACCATCATCATATCCGCGATGACAGCTACTAGGCACGATGCAATTAGAAGAATTTTATTCATATTTTACAAAATCTTAATATATGATTAAATAATTTTTATTTTCCGTTTTTACGATACTCCTTCTTGATTTTCCAATATATATCCATCTCCGCAGGTCCTTTCCTGGATAATTCTTTCATAAGTTTAGCTGGATACTTTTTCTGTACATGTGCAAGTTTATCTAAAATAATTTTCTCTGTATTCAAACCGAGTGTGACCGAAAGATCTAAACAGTAAATAATTACATCAGCAAGCTCTTTTTTTATTTCCGCTAATTTTTCCTTATCCTTTTTTACTTCAGCAATCGTAGGATTATTCCACTGAAAAAGCTCGAGCAATTCTCCTGATTCTATAACTATCGATTTAGCTAGATCTCCAGGAAGTAGCTGATCCCAACCACGATCAACGAGATGCTTTTTGATTTTCTTTTCAATTTTTTCCATACAATTTATTTAAAACTTATAAGCATGCGTTCACTTGTCCACATATTGCTCTTGTTGCCATTAATTGAGGAAAAGTAAATCTTGATCTTAAGATTTTGATCTTCATAAGCTAAACTCATTTGCTCTGGATAAAAATGATTATTCTTTGTCTGTTTATATTCCTCGGAAAGGCTGTCAAACAAATTTTTAAAGGAAATAGTAGCTATGCTTTTTTCATTTTTATATACAACAAACTCAAAATTTTCTGTATTCTTTGAAAATGTGTATTGATTTCCATCTATATCTATAATGTCGGCATTCGCGACAATATAGTCATATCCTGAAACTTTCAAGCCTTGTCGGTAACCATATGAATCTAGGTCAAAAGAAAAATTTTCTTCTTGTTGATATGTACTCACATACGAGTACGAAATTCCTAATAATTTCGCAACTTTTTCAGGGCCCACACATTCACGATCAATACTTCGAGAATAAGGGGCACAAACAGCACTATCATCAATAATAAGTTCACCATTGAACCAGGGTTGTATGCTGTGAAAACCATGATTTTCATGCAAGTAACGCAAAATTTCATTAATCTCATTTGTATCTACCCGAGAAGGCTCTTCTTCAGTTTTGCGAACAATGCCTTCAACCAGCATACTATTTTTCTCTAAGATATTCTGGAGTCTATGCACCTGGCTATATTCTGAAACGGAAGAAATCCCCCATGGACCAAATGAAATACCGACAAATATCACAAAAAGTGATATGGCTATTAAGCGGATATTTTTCACTTTGCTTATCAAGAAATAGAGTGACACCGCAAGAAGCCATAGACCGAACACAATAAGCAAGTATCTCTTTTCTGTAATTCCATAATCAGAAACTCGGAGCCATAATGCCCAGAATAGAACCATTACTTGAGGAAGAAGTGCGAGGAAAAATATTTTGCTAATTTTCTGAAGTTTCGTTTCAATAAGCGTCAGTGGGTATAAGATAACATAAGTAAGAATTCCCAAAATAGAAAACCCCAGAATCATCGACGACACAACACCCTTCGGCCACACCCATGTAATGAGTATTTTTGCGGTATAACTGTAGAGGATAAGGAAGTAAATGCACACAAGTGGTACAAGAACATAATATGTAAATATTTTTAATTCTTTAGGATAAATAATCTCTACTACTTTATCTTCAATACATGGAAAGCGTGAGAGGAAAAATGTAGTTCCAAAAATACCCACCGTTGTAATCCATAATTCAGCCCATCGAATAGAATCAATATTGAGATCAAACAAGAAATTTATAGATAAGAGCGCGACTGATAGCCCCGCATATATAGCGACTGAATAGATAAAAGTAGAAAAAAATGCATAAAAAATCCGCTTGTTGTAATACCAGAAATCTAAAGTAGCAAGAGATGGTTTCTTTATAAATGGAGCAAAAAGTACGAGCATACCTGCTCCGGCAACCCATAAGACATACTGTGTAATGTATTTAGCATGCGAGAAATTTGACATGTCTACTGCAAATAAAAAGTAGTAGGCAACCAAGAAAATGGTGACCACAGAAAATACAGTTTTCTTTTGCGAGGAGTCGCTTTGTTCAGTAAATATTGTTGCGCAAATAAAAAGTAAGAAAGCTAAAATTAGAGTCAGAAATAATTTTGACAAGACTGGAACGCCATCTTCATGATGAATTAGAACAAGGCCGATAATGGTTCCGGCAACTGAAGTGAGAACTACCATAGGAAAGCGCTCTACTGTTTTTTTTATTCCTGAAACAATACCCTCAAGTGAAAATCTTTTCATAATTTTTATTATTAATTATTAATTATACAGTGTCATTGCTTTTTCTCGGCCGGAGAGGGCGAGAGTTTGGAGCATTTTACCGACGCGGGGTGCGAGAATATCCTTAATAACATTCAAATCTTCTTTAGAGAAATCTCCGAGCACATCTGGCTTCCTTAGTGTGCCAGTCTCGTCGAGGAGCGACACTCCCACGCGAATGCGAGTGAATTCTTTGGAGCCAGTAGCTGACATAATACTCTTCACACCATTATGCCCGCCGTCACCTCTATCATAAGAAATCTTTATTGCACCTACTGGTAAATCAATATCATCGTGAATTATGATCAAGTCTTCAAGTTTCGTGCCGTAAGTCTTCTGTAAATACGCAAGTACATCGCCAGACTTATTCATATATGTGTGAGGCTTCACAAAAAGTAAATCTGCATTTTCAATCCGAGTACTTGCAAGATCTCCTGGCACGTATTTATTCTCTTGCCAATTATCTTCTTCTATAAGCTCATCAGAAATAATCCAAGCCACATTGTGACGAATGTGTTTGTATTCGTCTCCGATATTTCCAAGTGCGATGATTGTCTTCATAAAATTATAATAACACGGTAAGTGAACGTGACAAAACATATTACACAATACATAGCTCTATTCCGTCAAGCACATTTGTGTGATAGAATAACGAAATATGGAACAAAACAATAATAATATTGATAAAAACCCAAAGCTAGAGGAAGGTATAAATGTGCCACAATCTAAAATGAAAAAATTCTGGAGTGAAGGTCTTGAGTTTTTGAAATTTGCTGTAATTGCACTCGCAATTGTAATACCTATAAGAATGTTCATAGCACAACCATTTATCGTAAGTGGTCAGTCAATGGTGCCTACTTTTGAGGACAAAGATTACCTAGTAGTCGATGAGATTACATATAGATTTGAAAATCCAAATCGTGGGGATGTTATTGTATTTCGATACCCACTTGAAACTTCTAAATTTTTAATTAAAAGAATCATCGGTCTACCAGGAGAGACTGTAAAAATATATAATGGCATTGTGACGATACACCCTAAAGGTGCCGATAAAAATAGTTTAGGTGTAACTTTACATGAACCTTATATTAATGAAGCATTCGATACTACAAAGACAATAACACTTACAGATGATGAATATTTTGTAATGGGAGATAATAGGAATAGAAGTTCGGATTCCAGAAGTTGGGGTGCCTTACCTAAAAAAGATATTGTGGGCCGTGCATTCTTAAGACTTCTACCACTTTCACATATAGATTACTTACCAGGTGCATTTACTCAATAAAATAAATTTTATGGATAAAAAAATCAAAAAAAATAAAGAACCATTACAGTCAGTGAAAGGTATGCGAGACATAATGGATGACCAATACTACAATTACCAAGGCTTCTTCGAGAAGGCTCAAGAGATTGCGGTGTATTACGGATTCAAACCTATTGAAGTACCCATACTCGAGCACGAAGAAGTATTCACATCTAGTATCGGTGAAGGCACAGACGTGATAGATAAAGAAATGTATACTCTTAAAACTAAAGGTGGTGACCACTTGGCACTTCGCCCAGAAGGTACAGCAGGTGTGGTGCGTGCTTATATCGAGCACGGAATGCAGAGCTTGCCTCAGCCTGTAATGCTTTACTACTATGGCTCAATGTTTCGTCACGATAATCCTCAGCGCGGACGTTACCGAGACTTCAAACAATTTGGACTTGAAATTATCGGTACAGAAAAGAGTATTGCCGACGCGCTTATAATTAAAACTACAATGGCAATCTTGGAAGAAGCAGGTGCTACAGGACTTGTGGTAGATATAAATTCTATTGGCGATAAGGAGTGCCGCCCAGCATATATAAAGGAGCTTACAAATTATTACAAGAAACATTTATCTGAATTAAGTGCAGTCGATCGTGAAAGATTGAAGACTAATCCCCTACGTATACTCGACTCAAAAGATCCTAAAGCTATCGCAATTAATGAGAATGCGCCAGATGCAGTGAGTTTCCTCACTGGAGAGGCAAAGAAACACTTCAAACAAGTGCTGGAATATTTGGAGCAAATGGAAGTGCCTTACCGCATAAACAAGAATCTTGTACGTGGGCTTTCATACTACACTCACACAGTTTTTGAAATCATTGAAGTTTCTGATGAGGAAGGCGTGCCACCGCTGACTATCGCTGGTGGTGGACGCTATGATTACCTAGCGAAGATGCTCGGTAGCAAGAAGGATGTGCCTGCTATGGGCGTGGCCATAGGTGTGGACCGCGTAGTTGAGAGTGCTTGGTGTCACAAGCTTGCTCCAAGAATTGTGAAGAAGCCAAAAATGTATTTCATACAGCTCGGCTTCGATGCAAAATTAAAATCACTCAATGTTATTGAAATTCTCCGTAAAGCAAAAATTCCAATTGCTCAATCAATATCGAAAGATTCACTTGGTGCACAGCTTGGAGTAGCAGAGAAAAGTGGCGTGCGTTATGCATTAATCTTCGGACAAAAGGAAGCTATAGAGAATTCAGTAATAGTGCGAGACATGACGAACCGCTCTCAAGATACTGTGAAGCTCGACAAGCTACTTGATTACATTAAGGAACTAAAATAACATGATTAAGATAGTACAAGATGGTCATAAGGCTCTCCGCGCTATTGCAAAGGAAGTTCCTGTGGCTGAAATACAATCTAGCAAGATCAAAAAGATTATTGCAAATATGAAAGAAGCTCTCGCCTCTCAGAGTGACGGTGTGGCTATTGCTGCACCTCAGATTGCTGAAACTTTGCGAATATTCGTAGTGTCAGGAAAAGTATTTGATGAAGACTTCATTCGAGGCAAAGACCTCAATGTGAAAGTTCATGAAGACCTCACTTTCATAAATCCAATTATTACAAAAATTTCGAAAGACAAGAAGCTCTTACCTGAAGGATGCCTTTCTGTAAGACCACTATACGGCAAGGTAAGGCGCTCTACTCGAGCTACAGTCGATGCATATGGCGAAGATGGCAAGAAGTTCACCATGGACGGCACAGGGCTCCTTGCACACATATTCCAACATGAGACGGACCACCTAGATGGAATCTTATTTATTGATAAAGCAAAAGATATTCACGAATCAACTCCTGAAGAAGAATTTAAATAATAATGAATAAAGAACTTAAATTTATATATTGGGGCACGCCTTCTGTCGCAAGCGAGACTCTACAAATCTTGATTGATAGTGGCTATGTTCCTCAAATAGTAATTACAAATCCCGACAGGCCACAAGGTCGCGGGCTTTTGCTCACACCCTCACCCACAAAGGTCCTCGCTGAGAAATATAATATTAAAGTTCTAACACCAGAGAAGATTGATGAAGCTTTTATTTCAGAAATTAAATCTATAGATTTTGATTTATCTATTGTTGTGGCATATGGCAATATCCTTCCGGAAGAAATTATAAACATGCCAAAATTTGGCACACTCAATATCCACTACTCATTACTTCCAAAATATCGCGGTGCAATTCCCCTCGAAGCTGCGCTACTTAATGGCGACAAGGAGACGGGCGTAACTATCCAGAAGATGGTGCGTAAGCTAGACGCTGGCGACATAGTCGCACAAGAAAAAGTAGATATAAGTGCTGAAATAAAAAAGGAAGATTTGAGAAAAATTCTTATTGAAGCTGGAGCCAAATTATTATCAAAAATTTTGCCAGAATATACAGAAGGCAAAATTACGGGAGTTCCTCAAGACGAGAGCTTGGTGTCGCACTATGGCAAGATAAATAAAGAAGATGGAGAAATTAATTTAAATGATGAGCCACTTACTCTGTGGCACAAATACCGCGCATACGAAGGCTGGCCAGGGATATACTTTTTCAAAGATAATAAGAGAATTAAAATTACGCTCGCTAAATATGAAAATAACTCTTTCATTGTAGAAAGAGTTATTCCCGAAGGTAAAAAG
The DNA here is from genome assembly GCA_964498035.1 of uncultured Candidatus Saccharibacteria bacterium. Taxonomy (GTDB): domain Bacteria; phylum Patescibacteriota; class Minisyncoccia; order Phycocordibacterales; family UBA9973; genus UBA8515. Next base: position 19,083 of record CAZCFW010000009.1, read on the forward strand.
GAAATTGATTACAAAAATCTTATTTAGAGGTAAAAGGATTACGGTTAGACATTCCTTTAAGCATCTTCTTCACACTACGAGCGCCACGGCGGAAAAGTGAATTATTACGGTCCTTTGTGGAAGTAAGATTACGCACAATATCCTCACGAGCCATATCTATAGCTTTATATAAATCATCTGTCTCAGCTTCGGCAAAGAATACATTGCCATCAGAGCGAATCTCGATCTCTGCCTTAAACACATCACCATTCTTATGATGATTTGTTGTCTTCCCTACTTCCACATTCACATGCGCACCATCTTTCATCACAAATTTCTCAATAGATGAAATCCTACTATTCACATAATCCTTGATCGCATCAGTCAGCTCCATGTTCGTTGCTTTTATATTTGTATTCATATAATTTTTATATTAGCTAATAATATATATTATAGCAGAAATTCTTAATCCGGTATATTGATTGAAAGAATTTTACTCGGACTGTGGTGGCCACTCACTATACGAATCTTCCCTTTAGGTATACCCATATCAAGTGCTACTAGCTCCATTACCCTCCCGTTGGCCAAATTACGCTCCGCAGGCTCCCTCACGCTTATAGAATAGCTATTTGGACTATTCTTCACTACTTGCTCTTTCTTCGCCCCAGCAACGACTTTGACCTTGATATACATACTTTCATTATAATACAAAAAAGAGCACCATGCTTGGTACTCCTCTAACTAAAAGTTTGTGTATTTATCTAGATATGCGATGGCCATATAGCAAATAACATGACCTGAAGTCATTGCCAAACTTTCAAATTGCCACTTTACAGTGCAAAAAAGACAAATGTAAGTTATAAGCAAAAAGAATGACTTTAAAGACATAAGATCTACAAAATTTCTTTTATAGAAGAAATAAAATAAACATGACGAAACTATAAAAAAAGCTTCGAGAAATTGCATTTCATAAACCTGGAATCTAGACATAGATTGTTTACTAAAATATAGTAATATAAACACAACCAATCCTGCCAACAAAGAATAAAGATAAAACCTTTTCATATTTAAAAATAATTTAATTTATAATATAATAGCATAAATCTATAAAAAATCAATAGTAAATGAATTTTAACTAAATACGATAGATATAGATAATTTTGCTTTTTTGGGCATTTTTTGGTACTATGTCTTAGTCGTTTATTAAGCTTCTTATTAGGTAATATTCCTAAAAAGCACGCAAAATATACATTCCCCTGTAGCTCAGCGGTAGAGCAAACGACTGTTAATCGTAAGGTCGCAGGTTCGATCCCTGCCGGGGGAGCATAATAAAAAAGCGCCAATGATGGCGCTTTTTTATTATGCTCCCCCGAGC
>CAZCFW010000010.1:0-19915 GCA_964498035.1 uncultured Candidatus Saccharibacteria bacterium
TGCTAGTGACTGCTCCAAACATTGAGAAATATTTGGGTGGATTTATTCTTGTGCCAGAAACTGCACTTCAGAAAACAACAGATGGGAAAATGTTTACAGAAGTACTTACAGAAAAAGGAATCTCAATCGGAATCAATGCATATACTGGCTACAGTTTGTTCAATGAAGTCGGTGGTCTTAAAGAGCAGGTGACTGAAGGCCTCGCTGATTTACCAGAGAGAATGGCAAAGTATAAGAGTGAGGGTGCAGTGTTCTCCAAGTGGCGTGAGCAAGTTCAGATAAGTGATAGCCTTCCTACAGAAGCATTCCTTATAGAAGGAGCTAAGCGTCTCACAGAATATGCGAAGATTTGCCAAGCAAATAATGTAGTGCCAATCATTGAGCCAGAAATACTTATTGACGGAAATCACACACTAGAGAAGTGCTATGAAGTTACTGTACACAATTTAAATATTCTTTTCACAACTTTGAAAGATGCAGATATTTATTTACCTGGAGCAATTTTGAAACCTAGTATGGTGATTGCAGGAAAAGAATGTGCTACTCAGGCTACAGTAGAGGAGGTAGCAGAGTGGACGCTAAAGGCACTGAAAGAAAATGTGCCTGCTGATATCGGCGGAATAGTATTCCTATCTGGTGGTCAGACAGAAGAGCAAGCTACAGACAACTTACGTGCAATGCATAAGATGGATACAAATCTTCCTTGGCCACTTTCATTCTCATATGGCCGTGCTATTCAGTACCCAGCACTCAAAATCTGGGCAGCAAATATGGAAAATGTAGCTGAAGCTCAGACAGCACTACTTAAGATGGCAGAGAACAATAGCAACGCAAACGAAGGAAAATAATAGCAAAATAATCAAAAATAAGGTATTGTGTACATATTATGTCACAAGGAGGAGGAGTTATCGCTCGTTTCGATAACGTATCATTTGAATATGGAGTAAACAAGCCGATTCTTGAAGAGGTGTCTTTTGGTATTCGCCGTGGTGCCAAATTCACTATCATGGGCCAGAACGGTGCTGGCAAGAGTACAATCTTCGGTCTTATTACAAAGCAGATCAATCCTGAGTCTGGTGATATTTTTATCTCCGGTGGTGCGACTATCGCTATTGCAAAGCAAGTGATCCCTCGTGCCGATCTTGCGCTCACTGTACGTGAATATTTTGAAAAATGTTTTGATAAGAAAGTTTATGACATCGATGTGAAGATTGATGAAGTACTTGAAGTGGTGAATCTTAAAGGCCATGAGAAGGTGCACGACAGAATAATGAAAAGTTTCTCTGGTGGCCAGCAAGCACGCTTGCTTCTTGCCTCTGCGATAATTCAGAATCCAGATATCTTGCTCCTCGATGAGCCAACGAACAACTTAGATCACGCAGGTATAGACCACCTTACGAAGTTCCTAAAGAATTACCAGAAGACGGTGGTGGTTATTTCTCACGATGCAGAATTCTTAAACGCTTTCACTGAAGGCGTGCTTTACCTCGACATTTATACTCGCAAGGTGGAGCAGTATGTGGGTAACTATTTCAATGTGGTGAAAGAAATTAGTGCTCGTGTGGAGAAAGAGCAAATGAAAAACGCTCAGCTTGAGAAAAACATCCAAGCCAAGAAAGATAAAGCCAATGAATTCGCACACAAAGGAGGTCGCCTCCGTTTGGTGGCGAAGCGCATGCGTGAACTCGCAGAAGATATGGAAGAAGAGAAAGTGGATGTCCGCAGGGAAGATAAAACAATCAAAGCTTTTACTATCCCAGCTCAGCCAGAACTTCAAGGTGATTTACTCACACTCACAGCAGTCTCACTTCTCAAAAATCACAAACTAGCGAAAAAGAAAGTTAATATTAAATTGAAGAAAAATCAGCACCTACTACTTAAGGGTCCAAATGGAATTGGAAAGAGTACACTTCTAGAAAAGCTCGCTACAAGTGAGGAAGAGGGAATGGTGGTGAAAGAAGGCACACGCATTGGCTACTACCGCCAAGATTTCTCGACGCTCAACTTCGAAGATACTGTGTACAAATCTCTTGCAGAAGGAATGGAAGTTTCTGGCTACAAGCTTGATGAACAATTCATGCGCCAAGTGGCAGCGAGCTTCCTCCTTACTGGTGACATCATCCAAACGAAAATCGGTAGTTTATCTGAAGGGCAGAAAGGGCTCGTAGCCTTCGCCCGCCTCGTACTTGAACGCCCGGGATTACTAATCCTCGATGAGCCGACGAACCACATAAACTTCCGCCATCTTCCCGTTATCGCGAAAGCCCTCGACCAGTACCAAGGCGCCATGATCATCGTCTCCCACGTGCCCGAATTCCTAGCTCAAATACGTATCGACGAAACTCTAGACCTAGAAAAATAGTCTCTGTTGACATAAATATGTTTGAGTGTAATATATAAGCTAAATTAATCTTTTAGCTAATCATGAAAAATGAAGAAATTCCACACAACAGCATCAAATACAGCTATGATAGTCTGTATGAAGAATCTACTGTATCTTTTGATGAATTCCTGAATTTATTACATTGCTTCGTTAAATTAAATAGGACTCAAGTTGGTGAAGCTTCAATGGGTAACAAGGACTTTATCTTTATGACAGATGGATTCAAACTACCAAGGAATCAGAATAGCGAGACATTTTTAGAAATGTTTCAAAAATTATTTATCGATGATCGCGAAATTATCATCGATTATGTTCTACGGTATTTAGAGTCACTTCATGTTGGACCAATATATTTTTCAAATGAATATAATATTCCACCAATTAATGGCTCCATGTTTGATTTCAGGCCCGCAAAGTACTAAAGGAAAATTTTTCTCTTAAAATTCCACTCTATAAAATGAGTGGTCTTTTATTTTTCCTGAGTAATATTCGACAAAGATCGGGGGAGTATGACTAGTTGATACACATTTCCGCATATGCGGAAATGTGTATCAACTATATAAGGTTAAATTTCTTTCTAAAACCTAAATCGTTGCTCAGTGATGAGACTTCTAGAAATTCGATATATTTTCCTACTTTATAATGATCTGCGACGAAAAGTATTTCATCCTCGCAAGGGTATGGATAAAGCCACACGCTTTTCTGGAATTGTACGAAGCCCAATTGTTTTAATTTGAAACGTAGTGTATTTCTTGCTTTAGAGAAACGCACCGGCAAATCAAACATCACCATTCGCCATTTCCCATCCCATTTTTTCTGCCCTGGTACTCTTAACACATCTATGGCAAAACGTTTTAAAGTGCTTTCACCTCTGTGAGTAATTCGCACTGTCGTCACTCCGTTTTTATCTGAAATATATTCCACCAGTTTCCTTCTTCTCAAATTTGTAAGTGTTGTATTAATCTGTCTTTTCTTATATTTATTTTTATCAAACATTGTAAATATCTGAACAGCGTTACCCATAGCAGCTCCAGCGACTACAATAGCTGGCAGGGAAGCTACTGCCAAAGTACACAATACCACTTTTGTAACTTTTGCGTTTGTTGTCCCTGAATCAAGAAATTCCTTCAGTTGCTCTTTGTACGATATATTTTTCCTCTTTTCCATGTGATACATATTTTAGCATATGCGGAAATGTGTATCACGGATTTTTCCACAGTTTGTCATTTACCAAGTGCCCGAATTCCTAGCTCAAATAAGAATCGACGAAACACTTGATTTAGAGAAATAACATTGACATATATTTTAAAAATGTTATTATGGGTTAAAATTTAAACCCCTATTATTATGGCGAATAACCAAATAAACGTATTTGTCCTTGAGGATGTTCCTATTTTCCAAAAAGAGATAAAAAGAGTTCTAACTGAAATTGTTTTTACAAATCAAAATCTTGAAGTGAAGCAGTTCTTTACACTTAAAGATGCTGAAAAACAATTGCAGGAATTAACAAATTCGTTCGATCTTTTCATTTTAGATGGATCATTAGAACCTGGTTTTGGATATGAATTGATTCCAACAATTAAGCGAACAAATCCAAAAGCTAAAATTGTCATGTGCTCTATTTCTCTTAAGCATAACGACACAGGCTTAAAAAATGGCGCTGATATGGCAATTAACAAAATTGACTTTTCTAGTAAAAATCAAGAAATCCGAACTAAACTTATTGAGCTATTGAATTAGTTAGTATTTTATTAAAGACTACCCTATAAGGTAGTCTTTTTTATTACTGCAAGGATCGTCTTTGCCCTACAATATAATTTGACAAAGATATTTAGATGTGCTAGGATAGGAACATAACTAAATCTATGGGTTTTCGCACACATTGCTGTGCAGCTAAGTCTAACAAGTCTTAAATTAAAACTCGCAGTTGCAACAAACATTATTTAACGGTTGCGAGTTATAGGAGTAGAAATACTCTTAATTTAAGCTATATGCAAAATAAAAGCACAAATAGTGGTGGACGCTCTGCGTCATCATCACACGGTTCTCATAGTTCAAGACCATCATCTGGTCGCTCTTTCCGTGGTCCTGGAAGTTCTAGTTCATTACAAGGAAGCTCACGACCATCAGCTGGTAGTTCATACCGTTCTGGTTCATCTAGCTTCTCATCTGGTCCTGCACGTCGCTCACCAGGAGCAGCAGGCCGTTTTACAGGCTCAGGAGCTCGTAAGCCTTCATTTAGCTCACGTGGCAATACAAGTGGAGCACCTGCTCACACAAGTTCACGTCCATCATCTGGTGGCTCATCTTCACATTCATCACACTCATCTCGTCCATCAAACGGCGGAGTATTTAGAAGTGGAAGTTCAAATGGCCGCGGTGCAGGATTCTCTCGTGGAGGAAATTCTGGTGGCGGTAGAAGTGGAGGATTCTCACGCGGTGGTAATGGAGGAGGCGGTCGCGGAAAAGGCCGAAGTGAAAGAATCGACGCTTCAAGATTCATCAACAAAGTTACAACAGTTGAGATCGAGGAAGTTTTCAAACCAAAACATCAATTCTCTGATTTCGAAGTGGATGCTCGCCTAAAGGAAGCAATTGCTGTAAAAGGTTACGTGACTCCAACTCCTATTCAAGACGGAGCAATTCCAAAAGTTCTTGAAGGAAAGGATATCGTAGGAATTGCCAACACTGGTACTGGTAAAACTGCAGCATTCCTTATTCCTCTTATTCACAAAGTTCTTACAGATCAGAAAGAGCAAGTTATCGTCGTGGTTCCCACACGTGAGCTTGCAATACAAATCGATGACGAACTTCGTTCACTTACAAAAGGCCTAAAAATCTTTTCAGTATGTTGCGTCGGTGGTGCACCAATCGGAAAACAAATTTCACAACTTAAATACAAAAATAGTTTCGTGATTGGTACACCAGGAAGATTGAAAGATCTTATTGCTCGCAAAATGATTCGTTTAAATGATTTCCAATCTATCGTGCTCGATGAAGCTGACCAAATGCTAGACATGGGATTCATCGCTGATATGCGTTTCATTATGGATGGTATGCCAAAGGATCGCCACACATTATTCTTCTCAGCTACACTATCTCCAGACATTGAGAAATTAATCAATGACTTCCTAAATAATCCAGTTCGTATTTCTGTAAAGACACGCGACACTGCGAAGAATGTGGAACAAGATGTGATCCGTCTTGCTCGTGGTGAAGATAAGCTTGATGTACTTCATGAGCTTCTTAATCAGCCAGAACTTAAAAAGGTTTTAATTTTCGGTAAGACAAAGCACGGTGTGGAGAAACTTTCAAACGTACTCACTCAACGTGGTTTCAAATCAGAATCAATTCACGGCGACAAACGTCACTCACAACGCCAAAATGCACTCCGCTTATTTAAAGACAATCATGTGCAAATTTTGGTAGCGACTGATGTGGCTGCTCGCGGACTTGATATCCCAAATGTGTCTCACGTGATCAACTTCGATGTGCCTGCCACATACGATGACTACGTGCACCGCATCGGCCGTACTGGCCGTGGCGACAAGAAGGGAATCGCACTTACAATCATAGGTTAATACAGTAATAAAAAAGAGCCAGAAATGGCTCTTTTTTATATGCTCATGTTATAATTACCCTATGAGTCTTTTTGAAAAGAAAGAAATGGATTTAGCAGTTAAACATATGGATAAGAAACTCCGCCGAAGAATACGGATGTTTTTTGTAATTATATTCATAATTTTATGTGTACTTGGGTATGAACTTTTTACCGGTGAAGTTACTCTGATAAATATAGTTGCGGGTATTTTGATCGGTGCAGCAGTAGGCTTAGTCCTTGGAAGAATGTTTAAAATCTATTGGCATCCGACAGATAAAAAGGTGATGGGCCGTCTTGATGTCATAGGTATCGGAGCACTACTTTTTTACATTTTATTTGCTATATATCGTGAGCAAATATTTTCACATTATGTGGAAGCGCCGCACCTAAGAGGATTTGTATTTTCGACAGTAGTTGGAGTTATGATAGGTAGGATACTCACAATGGGATTTCATATTAAAAAAGTAATCAAAACGAATGTCTATGGAATCTAACAATAAAAATGAAAATATTGTATTGACCGACATTCACACTGGTCTAAGTAAAGAGGAAGTTGCTATTCTTCCTCCAAATAATACAAAGAAGAAGAATTCAAAATTCTCACTTTTCTGTTCTGTAATGTACTCACAGATGAAATCTATATTCTTCGTGTTACTTTTAGCATCAGCTCTTTTATCTTTCGGGCTTGGAAGTATTGCTGATGGGTGGATATTTATAGTGATAAATCTACTCAATTTATGCTTGGGTACAGTTCAAGATTTCAGAGCCCTGCTTGCTACAGATGCACTCGAGACACTTGTAACGCATAAAGTATCGGTAATTCGAAACGGGCAACTTTCGGAAATTCAAAGTATTGAATTAGTAGAAGGTGACATTTTACTCTTAGGCCCTGGTGATGTGATTTCTGTAGATGTGTATTTGCGAGAAGTAGATAATATATATATTGATGAATCGGTACTTACAGGGGAATCAGCACCAGTAGAGGGAAAGGTAAATGATATCCGTTATGCCGGTACGAGCGTAGCTTCCGGCACTGCGAAAGCTCAAGTATATAAAGTTGGAGCAGAAAATTCACTCAGTAAATATGGAGATAAATTAAAGGATATCAGAAAGAGTAATAGTTTTAATGTCTTTTTAACGAATATAAATAAAGGTGTGTTTGTAATGACACTTTTCTGTATCTTACTCACCTTCATATTCAGCGTTCTTATATTGCATAAAATTACTTTTTCTACATTTGTGCTATACGGTATATCAATGCTCGTAGGAGTAGTGCCGGAATCTCTAGCTATCATTGTGACGATAATGCTCACACGTGAATCTCTTATGCTCGCAAAAGAAAGAGTAATCGTAAAGCATCTTGCATCATTACAAGAACTCGGTTCAATGGATTTTTTACTTACAGACAAGACCGGAACTCTTACTGAGAATTCTATCCGTTTAGTAAAAGTGGAAGATGTAAATGGGGCAGAAGGATTAACTAAGAGAATTTCTCAGAGTTCATATGAGCATACGCCGATGGAAAATGCTTTTGATCAAGCTATAAGTGCGTATTATAAATCCACTGTAGTAGAACTAGAAGAAGTTGAAGTTATTCCTTTTAATTCAATGCTTGGCTATTCATATTTCAAATGGCGAGATGGTACAGAAGTAATTCGTGGGCAGTACGCAAAAGTTTGTGAAGCTTGTAATATAGGAAAAGAAAAATATGAAGAGTTATATTCTTCATATGAATCGCAAGGTCTTCGCATTATTGCTGTAGCAAATAAGAATATAAATAATATTGTATATAACTTTTCAGGTATGCTTGTGTTTGAAGATCCACTTAAGTCTGATGCTGCAGAATCATATAAAAATACCGAAGAGCTTGGAATTAAGGTGAAAATTCTGACGGGGGATTCTGCTCTTGTAGCAGAGTATGTGGCTCGTAAGCTTGATCCGAAATTTTCTGACAATGAAGTTTGTGATTTAGATATTCAAAAGGCAAATACTCTAACAGATGAAGATATTCATCGTGACCGCTTGTATGCACGTTGCCATCCTGATGATAAATTGGCACTCATTGATCGCCACCTTGCCGAAGGAACAGTTGGTTTCCTAGGAGAGGGAATCAACGATGCACTAGCACTTCGCCGGGCAGATGTAGGTATTGTGGTGTCTAATGCATCGGACGTGGCACGTCAATCCGCAGACATTATTTTACTTGAGAAAAGTTTGAATCCAATTTCTGTGGCTATTAAGCAGAGTAGAAGAGTTTTTGAACATATAATAACTTACCTGCTATGTACTTTGACTGGTAACATAGGTACGCTTTTTTCGCTCACGATTATTTCACTTTGGTGGAAAGATATTCCAATGCTCCCAATTCAAATTCTATTAAATAATTTACTGACTGATGTGCCTCTAATGCTTCTTATGAGCGATGCACTCACTCCATCTGTACTGGCGCATCCTCTTCATCAGAACCCTCGGAAGATGATCAAAATAATAGCTTTGTTTGCATTTATAAGCACTATTTATGACCTTACATACTTTATGATTTTTCAAAATTCAGAAGTATCGACAGTACAGACAGGTTGGTTTGTACTTTCTGTTATAGCTGAGCTCGTATTGGTATTGTCACTCCGAAGCACGCTTTCCATATTCAAAGCTCCTAAAATGAAATTACCACTCGCACTTACTCTTTGCGTATGTGCGTGTTTGGCCATAGTTTTACCTTTTATTCCTTATGTAAATAAGATATTCCACTTCGTACCACTACCATTTAGTACTATTGGTTATATTCTAGGCACAGGTGTTTTGTACCTTATAATAAATGAGATAGTTAAATACTTCCTCTTCTTGCGCGCCCGTGCGAATGGGCTAGTGAAGATTCCTGAATAATTTATGATTGTTTACTTAACATAAAACTAGTATAATTGCCTCTATATGAAAAAAATGAAATTTACTGGTCCAATACTGATTATTATTGCTGCAACGCTCTGGGCGCTCGATGGTGTAATAAGAAGGAATTTATACTCCTTGCCCCCAATTACTATTATCTTTTTCGAACATTTAATTGGTTTGATTATACTAATACCATTTGCATGGAAGCTAGTACTTAAAGAAAAAATTGGCAAGCGTGAATGGATCCTGCTCGCTGTGATTGCGATACTCTCAGGACTACTCGGTACTCTTTGGTTTACCACGGCTCTCCTTAAAGTGAATTTCATTTCATTCTCTGTAGTATTCCTACTTCAGAAGCTCCAGCCACTTTTTGCTATTGGAACAGCTCGTATTTTTCTGAAAGAAAAGATTTCAAAAGCATATTTACCTTGGGCGGTGCTCGCACTTATATCTGCATACTTTGTGACATTCCCAGGTGGAGTTGTAAATATTGCAACAGGTGAGAGTACGATCATTGCCGCACTCTATGCACTTGGGGCAGCTTTCGCTTGGGGAAGTTCTACTACATTTTCGAAGATGCTTCTTGGTAAAGTAAATTCTACTGTTAGTACTTTCTATCGCTTTGTATTTACATTAGTATGCTCGATTATTCTTATACTCACGCTTGGATACACTTCATCACTTTCTAGTGTGACAATCCCTCAAATAGGATGGTTCACACTTATTGCAGTTTCCACAGGTATGGTGGCTCTGATGATTTATTACAGAGGACTCCGAGATACACCAGTTCACATTTCCACAATCCTTGAGCTCACATTTCCATTTATAGCAATATTTATAGACACGGTTTTGTATCACAATACACTACAAATCTCACAATGGATTGCAACCTTCTTACTTGTCTTTAGTATATATCGTGTAGTAAAATTACAGAATTATGGTATTTCAAAGTAAACACATTGGCGGCCTAGGCCGCGGTAAAGATATGGGTTTTCCTACGATGAACCTCACAGTTCCAGAGGATTTTATATTTGATGAAGGTATATATGCTGCATGGGTTATTATAAATGATAAGCCATTTAAGGGTGCACTACACTATGGAGAGATACCTACTTTCAACATATCTAAACCATCGCTTGAAGTTCACTTACTTGATGTGACAGATGAGACTATGCCAAATACTGATGGAGCCACAATTGAGGTAGATATAGTACAAAGACTTCGTGATATTAAGAGATTTCTTGAATTAGGTGATCTTGCTGATCAAATAGCTAAAGATGTGGAAAAGGTACGATTGATTTTAAAATAAATTTTTGGTAAATAAATAGTATGAAAATGCACCGTTTAAAATTCAAATATAATCTTAGAATTCCAAAATGGTTTTTGCAGATTGTATTTATTTGTGCGTCTACAGTATTAATTTTTTTTGTGATCATTGGCGGTATTCTCTTTTATAATAGAGCAGAAATTTTTTCAGTATTGGCAAATAATTATATTAAAAATAATCCTCAATTATTTATAAATAATTCTCAAAATGCTCCAGTTATTATTCCTGAGATTACCGAAGATGAAGAAAAAATTATTCCTCCAGATACGATTATTTCAGCAGTAGAGAAGGCAAACCCTGCAGTCGTGGCTATTACTATATATAAAGAAGTACCAAAATACGAAATTACATATAAATCAGGCCAGCAAGAAACGAGTACTGATTTATTCGGTAATAAACTTCCAAGTATTATTTTTAATCAACCAGTTTATACTCAGACAGGTACAGAGAAGAAGGTAGTAGGTGGTGGATCTGGATTCCTTGTTTCTCAAGATGGATACATAGTGACAAATAAGCATGTGGTTTCAAATACCGATTATGAGTACTCCATCACGCTAAATAGTGGTAAGAAATATACAGCAAAAGTATTAGCTCGGGATCAAGTGCTTGATGTAGCTATACTTAAAGTAGATGCTAAAAATTTACCATTCCTAGAGCTTGCCGACTCGAGTACACTTCAGTTGGGTCAAAGTGTAATAGCCATAGGAAATGCACTTGCAGAATTTAAGAATTCAATCTCTACTGGAATCATTTCAGGGCTTTCTAGGAAGGTTACAGCAGGAGATGGTAAAGGTATGGTAGAGTCTCTCGATAAAGTTATTCAGACAGACGCAGCGATTAATCCTGGGAACTCTGGTGGCCCACTACTTAATCTTGCTGGAAAGGTTGTCGGAGTAAATGTGGCTGTCGCTAAAGGAGCAGAAAATATTGGTTTCGCATTACCTATAAATAGTGTGAAGGGAGTAATAGATCAAGTAAGGAAGACTGGTAAGATTGTGCGACCATTTGTTGGCGTAAGATATGTTTTAATTAATGACGAAGTAAAGCAAAATTATAATTTGTCAGTAGATTATGGAGTTATCGTCGCAAAAGGGAAAAATCCTGATGAATTGGCTGTAATTCCAGGTAGTCCCGCCGATTTGGCTGGTATTGTGGAGAATGATATTATCCTTGAAATTGACGGCAAAAAAATAAATGAGGATCAGAATTTCGCTAATTTAATAAGAGAGAAGAAGGTTGGTAATACTATAAAGTTGAAGATATTATCTAAGGGTGTAGAGAAAACTGTTAGTCTAAAATTGGGTAAATCCCCAGATAATCAATAAGTATTGTTGATTGTGTAACACCCTGTATTTGATTATAAGTACTGTATTTATAAATTAATTAATGTATAATTATAGTATGACTACATTACAAACATTACTTCAAACAATCTGGGTATCTCTACTAGCATTAGGTTTAATAAAGGTTATATTATTTGTCGTGATAGATGGTATCTTATGGCGTATGCAGCCGCTTATCGGACTTCTTGGGTTTATTCTATTTATCGCATACCTACTGCATTGGATATAACATATGGGATTTGAATTTAGTTTCAAAAATTTTGGGAAGAAAATTGCAACTGGTGCACTTATCGCAACAGCAGCGACTTCTTCTTCTGCGCATGAGAGTGTGAATCCAAAAAATAGTTCTGATAGTATTTCAATAGAGAAATCTGTAAACCCAATAGAAGACAATTTTACTAAAGAGATACATGCTCTACACGAAAGAAGTAAAGAAGTTTTTGATTATTATAAAAATAATCCAAATTATATTATGGAAGCATCTGCTCCAGGCAAATCTACTTCTGCTGTAGGAGTGCATAATTTTAATGAAATCGCTAGAACATCATTTGATAATTTGAATAAAAATGGTGAGGTGTCATATATAAAAAATGGAGAGTTTTATACTGGAACAGTAAATCCTTCTGAATTCTATATTAATATTGATGGTATAAGATATTTCCAGAGAGACCAAGATAATGATGTTTTAAATTTTGATGCACCTAGGCAATTGTTTAATAAAGAAATAACCCCCGATTCTTTTGTTATGTTTACTGGAAAGGCAGGCACTATATATGCTGAAGATGTAGTTAAGGTGTACATGTACGAAGATAATAGCAATCATAGTACGAAAACTACTGTAGCAAATTGGCCTACAAAAGACGAAGTCAAATTGGTTAATAAAAGTAAAGATATTGAAGTTAATGAGAAAATTTCTAGTGAAAAAATAGTTCAAGATAAAATAGTAAATACTAAAATACCAGAACCAGTACGTGATCAAGTGGTATATCCTAAAAAAGCTGAGAATAGTTTAGGGTTTGTAGAGAAGAAATATATGAGATATTTTGATGATGGAAGACAACCTGAATATTGGTATTATATTAAAAAGCCTAATGGCGAGCATGTATCAATGAGTGAATCAGATTACAATAACCAAATGAATGGTTCTGTGGATCAAGTAGCTAAAATTAAAAATGACTAGGCAAAGTAAATCTCGCCTAGTCATTTTTAATTTATGAAATTAGTTTGAGTGTCATTAAGAAGTCTTTTAATTCTTGACCTTTGATTTCTCTGAATTCGCCTTGCTTTAATTTGCCAAGTTGGATATTCATAATACGAATACGAGAAAGGGAACGCACATTCTGGTGGAGTGCCTCACACATTCTTCTTATTTGTCTTTTCTTACCTTCTGTAAGAATAATATGGAAGGTGTCGGTGTTCTTCCTCCAGACTTTACATTTCTTACTCACATAGCCATCAAAGCGCACACCAGCACCCATAGCCTCTATAAATGCATCGTTAAAGGGATTGTCTAGACGAATGACGTACTCTTTCTCGTGCACGTATTTAGGAGATAAGAGTCTGTCTGTAATACGGCCGTCATTTGTCATTATAATGAGCCCTGTGGAGTCCTTGTCGAGTCTACCGATAGGGAATACTCTTGTAGGGAATCTTGTGGCTTGAAGGATGTCTTTAGTTTCAGGCTCTGGATTTGTGGTTACATTTATCGGCTTATTGTAGGCATAGTACACAAGCTTTTCAAGCTTACCTTTCTGATCCACCTCTACCACATCACCATCAATTACTTTGTCACCAAGTACGGCAAGTCTCCCATTGATGAAAACTTTGCCATCTTTTATGAGCTCATCTGCACCTTTTCTTGTAGAGTAGTTGTGCTCTGCTAAATATTTATTTATTCGTGTTGGTTCCATTGTTTTCGTAGAATTCGCTCGTATGTTTTAAGAGCTTAATATAATAAAGTGATGTCAGCATAAGAATTCCTAATGTGAGGAATAAATATTTGAATGGGAAAAATGAAAGGAACAATGTAGCGATAAGCGGGGCAATAATATATGCGAGAGGAGTCATATCTCGGAAGATTGAGAGTATCGAGGATTCCTCTTCTCTCACATGAGTAAAGAAATATATTTCAGAAACGACTTCAATAATCGCTCCACCTACTCTTGTCATAAATAATACAAAAGCCCAAAGTGCGATACTATTTGTACTAATGAAACTTATACTTATGGTTGTGATACTTATAATAATTGTTCCCCAAACTAACATTTTTCTTTTATGAAAGTGGTAGTTATCTATAAGTTTTCCGAGTGGTATACCCAGTAGAACGAAAGGAAGTAGCATTATGGTGAATATTATTCCTAATTTATCCCAACCAAGTCCAATATACTCGTATAGATATATAGGAGTATAAACTACCATCCAAGAGAAGAAGAATTGAAGTAAGAAGTTTATAATCGCAATTGCTCTTATGTGTCTGTTTTTCTGTATAAAACGATACATTTCCAAGAATGGCTTTTTCTCATAAGACTTATCTTCAAATGTCCCAACCCCAAATAGTAGTCCAATAATCATGATGCATACAGTAAAGAATGCAAGAATATATACAGAGATGTATCCACCTTGGTTTGCTATCAAATACGAAGTTATGAGCGGTGAAATTACCCAGCCAATATTTAGAAATGTTAAGTAAATTCCGCGTGTTTTACCGATGCTTTCAGGATTACCAAAATGTTCAATAAAAATATCTAGACAATATAATGACAGATAGTTTGTGACGATAAATAGTATAAATGAAAGACTTACGACAATTGCATTTGTAGATTGAATTAAACCAAATAAACCTAAAACATTTATTAATAAAAATATTACAGTCAAGCGTTTGTTACCAAAGTACTTCAGTATCACCCTTGTATTTGAAAGTAAAATAAGTGTTACAAGTGCAGAAATTGTGTATAGTAAACCCACAAAATGCTCGCCAACTATTTTAGAAAGAAATGTCGAATTCACATACGCAGACAATGCGAGATGAAGGGAGAAAAGAAAGGAAAGAATGTATATTCTATGTAATTTATTTGACATAAATTAATTATACAGATAAGAGTACAGGTATTACGAGTGGCCTCTTCGCTGTTTTTTGGAATAGGAATTTGGAAATATTGTCTCCTAGTGTGAGTTTAATATTATCGAAGTCTGCTGGACGCATATCGCGAGTTCCATCTTCAATAGTCTTTTTAATTATAAGACGTGTCTGATGAAGTAAATCTTGGTTCTCTTTCAGATAAATAAATCCACGAGAAATAATGTCTGGTGATTTTCGTAGCTTTCCAGTTTGAGAATCTATTGTAGCAATGATGACGAACATTCCGTCTTGTGCAAGCATTTGGCGGTCGCGTATCACGACTTCCTGTTCATCGCCCACAGAGAATCCATCCACCATCATAGGTGCTGAAGGAGCCTTTTCTTTGCGTAGGGCAATCTTTGTACCTTCATCTGTAATTTCAATGATTGATCCATTGTCTGGCACAATTATATTCTCTCTTGGGATGCCCCACTGCTGCGCCAGCTCAGCGTGAAGCTTGAGCATGTAGTGTGATCCGTGGATAGGTATGAAGAATTTAGGATGAGTTTTTCTGTGGAGCCATTTCACATCTTCTTGGTTTCCGTGACCCGTGGCGTGAATTGTTTCTTCACTTGTACGGTAACTGATGATATGTACACCATGACGAGCTAGGTTGTCCTTCAATCTTCCTACAGAAACTTCATTTCCTGGCACGATAGATGCTGAGAGGATGATAGTGTCTCCTTCGCGAATAGTGAATTTCTTGTGAGTTTTATTTGCGGCACGATTAAGCGAAGCGAATTCTTCACCCTGAGCACCAGTCATAAGTACGATAACTTTGTTTGGTGGGTAACTATCTGCATCTTCTACTGGAATTATTGTTCCTTTTTCTGGCTTGAAGAGTCCTGCTTGTTCGCAGACTTCCATGTTTGTTTTCAAACTTCTTCCATCAAGCACTACTTTCTTGCCGAGTGATTCTGCAATCTGCACAATCTTCACTAGGCGAGTAATGTGTGATGCGAAAGCGGCAATGATTATGCGTCCTGTGCCAGAACGGATTAATTTCTCAAGACCTTCGTGCACACGCACTTCAGGAAGTGAGAATCCTTCGTTCTCTATATTTGTAGAGTCTGTGAGAAGTAATAATACATTTTCTTTATCAAAGAATTTATATTCTTTCTCTTCTTCGTCTGTGACTACGCCATCGATCTGATCGAGCTTGTAGTCCCCGGGAGTGACGATAGATCCATATGGAGTTTCAATAATGATACCCATTGAGTCTGGCACTGTGTGTGTGACACCAAAGAAGCGGATACGTAAGTTTCCTACAGTTACAACTTCATCCTTTTCAACTGGAATAGTATTTAGCGGTGGTAAGTGTGAAAACTCTTCCTGACGCTTCTTCATAAGAAGTATAGAAAGATTACGAGAGTAAAGTGGGGGATTGCCAATACGATTCATAACTATTGGAATTCCACCGATGTGGTCTAAGTGTCCGTGTGTTACGAACATACCACGGATTTTATCCTTTCTTTCTTCAAGGTATGTTGTGTTTGGAATCATATAGTCGATTCCTGGTGTGTCATCTGTTTTAAATTGCATACCAGCGTCTATCACGATGATGTCATCACCGATTTCTATCGCTGTCATATTCTTTCCAATTTCTTCTACTCCACCGAGTGGAATTATGCGTATTACTCCTTTCTCAGGTGGTAGTACGTTTGACATTGTGCGTGAAGACATCTTCCTAGGTGCAGACGATGATGGCGCGCGTGACGGTGCACGACGCATAGGCTTCTGACTACCATGAGCGAAGCTTGATCTTGTGCCTGTATGTGCAGATCTTCCAGTGTGAGTAGTGTGAGATCCGAAAGCCGGCTTAGAAGCCCCCGCATGATTTGTGTGAGGTGCTCTTGCTAAGTGTGCACTGTTTGTGTGCGGACGAGTGGCACCTCTACTTGCTTCATCTTTACGGACAACGCGTACTCCTCCATTAGGGCGGGCGCCGACAGGTCTTGTGAACCTACGAGTGCTACTCTGTCCTTGATGCGGGTATTTACTGCCTTGACCTGTGTTTTTATTTTCTTCCATTTTGTAATTCTGTTTTATTAATAATTATTAGTAATTTTATTTTGCAAATATTTTCCAAATTTCATCAGTATCCGCATACCATGAATAAATCTCATTTAATCTATCTGGGGCTGTGGTGATACCCATAGAGCCTACTATATGTACATTATCACTATGTGCATAAATGTATTCTGGTGAGTAAATGAAAATTGCTGGCATATCTGCGTCTAAAATATTCTTTAGCTGTGAATATTTATTCATACGATCATCCTCATTTAAAATTTTCTGCGCACTATCTAGAAGTAAATCGGCTTTGCTATTTGAATACATTGCGATGTTGAGCCCTGGATCAGTGCGTTGAGTAGAGTGCCAGAACGCAAACAAATCTGATTCGTGATTGATTACTTGTCCGAAGAATAATGCTTCATACTTTCTACTGCGTATTATTTGGTTAAGCGGACCTGTTTCGTATACTTTTAGTTCGACGATTATTCCGTATTCTGCCAAAGTCTTTTGGATATCTTCTGCGGTTTGCTTGAGCTCAGGCGTGTCTCCAGTGGTGATAGAAAATGTGAGCTTAGTACTTGGTCCTGTGGAAACAGTTGTGACTTTACCTTTTTTATCCTTCACTGTTTTTGTGGCAGACTTCTGCATTGTGCCATCTGTGCCTATCTTCCATCCAGATTTAGCAAATTGATTTAGTGCAGCATCTTTATCTACGCCTAAATCTGTTTTTGAAATCGAATCATCGCTAAGTATTCCGTTTGGTATAGCGCTATAGATAGGGGAACCATAACCTTTCAGAACATTGTCGATTATTTCTTGGCGATTAATAATCATGGATATTGCTTTGATAACATTTGGGTCACCTAGTACCGCATTTTGATTTTTGTTAAAGAATAATCCAAACATTCTAGGCAATGCTGATTTCTCCATGACGATATCTTTATTTGCGCTTAGCGTGACTGCATTTTGTGGGTCTATGCCTCCTGCTTGATCAATATTTCCTTGGGCTAAAGCATTTACCATATCTTTCTCATTTGCGAATGATTTGATTGTGATATTTTTGATGTGTGGAGTGCCTAGTATGAATTTCGTAAATCTTACAAGTGAATATGATTCTGGTGCGCCTTCTGCATTCTTTGTAACCTTCTTTACTATATATGGTCCTGATCCGACTGGCTTCGTATTTATTGTTGAGAGTCCAAACTCAGCTTCACTTACATTCTTCCAAACATTTTCTGGAAGAATTCCAATTGTAAGATTGTCGATGAATGATGCATATGGTTGCTTGAGAGTGAAGCGCACAGTTCTGTCGTCGACTTTAGTCACAGTCACACCTTCCCATTCTACTTTTCTTGGACTTTTAATTAATGGATCCTTAATTTTATTTATTGTGAATAAAATATCATCTGCTGTAACCTTTGTGCCATTTTGGAATACTGCTTTATCTTTAATTACAAATGTATATATAGTACTGTCTGAAGATACTGTGTATGACTCTGCAAGGTCGGGGATAAACACTCCACTTTTTACTTTTCTTACAAGGCCTGAATAAACTAAATTTGTAAGACTTTTATCTCCTTCAGATATTGCTAAGACTGGGTTAATAAGTGTAGGCATTCCAACTATTCCTTCAGTGATTGATCCACCATCGAGCGGTACTGACACTAAATACTTTGAGTTGATTCCATAGAGTATAGATAATGTGGCGACTATTGCTACGATAGTTGCACCCAAGACGAATTGGCGCTCACCATTTTTAAGAGCTGTGTATCCACTTTCTAAATTTGATTTTGAACGTAGTCGAAATGATTTTAAGAACTGAGTTATTTTATTCATGTAATTATGAGAATAATATGTCTACCTCATATAAAGAGAGTAGAGAGTTATTGTTAAATTGTTTCTAAAAGAAAACGTTATTTAACGAATATTGCAATGATAGCTGAAGCAGCAAATAAAATGGCTACGACAATAGTCGTATAGAAGAGAAACTTCTCGAAGCCACGGCGTGTGTGATAAAGAGATGAGCCGTCTCCGCCACCAAGAGCACCTCCGACACCTGCGCCGGATTGCTGTAGTAGGATTGCTACCGCTAATATACAAGATAGTATTATCTGTATGTAGGGTAATATTTTAGCAATAATCGTCATATGAAGACTATATCAAAAAGTGGACTCTTTTGCAAGTTTACTACATTGTTTTACAAAAAGAAAAGCCACCAGTAAAAGTGTTTTTCTTTTAGCTAGTGGCTAGAGTTTTAGAATAAAATTGATCAGCTTCGCTTTGCTATTTTTCGAGTCCCCAAATGAATAGCACCGTTTACAATTACTGCTATCAGTGCAATTGCAGAAATTACTATTGACCTAGCTATTCCTATAGCCCACAAGACTATGTTTATAGGTCCTAATAGTATCATTGAGAAGTAATTCCCATCCAAGAAAGATTCTTGATCAAAATCTTGGTATCCTAAGCAACTACTATGAAAGTGGCCCCCTTTATAAACACCAAGGCGCTGGTTTGAATTATTTTGAAAAGCTACAGAGATGCTTTCCTGTATTTCGTTGTCCCATGGTGTGATTCCGCGAGAAGATATTGGAAGAATCGTAAGGATATCTTTTTCAAATTCCTTATATTCTTCTCTAAATAAGATTGATGCAGTAGTTTGGCTTGGCCAAAGCAAGTACAGCCAAAATTTCTTTAGTTTGCCACCTTTTTGTTTAATCACCAGTGACTTCCAGCCTTTGATTTTTAGAAGTCCGATTAAATAGCCAATTAATAGCCACCCGATTACGTACAGTACAATTTGTAGAGTATTCATAATAAAAAGAAAATTAGATTGGACCTGATTATAATACATAAAATTTACTTATGTCAATGTGTAAAATCCAAGCTTAATTTAGGCCTATTTTAAAGCCTTTTGGAAACGCTTGACTTCTTTTTTTATATGTATATAATGGGTCCACAGTCTGATGTTTATCCGACTGTTTTAATTTCATTGAAAATTGCATATTAGAAGATAACATAAATCAAGCAAATGTTTACCGGCCTCGATAGGCCGGGAGAACGAGCCCACTACATCTTTATCCAGAGTAGTGTGGCTGCAAGTCCAGATAATATAAGTATGAGCAACCCTGATCGATATCAGGTGAGCGTGAACAACTATTTTTTCTTTTGTTCCGTTCTATTTTAAAGTAGAGTTTGATCCTAGCTCAGGATGAACGCTGGCGGCGTGGATAAGGCATGC
>CAZCFW010000011.1:0-19389 GCA_964498035.1 uncultured Candidatus Saccharibacteria bacterium
GAGACCACGATCATTGAAAATTGAATACCATTTATCTTTTAATACCAAAAAGGTTATGGCATGTTTTCATTGGTCGCATGCATTTATTTTTCGATAGAGGAAAGTAGATGTGTATCGGCCCTGTCGACAAGGCAGATATGTTTTGCTCTCGGATGCAAATCTTAGAGCAAATACATTCATTTAGTTTACGATATCTAAATAATTTATTTTCATAACTTTGATAGAGAAGTGAGGAAGAATTATTTAGTAGTAAAAGTTCATAGTATTCTTTTGAGTACTGTGCACAAATATATACACACATATTAATTTTTTTCTGAGGTTATTCATTTATTATTAGTAGTTCCCTCGGATTAGTCGAAATTAATTTAAACGTGTATACAATTATAAAATTATGTTAAAAAATTCAACAACTTTGAAGTTTTTGGCATCAACATTCGTAGTAGCTCTATTTGCAGTAGCATTTACAGCATCAGCTATGGATTTTGGTTCAACAACTTTGAAAGTAGGAAGTAAAGGAGAATACGTTAAAACTCTCCAGACTCTAGTAGGTGCTATAGCTGACGGAAACTTCGGTCCAGCTACAAAGGCAAAGGTTGCTACATGGCAAGCTGCTAACGGTCTTACAGTTGACGGTGTATTCGGAAAGGCATCAATGGCGAAAGCTAATGCTAACGGTTCAGTATCTGGAAACTTCCCAGCTGGATGTACTTCAGCTTCAGGATTCAGTACTACAACTGGTCAATCATGTGCTAGTGTAAATGCTAATACATTCCCAGCTGGCTGTACTTCAGCAGCAGGATTTAGTCCTATCACTGGTATGTCATGTGCAGGTAGTGTATCTACAGGCAATGGCTCACTTTCAGGATCATTTGGTACAGTATCTGATTTAGCTCAAATCTCTTCATTAAGTAATGAAGAAGTTGGTGCTGGACAGAAAGATGTACAAGTTCTTGGATTCGACGCTACAACATCAAAAGATGGTGATGTAGGTATGTCTTCAATCAAATTAACTTTTGATGCATCTGGAAACAATGCGGCTGACTCAGATCGTCTTACTGATTACCTTTCAAACGTAAATGTTTGGATGGGTTCAACAAAGATCGGATCATCTTCAACAGCTGATTTCACAAAGGAATCAACTGGTGTTTACTCAAAGACAATCCAGCTTTCTGGTGCAGTTATAAAGGCTGACACTACAGCTAAGTTCTACGTATCAGTTGATGCTGTTTCAAATCTTGATTCAGGCGACATCGATTCTGATGCATGGTCTGTAGCTATCAACAATATCCGTTACATCGATGGATCTGGTGTTACAACAACAGACTCAATCACTGATGGAGATATGGCTAACGTTAACTATGCTGCTGCTGGTGACGGAGTTGCGATCTCATTCGTAAACTTCTCAACTGCAGCTGACACAGAACTTAAGATCAACATCTCTTCTGATGCTCCTCAAGCTGGTCTTGTAACTGTTAATACAACTTCTGATACAAAGGGAGTTACACTATTAAAGGGTACAATGAAGGTAGAAGGTACATCAAATGTATGGCTTGATGAAGTTCCTTTCTTGTTCACAACAAACGCTACAAATGCTGAAGAAGTTGCAGGTATCGTGTACTTCACAATCGATGGTACAGAATACTCTGAGAATATGACTTCAAACTCTGGTACTACAGAAACTATTACTTTCAATGACCTAAACAAGACTCTTACAGCTGGAAAGACTTATACTTTCACTGTAAAGGCTGATGTTAATGACATTGAAACTTCATTATTTGATGAAGGTGATTACTTGAAGGCAGAATTGACTTCAACTACTCGTGCTTCAATCATTGCTGAAAACGCACAAGGAGATCAATTGACAGACAGTACAGAAATGACAGGTGTTGCATCTGGAAACATTCAGTACTTCTACTCAATCTCTCCAGTAGTTACAGTTGTATCAAAGTCTATCGTTGCTAACGCAAACGGTAACTCAGCTCCAACTTCAGCTACAGCTAAAATGCAGCTTAAAGTTACAGCACAAGGTGGTACTGTTTACCTAAACGGTGACGATGCTACAAGTAATGAATTTATAACATTAGCTGTTGATGGCGGAGACGCAAGTTCATCAGTTAGTTCATACACATTCACTACTTCTGGAACTTACACAGTTACAAACAGTGGTGCAGGTGAAGAATACTACACTCTAAACGAAGGCGATTCAATGTATGTTGATATCGAAGCTGTTGTTTCAGAGGCTACAGGTTCATCAGCTATCCTAGTTGGTATGAAGGGTTCTGCAGTACTATTCGGTACAGCAGATACTACAAAAGCAACTCGTTCAACTAACTCTCTATCATTTACAAGTCTAACTGATCTTCTAAAGACTGGTAAGACTACACTTGATAGTTAATTATTTGTTCTAGCTTGGTAACCGGTTAATACGCCTTAAAAGGTATTGCAGAAAACCACCCCAAAAGGGTGGTTTTTTGTTTGCCTTTTATGATGTATAATGGTCTGTATGAATTTAGCCATAAAGAGACTTATATTAGCCACAATATTTCTTTTGCCATTTGTGATTATACAGAAGAGCTTCTATCCTATGGTCTACTCGAAATCACTTTTTGTAGAGCTTGTTACCCTCATCATCAGTACACTCTGGATTATAGGTAAAATATATAGAAAGGAAAGGCTTAGTCTAAATAGGAATATAATATTTATAATCTTTGGTCTTTATGCATTACTTTTATTAATCTCCGGATTAAATGGTGTGAACCCGCTACTATCATTCTGGGGTAGTATGGATCAAGGCACTGGAGTCGTATTTATATTACATTTATTTATATTATCTTATATTGTAAGTGATATATTTCGAAAAATAGAAGATTGGTATCAGCTTCTTTGTGTTTTTGTATCTTCTGGAATCATTTTCACACTAGCGGGTTTCCTCTCAGAAATGGGAGTGCGTTATTCTTCTATTTTAAATATTAATATGCACAGTGGTTTCCTTATAGGCAATTCATCTTGGACGGGTATTTTCATAGCATTTATATTTTTCATTAGTTTAGGTTTGGCATTTTCCGGTAAGACAAAATTGCAAAGAACAATTGGTATAGTAGGTAGTATTACTTCATTCTTTGACCCTACGCTTACTGGTTTTATTATTCATGCTGAAGAGGTGCCTCGTGGATTTATTGGTCTCGCAAAGACTGGCTCGTACTCACTTATAGTTGGAATTTCATTCCTCATACTGTATCTAATTTTTAGAAAAATTGAGTCATTGAAAATAAGGAAAATATTTATTGGGTCTGTTGTTTCTCTATTGGCTATAGGAGTTGTATCTGTAGCTATTATGGGTATTAATCCAATCCGGAATCTTGTGGCTGAGAAAGCTGGGCCGAACCGCTTGGTTTTCTGGGATATTGCCGTAGAAGGATTTAAAGAAAAGCCAATAATAGGTTGGGGAGGGGATTCTTATCAATATGTATATGCCAAAAAGTTTGATCCTATTATTACTACTCCTGGTTATGCACCAGAGTTCTGGGTGGACAGAGCTCACAATATTTATTTCGATGAGCTAGTGAGTGGGGGGATTATTGGTTTCGTACTACTTATCTCCTTATATGGATTTATACTTTGGGGTCTTGTTGCTGTAGCGATAAAAAATAGGGGTAAAGAAGGAATCCTATTCGCAAGTATTTTCGCTGGAGTTGTATCATTCCTTATCCAAGGACTTATGATCTTTGGGAATATTGTAAGCTGGTTTGTTATTGGATTGATAATAGCATTCATTTCAAACTTTTATTTTAAAAATAATTCTGTAGATACATTAAATATCGAGAAAACGAAGAAAGTTAAAAAAACAGAAGATAATACTACAAATAATTTTATTTCTCTAGTAATTGTTGTTATTTCTTGTGTATTATTTACTTTTGTTATTTTGAAACCATTTAAAATTGCACAAGGTCTTGCGAAGTTCCCAGTGCTTCCTTATAATGAGCGCTTAGATTTCTTTAAGAAATTGGATAATGCATATGTAGGCAGTAGTGTGGATTTGGGTAATGCATTTAGTAAATACCATCTTAAATTAAGAAAAATTATAATTGCCGGACTTGATACTGAAAAGAAAAAAATGATGGAAAAAGAAATAAATGAATTGAATGTGGTCCTCGATAATGGTATTAAAAGGCAAGAGTATATGGATGTGAAATCCATGATGTCTATCGTCGGCTTCTATTCAATTCAAATTGCGATTACTGATGAGAAAAATAAAAATGACTATTATGATAAAGGTATGTTTTATGTAAATAAAATGAATGAAGTTTCAAAAGTGAATCCACTTAATAATTCAGTGAAAACATTACTCGATTCAGCTTTACAGTATGATGAAGCGGGGCTGGATATTTTTAGCACAGATAATAAATAATTTATGAAAAAAGTAATTATCACAGGAGGAGCAGGGTTCATAGGATCACATATCGTGGATGCTCTTGTAGACCTAGGCTACGAGGTGCATATTGTGGATAATATGTCTTCAGGTAATCCTGAAAACGTAAACCCAAAAGCCATCTTACACACAGTAGATATTCGTGATGGGGCAAAGCTTTCTTTGCTTTTTGCTGGAGCTACATATGTATTCCACGAAGCTGCATCACTGCAGGTCCAGTACTCGATGGAGAATCCTGTGGAGACGAATGATATAAATGTAAACGGACTTTTGAATGTGCTTGAAGCTTCTCGAATAAATAAAGTTAAAAGAGTTATTTTCGCTTCATCATGTGCTGTTTATGGAGATCAAGCCACTTTGCCTTTAGTAGAAAATATGGAGCCAGCTCCGCTTTCTCCTTATGGAGCGCAGAAATATATGGGAGAAGTGTATATGAAATTATACTCACGAATCTATGGCTTGGAAACTGTGTGCCTTAGATATTTCAATGTATATGGCAAGCGTCAGAGTGTGAGCGGAGCTTATCCGTCCGTCGTTGCACTTTTCGTGGACCTCTTAAAAAATGGCAAGCCACTTACTGTGACAGGTGACGGAAAGCAGACAAGAAGCTTCGTGAATGTACTCGATATAGCAAAAGCAAATATACTTGCAATGGAAGGTGAGAATATCGGCAAGGGAGAAATAATAAATATTGCCACAAATGAACAATCTTCAATAAATGAAATTGCAAGACTCGTCGGTGGAGAAGTCGTGTATATACCGCCACGAGTAGAGCCTCGGGCTGCTTCCGGTGATATTCATAAAGCAAAGGAACTCCTCGGTTGGGAGCCAAGCATAGAACTCTCAGAAGGAATAATAGAGCTTAAGAAATATAATAATATATAAATATGGAAAATAAAAAACGCGCACTCATCATAGGTATCACAGGACAAGACGGATCGTACTTGGCGGAATTTCTCTTGGAAAAGGGATATGAAGTGCATGGTATGATTCGCCGTTCATCTAGCTTCAATACTGAGAGACTTGAACATATTTACCAAGATCCACATATAGATAATAGAAATTTTATATTACACTTTGGTGATTTGTCTGATTCAAATAGTATAAATAGTATTATAAATAAATCAAAACCCGATGAAATTTATAACTTGGGTGCGCAGAGTCACGTGCGTGTATCCTTCGACATACCAGAATACACAGCAGATGTGGATGCACTAGGTACACTCCGAATTCTTGATGTGATAAAAGAGCAAAATTATCCAATTAAGTTTTATCAAGCAGGATCAAGTGAAATGTTTGGTAAGGTACTTGAGACTCCTCAAAAAGAGACAACTCCATTTAACCCGCAGAGTCCTTATGGTTGTGCGAAAGTTTTCTCACATCATATTTGTGTGAATTACCGCGAATCATATAATCTTTTCATTTGTAATGGCATACTCTTCAATCACGAATCTCCACGCAGGGGAAGAACTTTCGTAACTAAAAAGATTGTGGAAGGATTAGTGGATATTAAACTGGGCAAGAAAGATAAAATATTTTTAGGAAATTTGGAAGCAAAGAGGGATTGGGGCTATGCGAAGGATTATGTGCGTGCAATGTGGATGATGCTCCAAGAAGAAAAAGCAGATGATTATGTGGTGGCTACTGGGGAGACTCACTCAGTGAGAGAGTTCGTCGAATATGCTTCATCACTCATTGGATACGATATGAATTGGGAAGGTGCGAACCTAAATGAGAAGGGTATAGATAGTAATTCAGGCCAGACATTGATTGAGATTGATGAGAAATACTATAGACCAAGTGAAGTTGATCTACTCCTAGGTGATCCCTCAAAAGCCAAGAATATACTCAAGTGGGATACAGATGTAAAATTCAAAGATTTAGTAAAATTAATGATGGTGGAAGAATTCGAATCTCGTGGTATTAAGAGTTCAGAGTATATAAAATAGATGGATAAAAATGCAAAAATTTATATAGCAGGGCATAACGGCTTAGTAGGCTCGGCTATTTTGCGTAAGCTACAGAAGGAAGGATATGATAATATCATTACTAGAAATTTTTATGAATTGGATTTACGGTCTCAAGATAAAGTTACAGAATTTTTCCATATTGAAAAGCCTGAGTATGTGTTTCTCGCTGCTGCGAAGGTGGGTGGAATTCTTGCAAATAATACTTACCCAGCGGACTTCATAAGAGATAATCTTATGATTGAAACGAACATCATCGATAGTGCATATAAGAGTGGTGTAAAGAAATTACTCTTCCTCGGTAGTTCGTGCGTGTACCCGAAAGATTGCCCTCAGCCGATTAAAGAGGAATATTTGCTCACAGGTAGTCTTGAATCTACTAATAAAGCTTATGCACTTGCAAAGATTGCAGGTATCGTGATGTGCCAATCTTACGCGAAGCAGTATGGTGCGAATTTCATATCCGTAATGCCGACGAATTTGTATGGAGAGAATGACAATTTCGACCTTGTGAGCTCACATGTGCTCCCAGCTATGATAAGGAAATTCGATGATGCAAAAGAGAGTGGGGCGAGTGAGGTAGTGCTCTGGGGTAGTGGTAGTCCGATGCGTGAATTCCTGTATGTGGATAATTTGGCAGATGCATGTGTATTCCTAATGAATACTTACAATAGTTCTGAAATTATAAATATTGGCACAGGAATAGAAATTTCTATAAAAGATTTAGCAATCTTAGTGAAAGAAACAGTTGGCTATGAAGGTAATATTATTTGGGATAATACTAAGCCCGATGGCACAATGCGAAAACTCCTCGACGTGTCGAAGCTTGAGAGTCTGGGCTGGAAGGCAAATGTGAATCTCGGTGACGGAATTAAGATGTCTTACGATTGGTATAGAAGTAATAAGAATAAATAGCATGATAAAAGTTTTATTAAAAGGAGGCCTAGGAAATCAGATGTTTCAGTATGCACTCGGCAGAGCACTTTCGATTTCAAATAAAACCAACCTTGTACTAGACACAAGCTATCTTGATCTTGAAATTAAGAAAATAACAAAGAGGAATTATTACCTTGATGTTTTTGGTATTGAAATAAATAATATAAATAGTAATACACCATTTATTTTTAAAACTTTTCAAAATAAGATTCTCACAAATTTATTCCTAATGATTAGGAAAGTGTTTAGAGTAAAGGGTCAAGAAATGAGTTATAATTTTAATCCTGAAATTTTAAATGTAGGTAGTGATGCATATCTTTCAGGATACTTTCAGAGTTATAAATATTTTGATAAATATAAAGATCAGATAATTAAAGATTTTACATTTAAAAATATTCCAAATAATATCGAAGTTCTGGCTGGGGAAATTTCAAATACAAATTCGGTGTGCATTCATGTAAGAAGAGGGGATTATGTGGGTAATAAAAATCATGAAGTAGTGAATTTGGATTATTATAAAAAAGGTATTGATTTAATTTCCGAGCAAACAAAAATTGAAAAGATTTATGTATTTTCTGATGATATAGAGTGGTGCAAAGATAATTTGAAATTTGATTTCGATACAATTTTTGTCGGAGAAGAATACGTTGGGTATAAGGATTCTGGGCATATGTATTTAATGTCGAAATGTAGGAATTTCATTATTGCAAATAGTTCATTTTCTTGGTGGGGAGCATGGCTTGCCCCTAGATCGGATAAGATGGTAATCTGCCCAAAAAAGTGGTTTGGTGATAGCTCAATAAATACTAATGATTTAATTCCAGAAACTTGGATAAGGATATAATATGGATAAACTCGTCACAATCATAATGCCCACATATAATGGCTCAAAATGGCTCAAAAATGCCATTTTAAGCATACAAAACCAGACTTATAAGCATTGGGAGCTTATTGTGGTGGATGATGGTTCTAGTGATAATACAGCTCAAATTGTGCTTGATTTAATGCAAAATGAACCTCGAATTAAGTATCTTAAGAACGAGCAAAACCTTGGAATTCAGAAGACTTTAAATAGGGGTTTAAAGGAGGCGAAAGGCGAGTATGTCGCACGCCTCGATGACGATGATAGCTGGCCTGATCCTCTGAAATTACAAAAACAAGTTACTTTTTTAAATGAGAATTCTTCGTATGTTTTAGTTGGCACGGGTGTAGTTATGGTTAATGAAGAAGGCAAAGAACTTTTTAGATATTTACTTCCAGAGGAGGATAATGTTATTCGCAGTAAAATACTTAGTAAGAATTGTTTCGCACATTCTAGTGTATTGTTTCGCAAGGATATAGTGATGAATTTTGGCGGTTATAGTGAAGAAGAAGATGTAAAGCATTTTGAAGATTATGATCTGTGGATGAAGCTCGGTACTGTCGGTAAGCTACACAACCTTCCAATTTACGGGCTTGCTTATAGAATGAGAGAGGGAAGCTTAAGTGCTA
The DNA here is from genome assembly GCA_964498035.1 of uncultured Candidatus Saccharibacteria bacterium. GTDB lineage: Bacteria > Patescibacteriota > Minisyncoccia > Phycocordibacterales > UBA9973 > UBA8515. The sequence continues at coordinate 8,824 of CAZCFW010000011.1, forward strand.
CAAATAGACTTCTTGTATTTAAGAAATTGTTGAACCATATAAATAAATATAAAAAGTCATATCCAAAGTATCTTATAGCATTAATAAGAGCATATTTGCGTTATGTGCTATATAGTATTTATATAAGAATTCCAAAAAAGTTTTCTCTAAATAAAATTGTAAAATTATATAAGGAGATATAATTATCCTCTAAACATATCTTTATATTTATCTTTGTTTGTAAGTAAATATTCAGGCAATAGAGATTCATCTATCCAGAATTTAAAGTTTCTTCCTACAAAATCTTTATTTTCTTTAATCTGGTTTTCAATTTGGGACATAATTTCAGTATTATTAAATTCCTGATGCCCATATGATTTAAGTTTTTGTTTTATTTTGTCTACTCCACCCATATTTGTAAAATGCCAACCACCATTTTTTATATACAAATATGATGTTTCTGATATTGAATCTAGGCTAGTTAGAGAATTATTTTTTATGTTTTTATATTTAGTAGCGAAAGTCCCATACCACGGTTCATTTGATCTGTTGTTCAAGTAATATGCGTATACATCTTGCTTAAACTTGTAAATATAATTTTTCGAATAGTCTACTATTGATTTTGGATTCCATATTTCATCAATATCTGAAATAAAGCAAAAGTCATCATCTTTTGCAGTACCTATAAGTGGCTTCCTCATCATTTCCTTTTGGTAGAATTCCCTTAGCCACTGAGTTTCTCCTTTTGGAACCTGGTCGCTATGGTTTGCCATATGTAGTATTTCTTGATCACAATTAGTATCATTATCGCTATTTGGCATATCACTTATAACATAGTGTATGATTTTATTTTCCCACCTTTTAAACCGGTCTTTGTTTTCTTCAAAGAATAGTGGCTTATCTATGCCCGTAAAGGTTTTATTTGACTCTACAAGTACGAAATAATCTACATAAGGATCTAGTATATTAAGTCTTAATTCCAACAGCTCTAACTCATTAAAGAATATGAATATGTCGAATACTTTCGTAGTTTTCCTTACCTCACTATTGTCAGTAGTATTTAAACTTAGACGATTATAAAAAAAGGTCTTCCATATAGATAATATGTGATTCTTTTTACTATTTAATCTTATGTAAATCTTTTTATAAATATTCATTTTAATAATTTCCATTATAAATATCTTCTTCCTCCTTCGTTAAAGGCTTATTGTAGTATATCTTTTCTTGGTGGGAAACTTCAATACTATTTAGTAATCTTCTTAAGTAGTACCATAACCTTGTCCTTTCGTACCAACCCAAATATGGACCAACGGTACCACCATAGTATATAGTCAGCATGTTTATGCATGCATCAGAAGGGAACATATTGTTGTACTTACTTTTAATAAAAGGAGCTAGTTCGTTTAGCGGTAAGTCAATATTGCCAAAATGTTTTAAAATAAAATCTTTCTTCATTATAAAACCATCACCACCTGCACGTAGGTTGTCGTATTTTGAATATACAATTTTATCTCCAAAATTAAGTAAATCTTTCAATTTAAGTTTCAATCTACCCCTCCAGTAACCTTCACCACCATTTAAGTCATAATTTAGGTTTGTTATGGGTTTAAATACATGCACATCATCTGCGAGTAATAATATGTAATCTTCTTTGATTATTTGTGCAGCTTTGTATATCCGGCTTACATATAATTTAACCGCTGCCTCATCTTTACAATACACACTGAAATCACTTGTGGACTCAGTACTATGAGTGTAATTACAATTGAAATATTTTGCCACATTTCCCACATCATCACCATTGTTTGAAACTAGGACTAATGTACTTTCAGGATAAATATTTCGAAAATGCCTCAAGGTATTTATTAGTGCCTTTGGTTGCTTGTAGCATTGGTAAAATGCTCCGATAGTTGGGTATGAATTTTTAAATAGTTTAAGCATAATAATTTTTAATTAAATTAAAAAGTTTCTTAAATTTCCGAATCATATTTCTTTTCCATAACCAGAGCACTCGCTTCTCATATAAAGGTGGTAAAGTATCTATCTCTCCTTTAGTGTAATTTAACTTATCTACGATACATTCCTCATATGTTTGAAATTCTCCAGCTCTGTTTACATAAGTCCAGCCTGAAGTAATATTGTACCCCATACTCCAATACCCATCACTTATATTATATGAAGACCAGTACTTTGGAGCTATAACTTTTTTAATATTTTCATTTAGCCAGGTAGGGAAGAAAGCGAAACTTGAATTCGAAAGTATTATATAATGAGCGTTGTTTATAATAGAATAATCTTTGCCAATGCTGAAATGATTTACTTCAAAATTTGGAAAGAATTTTCTTGCTGTTACTGTATCATCTGTGATAACTATAAATTTGAAGTTTGGGTTTATTTTTCTCATTTCTAGAGTTGCAAAATCCCAATATTCCTGAGGAAGGAAAACTTCTTTTACTCCAATATACTCTCCACCACGGAAATTTATAATACAAATATCATTACTTGCGTACTCTGTGCAATTAAATTCTGGTTTAACTTTGAGCCACTTTCTGATTTCATCTTTATGATGCAAGATATACTGTTCATCTTGCATGTATCCATCTATCTTTGTGTTGTCTAAAATATTTATTAAGTCTTTGTCGTATTCGCGTATGTCCACACCAGTTTTAGGGTGCCTTATTTCCTTTTCATTGTAATAGTATTTGATTCCAAATGGAAGAATATTCGCGGGGCCACCTTCTGGTCCTTCACCACCTAGCACTTCCTCACCAAAATCTAGATCTAGGAAATCTAAACATTTAAATTTCTCGGGATGCATAATCCCAAATTTATATCCTTTATCTTTTGCAATAACACGGGTGGTCACATAACACCAAAGCTGATTCCCTAAGCCTTGCCCTTTGTAAATTTCAGTCGTAATCATATTTCTATGCCTAATTTTTTTAATAAACTTTTGACTGGCCACAACCAGTAGGGGAACATAATCTTACTTTCGTGGAATCCAAATGAGTTATGCACGGATTCTTTGCAATCAAGCTCATGGCTGAACTTTGCAGCCACATTTACTGGAGCAAATTTTATGCCACTATCTTCGAGTTCTTTTCTATAGTAAATGCATAAGATTCCGTCTTCATTGTAATAGCCAGTACCTTCATCTGTGAATGGTAAATTGAGTTCATTTAGTATACTGAGAAGTCTTTTGCTTCGAAGAGAAAATCCACCATTTCCTACTCGCACCCTCACACCTTCCTTTGTGAAGAATTTCATTCTGTTTGGCCAAGGTGCCCCTATGTAGTCGTATTTAAGAAAGTCATTATTCCATTCATCTTTTCTAAGTACGTATCCGTCGTATTGTATTGTGAGAGCAAATTCTGAATTTATATATTCGTGTAATTTGTATGCCATAAAATGACTATACATATCTATGCTTGTTATTTTTTCACATTTTTTAAAAGTAACTCCAATCGGCAGTTCTTTGGGTTCTTCATGTGAAATAAAAATTACTTCACCATAGGATATACCTTCCATAGATTTGGTGAGGGCGTATAGCGTCTCACTAATCTTTATGGATGATACAGCTATCAATGTTACATTTTTGAGTTCAATCATATTATAATTTTTTAAATATTTTCTTGATCCATATTTTTAAATACGACCAAAGTATCTCAGGATGTGAAAATAAATGTTTATTTTGATTTTTAAGCATAATAAATAATTCATCAAAATATGCTTTTGCATTTGCTTGAGTGCTCGTCACCGAATTTGCATGTATTCGTATTACCACAGTTATATCTTTTATGATTTTAGGCTTACCAAATTTATCTCCAAGTCTTTTGTAGTAGTCACAATCCTGAAGAGTAAATTTAAATTTTGAATCCAAGAATATAATGTTCTCATTCTTTATGGCGATAATAGATGGAGTACCTATCGTATTCCTGCCATATTGTATGTAGTTATGGTAAGTAGGGTAGTGAACTTTATAAAAATCCTTACCATTTTTTGTATGAATGCAGGCACTTGCAAGCCATGAGTCTTCCTTCAAATCAAAATTATTGGAAATAATCTCCAAAGAATCATTGCTATAAAGAAAGTCATCCATGAAGAGAATCTTGATTATTGATCCGTCTGCGTGCTTCATTGCATTGTTTGTATTCGCACACATTTCTTTAGCACCAGCATGCTTATAATAATTAATGGAAAGCCTATCCATGTATTCATCACAAACTTTTTTTATTGAACCGTCTTCTGCATTATCAGAGATAATAATATTGAAATCTGTGAATGTTTGTGCGATTAGGATATCGAAACTTTGCCTAAGGAATTCTGGACCCTTACCACCCATTTCATATGTAGGTATGCAGATGCTTATGTGTGGATTGTTTTTCATATTTTATTTATATAAGAGTTTAAGTCGTCTTCGCTCACGACGACGTCTTCTTCATAATATGTCTTATACCAAGATACAGTTTTATTTATAGTTTCTTCTGTATTCCATACGCTCTTGCATCCTAAATATTTTTGAGATTTAGTAGAATCTAATTTTAAAGTTTTTGCTTCATTGTAGTTGTTTGTATTTTCTTCAATTTTAAAATTAATTTTATCCCAACCAACTTTCATATATTTAGTAAGTTCACCCACACTAATGTGAGAATTTTCACTTGGTCCGAAATTCCAATTGTCTGCGAAATCAATTTCTTTATTTAAGAGTTTCTCGCCGAGCTTAAGGTACCCATGGAGTGGCTCTAGCACATGCTGCCATGGACGGATGGAGTTTGGGTTTCTTATTGTAACTTCCTTACCATCTTTTACGGCTCGCATAATGTCGGGGATTAATCTGTCTTCAGCCCAGTCGCCGCCACCTATCACATTGCCTGCTCGTGCATTTGAAAGTAGTGTATTGTGAGATACTCCGTAGCCTTCCTTAGGGAAGAATGATTTTCCGTATGATTGGGACACAATTTCTACGGCACCCTTCGATGCACTGTAAGGATCATCTCCTCCTAGCTTGTCATCTTCTTTATAACTTAGCCCGCTCTCATCATTGTGATAACATTTATCACTTGTGATATTTACTATTGCCTTAATTGTGCCTACTTTTCTACAAGATTCGAGTACATTTAAAGTTCCTAAAATATTTACCTCAAAAGTATTTATAGGTTCTATGTAAGATTTGCGGACCAATGACTGCGCAGCTAAATGGAATATGATATCTGGCTTGTGCTCATTTATTACATCAAATAATTTTTCTTTATCTAAAATATCTCCAGAGATAGATACAATTGGCAATTTGAGTAATTCAAAATGTGATGGGTTTGTGGGAATATCTTTCGAGTACCCGATAACTTCTGCTCCGAGCTTGGTAAGCCATAGAGTAAGCCAAGACCCTTTGAATCCGGTGTGTCCGGTTATAAGGACCTTTTTATTTTTATAAATCCCATTAAATAGATTATCCATACACTATTTTGTATTCTTCCAAAAAGCTTTACCTTCTGCCCAAAGTTTGTTTAAGTGTTTTAAATCTCTCTCTGTGTCTACGCATTCCCAATCGTTCATATGCTTGTAGACCATTATTTCACCTTTTTGTAGTAACTTTTCAAATACGCCATATTCTAAATCACATTTTTCATCTGCTGTAAGGTGATCCATCAATTCTTTATTGAATACAAAAAATCCACCAGAAATTATCCCTGCTGAAGTTTGAGGTTTCTCACGGAAGTGTATGAGTTTGCCGTTTTCTTCAATTATTTCACCAAAACGAGCTGGAGGATGAACGCCAGTAATAGTGAGAATCTTACCATGAGATTTGTGATATTTTATTAATTCATCTATGTCTACATTTGATACACCATCGCCATAAGTAAGTAGGTGCATTTCATCATCATCTAGATACTTCTCGATTCTTTTAAGTCTTCCACCCTTGAGCGTATCAAGACCAGTGTCTACTAGTGTGACATTCCAACCAAAATCTTTATCTTTGAAGTAATTTTCTATAACCTCTTTCTTGTAGCCGAGCGCGATAATGAAATCTTTATATCCATGGTCGGCGTATATTTTCATGATATGCCAAAGTATAGGCATATCACCAATATTTACCATTGGCTTTGGTATTTCTTCTGTGATATTGCCGAGTCTTGTGCCATACCCACCAGCTAGAATAATTACTTTCATTTTAATTAATTATATTTTGATAAAAATTCTGCAAACTTTTCTTTAAGATATTTTATTTGAACTGAATTTAGTCCGTGGTGTGATGCGATGACAAATGCATTTCTCATTATGTTTTCTGTATTTGGGTAAGACTTTTGAGCCAAGCGGTGGGGGATCTTTTTGTAACCAGGTTGTTTTAAGATGTTGCCAGTGAATACGGGACGAGTTTGAATATTATTCTCTTCTAGGAATGTGACGAGCTCAAGTCTGTCGAAAGGAGCATCTTCTTTTATTATAAGAGGGAATGCAAGCCAAACCGTTTCTGTATCTTTTGTCTGCTCAGATAGTGTGAAATACTTATCGTATTTCATAAAGAATTTATATAGATTGTTGAAATTATCTTGCCTAGCCTTTTTAAATTTAGGGAACCTTTTTAATTGTACTAATGCAAATGCTGAGGATAATTCGAGGGGGAGTAAGTTGTATCCAACTTCACTAAAAATGAATTTGTTGTCGTAAGGAATTCCTGAAATTTCATTTCCAAAACGATTTTTTATTAATTCTGAATTTCCTTTCTCACCGAAGAGTGATGATTGCCTGCCCCAACCACGTAGTACGACGAGCCTGTCGACCCACTCCGGATCATTTACGCAAATCATTCCACCACCACCGGCACCATTTATAATATGAGAGCCATAAAAGCTTGTAGTAGTTATATGAGAGTACTTACCAGTAGGGTTGCCTTTGAATTTGCCTCCTAGAGTATCACAAGAATCCTCGATAAATATTAAGTTATATTTTTTTGCAATTTTTTCAAGCCTCTCAAGGTTTGGTATGTTGCCCATGAGAGATGGGATCATTAGAGCACGAGTCTTTTTCGTAATTGATTTTTCCAACTGATCTAAGTTTATGAGGAAAGTATTTGGATCAACGTCTACGAAAACTGGTACAAGACCCTTTTGAATTATCGGTGCTACTGTTGTGGCAAAAGTAAGTATGGGTGTGATGACTTCACTACCTTTAGGTAAGTCGAGTATCTCAAATGCAAGCAAGTTTGCAGAAGAACCAGAGTTCACCATTACTCCATATTTTTTATCAAATAGTTTTGCTATTTTCTCCTCGAATTCTTTAGTTTTTTCACCTAGAGCGGTGTTGTCTTTCAGCACTTTTACTACAGCATTTATTTCCTCTTTTCCATGGACAGAGAATCCATATGGAACCCTTATTTTTTTAGAATTTTTCATAATATTATTACTCTTTACTATTTCTTAAAAGTAACATAAAACAGGCTTTTAATCAAATATAAAAAATGGCTCTACTTGATGTAAATCAAGTAGAGCCATTGAGTTTTACCTAAAATTCGTATTAGTATACTAATTTCAAGTAATTAAAGAGTTCGGAAAATGTAGCATTCCTGGTAAAAGTGGGTAGGCCATCTTTTAGTGGAGGTTCTTGCCCGTAAGCTACGATTCTTTCAAATTCCCCTTGGATATGGATTTGAAAGTCACCTACGATGTCTTTTTCTGCTCCAAGAACAGTTCCACCAATCATTACTGGCTTTTCCATTGATTGATTCCATGACATATTATTGAAGGTTAAGGGATTAACCTTTATAACATTATCCTGAGGCATCAGAGCAATAATTTGAAGGAAGCATCTTAGGATGTGGTGCGGGTATGAAGCAATTGTGATACTGCTCCATTTTTTTTCGTTCGCTAATGCTAGCAAATTTCTGGATTCTGCTCCAGTGTGACCGGATGGTGGAATCAAGATAATATTTTCCGAATCCACTTTACCTTCCATCATTTCTCCCCACATCTCCCATCCTCCGTAGGCGATATGTTTTTCCTTGCACTGTTTGGCGGTTAAGCCATTGAGTACAATTTTTTGGTCAAATCGGTGATTTTTAATCACCTCATTACACAGCATCTCATCTAACTCATCACTTCTAATGGGGGAGCCATGAATAAAGATTGCTGGTGTAGTTTGCTCTGGCAATGTATAAATTGCCATCATTGCCTGCATCATTTCCAGTGCAGTTGGGTTCCAGTTCTGTGCCATTATTTTATAATTATTTTTGGTAATTATACACCGAATATACTAAAAAGTCAAGTAATAAAAATAGGAGATATTTGTTTATATGTGATACTGTGTTATAGTGAAAAAAATTAAAAGAAATATCATGAAAACCAAAATCAAAGCTAAAATCAAAGCTAAAAAAAGGAAAGTTGTTTTAATACAAGGCGCATATGACCTTATTAACTGGGGTCACATTAAATCCTTTGAGCTTATTAAAAAGTTGTACAAAGATTGCTACTTAATCGTAGCACTCAACTCTAATGAACTTATAAAGATTTACAAAGAGCGTCAGCCTGTGCTTCCTTGGTATCAAAAGAAGTTCATTATAGAACATTCTGACTTTGTAGATAAGGTAGTAAAAGCGCCAGATTTTAGCCCACTAAAACTTCTAAAGAAGCACAAAGTAGATGTGTATGCTTTGACGAAAGAATGGAAACACACAAAAGCAAAAGAAATTACTTATATGAAAGAAAAAGGTGGCGAAATTCTATTCTCTCCAAGATTTAAAGGGGTAGTGCCAACTTCAGAAATCAAGGAGATTTTGCTCCAGGAAGCTAAAGACGAATCTAAGGCAAAAGCAAAAGCTTTGATCAAAAAGAAAAAAAGTAAAAAATAATTTAAAGTCCCTGGAATTACTACAGGGACTTTTTTTCTGCGAGAACTGCTCTTATCTCACGGAATGTAGATTCTTTGAGTATGAGTAGGGAAACCATATATGTAAATGCCGAGATACTGATATTGATTATTAGATTCACTCCTAATTTTTGTAATAATAAAATTACACATATCATAACGATAGTGGCGATTATGGATTTGTATAATTTATTTTTAATTTCAAAATAATTTATTTTTTTAATTTTATTCCAAATATAAATGACGATTATAGAAGTTGAAATGAGTGTAGCTACAGCAGATCCTACAGCACCGAATTTTGGGACGAGTAAAAGGTTGAGTAGTACATTGGCAAATATTCCAGATGAGTATGCGACTACTAATTCCTTTTGTTTGTTGTAAGCGAAAATGACATTTGAAAGGATTACTAATGGTGCCGAAACAAGTAGCATGAGCATAAGCACTTGAAGTATCGGCACAGCACCCATATAATCCTGGCCGAATATAAATGGGACGATCTTATTTGCGAGTAGAACTCCACCTACAGTTATGGGTATGCAGACAATCATTATAAGTGAAATAATTTTTTCGAGTACTGATCTGAATTGAGCTTTATCTACATTTGCGAGTTTTGCTAAAAGGGGGAATACTGCGACTGCCATTGTGGATGGGATGATCATTACGAATTGCTGAATTCTTTGCACAGCAGAATATAAACCAATCTCACCAGAATCTTTCCATACACCTAGCATATAAATATCTACGTTACCCATAATCACTCCGATGAGTGCGATTATGGCAAAGGGCCAAGTGATTTTAAAAACTACCAAAAACATACTTGTATCAATTTTTGAAAGTAATTTTTTTAGATCCTTCCATATGATTATTGAAATTGTGAAGAATCCCACTGCGCTTCCTACAGCATATGCTATGGCGATAGAGCTAGGATCACTATGAGCTTTCAGGAGTAATACACCAAGACCAAATATAACTGTGTTTGTGATAGTTTTCACAATCATATCGCGTTCCATCTTCTCAGATGCTCTATTGATAGCGAGACCTAATTCTCTAAGTGAATCAAAAAGAAGAATTAATGAAACTATAGGGAATATTGCTCTGGCTTCAGGGACGTGTGATATTATCGGACCCACAAATATAACTACGAGTATGCTTAATACAACTAATATTATTTTTAATACTAATGCAGTTGAGATGAATGTTTTGTAATTTTCCTTTTTTTGAGTAGCTTCTCTCATTATCAAATCTCCAATACCAAAATCAGACATAATCATAAGAAGTGCTCCGACAGACACAGAATAAGAAAATATACCCCAGCCGTTTACGCCGAGCACTCTGGCTGCATAGATTATTAAGCCCATTTTAAGTAGCCTACCAGTTGCTTCACTAGTAAAGAGCCAGAATGTATTTTTCATAACAGTCTGCTTTTTTTCTGTATTTTGGAATAAAAATTTTTTAATTTTTTCCATAATTAATGCGTAAAGATTATTTGGATTGTGCGGATTATTATTCCGATATCAATAAAAATATTTCGATTCTTTATGTAATACAAATCGTATTCAAACTTCTCTCTTGAGCTCTCTGTAGTATTAGCGTAGCGGTACTTGATCTGCGCCCAGCCGGTGAACCCAGGCTTTATAATGTGGCGGAAAGAATAGTAGGGGATTTCTTTCTCCAGCACCTCTACGAATTCTGGTCTCTCTGGGCGAGGACCCACGAGGGTTATGTCAC
>CAZCFW010000012.1:0-19100 GCA_964498035.1 uncultured Candidatus Saccharibacteria bacterium
GGTTTTTCTATAGCTAAATTAAGCTTTGTGTGGTATGGTAAAAAGAAAAAATTAAATATCATCATGAAACATAATATGTTTACTAGGGCATTTAAGTCTCTAGTAATACCCTTAATTTTTCTAACCTTAATCGTCTCTAGTTTTGTAGCTATTTACAAATGGAACGATAGTTTGGTTACGGGTTTTGAAATAACACTTGGTTACTTAGTTATCCTAATAGAAGGTGTAATAATAAATCTAGTAACCGCTCTTCTTAAAGAAGAAAGACCAAAAGCCATAAAAATATTTTTTACTATATTATCTAGTATAATTTTTTTACCTGTATTTATCTTTGGTTTTGTTCTTTCTTTATTCTGCTTGATACATAAAAAGTTACATAGGTTTGGACCCTATATTGTAGCTTTTGGTGCTAGTATCGCAACTTTATCTATAGGCGTTTTTATTTTTAGTTTTGGAAATATTAAAAATTACAAAAAAACTAAACGAAAAATCACAGGCTTAAATCATCGAGGTTCATATGATTACATTAATGCCGCGCTCATTGGATCTTATTCAAACTGGTTGGTCATGGCTGGAAGAAATCTATGGAAGAAGAAACTATTTCGCCCGTTTCTTGATCTAGTTGCTATGCCAATCTATAGGGAAAGTGAAAATGTAGATTTACGTACCGGTGCAGTTAATAAGTCAATTTCCTTTTTTAGGCAGGTGATAGCGAACCTTATTCTTTTCTTTGAAGGATCAAGATCCCGAGATGAAAATTTTCTTCCTTTCAAACCTGGAGCTTTTTTGATTTCTAAAAGAGCTGATGTTCCTATTTTTCCTATCGTGGTTGTTGGGTCCGATAAAATAAGAAAGCCTGGACCTCAAGATATTAAATCATATCAGAATGGTATTGATTTAGAAGACATTGATCTAGGTAAATTGATTAAAGATTTGATTAAGGTTATTTTTACTGAAGGTATCAATCCGGGGGTAGTAATAAATTATTACATGGACCCAATTTATCCAGAAGGTCGAGATACTCTAGATTTATTAGATGAGACAAAGTCTAAAATGGAAGTTATTTACAGTAAGATAGATCGGATGAAATTTCCTGCCGTTCAATTATTTCTTGAAGATATAAAAGTTTTTATTGAGAATCTTCTTAAGAAGGTTAAATAAAAATTAAAATTAAATGACATGGGTGTGTTTGCATAATATGCATACACACCCATTTTTGTTGCCTAAAATGCTATACTATAGATATATGGCTAAAGAGAAAGTTGAAAGAAATACGAAGAAAACCCTTGTTTTGCTTGATTCGCACGCGATTATTCACCGCGCTTATCACGCTCTGCCGGAGTTCTCAAACTCCAAGGGTGAGCCTACAGGGGCCCTGTACGGCCTAGCTACGATGCTTATGAAGATAGTCGGGGAGCTTAAGCCAGACTACATAGTGGCCACATACGACTTGCCGAAGCCGACTTTTCGTCATGAAGCTTATGACGGCTACAAGGCCGGCCGAGCGAAGACGGACGAAGCTCTCATTGCTCAGCTCATAGGCTCAAGAAAAATGTTTGAAGCCCTATCAATTCCGATTTATGATCTAGGAGGATTTGAGGCAGATGATATGCTCGGAACTATAGTGGAGATTGTAAGTAAAGAAAGTAAAAATAATTTAAATATCATTATTGCCTCTGGAGATATGGATACTCTTCAGCTCGTCTGCGACAAGAAGGTGCAAGTCTATACTCTCAAGAAGGGAATACAAGATACGATTCTATACGATGAAGAAGCGGTCCTTGCTCGCTTCGGATTCAAGCCTAAGTTCTTGCCGGATTACAAAGGCCTTCGTGGTGACCCATCAGACAATATCATCGGCATCAAAGGAATAGGTGAGAAGACTGCTACTACACTAATAGTGGAGTTTGGAACTATTGAGAATTTATATAAAGAATTAAAAAAGAAAGATGCAGAAGCTAAATTTAAATCTCTAGGAATTACAGAAAGAATTTTTAATTTATTAAAAGATGGAGAAGACGAAGCACTCTTCTCGAAGACTCTTGCGACCATAAGGAGAGACGCTCCAATAAATTTCACAGTACCAGAAAAAGTTTGGAGAGAAGCTGTGGATGTAAATAAAGTAGAGAGCTTGATGCGTGAGCTAGAATTCAAAAGCTTGATTGATAGGTTTAAGAGAGTACTGGATCCACTAGCTGTTCCTGATGTAAAGGATGTAGTCAGTGAAAAAACGGAAAAGGAAATTCCTACTTATGACCCTATCCGTATGAAGAAAATGCAAATTGCATCTTGGCTTCTCAATTCTGAAATTTCAAATCCTACACCTGACGATGTGCTCCACTACAAGAACCTCTCAAACTTCGACGAGATAGAGAAGCAAATTCTAGCCGATATTAAAAAGGCGAATTTGGAATATGTATTAAATGAAATTGAGTTACCACTAATTCCTATCATTAAAAATATGGAAGACAGGGGAATAAAAGTGGATGTAGAATATTTAAATAAGCTATCAAAAGATTATCATATAGAGCTTGAGAAGCTTGAGAAGACTATCTGGGCTCATGCAGGAAGGGAGTTTAATATCAATTCACCCAAGCAACTTGGTGAAGTTCTTTTCGATGAGATGGGGCTTACCGCGAAGGGCCTCAAGAAGAGTGCAGGTGGTGCGCGCTCTACTCGCGAGAGCGAGCTTGAGAAGATGCGTGACCTTCACCCAATCATTGGAGAAATTTTCCAGTATCGTGAACTTCAGAAATTGCTCTCTACATATATAGACACAATTCCAAAAGAGGTGAAAGAGGATGGAAGGCTTCACGCAGAATTTATCCAAGCAGGTGCAAGTACTGGGAGGTTCTCTTCTGCAAATCCAAATCTTCAGAATATCCCGACTAAATCAGAACTCGGGAAAAATATCCGTTTTGCATTCGTAGCAGACAAGGGTCATGTATTGGTTTCTTTTGACTACTCTCAGATTGAGCTTCGCATCGCAGCACTACTCTCACAGGATGAATACTTCATAAAAGTTTTCAAAGATGGGAAGGATATTCATGCGGCTGTCGCTTCGAAAGTTTTCCATGTTTCCGAAGAGGACGTGACTGCGGAAATGCGTCGCCGTGCGAAGGTGATAAACTTCGGAATTCTTTATGGTATGGGAGTTACTGCACTTCGCCAGAATTTGGGAGGGGAGAGGAAAGACGCTCAAATATTTTATGACAATTATTTCGCTCAATTTCCTACAATCGCAGGCTACCTTGAAAATGTGAAAAAGTTTGCACTTGCCCATGGCTACACAGAGACGCTCTTTGGGAGACGTCGTTATTTCCCAGGGATTAAGAGCCCTGTGCCATTTATTAAAGCGATGGCAGAGCGTATGGCTATCAATGCGCCTATTCAGGGTACAGCCACTGCCGATATTATTAAAATAGGTATGAAATTGGCTCACCGAGAATTAGAAGAGAAAGGCCTTCTAAATAAAGTGCATATGGTCCTTCAGGTACATGACGAGCTTGTGTATGAGATCGAGAAAGATAGCTTAAAAGAAGGTTGCGGGATAATAGAGAACGCCATGAAGAATGCTATTCCAGTTGAATTCCTCTTAAATATTGAATCTGTCCCACTTGAGGTCTCAGTAGGGGTCGGCAAAACTTGGGGGGATCTGAAGTAGCCTTTATTTTAATTTAAAGTTATAATTATATTTATATGGAATTAAGCTCAAACGCGGTAGAAATTCTAAAGAAAAAGACTATTGTGCATTATATACTTTCACATGCATATATGATGTTCTTTTTTGCAGTTATTTTTGGTATCTTATTTGAAAAATTTACACAATTACCACCCATTGCAGAAGAGTTTGGGTCTACAGGCTTTTTATTTATGGTACTTGGATCTGTAATAATTTATTGGGCGCAATCAACTTCAGGTAAAAAGACTCAGCAAATGCCAAATTTTGGTATTCGAGATTTTGCCTTAGGCCCATATAAGTACAGTCGCAACCCTACTCATATTGGGCTTGCACTTCTCACATTTGGATTTGCAATAATAATGCAATCATTTTTAATGATAGCACTACTCGTCATAGCTTATACAGTGACAAAGTTAATATATATTCCAAAAGAAGAAAAGCTTCTCGAGGCTAAGTATGGAGAACAGTATTTGGATTATAAAAAGAAAGTTAGTTCTTGGTTATGATTTATATATACTACGGTGATGATAGACTTAAAAAGAATAGTGTTATAGGAACTGTGGCGAAAGGCCAAGTTTCTTTTATTTCAAATCGTGATCTCAATCAAGACTTAGTGGTATCTTATGCAGACCATGTTTCACTTTTTGGAGAAGTGGATACAATACTTTTCGATGATGCTATAAATGAGAAAGATGAAATATTTACCAATACTATTTTAGTTAAAATGAAAGAGAGTAAAACAATATTTATCTTTCTTGAAAGAAATTTACTTGCACCAGTAATTAAAAAATATAAAGTTTATGCGGAAGATATAAAAGAGTTTAAGGATACATCACCAAAACCTGTAAAAGCTAACCCTTTCATACTCACAGATTTATTTTTTAAGCGCGACAGACTTGGCACATGGATTACATATCTTTCGCAGATCGAAGGAGGGGAGAGTGCAGAAGCAATTTCTGGAATGCTTTTCTGGAGAGTGAAGAAGGCGCTACTTTCCGGCGAGCGCTCAAACTTTAAAGAAGAGGAGTTAAAGAATATTGCGACAAGGCTCGTGCGGGATTATCATAGGTCACACAGTGGTGAATGTGATCTTGCTGTCGCTCTTGAAGAAAACATTCTAAGCGTCTTATAAAAATAAATTTGGCAAAGAAAAAAGGCCTGGCATATATCTCTGATAATCAGAAACATGTGTCAGGCCTTTTTGCCTTAAAAAAGAACATTATTACACCTCTATCAAAAACTGTAATAAATAAAGTACAATGATATGAGTAAACTTTTCCCAATATAAATATATCCACATTCGGTGGAGCGTTGGAATATGTTACTATAATAAACTTCTTGCGTCTATTATAACCTGCATACAGTACTAATGCAACGTGGGGTGTGAATAAATCTTAAATTATAATGAAAAAAGCCAGCAATTGCTGGCTTTTTTCTTCTGTGCGCCCGGTAGGAATCGAACCTACGACCATCTCCTTAAAAGGGAGCTGCTCTACCGACTGAGCTACGGGCGCATAACTTAACTAAATCCATATAAAAGTAAAGATATGGTATACTCAAAAGTACCATATTTTATGATAAAAATCAATCAGAAAAATAAAAAAGAGCTAATTTTAATTCTGCCAGATATTCGAAGTGCAGAGAACGTGGGAGCGATGTTTCGCACTGCGGATGCAGCAGGAGTGAGCAAGATATACTTAAATGGTTACACACCTTGCCCGATAGATCGCTTCGGAAGAGCTAGGAAAGATATTGCGAAAGCTTCGCTTGGAGCAGAGGACTCTATGCCTTGGGAATATGTAAAAAGTTCTGTAACTCTAATAAAGAAATTGAAGAAGGATGGCTACAGTATTGTCGGACTTGAACAAGACGAGAAATCTATAAATTATAGAAAGTTTAAAATGCCAAATAAGTGCGCCCTAATAGTAGGGAATGAAGTCTTGGGAGTAGATAAGAAAATCAAAACTCTTTGTGATGTTTTTATCGAGATTCCAATGCGAGGGGTGAAAGAGTCACTCAACGTGTCCGTTGCAACAGGTATCGCTCTATACGAATTACTTAAATAATTTTTGATGCACATTGCAAAAGTGTGCACTTCTCCCACCTGTGACTAATTTAGAAATTGTGCCGGAGCAACCTCGCTTACTACATTTCTCTTTATGTTTCCTGTAGGCATTATGCTTATTTTGGAATTCTCCTCTCTTGCCGTCCACATTCCTATAGTCACTCATAGAGTCACCACCGAAGTCTATGCCTTTTAGTAGAACATCTTGCATAGCTTTGTATAAATCCTTAATTTTATTTTTCGGGATTTTATTTATAGCAGAGAGTGGGTGAATGCCAGAAAGCCAGAGCATTTCATCGGAATAAATGTTGCCAATGCCAGCGATGACCTTCGGATCCATCAATGTTAATTTTATTTTGCCACTCGTCTTTTTTAGTAAAACATTTTCAAAATTTTCAAAACTAAACTTCTTGTCGAGTGGCTCAGGCCCGGCACCTTTTAGATGCACACTGCTGTGAATGTCAGCAGTCTTCTCTAGTGTGATCTTTCCGAACTTGCGTGAATCGCAGAAGACCATGTGCTTACCACTCGATAGTGTGAATACGAAGTGAATGAAGCGATTGTAAGGATCGTGCAGTGCCTCGTTCTTCTCTTCTTTATGCACGTGCCACTTGTTTAGTTTCTTGTCGTAATCATAACGGCCGATCATTATATGGCCAGTCATTTTAAGGTGCATGAGGATTGTGTAGCCACTATCTAAATGAATGAGGATATTTTTCGCCCTTCTTTCCACTTTCAGAACTTTTGCGCCCACCACAATTTTCTCGAAGTTTTTATAAAACTTCAGACTTTTAATAGAATGCAAAAAGTCAGATCTTGAAACTGTCTCTTTCGCCAAATCTGTCCACACTGCTGTGATTTTGAGCTTAGGTAATATTTTCTGTAATCCATTTACAGTTGTAGTAACTTCAGGTAATTCCGGCATTTTATTTTCCTAAATATTTTAGGGCTTCTTTGACTCGTTGGCTGGTGGAAAGGGTAGTGTCCACCTCGCGGAGGGCTTCGCGGGCTTCCACCTCGCGGTAGCCGAATGATTTGAGCACTTCGAGAGCATCACTCTCAGAGCGGAGTGCGCCGGAAGAATAGCTGTCTTTCCTTACGATTTTATCTTTCAATTCGATTACAATTCTCTCGGCAGTCTTTTTGCCAATGCCGGAAACTTTATTGAGGTAGGCTGTGTCGCCAGTTGCAATGGCTTCAGAGAGACTCTCGACGGTAGTGATATTCATTATAGACATTGCGCTCTTGGGACCAATGCCTGAGATGGTGAGGAGTAATTCAAAGAAGTTCATCTCATCTATATCTGCGAAGCCATACATATCTATAGCATTCTCTCTCACTGCAGTGTATACGAAGAATATTGCTCCATCGCCAATACGGCACTTCGATAGATTGTCTATGGAAAGGTGGATTTTGTAGCCCACACCACCTGCGCTTATTATGGCGTATTTATCTGTCGTATGGATTACTATGCCGTCTATGTGAGCGATCATAGGGATATTATATCATATAGGTGAGGCCCATACTCACGTTGCGTTTTATAGATTTTTGTGTTAAAGTAACCCTATCTTATATTGTTCGTGTCTCGGAGAATATAGGAATTATAATAATCTATTCCCATCGAAAAACTGGCGAATAGAACAACTTTTAAATAATATGCCAATTACACAATCAGCCAAGAAAGCCCTTCGTGGATCACTACGCAAGAAAGCAGTAAATGATCGTACAAAGAAGCTTCTTAAAGAAGAAATCAAAGCCGTAGAAAAGCTTGTGAAAGATAAGAATTTAGGAGATGCTAAAAAGGCACTCTCAAAGGCTTACTCAGTCATCGACAAAGCAATGAAGAAAGGAGTGATAAAGAAGAATACTGCATCACGCAGAAAAGCTCGTCTTTCAAGAATCACAAAACCAACTAAATAGTTAAAAAATAAAACCCCGTATAGGGGTTTTATTTTTTTATGTAGTATAATTAATTTATGGAACAAGAACATCTAATATTTTTCTACGGTATTGACTGTCCTCATTGCCGTAAGATTGAAATGCATTTAGAACGTTTAGAAAAAGATGAAAAAATAAAAGTCACTCGACTAGAGGTTTGGGAAAATGCCGAGAATGAAAAAAAGATGGAGGACCTCGATAAGATGGGTTGCGGGGGGGTGCCGTATCTTATAAATACAAAATCCAAAAAGGCCATTTGTGGAGAGGCTACTTATAGTGAAGTGAAACTTTGGGCACAGAGTCTATCGTAACTATTTGTGATAACTTAATTTGTAATATGCGAACCTATTTAAAAGAACTTTAAGGTATAATATGTTTATGAATGAAATAAAGAGGATTTTAAATAAAATACTTATAATAAAAGTTTTAATAATATTAATTTTAGTATTATTAATTTGTGTTTATATAAAACAAGAACCGCATACAAGTGATGACTGGCAAGAGCAGTTGGCTATTGCTTCTACGGCGGAATTTAATGGAAATCAAGTTTTGATAAAAAACGTACGTAATTTCAGATATTATCCCACTGAGCATGATATGCACCCTAATTATTATGATAAGACTTATGATCTAAATCAAGTAAAGCGTGTTTGGTACACTACAGAGCCATTTAATGAAAATAATTCTGCCGCACATACTTATGTATCATTTGAATTTAATAATGGTGATTTTTTAGGTATTAGTATTGAAGCTCGTAAAACAAAAGATCAAACATTTAGTATTTGGGCGGGAATGATTCATTCATACCCACTTATTTATATCGCAGCGGATGAAAGAGATCTTGCAATACTGCGTGCAAATATTCGCAAAGATAAAGTATACGTTTATCCAGTTAAATTAGAAAAACCAGAGAATGCTCGACTATTATTAGTTGATATGCTAAATAAAATGAATAAGCTTTCTGTTGAGCCTGAGTGGTACAATAGTCTATTTTCAAATTGTACTTCGAGTATCGCTAAGCATATCAATAACATAACACCTGGACGTATTTCTAGATTTTCATGGCAGTTATGGCTTACAGCTTCCGCTGATGAATTAGCCTTAAACCGTGGCCTTTTAGATACTGAACTTTCTATTGAAAAAGCTAGAGAAAAATTCTTTATAAATGACATCTCTCAAAAAATAGGTGACGTACCAAATTATTCTAAAGAAATCAGGAAGTTGTAAGTGATTTATTTGTGGTCAGGAATAGTTTCCTGCTGGAAACTTCCCCGACCCGGACTCGTGCCGTCGCACTCCGTCTCGCACAAAGTGCCCCGCACTTTGTGCGCCCGGTAGGAATATCTCGCCCTACGGTCGCGGGTACTTTTCTGGTTGCAAAGCAACACAGAAAAGTCTTTCGATTCCTACACGCGAGCAAAGCAGTTTGCTCGCTCGGGGCTCAATATAAAAAACCAGGCAAGAGCCTGGCTTTTTATATTGTGATCCCGGTAGGAATCGAACCTACATCGCAACTTCCGCAAAGTTGCGTCCTATCCATTGAACGACGGGACCAATGTATACAGGCTTATTCTTTGACTTTGGTTCGCCGAACGAACCCATATACCGTAATACTCTACACTATAAAGGGTATTTTGGCAAATTTAATTAAAACCCAAGTTTCTCCATGAATTTCATAGAAGGTGATTCTTCAAGGTTTAGCTCTGGTATGAACTGTATTAAAATATTATAAGCATTCTGGCTTGCGTCTTTCGGTATGGGTAGGGTAATAACAGGCAGGAAGTGCGCATCGGTCATTATAAGTAGCTTATTTCCGGATTCATTTTCTTTTATTTTAAAACCCTTCAATTTTTTGTAAGGGAAATCTTTGCCCTCGATAACGATACTCTCGTCTGTGAGTGTGAAAGATAATTCCTGAGGATTTCTAATACTAAAGAATATTAAAGTGCCCCCAGACACTAGTATGAAAATTCCAAATACATAACTCTTAAAAATGATAGTTAAAATAAAACCGATGATAGATATCAGTCCAACGGTCCATAGCCAGTCTATATTCTTTTGAGTATGATCATATTCAGGCCCAGTCCATGAGTGTGGTTCTATTTTAGGTTTATTGTCCATGTATGTTAAGTATAACAAATGAAACAAAAAAGACCACAATATTTGTGGCCCTTTTTGTTTGATCTATAATTCTCTAGTTGTAAATACTATAAGTCTGGTGGAGTGTGTCTTCTCCAGCACATTCCAATCTCCAGAGCATGTTATGAGATTTAGGTGAGCTAAACCATCATTTGAACTGAATACTGTTGTTGATTCAGCATTTTTGTCGTATGTCTTTATTTCGTGCACTATGAATGTCATAGTAATGCCGTCTGTACTTTCTACTAGAATCTTGTCTCCTTTTTTAATCTTGTGTAAATCATCAAACACAGCTGGTATATTATTCTTATAACCAGAGTGCCCGTCTATTACCGCACTCCCAATCTCTCCTATAGGAGTTCCAAGTTTAAACCATCCTACATTTAATGGACCCTTTGATGAACCCATTAATCCGAGGGGAGTGATACCCACAGGCTCAATCTTTGCATTTATTCCCAAACTTGGAATCTGAAATAAGGTCGGAGTGCTAGTGTTTACCTCTAGGAGTACTTCAGCTTTTGTTTCTAATTTATTTAATTTAGAAACAAGTGTAAATACAATAAAAATTATTAAGAATGCAATTAAAAAGCTAGAGGGGATGAGTAAATATTTTTTACTCATAAATAGCTTACGCAATAATCTTTCTGCGGATAGAGTAGAATATTATAGAGCTAGCGAAAATTCCAGCTACAATTAAATTAATATTACTATTTTTTGCATCTGCAAATCCTGTGTTTGGTAATTTTGGAGTAGCTGTGGGGGTTGTCGTGATTGTTGTAATTATTGGTGTCGCAGCGGCTATAACTACAGGAGCGATGTATGGATTGTATTGATTATAACTACTACTACCTCCACTACTTTGAATTGATGGCACAGTCAGATCATCATTCGTGATTGTACATGCATAACTTGTATCTGCAGTAGCACTTGAAATATTACACTCAGATGAACTGGAACCAAGATAGTAATCTGGGCCGCCATTTTCAGATACATTGTATGCTTTGCCTGCTTCAATAGTGTATGTTGTTCCAGTTTCTGAACCTACAGCACTTCCTGTGCCAGTACCACCATTTGTGGATGCTAGTATTAAGTTCCAAGCATTTGCGAGTGCCGATCCACCATTATTATTTATAACATTCTTAATAATATGGATTATCGGTGCAGAGGCTCCACATGTGGGTGCAGTGATAGTATTTGAGTCTGTAGTCACAGTGTGCCCGTATGCGAGTAATCTTCCTAGCACATTTGCGAAGTGGCCAATTGTAATACCAGTAGAACCGTTTGCGTCTGCAATAATATTACCGACGAATGTTGGTGTGACTGAAGTTGAAGCATTTGCTCCAATAGTAGTCGCTCCTGTTGGCGCCCAGAATACATTACATGCAGAAGCACCTCCTGCTAGTGCTACAGCAGAGTCAGCTCCTGTAGTAAGTGCTCCTCCTGGTCGGAAAATATAAGTTCCTGCACCATCTAGTGTGACAGTTGTTCCTAGTGTAATATCCATTGTCCCTGTACTTGAATAACACCCTGGAGTGTAAGTTCCAGATAGAACTACATTTGATCCAAGACTTGTACAAGCTTGGCTATTAATATCGATGAGGGCTGAATTTTGGTCCGATCCTCTTCCAACAGCACAAGGCACAGACACTGCTCCAGTAATGGATATAGGTGCAGTTCCTGGGGGAGTGGTGTAGCAGACATTACCAGTAATTGCAGTTTCTAGTCCTGCGTTGAGTGAGTTTGTATATGTACTAGAAACGATTGCATATGAGCTTGTCGCTCCAAGGCTAGGAGTTGTAGCTGCATATGCAGAATTCGGTAATACAAAACCGAGCACAAGCAGAAATGCCAATGCCGAGGCTGTGGTTATTTTATTTATTTTTTTCATTATTTATTTTATTTAAGATTAGTAAGTGTAAAAGTTAGGTAGTAATTAAGGGCTATTATTTTAGTCCTGTATGTAGAGCGAGAGTATCTTCTAATTAATTTTTAAGTTTTGGTCGGCCAATATCACACACTTAGAGAAGAAGCGATAAGCTTTGTACAGTATAGCACTTATGACACGAAATAGATATTTTGCCAATTTCAATGCTAGCTTCTTATAAGCTTTAGTTTTGTACCTGATCCTAATATGAGTAGTACTATCGCTATTGAGAAATGTGGTAAATGTCCTATTAGTTCTATCGGGCCAAGAAGTACCAATGTGATAATTAGGAATATAGCGAGAGTAAAAGTCGTGATTCTTGTGACAAGTCCAAGTAGTAAGAATATTCCAAACATTATTTCTACAGAGCCTGCAGAGAATGCAAACCAATAATTTGTAAAAGATTCAAATCCAATTTTCTGCATGAAATTCCAGCTGTGCGTGGATAGGAAGTCGGCAGTCAGTGAAGGTGCGAGAATCTTTTCAGAAAATCCTAATATAATTAAATTGAGTCCAGTGCCTACTCTGAGTAATGCTAATCCGTAAGGGTGAATTTTGTGCCTCAATTTACCAAATAATTCGATATCTACAATTTTAAATTTAGGCCTACCGACGATAATGGCATATAAAGCAAAGCCCACTATCTCAAGTGCGTCAATCATTTCTAAAAATCCAAAACGATTAATTCCAAGAATAAATATAATTATAAGTAGTAGTCCGCCTACTCTTTCATAAAGACCAAGAAGTATCATAATTCCGGCAAGTGCTTGAATAATTATGAGTAAGTCAGTGTAGCCGTTTGCTAAAAGGTTAGGAGCAAATATAAATCCATTGTATGAAAATATTAGAAACGATAAACCAAAACCAATACTAGCGATAGAGAGAGCATAAGGTGCGAATTTTTCAGTGAGTTCATGGAACCATTTAGGAATTTTAATTATTTTCTCAAGATAGATACCAATCATTATTAGTATAAATGCTATTGCTATCCATATAAGCACAGGGGAGTCACTTAAGCTGTATGCTCTTACGGGGATTTTTTCTTCAGCAAACCACCTCACGTGTGCGAGTGCGGTTAATGGAAGGGCTAATAGTGGAATTGTATATAATATTTTTTTCATTTCAAAATTTAAATTTATAAAATATGGTTATGTGCTAAGTATATCATTTTAGTGTAGGTCTTGCTTTACATGAGCTTAAAAAGTCGCTAAAATTGACTTAGTTTTGCATTAATTACCAGTAATTTAAGATAAAGTATGATATCAATAAATTTTGTAGCAGTTCTTGTGGCCGCAGTAGTAGCATTTATTTTAGGATTTTTATTTCATGGTCCTATTTCTGGAAAGCTTTGGATGAAATTAGCAAACATCACACCTACAGGTAATGAAAAGTTCAAGGATATGGTTCCTCAGATGGTTTGGAATTTGGTTGTGAATATAATCACCGCTTCTGTAATGGCGATGATTTTTGTTCTCGTATTCTCTTCACCGCTTATGGGTCCAGCTACTTGGTATCGTGGTGCGATGGTAGGAATTTGGGTTTGGCTTGGTTTCCTTGCTACATCATCTTCTATCGATGTGATCTGGATGGGGAAGAGTTTTAAGCTCTGGATGTTTGAAGCAGTTTGCTCACTTATCGTCACAGGAGTAATGGGTGCGATAATTGCAGCGTGGTAAAAAATATTTTGAGAGATTCGGCTATTACATAGCGAGATATAAGTGGAGCGAGAATTTCGAACTTGAAAGGGAAGTACACCTTTTAGAAGCGAGAATTTCGATTCTTACAGAATCTGTACACCTTTCGCGTAGTTTTGAAATTAAAATTTCAAAACTACAGGCTCAAGGTCTTCGAATATCGCACGAAAGTGCCGCAGGGCACTTTCTTCCCTCACGCAACAAAAAAGCGCTATATAGCGCTTTTTTGATTGGCGGAGGGAGCGAGATTCGAACTCGCGAGGAGCTTTCACCCCTGACAGTTTTCAAGACTGTTCCTTTCAACCGCTCAGGCATCCCTCCGTGGGTTACTATAGCAAAAATACGGTTTTTGAGCAATTATGCTACTCTATATATATGAAGCTATTGGGAATAGACTATGGGACTAAAAGAGTGGGGTTAGCACTATCGGATGATGGTGGAAGCTTTGCATTTCCACACAGTATTATGGCCAACGACCTAAATCTTCTCGGGAATGTATCAAAGCTCTGTAAAAATGAAGAAATATCAGCTATCGTACTTGGTGAATCACATGACCTTTCTGGCAAGCCAAATAAAATAATGGGAAGCATTGAAGAGTTTGCGAAGAATCTAGAAGCTGAGCTCGAACTCCCGGTGTATTTCCAAAAAGAATTCATGACCACAGTGGAAGCCCGCGGAAGAGAAGGGAAGGAGAAGAACAATGCTCGCAAAATCGCAAAGAATCAAAATCAAAATTTAAAATCAAACTCTGCAGACGCATCCGCCGCCGCCCTCATCCTCCAGCGGTATTTAGACAAGAAGAATAATTAATTTATTTGCTCCTTAGAATTTTTAGCGTATAGTATATGTATGGATTACGTAAATTATGATGAATTTAAAAAGATGGATATGCGGGTCGGCACTATCAAGGCCGTGGAGCCCGTGCCTGAGACTGACAAATTATTAAAATTCCAAATTGATTTTGGGGATATGGTTCCCGAAGAGGATAATGAAAATGCTGAAAGTGGGGAAGTGGTGGAAGGTGAGGAAAAGAAAATGATTCCAAAATTCCGCCAAATCGTTTCTGGTATCCATGAATTTTATCCAGAATACGAGAAGCTTGTCGGTAAACAGGTACTATATATAGTGAATCTTGAGCCCCGCACTATTAAAGGCGTGGAGAGTAACGGCATGCTTATGGCTGTGGACGGTAAAGATGGGAAGCCGGTATTTCTTACTCCAGAAGTGGAAGTTAATGCGGGAAGCCAGGTAAGATAATATGCACTATTTAGACCCAAGTTTTATAATACAAACGGTTGGTCTTATTGGAATATTCGCTATTGTTTTCGCAGAGTCCGGATTATTCTTCGGATTCTTTTTTCCAGGGGATTCACTTCTTTTTACGGCAGGGCTCTTTGCTCATGCGGGGTATTTTAATTTGGAAGTTTTAATAATCGGCTGTATTGTCGCGGCTATTTTAGGAGATTCTGTCGGTTACCTAACAGGCTCCCGAATGGGGCCGAAAATTTTCAATAAGGAAAATTCATTTTTCTTTAAGAAAAAATATTTACTTGATGCACAGGCTTTCTATATAAAGCACGGTAAGAAAACCATAATTTTAGCGCGTTTTGTACCATTTGTTCGCACCTTTGCACCAATCATAGCTGGGGTAGGAAAGATGAGTTATAAAACATTTGTCTCGTATAATATTGTTAGTGGAATAATTTGGCCAATTTCAATGATCTCACTTGGTTATTTTATTGGTGGCATTTTCCCTCAAGCTGAAAAGTATTTATTTTTAATTACTGGTGGCATTATAATTGTTTCGATAGTACCAATAATTTTTCAAATCATTAAAAAGCGTGCATAATTTCTTTTTTTATATATCTTTTTAGCGTATAATATGACTAATGACCGAG
Source organism: uncultured Candidatus Saccharibacteria bacterium (assembly GCA_964498035.1). Classification (GTDB taxonomy): domain Bacteria; phylum Patescibacteriota; class Minisyncoccia; order Phycocordibacterales; family UBA9973; genus UBA8515. The sequence goes on from CAZCFW010000012.1 coordinate 15,341, forward strand.
ATATATAAACATCAATTCCCAGCGCCACGATTCCTTGCTATGCCATCGTGTGCTATTGATATTTCTGATCAATCTATAAAGTACGGAGAATTAATCCCATCATCTAGCGGACTTGTTGTTGGGCGCTATGGTCAAAAGAGAATCCCAGATGGAATAGTAGTTTCAGGTAAAATAAATAATCCAGATGCGTTAGTTGTTTTACTTAAAGAATTGCGTCAAAGTGAGAACTTAAATTTTATTAGAGTCTCACTCCCTGAAGAGCAGATGTATTTATTTACACTAGCTTTACCAATACTACCTTATGATGAAATAAGAGAGACTGTACTTCTTCAGCTTGAAGAGCATATTCCGATTACAGCAAGTGAAGCAGTGTTTGATTGTGATATTATTTCCACGAAAGGTGAGATAATGAATGTTCAAGTATTAGCTACTTCAGCAAGTTTGATCGATAGTTATTTGTCTGTTTTCTCTCAATCAGGACTCATACCACTTTCTTTTGAGCTCGAGTCACAAGCAACTGCACGTGCAGTATGTGATGCCCATGAAGATACAGCTGTTATGATTGTGGATTTCGGTGAGACTAGGACGGGGATATCTATTGCGTATCATGATAGGGTGTATTTTACCTCAACTTTTGATATGGGAGGGAAGGTGCTCACAAGTATGATCGCAAAGAACTTTTCTGTTTCCATGGAAGAAGCTGAAAAGATGAAAAAGTCTTACGGATCTACTGGGTCTGGGAAAGAAAATGAATTCTTCTCAGTTATTTTAAGTATTTTATCTGTCCTTCGTGATGAGCTTCAGAAAGATTGCTTATATTGGCATAGTCACAATGGGGAAGATGGAGAACCAAGACCAAAAATCGAGAAGATAATTCTATGTGGCGGGGATTCTAACCTAGTCGGTATTTCAGAATATATTTCTGGTAGTATGAAAATTCCAGTCGAGCATGCAAATGCTTGGAAAAATATTACAGATATAAACACTACAATTCCTAAAATGACATATAAAGAATCTTTAAGCTTTACGACAGTCTTAGGTCTTTGCTTAGGTGACTTTACATCTATATGATAAACGTATTACCAGAACAAGAAAAATCAGGTTTACTACGCGAATATCGTTTGCGTCTAGCTACTGTGTGCTTATGTATGACTGCGTTACTTGCTGTCTTGGCATGTATACTACTCCTACCTTCGTATGTGATGTCTACATCTAAAGAAAGTATCCTTGAGAGTAGGCTAGTTCAAATGAATGAATTAAACCCCTCTGTTTCATTATCTGACTTAAATATTTTTATTGATAAAATAAATAATACATTGTCATTGTTTGATAACAAGAGCAGTGTGAGGGATACGTATAAGTCAGTTTTTCTACCTCTACTTGAGTCACGACCTAATGATATTCAAATTTCGCAATTCCTGTATTCAGATAAAGGTGAAGTGGATGGTGTAGTCCTTGAAATACACGGTGTAGCAGTAAATCGCGGAGCACTACAATCCTTTAAGACAATTTTAGAAAATAGCGGTAAATTTATTAAAGTCGATGTGCCAATATCAAATTTTGTTAAGCGTACAAATATTGATTTTACAATGAGTTTATATATCAAATAATTTATGCCACTCAAACGCACATATACTATATTCTTCATCTCGTTGTTGTCTGCAATAGTTGCAGTAGCTTCGCTATTTCTAATCTTTAATTTAATACAAAAGAAGAATGAGTATCTGGGTGGCTTAATGAATAAAATACAATCAAAAATTGATCAGAAAGATAATATTCAAACTCTGCAAAAGACAGTAGATGAAACAAAAGAGAAAGAATCTTTACTTTCTTCATATTTAGTCAATCCAAATAATGTCGACGAATTCATAAGCTATCTAGAAAAGGAAGGGGACTCTGTGTTTGTGCCAGTGGATGTGGTTTCTGTGAATGCACCGCTAGATACGAAAAACAAACTCAATATTGAGCTCAAGGGATTGGGGAGCTTTGAAAATATTATGAGCCTAGTAACCTTGATTGAAAATTCACCATATCAAATCAAAGTAAACCATGCGTATATAAATAAATATATTAAGCCAAAGGATTCTCCTATTTTAATAAATGGCAAAGTATTTGCGGAACCGCCAACTAAGAGTTCGTTGTTTGAGATTAATCTTGCATTTAGTGTAGTAAGTACAGAATAAAGAAATGAAATTCAATAATATTAAAAACTTAATAGTTCATATTCATAAACCTCAAGTTAAGAATAAGGGTATAAATGTGTTGCGTGATTGGAAAATATTATTAGTCATTTCTATCGCGGTAGTGTTTGCTCTTATTGCTTGGAGCTTAATTTTACTACAAAGAATCAAAAATGATGAGTTGTTTAAATCAAATCCTAATTCTGTACTCACGAAATCTGCCGTAAATCAAAATAAGCTAGAGGAAGTTAATCGCCATTTTTTAGAAAAGGCTAAGAAGCATGAAAGTATCATAAATACACCAATTAAGATTGCTGATCCAAGTAGGTAAATTTGTGCGCGATGCAGGACTCTCTCCTGACGGTCGCGGGTACTTTTCCAAAAGCATAGCTTTACGGAAAAGTATTTCGATTCCTGCACGCGAGCAAAGTAGTTTGCTCGCTATCTCCACAAAAAAAGACCCATAGGGTCTTTCTCTTGTGCGCGATGCAGGACTCGAACCTGCGACCTTCCCGGTGTAAACGGGTTGCTCTACCAACTGAGCTAATCGCGCATATTTGTGAAGCTCGTACTTATCACAATATATCATTTTTTGAATTTTATCAAGTATCTGCTATATTACATCTGTAACCACTATTAATTGCCCTTGTAGTTCAATGGATAGAACTGCGGACTTCTAAGCCGTCGATGTAGGTTCGATTCCTACCAGGGGCACAAAAATATGAAAATTAACATACTATACGAAGATAAAGATGTAGTCGTCATCGACAAGCCAGCTGGTATGTCGGTTCACAAAGACGGCAAGAATGAGGAATACACTGTGGCAGACTGGATGCTTGAGAATTACCCAAAGTCCAAGAAGGTAGGGGAACCGCTTATGATAGATCGCACAGGAGGCGACAGAGAGGCTATAGCACGCCCTGGCATCGTCCACCGCCTCGATAAAGAGACAAGTGGGGTAATGATACTCGCCAAGACTCAAAAGGCATTTGAATTCCTAAAAGATCAATTTCAAAAGCATACAATACAGAAAGTGTATCGTGCGTTTGTGTATGGCTACGTGGCCGATCCAAAGGCATCGCTGAAGACTGGCATGCGTGGAATCATCAATGCTTCAATCGGACGCAGTCCGAAAGATGTGCGTATGTGGACAGCTGGCCGTGGTGCCCGTGAGCCACTTCGCGAAGCAGTCACAGAGTACAATGTGCTCGCACGATTTACAGATACAGAAGATGAGAAAGAAATGAAAAAGAATGAACATCAATTCTCATATGTGGAAGCATATCCAAAGACTGGTCGCACTCACCAGATCCGTGTACATATGCGCTATATCAATCACCCTATAATTTCCGACCCTATCTATAGGGGAGTGAAAGAAAAGGCACTCGATTTCAAGCGCCTCGCTCTTCACGCATACAATATTTCATTTATTTTACCTTCCGGCATGCCAATCAAAATCGAAGCCCCACTTCCTACTGATTTCAAAAAGATAGAGAAGAAATATATACCTAAATAATTTAGTTTGATTTTTTACACACAAAAATAAAAGTCGTAGGTACTTTCTTTGCCTTTTGAATTGC
>CAZCFW010000013.1:0-18282 GCA_964498035.1 uncultured Candidatus Saccharibacteria bacterium
ATTTCCATTCTCTCACTAATGCGAGATAGAGCTTTGTCTTCGTACTTTGCGAATGCTTCAGCCTCTATGCCACTAGTAATTTCCACTGTGCTCTTCTCGAGCTTCTTTATTGTTGTTTTTGTAATCATAAGGAATGTATTTATTAATCTAATTTCGGAGCGTAATCTTTCACATATCTTTCTTCACATTCTTCTACGATACTTACTGCTTCCTTAGCATCAAAGAATCCGAGAACTTTACAAGTGCCTGGCTTTTTCAAATGCTTGTAGAATTCAAAATAGTGAGCAGTTTCCTTTTCCCAATGCGGGCCGAGTTCTGTGTATGAAGTGATGTGATCCATTCTTTTGTCATCGGAAAGTACAGTAATTATTTTATCATCGCGCTCACCGCCATCTTCAAATTTCATCACTCCAATAATACGAGCCTCTACTAGTGAGCCAGGGATTAAAGGTTCTGTAACGTTTGCGATAACGAAGTCGAGCATATCACCATCTTGATCCCATGTCTTTGGGATTGCTCCATAAGAAACTGGGTATGAAAGTGATGAGTATCCTACGCGGTCAAGCTTGAGGTGTCCTGTCTCTGTGATGAGCTCGTATTTATTTATTTCGCCAGAATTTATTTCTACAATTCCATTGATTACCATTTTCTCTTTATCAACGAATGCTGGAAGCACGTGTTGAAGATTTAGCATATACTTACTTGGTTTGTGATCTATGTTTGCCATAAAATATTTTTATTAAATTAATAAATTATTCCTCTGCTTCTTTCTCTGCTACTTCGATAGGAGCTTGCACACCTTCTTCAATAACACTTCCTTCATCTATAGATTCATCTTCTCTATCACCGATTTCTTCTGAGATAACTTCTTCACCTGCGATACCCTTGATGTCGATTCTCCATCCTGTGAGTTTCGCTGCGAGGCGCACGTTCTGTCCGCCCTTACCGATAGCGAGTGATAGCTGATCTTCTGCAACTTCAACAACTGCTTTGTGTCCTTCTGTATCTACTTGTATGTCGAGAGCTTTCGCTGGAGATAGAGAGCTTGCCACATATGTAGCTGGATCTTCACTCCATGGAATGATATCTATCTTCTCACCACCGAGCTCACTCATGACTGTAGTCACGCGTACTCCACGCTGACCCACGCAAGATCCAACTGGATCAATGTGTTCGTCATTTGAGAATACTGCAATCTTACTTCTTGATCCTGCTTCACGAGCGATAGATTTTATTTCTACAACTCCACTTGCGATTTCAGGAGCTTCCACTGCGAAGAGTCCTTCGATAAATTCAGGATGTGTACGAGAGAGCTTGAGGTTTACTCCACGAGGTGTTTCTTCCACTGCATATAGGTAAGCACGGATTCTGTCGCCACGCTTGTAGAATTCTCCAGGGATCTGCTCTTCTGGTGGCATTATGCCAGTCGCACGATTGAAGTCGATGTAAACCATTCCGCGTTCCATCTTTTGTACGAAGCCGTTTATGATTTGGCCTTCCTTTGTGCCGTATTCTTCCATTACTGCAGTTCTTTCTGCTTCACGAATTTTCTGGATGATTACTTGCTTTGCAGTTTGAGCAGCAATGCGTCCGAAGTCTGCCATAGGCTCAAGGGGGAATACTATTTCTTCTTCAAGAACTACATCACTTTTCATACGTTTCGCATCTTCTATCATAATGTGGTGCTCTTCGTTGAAACGCACGCGTTCATCACCATCGGCGATCTGAATATCGTCTTCGTTTTCATTTTCATCTGGAATACGCACCAAAGTCTCATCAACCACGATTTTCACTTGGTAGAATTCTGTTTCACCAGTCTCTTGGTTGAAGTGTGTGCGGATAATTTGGCCCTTTTTTCCGTAATCTTTCTTGTAAGCAGCAGCGAGCGCCTGCTCAATAGCCTCAAAGATTTTCTCTTTTGGGATTTTGCGCTCTTGCTCGAGTTGCTCAAGGGCGGATTTCATTGTTTTAAGGTCTAACATATATTTAATTGTTATTAAATTTTAATAAAAAAAGTCCGGTTCGAGACGGACATTTACATACAATATAGTATACGATTTTGGCTTTTTGGTCAAGATATTATATTTTTCCAAATATTTGATGATTTTGTTTTGTATATTGTATATATATTGATATAATAAACTTATGTTAAAAAAGTTTTTACTTTTACTAATTTTTGTTATTTCATTTACTGGATTTTCACAAAAGGCATCCGCGCTTGAGGATGAACTTACAGGTTGGATGTGGTCATCAAATATCGGATGGGTGAGCATGAACTGCAAAACCACAAATACTTGCACTCTAAATAATGCAAATGGTATTGATTATGCTGTAAAAATTGATAATGATTTGAACAATACTTCAGGCTACGGTTTACTCTCTGGTTACGCTTGGTCTTCAAATATCGGTTGGATTTCATTTCAACCGATGGCTACAGGGTGTCCTAGTGTGAGCTCTTACTCTTCAGATTGTCTGCCACGCGCAATTTATAACTCTAGTACCTCAGGGCCAGATATTATTGGATGGGCTCAAGTGGTGAAGACTGGCGAATGGATTAGTTTAAGTTGTCTAAATGGTAATAGTACAAATCAATGTAATACAAGTGATTTCAAAATTCAGTATTCTCCAAATGGTAATTTAAATACGCCAGACCCAAATGGTGGTGCTATTACTGGATTTGCTTGGGGTGGGGATCTTGTCGGATGGCTTAAATTTGATTCTGTTATTTGGAATTATGACAATTCAAATTACTGTGCTTATAATCCAACAGCCACAAATTGTAAAGACGCTCTTGTGATTTCCGCAAGCCCATCTTCTGCAAATACATTCCAAACTGTTACACTCACTTGGGCTTCTCCACTCCAAACGACGTTTACTGGGTCATGTACTGCTACGAGTAATTCCTATACAAATACTTGGACTGGTTCAAAATCTCAACCTTTAAGTGGTAATAACTGGGCACCAAATCCGGAAAGTAATATTGAGGTGCCAACTCCGCCTACGGGGACGAATATAAACCGCTACACTATTACTTGTCCTACTATAAATGGTAACTTCATAGCATATACAGATGTGACAGTGCTCGATGCTCCAGCCTTAGTACTCACTGCTACTCCAGGGAAAACTGTTCTTTCGGGTGATACAGTCGATATAAATTGGGAAGCAAAGAATTTCAACCCAGATGAATGCGTGGGTACTGGTAGTCTATATGGTGATTGGAATACTACTACAGCAGTGAGTGCGACTACAGGATCATTCACAGCTCTAACTGTGCCAGTAGATACAAATACTAATTTCACACTGACTTGTACCAATACGGCAACTTCAGAATATGCAGTAAAGACTATCAATATTACAGCATTACCACTCACTGCAAGCCTTGCTTACAGTGGTATGTGTCTTCAACCAGCCGATCCAGTGCCTACTTTGAATTTCAGTACAAACGATCCAACCCCTAGTTGTACGGTTGTGCCTACTATTGGAAGTAGCTTCGGAGCTAGCACAAGTGGTGGAATTCAAGATCCAAATTTTAGTTACGCAAATACTCAATATGAAGTTACTTGTACAAATGGTGCAGGTGTGAATTCTGTAACCAAAACTTCTTACCCGAAAGCTACTGTAAATATGTGTACACCTGATTACGGTGTGACACAATTAAGTTGTCCTGCACTAGTGAGCAACAATGCGGCACTGCCTAAAGATGTAAGATACACTGCCACAGCCGAGCTTGTAATGGGAACGACAAATGGATTTAGTAGTAGTGTTTCCGTTGCAGGTACTCCTTCAGTAGGTAGTATTGCATTCTCACCGACAGGAGGTTTCTCAAGCTCAAATCCAGGATACAATAATTCAGGTTTCAATAAAGTCGACGCAACTCTTACCCTTACTGGTGCACAATATACTGCTCTTGTAGGACCTATAACTACTTTAGGAGTAAATGTAGTATCTCAAGTAAATGTCACAACTACGGGCTCTACACAGAGCACTACTCCGAAGACTCTCGCAGTTAATTTTTGTGACGCTACTTCTAATTCCACAGCACCGTCTGATTTCTTAAATGTAAGTCCAACGCATCTCATCGCTACAGCTAGTGGAGGAAGTCAGCTTGTAACTTTAGATTCAAGCGTTGCTTGGACTGCCACATCTTCAGCCGCGTGGATTACCTTACCTGTAAGTAGTGGCACGACAGGTCGCAAACAAAATATAACAATTACTGTTAGTCCTGCTAGTGCGCCAAGAAGTGGCAAGGTCACATTCAGTGGCCCAACAGGTAGCGGACTCATAAGAGTCGTAGATATAAACCAAGCCGGCACAAGTGGTGCATGTGCGGATTCGATTATCCTAAGTCCGGATCATGATATTATTTCTGATTCAACTACTTCAGTATCTTCTGTGACTGTTACCGCAAATACTTCTTGGAGTGCAACATCGAACTCTTCTTGGCTTACATTTACTCCAGGCGTCACATATGTGATACCGACATTTTCTGCAAACACAGATACTGGCGAGAGAACTGCACAAATTACATTTACAACTTCATGTCGTACTACTACATACGATATCACTCAGCTCGGTACAGCCCCAGCAATCATAATTGACCCACATGTTAACCCAAATCAAATACTAGATACTTTCAGTGGAGCATTACCATTTACGTATGATGTGATTTCCAATATTACTTGGAGTGGAGTGTCTTCTGATCCGACATGGCTTACTATTCCTACAATGTCGGCAGTCGCAGCAGGTAAGACGACATTCACAGGATCAATTTCAGCACGAAATCTTGGAGCTGGCACTCGTTCTACCGATATTATTGTGAGCGCTGATAGTAATCCAGGAATTTATGATTATGCAAGTGTTACCCAATGTGGCACAAGTGGTTGTGGTACTCCTGTGATTGATACACTTTCGGTAAATAAAAATTCACTTACTCTTATTTCATCTCCGGCTGGATCTGATAATACAATTGAATTAAGTACAAATACTACATGGTCTGCATCTATACCAGCGAATTCATGGCTCGCATTTAATGCTGCGGGTACTCAGCTTACTGCTACTGGTAGTTCTGGTGCAAATCAAAGTATCACACTTTATTATGATGCAAATACTACAAGTTCTAACCGTACTCCAGTCGTAGTTACATTCACGACTACTGGAAGTGGTACCGCACAGCAAGAGACTGTTACAGTCGATCAGCTCGCGACTGGTGACGCAATTAATTTAAATAAAAATACTTTGACCGTACCAACTACACCAGCAGGGTCAGACACAAGTGTGGAAGTAAGCTCAAGTACTACTTGGTCTGCCACAATTCCTTCAAACACATGGCTCGCATTTAATGCCGGTGGAACTCTACTAACGAAGACTGGTAGCTCAGGCACAAATCAGAGCATTGCACTATATTATGATGCAAATTCTGGAGCAACTCGCACACCAGTCGATATCGTATTCCGTACCACAGGAAGTGGCACAATGAAGCAAGAAACTCTGACAGTTTCTCAGTTAGGCACAGGCAATTCACTAAGTGTTACACCAAATACCATTTCACAAGTTCCAGCTATAGGTGCAACCAGCACGGTAACACTCGATTCTACAGTGGCATGGACATCATCAGTTCCTGTATCTTGGATATCTGTATCACCAAGTAGTGGAGCTTTAGGCGTGGGTCAATCAATTAGTATTACTGTCGACGCAAATACAGGAGGAGCCCGAGGTCCTGCAACTGTCACTTTCGAGGGTCCTCTCGGTAGTGGTCTCACAGCGGAAGTAGTGGTAAGCCAAGTTGCAAGCACCGGGAATTGTACTATTAGTGATTTTCATCCAGATGCCACAAATATTTACCTCGGTGACTCTACTTATCTTCATTGGATTACATCAAATTGTACATCTGTATCTATAAGTGGTATTGGTTCTGTTATAGGTAGCTCTCAAGGTGTGGGTGAATTGATTTCTCCAACAAACGACCCAACTGTATACACTCTTACTGCAAGTGATGGTATAAATCCTCAAGTTACGCAAGATATCACTATCAATGTTTCAGGTGGTGGGCCAGCTCCATCTGGTTGTTATATAAATTCATTTAAACCAACTCCAGGGACTATAACTTCTGGCTCTACAAGTATTCTTGAATGGGATACTACAAATTGTACTTCTGTCGATATAGATCATGGTATAGGCAATTCACTAAACTTGGATGGAATTGCGACAACACCTCCACTTACAACTACTACAAAATATATTCTAGTTGCCAATGGTCCTGGTGGTCCAGTGTTTGCTGAAGCTACAGTAACTATAAATCCTCCAGTTGTTTGCCAGATTGATCTTTTCAATGGGCCGACAAATGTGCAGATAGGGCACTCAGCTACACTCTTGTGGAGCACAAGTAATTGTACAAATATATCAATCTCCCCATCAATATTAACCAGCCCTATTAATTTCTCAGACACTGGTTCTACTTGGCCACTACTTTGGGATACAACATTCGTGCTTTCGGCAGATGATGGAGTGAACTTTGCATCGATGAGTGTGCCTATCAATGTGACCATTGGCCCAGTCTGTACGATAAATTCATTCTATGTGACTCCAAGTTCTTCACCTACTCCTGTGCCTGTGACTCTAAACTGGGATACATCATCTAGTTGTACTGATGCATACCTAGATGGTGGCACACTATCTCCAAACACAATAGTCATGCCTTCATCTTCAGGAACTTATCCTATAACTACTCCGGTAGCTGCGAGTACTACATACTTACTCACTGCAAGTGATAGTAATGGTTCTGTAAGTTTGCCAACATATTTCCGACTAAGACCAATAGGTAGTGCAGCAGTTAGACCAAAGTATAAACCATTTTAATTTTTCTAATTTCTATAGTATAATTTAATTATGGAAATAAAATCTTCACCAAAAAAGTTGCAACCAGAAATAATCACACCTACTAGTGCAATACCGTCACCACTTTCGTTTACAGAGAAGCATCCGGACTTGTTTCGGCTAATTCTCGTGGTAGCGTGCGCGATACTTATCGCGACATTTATATACTGGAAGAAACAGCAGGACTTGATACGTAATGTCGAGGATACAAACCGTACTCGCGCACTTCAAATGAAGCTTCTAGAGCAGATGAAGAAAGATAATGCTGAAAATCCTCCAATTACAGAAAGTAAATCACAAGCTTTTATAGACCAAATGAAAGAAGACAATGCTGCAACGAACACTGGCTCTACTAAGGCTATTCAGAATTCACTTCTAAACCAAATGAAGGCTGATAATGATGCATCTCTATAAATACTTTATTTCCACAGGTTATCCACAATAAACTTGCTTGACTTTGGAAAAAGTGTTATAATATAAAAGAAGGCTGACTAACTGTTTACTCAGTTCTTTATAATACAATATGTATATTTTCAACGGAGCCCGTCAAATTTGCTCCACTCTTTTAATCGTGTTTTTTATGTTTCTGAGTGAAGGAAACGTAGCTGCTCAATCTTCTATCGAAAACTCGGCAACGAGTTTTAGCTTTACGAAGATCGCTACACTAGGCGGGTCTTCAAATCGTGCAACGTGCACGTATCCAATACCTGGGACAAACAATTTGGTTATCTTGACTGAACATGGAAATATTTTCTTGTTTAATCTTGAGACTAATCAAATTGTGTCAGAGTGTGTTTGCCCTGAGGCGTTCAACACTTCATCAAGTCCGATGATATGTGGTTATTACAATAATCAGGTTACTTTGATTATTCGTAATAATATCTCATACGTGTATTTGGTTGATTTATCTAATGGAAAGGCAAGAAAAGTTGCAACATTTTTAACGGATTTCGGTCCGGATAATAGTGCAATTGCTTTTGTGAGAGGGTCTGACTTAAACAGTCATACCATGGTAATTTCCGGAAGTTTTGAATCAATAAATGCAACGAATGTCATCGGTACACCAAAACTATTCACAGAGTTCGATATGTCGAACGAAACGTTTAGTTTTATGTTTGATCAAAGTTATAGCGGTGGAGATAATATCTTTTTTAAAGGTAAAAGATTCTTCGCATATTTTGGTGATAAACAAGGTCAAATGGATTTGAAGAATGTGAAATATTTCGATACAGCAACGAAAATTGTGAACTCAGTAAACGTTGTAAAAAACGCGATACTAGGTAATTTTGTTTCTGATGGGAATAGTCTCTACGCAAATGCTTCAGTTTACTCTCAAAGAGATCATGATTTTGTTTCATCGTTATTAAAATATAATGAGCAAACAAATACTTTCGAACATCTATACTATGGTGTTTCGAAAATGACTTTTTGTAAGGGTAACTTTTACCTCTACACTGAAGATTCAATCATTAATGTTGCCACTGGTAATGCAATTTATGCAAATTACTTCATTATATTGGATTCAAACGGTAAAATGCAGAAATCTGCAACTGCCATTGATCCATTTAGTGGAGTACCATTTGGTAATATTGAATCTACAAAAGATTTCGTTATCTTTGCAGGTAATAACTTGTATAAATTTGTGAATTCCAGCTCAAATGGGATACATAAAGTTTACAACAATGATGATTTCACAATCTACCCTAATCCTGTTAATCCAGGAGACGTTATAATAGTAAAGTTTTCACCCGAATATTTGGGAGGAATTGCTGCTATATACTCTCTTGACGGAAGGGTATTAGCATCAATTGTGATCTCTGAGCAGCAGATTACTTTTCCTCCTCTTTCGAAAGGAATATACAATATTGTTATAAACAAAAACCAGGTTCGCAAGCTGGTTCAACTATAAGTCTAAATTTATTACAGCCCCTCATGATTATTCATGCGGGGTTTTTTCTTGCACTTTTTTAAAATAATTTGGTATACTATGTGTATGAGAAATCTTAAACAAACACTAATATTTTTTGCATTAGTTATTTTATTTATAACTGGGTCTGCGTTTGCTGCGACATTCGCTAACCCGACTTGCGTTCCACCAAATTGTAATGCCGAAGAACCATTAGATAAAAGTGCCAATCTTCAAACAAAATCTGGTGGTATAACTGCAACTAATTTTTCAGCATCGAATACATTGCGTTCTCATCATTGGACTATTCTTGGGAATGATGATGGTGGTGTTGGTAATTTAGTGGTATATAAAGGGTCTTCTTGGTTTAATGGCAACGTTTCTATCGGCGCTGATGGTATTAATAACAGTACAACACAACCAAATATCACTAATAAACTTCAATTAAAAGGTAGTACAAATATTGGTATGGGAGACTACTGCACATTAACACGCACTCAGATTGCAAACGGTGCGACTGCTTGCCCAGCAGGTTCTTATGTATCTTGGTATAATCCAGATGCGACAGGTAGTTCAGTTGCACTCAGGTGTACTACAATAAGCCCATCAGATAATTCTACAAATTCACCATTTACTCCAGTTAACAAAGGTGCCTGCGGTGGTATATCAGCACCTTCACTTACTAGTCTCGCATCTTCTATAATTACTGGAAATAGTTGTGACTATGAGGATAATTATGACCTTACTGTAAATCTCAGCGGTGGAGTAACTCCAGTAAACACTAAATTCCAGAGTAAGCTCAGTACTTCAAGTACATGGCTAGATGTAGGTAGCTCCACAATCTCTATTCCAAAGATTTATGGTTCAATTCACTCACGAACATACAATATTAGAGCAGTTGCTACTGATTCAATAAATCAAACAGCTACATCTTCAACGATAAATATTTCAAATACGACTCGTCCGGGGAACTGTCCAGCTTAGTGTCATAAAGGTAACAAAAAATCCTCCACATGGAGGATTTTTTGTTACAAGATAAATTTTTATCTGCTATAATATATAATATGCAAGTTGATGAAACTAAATTTTTACAATTAGTTGCGGACTCAGGATTGATATCGAAAACAGATCTCGCAATGGCTGTGAAGAAAGCAAATGAAGCCAAACAATATATTGGTGACTATTTAATGTCCGGAGGTATTCTCACAGAAAAAGATTTGAGATCAATGGAAGCTGTCGTGCTCGGAATCCCATTTATATCTTTAAAAGGTGAGAAGATTGATTATACGGTCTTATCACTTATCCCAGAGCCTATCGCTAGGAAGAATAACATTATCGCCTATAAGAAAAGTGCAAAAGGTCTCGAGGTAGCCATGCTCGATGTGAATGATTTGTCTGTTCTCGATTTCGTAAAGAAAAAGGTAGGTGGTCATATACTTCCTCGCCTTACGAGTTCAGATTCTATTAAAGAAGCACTAGCACTATACAAAAAGACTCTTGAAGCTGATTTCCAAGATATTATCAAGAGAGAATCAGTAGCATTAAATGCAGAGCATGATGATGGAGTAAATGACGAGCCGAAGACTGAAAAGGAATTGAAAGAAATGGCAGAGGATTTGCCAATTATTAAAATTGTTGATTCTCTTATCTCTCACGCGATCCTTCAAGGTGCATCAGATATTCATATAGAGCCAGGTGAAGAGTCTATGGTGGTGCGTTATCGTATCGACGGGCTCCTTCAAGATGCCATGGTGCTTCCGAAAGATACTGTCGCAGGCATCACAGCTCGTATTAAGGTGCTTTCGAATTTGAAACTCGATGAGAAGCGTTTGCCTCAAGACGGCCGTTTTAAAATTACCGGTGATAGTGGCAACGTTTCTTTCCGTGTGTCTACTCTGCCTACTTATTATGGAGAGAAAACTGTAATACGTATCTTGCGTGAAAATTCAAAAGGATTTAATTTGGAAGGTCTTGGTTTTCACGGAGAAGCACTAGAGAGAATTCATGAAGGTATGAAACAGCACACTGGAATGCTACTAGCTACAGGACCTACAGGTTCCGGTAAGACGACGACTCTATATACGATGCTAGATATCCTAAACACCCCAGATGTGAATATTTCCACCATTGAAGACCCGATTGAATATCAGATGAATCGTATAAATCAAACACAGACCAAATCTGAAATTGGACTCACTTTTGCAAACGGTCTCCGCACATTACTTCGTCAGGATCCAGATATAATAATGGTGGGAGAGATTCGTGATGGAGAAACTGCTTCACTTGCTGTGAATGCTGCGCTCACTGGTCACTTAGTGCTTTCAACTATACACACGAATTCTGCAGCCGGAGCAATCCCTCGTATGATAGACATGGGAGTGGAACCTTTCCTTATTGTATCTACAGTAAAGACAGTGATAGCGCAACGTTTAGTACGCAGACTTGCGGAGACTAAAGAACAATATTTTTTAAGTGATGCTGAAAAGGCAGCCCTCGCAAAAGTAGTGGATCTTGATCGAATGCTTGGCTTCCTTAAGCTTGAGAAGATAGTAAAAGAAGATGCTACATGGGACAAGGTGCCATTTTATCATCCGAAGCCTAGTGATGAATCTCCAGATGGGTACAAGAGCCGTATAGGTATACATGAGGTGATGAAGATTACACCTGCGATTAAAGAACTCATCCTGAAAGGTTCTTCTGGAGATGAGATTGAAATTCAAGCAAAGAAAGATGGAATGATGACAATGATTGAAGACGGTATATTCCTTGCAGTTCAAGGTATCACGACTACAGAGGAAATACTTCGTGTTGTTTCTGAATAAATAAATGAAATTTAAATATAAATCACAAACAAAAACTGGTGAGATAAAGGAAGGAGTATTAGATGCTCCAGATAAGTTTGCAGCAGCGAAGCAGATTCGTGATCTTGGTGAGATACCACTAATGACTGCAAATCAAAATGAAGAAAACTTTTTCACAAAACTAAGTAATATAAATATTGGTGGAAAAGTAAAACTCCAAGATAAAATAATGTTCACAAAGAATCTAAGTGGAATGCTTCAAGCCGGGCTTGCTCTTTCAAGAGCTCTAACCGTAATTGCCAGACAAACTAAAAATAAAAAATTTAAAGATATAGTTTCCACCTTGATAGATGATTTAAATAAAGGTAGCACGTTTTCAGATGGAATGATAAAATTCCCGGATACATTTTCTCCATTGTTTATTGCGATGGTGAAAGCTGGAGAAGAGTCAGGTACACTTTCATCCACACTAAAGGAGATAGGAGAGACTTTAGAAAAAACATATGCATTAAATAAAAAGATAAAGAGTGCCCTAATGTATCCATCTATTATCCTCTGTGCAATATTTCTAATAGGAGTTCTTATGATGATTTATGTAGTGCCCACACTTACGGAAACTTTCAAAGACACAGGTGCTACATTGCCATCATCCACACAATTCATTATATGGATATCAGATACTCTAAAGAACCATTTACTTCTATTTATAATTGGAGTAGGGGCAATTGTTTCCGGGTTCTTCGCCATGTCAAAGCTTAAAGCTACAAAGCACTATTTGGATTTAATATATTTAAAATTACCTATAATTGGCACAATGATTACAGAAGTGAATACTGCTCGTACATCAAGAACACTTTCATCATTATTATCGTCTGGTGTCCCTATCTCAAGATGTCTTACAATAACGAAAGAAGTATTACAAAATGAGTATTATAAAAAGGTAATAGATGACGCAATATTGGCCATAGAGAAAGGACGTACACTTTCAGAAGTATTCAAATCAAATGTGAAGCTTTATCCAGTAATGATGGGTGAGATGATAGAAGTTGGTGAAGAGACTGGTAACTTAGCTAAGATGCTTTTCGACATAGCGGTATTTTATGAAGGTGAAGTTGATACTAAGACAAAGGACTTGTCTACTATTATCGAGCCTGTGCTTATGGTCTTTATCGGGGGAGCGGTCGGCTTCTTCGCAATATCTATGATATCGCCAATGTATTCAGTTTTGGATACTATTCAATAATATGAAATATAATAAAGGAGTTACATTACTTGAAATAACAATCGTCGTAGGTATTTTAGCTATTATGGTTGCTATTATAACCCCATCTTTTGCTAATTTCCGTAATAAGCAAGCAGTAGAAAATACAACACAGGATTTAGTTTCTCTTTTAAATGAGGCACGTACAAACACACTTTTATCTAAGAGTAGTGTGTTTTATTCTGTTCATTTAGAAACGAATCGCGCTGTGCTTTTTGATGGTGGAACATTTGATACAAATGATTCTTCAAATAAGGTAATTACATTCGACACTCAAGTTTCGGTACCATCTGCAGGCATTTCCTTAAATGGTGGAGGAGTGGATGTTTCGTTCGACAGACTTACCGGAGATACTAGTGATTATGGTACAATAATAGTATCGCTCATTTCAAATACTTCTATTAGTAAAACAATTACAGTCAATCAGCTTGGTGTAGTGAGTTCGAATTAATATGAAAAATAATTTAATAAAAAAACAAAAAGGATTTATGCTTGTAGAAGTTGTAATAGCTTCAGCGATTATTGTGATTATTACTTTTGCAATAGTTTCTGCAGCACAGAAAGGCATAGCACTTTCACAGCGAGCACTTCATGAGTCACAAGCAAGCTACTTGCTAGAAGAGGGGGCTGAAGTTGTAAAGATTGTACGAGATAATAATTGGACTACATTTGCAGCTCTTACACTTGGCATAAATTATTATTATACATATGATAATGCATCAAATACTTGGTCTTTAACTACTGTTGCACCAGTACCTAGTACTATTGATTCACTCTTTACGCGTACTGTCGTGTTTTCATCGGTAAACCGTGATTCTGCTACAGAGGACATAGTAACCTCTGGTGGTGTTATAGACACTCGTACTAAAAAGGTTGTTGTAACCGTGTCTTGGCCATACAATGGTTCTACTATTTCGAAAACATTATCTTATTATGTCTCTGATATCTTTAATTAATATGAAAAATTTAAGTACAAAATCAGGGTTCTCACTTATTGAAATCATAATATATGCAACTATATTTTCGTTGCTTGCAGGGGTAGTGATCAATTCATTTGTAGTTACAGTAGGCTCCTACTCGGACACAAAGACTTATAGAGACTTGCAGGAATCTGGGATTACATCTATGGAGAGAATAACTCGTGAGATCCGCCAAGCTAACTCAGTGACTGTCGCGAATAGTAATCTGGGCACAAGTCCGGGAACGCTTGAGCTTGCGACGACCGATAGTAGTGGAGCGAACGCGACAGTTAAATTTGTATTTGAAAATAATGGAATATTTATGTATAAGAATGGAACTCTGGCTGCAAATCTGCTTGGCCAAAATGTCATACCAACAAATTTAATTTTCAGAAGAATCGTGACGACTAACGGTACTGCCGTAAAAGTTGAGATGACACTACAAGACAATAGAGGGAAAGCACATAAAATAGCAAAATTTTATGACACAATAATATTACGCGGAGATTACTAATATGAAAAATCAAAAACTAAAATACAACGGTGGTGCAGCAATGATGATGTTTATAATCTTCCTTATGTTTGGAGCATTAACTGTGGTGATCGGTATTG
This sequence comes from uncultured Candidatus Saccharibacteria bacterium, assembly GCA_964498035.1. Lineage (GTDB taxonomy): Bacteria > Patescibacteriota > Minisyncoccia > Phycocordibacterales > UBA9973 > UBA8515. The sequence goes on from CAZCFW010000013.1 coordinate 14,413, forward strand.
TTACACCAGTCGTCCGTGAATTTAAGATAGCAAAAGATAGTCTTGATTCTAAAAATACTTATTTCTTAGCTGAATCAGGGGTTGAGGATGCCTTTTATAGATTGAAGAACAGCAAAGCAATCGGAGCGAGCGAGACTATTACGCTAGGAGTGTCTTCAGTAACTACAACTATTACCACAATCTCCGGTAGTCAAAAAGAAATTATTTCACTAGGTGATACGAATTCATATCAGCGCAGAGTTAATATGCTTTTAGATACAGGAGTTGGGGCATCTTTTAACTACGGCGTACAGGTAGGCCAAGGCGGGCTTGATTTTGAGGACGGCACAATAAATGGAAACGTGTATGCAAATGGTCCTATCTATGGAGATAGCTCAACTCATATCACAGGCTCTGCAGTTTCTGCAAATAGTCCAGCTCTTTCCGCGGATCAGACAAATGGGACTCCACCAACTGCGTATAATATAAATTTTGGTAATACATCAACAACTGCCGATATTGCGCAAAGCTTTCAAGTATCTGTAGACAATCCTGTAAATAAAGTTCAACTGTATATAAAAAAAACTGGTTTACCTGCAGATGCCACTGTGAAAATTATGAATAATAATAGTGGTGTACCTGGTTCAACAGTAATTGCGACGGGTACATTATCTGCTGCAAGTGTGGGCACTTCTTATGGTTGGGTGAATGTATCATTTACTACCAATCCATTACTTTCATACACAAGTCCTTCTACAACCTACTGGCTAGTAGTTGATACAACCGCAAATGCATCAAAATATTTTACAATCGCGGCAAATAATAATGGCTATGCTAGTGGTACTGGCAAAATAGGCGCATTAGGTGGTACTTGGAACAATACAACTCCGGCGGGCCTCGATTATTTCTTTAGTGTTTATATTGGAGGAGTGCAGGGGATAATAGCAAGTACAGCTGGCCAGTATAATCCTATACATATTGGTGGATTGGCTAGAGCACATACTGTCACATCTGCGAATGTTACGGGTGTGATCTATTGCCAAGTGGCTACAACTAACAATAAACCTTGTGTTACAACCTCACCTGACCCAGAGTACATAGCTGATCCAATATCTGATTCAAATATAAATTCTTGGAAAGATATCGCCGCTGCAGGTGGAACTTATAGCGGTAACTATAACGTGGGTTGGGCTGGGGCTACTCTTGGACCTAAAAAAATTGTGGGAAATTTGAATGTCACAGGTGGCGCTACGCTTACACTTACTGGACCACTATGGGTTACTGGGAATATTGTACTCGATGGTGGGTCCCATATAATTTTATCTTCAAGCTTCGGTACAAATGATGGATATATTGTTACTGATGGCACTCTTTCTGTTACTGGAGGATCTAACGCCACGGGTTCAGGGTCTGCTGGGAGCTATATTTTAATTGTTGTATTAAGTTCTTCCACCACTGCCGCAGCTCAAATCGAGGGAGGATCAGGTGCGATGGTAGTGTATGCTCCAAATGGCACTCTCAATCTTGAAGGTGGTGCGTCACTTAAAGAAGCAACAGCATATAAGGTGCATATCGAAGGTGGATCTACACTTACTTATGAGACTGGACTCGCAAATTTAAACTTTTCCACCGGTCCGTCAGGATCCTATACAATTTCTAGCTGGAAGGAGACAGAGTAGAACAGGTTTGAGGTTATAGGTTCGAGGTGATAGAATAAGAATATGAATAAGAAAATAATTATTGGAAATTGGAAGATGAATCCAAATTCTGTACTTGAAGCGGAAAAACTTTTTAAATCTATTAAAAAACTAACAGTTAAAGGAGTGGATGCAGTGATATGTGCACCATCTCCATTTCTATCAAATTTAAAAAAGATTGGTGTTACTACGAATTTAGCATTAGGAGCACAGAATGTGCATTTCGAGAAAGAAGGAGCATACACTGGAGAGGTTTCTGCAACAATGCTTAATTCTTTTAAAATTAATTATTCTATTGTAGGGCATTCGGAGAGGAGAGCAATGGGGGAGAGTAATGATGATATTGCGAAGAAGGTTCTAGCACTTACAAAGAATAAAATTATTCCTATTATTTGTGTTGGAGAGAAAGATAGAGACCACTCTGGATTCTATCTTCATACTATTAAGGCACAAATCGTAAGTGCTCTATCCCTAATACCAAAAACTATTTTTAAAAGTGTAATCATTGCATATGAACCAGTCTGGGCAATAGGAGCAAATGCAGAAAGGCCTGCGACTCCAGCTGAATGCCACGAAATGGTTATTTTTATTCGAAAGTGTATATCAGATATTTCAAATACTCAGACTGCGCATGCTGTTCGTGTGATATATGGTGGGTCTGCAAATGTGGAGGATGCAGGATTGTTCTTAAATGACGGTATGGCAGATGGTTTTCTCCTCGGGCGTGCAAGTTTAAATGCCAAAAGTTTCGGAGAGATTATAAAGATTGCAAGTATAAATATTTCTAAATAAAATGAAAACTATAAAGCAGATAGGAAATATAAAAAATAAAGTGGTATTTGTGCGTGTGGACTACAATGTGCCAATAGTGAACAATAAAGTCGCTGATCCATTTCGCATAATTTCTTCAATCCCTACAATAGACTATTTGAAAAAGAAAGGAGCAAAAGTTGTATTAATCGCACACTTAGAACCCAAGGAGGGAGCCTCAGACTCACTTATACCTGTAGCAAGATATTTAAATAGAAAAACAAAAATAAAATTCTTTGCAAATAATGAATTGGGAAAAATTCAGGATGAGATTAAAAAAATGAAGGATGGAGAAGTATTACTCCTTGAAAATATTCGAAAATTCCCTGGAGAAAAGGGAAATGATATAAAGCTTGCAAAAGACTTCGCTAAAATGGGGGACTTATATGTGAACGATGCATTCTCTGTGTCTCACCGTGCTCATATGTCACTTGTGGGTATTCCGAAGTATTTGCCAAGTTTTGCAGGATTCCAGCTAGAAAAGGAGATAAAGAATTTGAGCTCAGCTCTAAATAGTAAGAAGCATCCGTTTGTATTTATACTTGGAGGTTCTAAATTCTCGACAAAGATGCCTCTCGTGAAGAAGTATCTAAAAAATGCGGATTGCGTGTTCTTAGGAGGTGCGCTTGTGAACTCATTCTTTAAAGCTATGGGTTACGAAGTGGGGAAGTCACTAGTGGATGATACTGATCCAAAGATTTTACTCAAACTTATAAATAATAAGAAGCTTTGTTTACCTATCGACGTGATGGTGGTAGATGACAAAGGAAACTCTAGGTCTTGTAAACCAAATGAATTAAAGAGTAATGAAAGCACTATGGATGTGGGTCCACTTTCTGTGAAGTTACTTGAACCGATGCTTACAAATGCGAAACTGACTCTCTGGAATGGCCCCCTTGGTAAATATGAATCAAGTTTAGGTGTTGTATCTACAAAGAGTGTACTCAAGATTCTGTCTAACGTAAAAGGTGAGACTGTAATCGGCGGCGGAGATACTGTGGATCTTGTGAATGAAATGAAAATTGCTGACAAATTTACTTTTGTTTCCACTGGTGGAGGAGCAGCGCTCGACTTCCTTGCAAACGGAACTCTCCCTGGAATTAAAGCACTCAGATAGCTTTATTGACAAGTAGGCTTTAGTGTGATATTCTGTGATAAATTCAAAATCGCTAAATTCTCTTAAAAATGAAAAATATACTCCTACTCTCATGCAATTTGTTGTTTTTATTTTCCTATTCCAAAAATGATAAGAAAATAAATTTTCCTCTAATCCTATCTTTAGATAGTCCTGCTGTAACTTTTGATTCTGTTTACGTTGATTTAATCTTGAAACAAAAAATGGATTCAGCCCTTGTTATACTGAAGGAATATGCAAAAAGTTCCT
>CAZCFW010000014.1:0-5788 GCA_964498035.1 uncultured Candidatus Saccharibacteria bacterium
TAGCTTAGTGGTAAAGCACTCCATTGGTAATGGGGAGAGCGTGAGTCCAATTCTCACAGACGGCTCAAGTAGGCCAAAGTAGCTCAGTTGGTAGAGCACGTCTTTCGTAAAGACGGGGTCGCGAGTTCGATCCTCGCCTTTGGCTCAATTTTTAAATGTAAGTAAAATTGCTATAATAGGTCAATGCAGGAGTCAAAAGAAAAAATTGAAGAAACGATAGCTGGATTAGAAGCCGAGATGAGTAATCCTGACTTTTGGAGCAATAAGGTTCACGCTCAGGAAGTCATCAAAACAATTGCTGATTTAAAAGAGGCGTTACTAGGCGCGAAGAAATATGATAATGGTAATGCAATACTTTCTATTCTTTCTGGTGCAGGTGGCGACGACGCAGAAGACTTTTCTGCAATGCTCTTTCATATGTATCAAAAGCTTGCAGAAAGGAAAGGATGGAATGCTTATATAATTCATGAAAACTCGAATACTCAAGGAGGCTACAGAAATATTTCTATAGAAATAATCGGTAAGGGGGTGTATGGGCAATTGAAGAATGAATCTGGTGTGCATCGTCTTGTGCGTCTTTCACCATTTAATGCAAAAGCTAAAAGAAGCACAAGCTTCTCTCTTGTGGAAGTTTTGCCAGTGTTTGAGAAATCAAGCCCTATATCCATACCACCAGCAGATTTGCGTATTGAATTCTCGAAGTCCGGTGGTCCAGGAGGGCAGAATGTGAATAAGCGCGAGACTGCAGTGCGTATCGTACATATACCCACAAATATAGCCGTGGCTGTGTCTACAGAGCGCTCACAAGAGCAGAATAAAGAAAGAGCTATGCATATGCTTGAAGCCAAATTATACAAGAAACAAATGGAAGAAGAAGAGGGTAGAGCGAGCGGTATGGCGATATCTAAGACGACAGACATCGAATGGGGTAGCCAAATACGCTCTTATGTTCTTCATCCTTATAAGCAAATCAAAGATCACCGCACTGGAATCGAAATTCATAATGTTGACGCCGCGTTATCTGATGGCGAAATAGATGCTTTTCTTGAAGCAGAAGCGAATTTGTGATACTCTTACTAAGTACATGATCTATTTGAACAACGTCACAAAGAAATATTATGGAGATGAACCATCACTAGTAGATGTCACTCTTACAATTTCTTCTGGAGAGTTCGTTTCAGTCATTGGTCACTCCGGCGCAGGCAAGACTACACTCGCTAAACTCATACTTGCAGAAGAGAAGCCTACCTCAGGCACAGTATTTTTTGAATCACTCGACATTCATCGTCTTTCTTCACGAGAGCTTACACAATTTCGCCGAAAAGTTGGAGTAGTTTTTCAAGATTTTCGTTTATTACAAAATAGAACTGCCTATGAGAATATTGCATTTGCTATGGAAGCAATTGGCAAAACAGATGAAGAAATCGCAGACTTAGTGCCTCATGTGCTTGCACTCGTAAATCTATCTGACAGGTCCTCATATTTTCCACATCAGCTCTCAGGTGGAGAGAAGCAGCGCTTGGCAATTGCTCGTGCGATCATTACTGAGCCCGAACTCATTATTGCCGATGAACCTACAGGCAATCTAGATCCTACAAATGCAAAAGATGTAATAGAAATTCTTAAGAAAATAAATGATTTAGGTACAACTGTAATTCTTACCACACACAATCCATCAATAATTGCATCTCTTAAAAAGCGTGTTATTACTTTTGAAAAGGGTAAAGTTATTCGTGACGAAGTCGAGAGTAAATATATGATATAATAAATATATGTTTTGGATCAATGTAAAAAGAATTATAAGAAGTGGTTACAAAAGCTTTATGAGAAGTGGTTTCACTTCACTTGCATCAGTCTTAGTGATGACTATCACCCTCACTGTATTTGTAGGTCTTATTTATCTTCAAGCAACTCTCCAAACTTCACTTGAAAATATTAGAGATAAAGTTGATGTTACTATATATTTCGTACCTGATACTATAGAGAATCAAATATTGAGCGTGAAAGATTCACTTGCGAAAGTACCTGAAGTAGCTTCTGTTACGTATACTTCCCAAGATGATGCTCTAAAGATTTTCCGCGAAAAGCATGCAAATGATTATCTTACTATTCAAGCCCTCGATGAATTAAGCGAGAATCCTCTCGGAGCATCTCTAAATGTAAAAGCAAAAGATCCTACTCAATACGAAAGTATCACAAAGTATTTCGAACAGAATAATGATTTCTCTAAAGATGCACTAACTATTATAGATAAGATTGACTACCATCAAAACAAGATCGTGATTGATCGCCTCACAGCAATCATACACGGCGCAGAAAGATTAGGTTTTGCACTGTCTCTAATATTGGTCCTTGTTTCAATAATGATTACATTCAATACTATACGCCTTATCATATACATGTCTCGTGAAGAGATAGGTGTGATGAGACTTGTCGGAGCTGCCAATAAATACATCCGTGGCCCATTTATGGTAAGTGGTGCTCTTGTGGGTATATTTGCATCACTTATCACTATTTTGCTATTTTGGCCTGTTTCTATATGGCTTGGTAGTCAAATGGGTGAATTCTTAGGCATCAATCTTTTCCATTACTATACAAGCAATTTCTTCCAAATTTTCTTTATTTTACTATTTTCTGGTATTATAATTGGAGGTATTTCCAGCCTGTTTGCTATTCACCGCTACCTAAAAAAATAGTATGAAATCTGAAAATCTTAAAAATTCTAAAAAAGAAAAAAAATCTAATTGTAAATATATTTTTGTCGTCGGTGGCGTAATCTCTGGTGTGGGAAAGGGAGTCGCTGCATCTTCCATTGCCAGAATTCTTCAAGATCGCGGACAGACTGTTACAGCTATTAAAATTGATCCATATATAAATATTGACGCGGGTACTATGAATCCTACAGAGCATGGGGAAGTCTTTGTGCTAGATGATGGAGATGAATGTGATCAAGACATGGGTAACTATGAGCGTTTCCTTGGCATAAATCTTACTCGCATAAATTACATGACCACTGGTCGTGTGTATCAGACCGTCATAGAGCAGGAACGCAATATGAAATTCGGTGGTAAATGCGTGGAAGTTGTTCCGCATATTCCTCTTGAGGTTATTCGCAGAATCGAGGAAGCAAGAGACAAGATAAAAGCTGATGTTGTGGTAATTGAAATAGGTGGCACAGTGGGTGAGTATCAGAACATGCTTTTCCTTGAAGCTGCACGTATGATGAAGATAAAGAATCCAAAAGATGTATTCTTCGTGATGGTTTCATATCTTCCTGTACCATCCAAAATTGGTGAGATGAAGACGAAGCCCACTCAGTACGCAGTACGCACACTCAATGGTTCTGGTATCCAGCCAGACGTGATTGTGGCGCGTTCTGTCGTAGCACTCGATGATAAAAGAAAGGAGAAACTTGCTATGTTTTGTAATGTACCTATGGATAGAATAATTTCTGCACCTGACGTAGATAGCATCTATGATATTCCAATAAATTTTGAAAAGGAAGGCTTGGGCTCAATGATTTGTGATGTAGTCGATATGAAATGTGACAGCGGAGACAATGCTGGTGCAAAAAAATGGAAGGCTTATACCAATAAAGTTCATAGTGCAAAGAAGGAATTACAAATTGCAGTCATTGGTAAATACTTCGACACAGGAGACTTTGTACTTGCAGATTCATATCTTTCAGTTATAGAAGCCATTAAATACTCTTCATATACAAACGGTGTAAAACCTAAACTCACTTGGATTAATTCTGTGGAATTTGAAAAAGACAAAAATGCAGTTAAAAGACTTAGTAAATTCGATGGCGTGATAGTGCCAGGAGGATTTGGTTCTCGTGGGGTGGAAGGTATTCTTACAGCAATTGAGTTTGTGCGTAAGAATAAAATCCCATACTTCGGACTTTGTTACGGAATGCAACTTCTAGTAATAGAGTACGCAAGAAACGTCCTAGGACTAAAAGATGCAAATACTCGTGAAGTGAATCCGAAGTCTTCAAATATAATTATAGACATAATGGAAAGTCAGAAGGAATTGGTAGCGACCAATAAACTCGGTGGTAGTATGAGACTCGGTGCATATCCTGCGAAATTAAAGAAGGGTAGTGTCGCTGCGAAAGCTTATGGTAAGGATATTATCTCTGAGCGTCACCGCCATCGCTACGAAGTGAATAATGCTTATGTGGAGAGGCTTACAAACAAAGGACTTGTGTTCTCTGGTGTGAGTCCAAGCGGTACGCTTATGGAAATCGCAGAGCTTTCAACTAAAGATCATCCATTTTTCTTAGGCACTCAGTTCCACCCAGAATTCTTAGCACGCCCACTTGATCCGCATCCACTATTTAGTGCATTTATAAAGGCCTGTATTAATAATAAATAAACCCCCAAAAGGGGGTTTATTTATTTTTATGTGAATTTAAATATTATATTCCTGCTACTCCAAATATTTTTCCAATTCCGAAGGTTATAATCATGGCGAGTAATCCTCCAACCACTACTCTGATTACCGCTTTTGTTTTATTTGCACCGCCAACTTTTGCACTTATGAAACCTGTGATTATGAGAGCAAATACAACTGCGATAAATTCTACTGGTATACGTATAGATGCTGGTGGAAGTACTATAGCCACTACAGGGATAAGTGCTCCGCACACAAACGCAGCTCCAGATGCATATGCAGCATGAAGGGGATTGGTGAGATTATTTGGATCAATATTTAGTTCTGCATCTAGGTGTGCTGCTAATGCATCCCTTTCAGTTAATTCTTTAGCGACTTTATGTGCAGTTTCTTTAGATAAACCTTTTCTTTCATATATCACGACAAGTTCATCTTGCTCCGCATCTGGATTATTTATTAGCTCTTTCTTTTCTTTTTCAATAAGCGCTTTCTCACTATCACGCTGAGAACTCACTGAAATATATTCCCCGACAGCCATAGAGAGTGCACCGGCTACGAGCGCTGCTACTCCTGCTGTAACTATAAATGAAGTAGAGTTTGAAGCACCAGCTACTCCCAAAATTACAGATGATACAGATACTATTCCATCGTTTGCTCCAAGCACTCCGGCTCTTAGCCAGTTGAGCTTACCACCACTTAAGTTTGTTTGCGATTCAAGATGTGCGTTTATTTCTTCTGCATTCATAATCATATTATAGCATATTTCAAGAAAGATTTTTTTAAATTAAAATGTTAGAATAATAATATGAAATTAACTATTGCGATCATTGCTGCACTGCTTGCTGTAGTTGGCAATGTCCCGTACCTTATTGATATCTTCAAAGGCAGGGTGAAGCCTCACCCGTATACTTGGCTTGTGTGGTCCATCGTGTCTTGTATTATATTCTTCGGTCAATTAGCCAGAGGAGCGTGGGTAGGGGCAATTCCGACTGCTGCTTCAGAAATATTTACAATAATTATTTTTATTTTTTCTCTTAAATATGGTTTCAGAGATATTAAAAAGATAGATACAATTTTCTTAATCGTGGCGCTCATTGGTGTGGGCTTATGGATAGCTACGAATGATCCGACTATTGCTGTAATCATTGCAGTCTCTGTGGATTTCGTGGCCTTCCTGCCTACTCTTAGAAAGACTTGGATAGAACCGAAGACGGAAACTCCGATACTTTATAGTATGAATGTTCTTCGTCATATACTCATGATATTCTCACTTCAAGCATACAACATAGCAACAATGCTCCACTCTGTAGTGATGATTACTACAAATACATTTATGACAAGTATAATTTTGTTTAGAAAAATTAAAGTAAGTAAAAACAAATAAAAAAAA
>CAZCFW010000014.1:5888-17591 GCA_964498035.1 uncultured Candidatus Saccharibacteria bacterium
TTGTCAAGGGATTTTAGCTTATAATATAAGGCTATTATTTGATTACTTCAGCTTTTACGAATATTTGCTCTGTAGCCACGCCTGCCTTTCTGGATGCCTTCTTTACGAGTTTATAGAATAAGTAAATGGGGATGCTAATAATCCCGTAACCGATGAGGAGAATAAAGAAGAAGAATTTAGCTAGTCCAAATGGTCCACCGAGTAAATGAGTGAAACTTAGGATAAATAACAATACTAAAATTAGTATTGCAATGACAGCAGGGATAATAAGGATAGATAATGCAGTTTCCTTCACTCCACTTTCCACGAAAGAACTTGGATTCTTTTGAAACTCTCTGCCCTTTAGTCCTGTTTTAATTATTGTGAATAACATATTATTTATTTTCCTCCATCCTCTTCATGATCTGGTCAAGTTTGATTGAGATTTCTGCAAGCGAAATACTTTCAGTATTTTCCTCTTTTGCAACTTCCTTCATAATTTTCTTTTCCTCTTTTTCTTCTTTATGAACTTCTTTAATAATGATAGTGTTACCGATGAATGTCTGCACGAATACTCCAACTGCACCGAGTATAATAATACCTAAAATAATTGAAGCAAAAGGGGAGACTCCGGTCTGATCGAGTCCTTCCCAGATACCTCTCCAGAATACGATCACGCCGATACCTGCGAGTATTGCTTGTAAAAAAGGAAACTGCTCGAAATATTTTCGTGCCTTCTCCTCAATACTTAATAATTTTTTTGTTGTTAGATTCATATGTTTAAATAATTTTAAGAATTATATCTGTACTTTACTCGCTTCTATTTTATGATATGAGGTGTATGAAAGTACGAGTAGCACCATAAAGACTAATGGAAGAATCACTCCATTAAAGGTTACTCCGGCTACGATGACTATGCTTACGAGTGCACAAATAAAATCAATACCGAATCCAGCATATGCCCATTCTTTGACGCGAGCTGGAACTTTCGGGATTATGAGTGCAAGTGAGCCGAGCACTTTAAAGACCATGAGTAGCGTAACGAAGTATAGTGGGTAGCCCAAGCCTGTGATGCCTTGGACGGACATTTCAGTATGTGAAGTAAGTGCAGTAAGTACACCTTCAAATAAAAAGATAATAGTAGTTGTAACCCAAAAGATTATTTTGTATTTTTTCATACAAATATTATAGCAAAAATCAAATAAAAAGCCTCGTTTTTCTAATCTTGATTTTTTGTTGAATTCTTATGATTTTTTACCAATCGTGCAAATAGAAATGCGAATAGTGCTCCGGTAAGAACTACGAATGCATAGAAGAACATTGAGTTCTTAAAGCTGTTGAAGTCCATATTCTATATAAATGGATTTTTAACAGTGAAAGTAAGCTCAATCATTGTGCCAGTTTCTTTAGCGAGATCCATTGGGCCTTTCCCATACTTTTCTCTAAAGAGTGTTCCGGGTGTGCAGAACTTTGCAGTGCTCCATTCGAAATCGAGTTTTTCTGATCCTGCCCTTACTTCTTCTTCAGATTTTCCTTCCACTTCCACAAAGGGCTCAAGAAAGGGGAACTCATCAATGGTGACTTCTAGTCCATCTAAGTTCCAGAGTTCGCGTTTTGTTTCTTCATATGAGCGGGGGATACAGCCAGTATCTTTCAAGATTTCTACTGTATCATCGAAGTTGCTCACATTCACGCATGTTTCTTTCTGATCAGCAATTCCTGCAGTTCCGATTTCTTTGCGGGCGAGAGTGATTTTATCACCTTCATCACGCACACGAAGAAACGCACCAAATTTTTGGTGGCCAACTGGTGGATCAAATGTAACTCTCTTTTGTAAAAATTCCGCCCGCACAAGCTTCGCGCCAGCTTTCGTGAGCCGCTCGCGCATCTCGTCTTTATCAATATTTATAAATGTAGCTTCGTATTCGATGAACATATAATTATTATAGTCTTTTAATTATATCAGGAAGTTCAGCAAAGGAATAAGTTACTGCATCTACTTCCGGCAATCCTTCTTTTGAAAAGTGGATGATTTTCATGCCCGCAGCTTTTGCTGCAAGCACATCCGTGTGAGCATCGCCGATATAGACTATCTCTTCCGGTGCTATGTTGAGCGCTCGTGCCGCAAAGAGTAAGGGGTCCGGGTGGGGTTTATGATTTTCTACATCTTCAAATCCCACCGCCACACTGAAGTGCTCTTGCAATCGCATCATGGGCGGTATTTTGAATATATTTGGTTTTGTCCGGCTCGTGACTACTCCGAGCGTGTATTCTTGTCGGAGCAGCTTGATCACTTTTTCAGAATCTTCCGGCGTTGTGACAAGGTCGAGCTGATAGGGCACTATATGATCGCGCCCTCCTTCCCAGATTTTCTGGATTTCTTCTTCGTCGGTCGATTTTGTAAAATGCTTGATGATGTCGATCATAGTCAGATGGAATACTTCCCTAAATGCTTCGAGCGGCGGGCGCTCGTATCCGTGATGCTCCAAGAGGTCTTGAAAGAATCTTGAATTCGCGTGGAGCGAATCAAGTAATACCCCATCTATGTCGAATAGTACAGCTTTAATCATTTTTATGTTCTATAAAATTGGTGAGTTTTTTAATCAAATCTTTTTCGTCAGTATATTCAATACAATTTTTCGAAACATATTTTATTGAACTTGATGGTTTCATTTCAGTTTGATAAATGTAGACAATAGGATTTATAAAAGATATTTCCTGATTGCTTCTAGTAATGGCTTTCGATACTCTCCCGTAAAATTGTGGTCACCGTGAAGGGGAGCAAGGATTGCTTTCGGACTTAACTGATCTAAGTCAACTTTTGGAATGAGCTCATCTTGGTTGGCTTCCATAACGATGAGTTCAGTTTTTTCTGCGAATTGATTATAGTCATCAAATGGTTTGAGGTTCTTGCGCTCTGCCCAATATGATGCAGGTATCCGCCTTAGGAATCCATCGAATACCGGTAGTGTAGACATGCCATCAAGATTTATATCAGATCCCGGTCGAGAACGATACCGCGAAAGCGTTCGCTCGATACTCATATCAAATACCGGAGCAAGCAGCAGAGTTTTTCTTATTCCATCAGGCTTCGCGATTGCCGAGATCACGCATCCTTGCGAGTGGGCAATGATATCAATGATTGCATCAGGATTTTCTTCGCGAGTCTTTTTCACTAAGTCTCTCAGCATTTGCGAGGTGACGCTCGGTGGCCGCATAGTGAGTATTTTATTTACCTCATCAACTTCGAAATAATCAAAAAGGATTGATTCTACTTCAGGCAAAGAGGCTGCGATTTCTGTCAAAAGCCCTACATCGTCTTTCCGAACGCCGAAGCCATGAGAATAAATAATGATGTGTTTAGTGGAGTTCATAAATTAAAATGAAAAATAAGATTAATCAGGGAGTCTCGAACCTGAAAGGAAAGTACACCTTTTCCGTTCGTGAGACAGGGAATCTCTCCCCCAACGGGGGCGGGTACTTTTCTGGTCGCGGGGCGACACAGAAAAGTCTTTCGAGATCCCTGACGCAAGTGAAGCAGTTCACTTGCTATCGGCGCGCTTCTGCGAAGCTTGCTGCCGATCAGGGACTCGAACCCCAATACCATCCTCCAGAGGGATGTGTCCTACCATTAGACGAATCGGCAATTAACTTTGATATAATAACATAAAATTAGAAAAAAACAATGAGAATATATAATGAATTTGCTATAATATATGTATGGAAAATTTTATGATGGAAGCCATAGAAGAGGCGAAAGAAGCTAAAGTAAAAGGAGACTTACCATTCGGGGCAGTTTTGGTCTGTGATGACAAAATTATAAGTAGAGGTCATGCTGAAAATAACACGACTGGAGATGTAACTCGTCATGCCGAGCTCCTAGCTGTGCAAAGAGGGTGCTTAGCTTTGTCTAAGAATGATTTAAGTGAGTGCACTATTTACTGCACAAATGAGCCATGTATTATGTGTGCGGCTGCGATTTTTCAAGCTGGTATTTCCAAAGTAATAATAGGTGCTTCTCGTTCAGATTTACCCAAGCTTCTTAGACCCAGAAAAATTGCTATTGATAATCTTGCAGAAGATTCAAACTATAAGATTCAGATTATTCGTGGAGTACTAAAAGATGAAATTATTCCATTATTTGATGGAGTAGTTAAAAAGTAATATAATATAAATATATGAAAGAAAAAATGCATTTTGAGATATTGATACAAGCTCCTGTGCAAAAAGTATGGGATATAATGCTTGAAGATGCCACCTATAGGGAATGGACAGAACCTTTTCACGCAGGCTCGTATTACAAAGGAGATTGGAGTGAGGGATCGAAGATGCTTTTCCTTGGTCCAGATGAAACTAGCAATAAAGAAGGTGGTATGGTTAGCCGCATAAAGGAGAACCGCAAATACGAATTAATCTCAATCGAACATTTGGGTGTAGTTATGGACGGCGTGGAAGACACTACAAGTGAGCAAGTTATGACATGGCTTCCCTCATTTGAAAATTATACATTCACCGATAATGGTGGGAATACGCATCTTGCGATAGATATGCAAATGCCAGAAACAGCAGAAGCAAAAGCAATGAAAGAAATGTTTGAAGGAATGTGGCCGACAGCACTACTTAAGCTAAAAGAAGTTTGTGAGAAATAATTTATATTTAGTCTTAACAAGCACAGTTCTCTCTAACTAATAATTGAAAATATTTTTATGAATATAAATTTAAAATCTGAAGAGAATGTGACAGGAGGGCAATTTAGGTGTATTAAATGTGGGAAAATGATAGCCAAATCCGGAAGTTTTCTTGGCGCTGAAATAAAATGCTTACGTTGTGGAACTCTGAATCGTGTTTTTGAAAAGATGATTGAGCAGGTAATCATTACTGATAATAATGGTCTAATTCTTTTTATTAATAAAGCTGTTGAAATTGCTACAGGTTATACAATGCATGAAGCAATCGGAAAGAAACCATCTCAACTATGGGGTGGCCATATGTCTAAGGAGTTTTATGCAGATATGTGGGCAGAAATGGTTAAGAATAAAAAACCTATTAAACTTAAAATGACCAATGTTAGTAAAAATGGTGAAACATACGAAGTTGAATTACTAATTTCTCCAATCCTAGATACAAGTGGAGAAACGATGTTTTTTGTAGGAATCGAGATTGTAGTTTAATAATAGTCTGTGTTATACTAATAGTAGTCGAAGCTCATGAAGCTCAAATCGGACTAATCAAAAGATTACATCCATTTAATTTATGAGTGAAATATATAACTATTATAAAAATAATATATTATCCCAAATTGGTCATTTGGGTTTTTCTATATTTAAGTAAATTAATATTAATATTTACAAAAATTATGCAATTAGCACCAATTCTTTCAAATGATAAAGATCGTGTTTGTGCGCTAGGTGATTTACGCATCTTAGATACAGCATCAGAGGAAAGGTTTGATAGACTTACAAGAGAGGCAATTAAAAGATTCATTGTTCCCATATCTACTATTACACTTGTAGATAAAGATAGAGAATGGTTTAAGTCCATGCAAGGTCTTAAAAAGAGGGAAGGACCTCGAGATATTTCTTTTTGTGGACATGCATTAATTTCTCCAGTTATTTTAATAATTAATGATACTTTAAATGATCCTCGTTTTGCGGATAATCCAATGGTTGTAGGTGAACCATTTATTAGATTTTATGCAGGTAAATCCCTATATGATTTTAAGAGTAAGCTACCAGTAGGAGTATTTTGTATCAAAGATCATAAGCCAAGAGAAATGAATCTATCAGATATTGCTGATTTTTTGGATTTAGCTGATAAGGCTGAAAAAGAAATAAATGTGAGTGTTGATTAGTAGTAAGGATTGTCATTAATAAAGTCAACTTTATTTCTTATTAAGAACTGTTCTTACTAAACAGTGATTTAGTTCTAGGTACTAGCGAACTATATGGGTTAGGAGTCAGGTTTGATATACAATTAGAAATGTTATACTGAGTGCATGGAAGGACATAACCCTATTAAAATCACTTTGGTCAAGGATCCTGTTTTTCGTGAAAAACATGAACCAAAGATAGAAGTAAAAGAGACAATTTTTTCGGAGGAGCAGGAAAATACAAATAATAAGGATGGAGAAAAAGGTGAGAAATTTTTTTCACTTATAAACAAAGATAACCAAGAAATAATAGGTAATCTTTTTTATGATTACCCCAAAGAAGATAATAAGAATAGAATCTTAAAGATTCGTTTTGCAGGCATAGAGGATAAGTATAGAGGGCAGGCTTTCGCTATCAAAATGTATGAAAAACTCCTAGAAGAAGCTAAAAATAAAAATCTGGATGGGATAGGAAGTGATTCCGCTGTTTCTAGTCCTGCAGTAGTTGTGTGGAAGAAACTTATAGATAAGGGATACAAGGTAGACATTAACCCTTCGATAGAAGAAAAGTGGAAAAATTTTTTGGATATATATAATGAAGGGAAAATGTTTAAAGACATGTTCGGTGTTAATAATAAAGAGAGTGCTTTTAAGATATTATTTAATGACCAGGAAAAATAATTACATGTCCACTGTAAAAACAAAAATTGAAGAGAAAATTGTACTGGATTATATTAAAAATAATTTTGATAATTCTGTTACGAATTTAAAATTTATTGATGGCGGAGAAACTTCACAAGCATTTAGCTTCGATACTAATACGGGGAGTTTTGTAATTCGTGTAAATAAAAGTGATAGAGCATTTTATAAGGATGCATATGCATATGACCATTTCGCTTGCGAAGCCATACCAATACCTAAAATCATCGAGATAGGGAAGCTGGATGATAATTTCTCTTTTGCAATTTCCAAAAAGGCAGAAGGCAGGCACATTACAGACCTAACGGAAATTGAATATCAAAATATTTTTCCGGAATTAATGAGAATCCTCGATGCTATACATATTGTTGATATTACAGACTCCACAGGTTATGGTAAATGGAATCTTGATGGCGAGGGTAAGTACGATTCATGGCATGAATGCATAATGTCTATTAAGAATTCACCTGACAGAGAAGATATATTTAAAAATACTTTTTTGGAAAGAGATATTTGGGATAGTATCTGTATTAAAATAGAAGAACTATCTAGTTATTGTCCTGAAGATCGCTACCTTATTCATGGTGATTATGGGAATAATAATGCAGTTTCTGACGGTGAACAAATCACTGGAGTTTTCGACTGGGCGGACTCAATGTATGGTGACCCCGTGTACGATGTGGCATGGCTTACGTTTTGGCATAAAAGTCCTGAGAAAATAAAACAAATTGAGGATTATTATATAAATCGTGGTATTGAAAAATTCTCTGAAAGATTACTGTGCTATAAACTTCGCATAGGTCTTAGCTCCATAAGCTTCTATGCATTTTCAAATCAAAAGAATAAATATGATTCGATTAAAGAGAGAATGCTGAATTTGATCAATTAAAATAACACATATTCCGAAAATTAAATTAAGGAGAACTGTTCTTGCTAATAATATGAGTAATATCCTCAACTTTAATTAAAAATAGCGGTGACTTATTGTAAGTCACCGCTTTTGTTGTTGGACCAGTAAAGTTATGCAACTTTTAATAAGGGTCCAATTTCACGCTTGAATCTTGCAAGTGATACGTTATCCTTGCAGATACTGTGGGCATACTCGATGGCTT
Organism: uncultured Candidatus Saccharibacteria bacterium; assembly: GCA_964498035.1. Lineage (GTDB taxonomy): Bacteria > Patescibacteriota > Minisyncoccia > Phycocordibacterales > UBA9973 > UBA8515. Next base: position 13,548 of record CAZCFW010000014.1, read on the forward strand.
CTATCGGCCAGTTTTTTACCAACAATACATCTCTTGTTGGGTCCCGGAAGATCTTCTGTGCGCCGTCTGAAACGAAGGCTTTACCTGTTCCACTTAATTTAGTTAAATATTTAACAAAACTAGGTTGACGTTCACGAATGAAAACTTCCAGAGTTAATCCTGGCTCCTTTAGCTTGAACTCATCGTAGAGTCCCATGCTTGCCCAGATCCAGTAGATAGGACCCTGGCCAATGTGAGCTAAATCTGCGTCGTGAATAATTTTAATTAATCCATCAGTAGTTTGTCCTCTATTTCCAGGGAAAATTGTACTTAGAAGTAATTCTTTTATTCTACGCATCACTTTTGCATGATTCTTACCAATGACAATAGTGTCACTAGGTGTTAAGACAGATTTTGCAAGACTGTATGCGTGAGGCTCGTCTCTCTTCTTTGGAGTACCAGTGTGTCCTCCATCATGGAAAAGCATAGTGTAGGCGACTAGGTTTATTTCAGACCTTGATCTTCCTTCTGCTATTGCAAGCCTCATTGCTTGCTCTGTAGCACCTATTGCGTGACCGAAATTGTGATAAGGATTCCTTATCGAAACGACTGCTGCTTTCAGCAGGATTTCATCTGTCACATCAGAATGTGCCTTGATGAACTTAATCTTTTTCATGTTTTCGGTGACACGAAAAAGTTTTTCTGTAATCAATTGCTTGTCTTTCATGATTACCATTTTTGTTAATGTGCTTACTTATTTTCTTACCCAGTTTTCAGCGAGTCTGGGCCTTTATAACATGTATTTATAGAGGATATCTTTAACTATATTATATGACGATTATGTAAATTAATCAATAGTACATATTTATTCGGAAATATATAAATAACACACATTTTTAAAATTACAACTTTGAAGTCAAGGTTAAATAGTAGTATCATATTAGAATGGATATAAAAAATAGTAATATGAGGCCTAAGAAGCTCACTGTGGATGATATTAAAAGTGGATGTATTACTCTGTACGGAGATAATAATGAAGAAACTCAGCTTTGCATGATTCAAGAAGAACTACGGCAGGGTATTGATATGATTCAAAGTTACAATAAATCTGTAACTTTCTATGGCTCAGCAAGGTTGAAAGAAGATCATCCTGATTATAAGCGTGCAAGAAGTATCGCATACAGAGTTGCGAAAGAACTTGATTATACTGTGATCTCAGGCGGTGGCCCTGGCATAATGGAAGCGGCAAATCGTGGTGCAAATGAAGCAGGTGGAAGAGCGCTCGGTCTCACTATCAAGCTTCCTCATGAGCAAACTACAAATAAATACGTAACTGATGTAATTCCTTTCTATTTCTTCTTCGCAAGAAAAATTTCAATGTCTTACACTACTGAAGCCTGCCTATTTTTCGCAGGAGGTTTTGGCACATTCGATGAATTTTTCGAAATGCTCACACTTAAGCAAACTGGTAAGATAGGTGATGTGCCACTTATTCTAGTAGGTACAGAATTTTGGAGTCCAATGCAGAAAGTTATTGACGAAGTACTAAGAGATAAATATCAAACTATCAGCCCTGAAGACACAGCATTATATGTGATCACAGATGACGAAGAACAAATATTAGAAATTATAAAAAATAGCAAAATGCGTACAGGCAAAGATGCATTTCAATAATTATTTATGCACACACCTAAATTACAAAGATTAGAAGCTTTCTCAGATGCCATAATCGCAATCGCTATTACTCTCCTCGCTCTTGAGCTTAGAGTACCGGTCATTACTTCTACAAGTCTAACAGGAGGGCTTAAAGAATTAGTTCCGTATCTGCCACATTTATTTACATTTATTCTTTCGTTTGTAACCATCGCAATTTTCTGGGTGAATCATCATCAAATGACAGAGCATATCGAAGTTTTAAATCGTAGAATTGTTTGGGCAAATATTCTTTTCTTAATGTTTCAAACTCTCATTCCTTTTGCGACGCGTGTTTTAGCAGCGAATTCTGAGCATTTCTTAAATGTAGCGAATTATAGTTTCATACTATTTTGTGGTTCACTTAGTTTCGCACTACTACACTTCTTGGTGCATAAGAAAATCGATCACCATCTTCACATAAACGGAAAGATGATAAGGAGAAGTCTTGTAGGTCCAGCACTGTATGGGCTCGCTACTGTCGCAGCCTTTTATTTCGTACCTTTAGCATATGTTTTTCTTGCAATACCACCACTTTATTATTTCTTGCCTAAAAGTGTTCAGTAATTATTAATTAAAATTTATATATGAAAAGTCTATCAAAGAGAATGCCAAGGTTGGGGACGGAGAATGCTTTTTCTGTAGTGGGAAAAGCCAAGAAGTTTGAAGCGGAAGTACTCGCACCACTTGGCAAGAATTTGATTTACCTTCAGATAGGTGAGCCAGGCTTCGATACTCCGAAGAATATAAATGATGCTGCTATAAAAGCTATAAATGAGAATCAAACTCACTACACACAGACGGCAGGAATTCCAGTGCTTAGGAATGCAATTGCAACTTCGACTAGCAAATACACTGGCGTGGATTATAAGGGTGAGGATGTAGTGGTCACCCCCGGAGCGAAGCCGATAATGTTTTATATGATAAATGCGCTCATAGACGAGGGTGACGAAGTTATAATTCCAAATCCTGCTTATCCTATATATGGATCAGTCACAGAATATTTGGGAGGTAAGGTTGTGCCAATACAGCTGAAAGAAGAAAATGATTTTAATTTTAAAATTGAAGAACTCGAAAGTAAGATTACAGACAAGACGAAATTAATCATAGTGAACTCTCCGCAGAATCCTACAGGGGGAGTGTATTCAAAAGAATTAATAAATCAAATAGCTGAGATTGCAATTAAGCATGACCTTTGGGTGCTCTCGGATGAAATCTATAACGAAATGGTGCATGAGGGTGAGCATTACTCAATCGCAAGTATCCCTGGAATGGCAGAGCGCACAGTAATATTAAACGGATGCTCGAAGACTTACGCCATGACTGGCTACCGCGTGGGCTGGGGACTTACAAAGAATAAAGAAATGTGTGGAGCCCTAGAGCAACTTGCTTGTAACGACGTGTCTTGCGTGAATGCAATTGCTCAGTATGCAGCGCTTGAAGCTGTGAGTGGACCACAAGAAGAAGTGCAAAAGATGCTCACAGAATACAAAGCTCGCAGGGATTTACTTGTGAAATTAGTAAATGAAGTGCCTGGTATGAAATGCCATTTTCCGAAAGGAGCATTCTACCTTATGGTAAATGTGCGAGAAATTCTGAATAAATTAAATATCACAGCTGAAGAATTATGTGACAAAATAATGAAAGAAGCCAATGTGCTAATTCTACCCGGCACAGTCTTCGGAGTGTATGGCGACGACTATGTTCGTTTCTCATATGTATCCACTCGCGAGATGATCGAAGAAGGTATGGCAAGAATCAGTAAATTTATTTCTTCTATCTAACAATTTTTTGTAATTACTACTATTTTGTCTTTTAGTTTTGGATTCGTTGCAATAATTCCTGGAACAAATAAGTTTTTTTCTGTGCCATCTAAATGGCTCACCACTCCACCTGCTGATTCAAGTATTATAATTCCAGCAGCAACGTCCCATGCTCCGAGTCCTCGGTGAATGAATCCGTCATATATGCCCTCTGCAACTCTACAAATATCGAGAGATGCACACCCTTTTACTTTTTCTATTTTTATATCTGAATTTTCATTTTCACATATATTGCGGATTTTTCCATGTGTATCTACCGTTTTTTGAGTTCTACCCCCATGTATAAATAGTTTAGCATTTGCAAGAGAATCAATTTCAGATACTTGAATTTTTATATTATTTTTATACGAACTTCCTCCTTTCTCTCCAATATAAATATTATTTTCTGCTGGTGCATAAACTACTCCAATTTCAGATTTTCCATTTACTACAAAACCAATTGAAATTCCAAAATTTGAATCTCCATTTGCAAAATTTTTTGTCCCGTCTATCGGGTCAATGATAAATACTCCTTCAGTTGTTTTCGTGTTTTCACTTTCTTCAGAGAGTA
>CAZCFW010000015.1:0-267 GCA_964498035.1 uncultured Candidatus Saccharibacteria bacterium
CATCAGCATCAGAGATTGATGCACAAGTTAAGTCTCCGTTTGCTGCGATAGTGGTAGCGAAAGCGTTTGCTCCACAGTCTGCAGGGTTGGAAGCGAGAGCGGTTGCGGTTGCAGCATTGCCCCCGATACTAAGTCCAGATGCAGTTCCAGTTAAGTTTGTGGCAACACCAGATGAAGGTGTGCCAAGTGGGCCACCTGCATAAAGTAGAGTTCCCGACGCATCAGGAAGTGTAATTGTTCGTACTCCAGAAGTGGAAGCACCAGTGA
>CAZCFW010000015.1:367-17170 GCA_964498035.1 uncultured Candidatus Saccharibacteria bacterium
CATCAGCATCAGAGATTGATGCACAAGTTAAGTCTCCGTTTGCTGCGATAGTGGTTGCGAAAGCGTTTGCTCCACAGTCTGCAGGGTTGGAAGCGAGAGCGGTTGCGGTACCTGCATTGCCTGTGATTGTTGTCTGGTCACCGGTGTTTGTACCTGAAACTGATGTTGTGCCAGTTACAGCAAGAGTTGGAGTTGAAAATCCTGTGATTGTGATACCGTTAATTGTCGTTGCAGTTGCGACACCAAGATCTGGAGTTGTGAAAACTGGAGAAATTGCAAACACAAGTGCACCAGAACCTGTCTCATCTGATATCACACCCTTAAGTTGAAGTGAAGTAGTTGATGCAAATTGAGAAAGAGCATTTGCAACAAGTGCATCACCACCACCACCGATAGTTACCCAGCTTAGTCCGCCAGTTCCATCAGTTTGTAAAAACTGACTTGGAGCACCATCATCTGTAGGTAAGGTTAGAGTGTATGATGAAGCAGAAACTCCAGATTGAATAGTGACTGAATTTGTATTAGTAGAATTTTTTAAATTTATTGCACCAGTAACAGCAGATGCAGTGCCAAGAGTAAGTCCTCCAGCATTTACTGCACCAGTAAGATTTAATGCCTTTGAACCATCTAAGACTGGAATTTGATTTTCAACGGGAGTCTGTGAAGGAGTAAATCCTCCAACTGTTTTTGAATTAATTGCATACGGTGCAGAAACTATTCTTTGACGAGGATTCAATTCTTCTGTTGGAGTTACTCCAGCACAAGAATTACCAACGGAGGCCGCCACATAAATACTCAAATAAATTTCATCTGTGGAATTAAAATCAAAATCGAGGGCGTCTCCTCCTGCAGTAGTGTCACCAATATCTGCATTAAGAACTCCATTCTTCACATTGACTGTCATTGTCGAAGGAGTACTAGCTGGCCAGAGCTTCGTACCAGATCCTGCAGTTGCACTATCGTAAAATCCGAAACGGAAACAATAGTTTGTACCACCTGTACCCCCAAGAAGATTTGGAGGATTAGAAGTATCTAGCAATCTTCCTTGATGGTGGAGGATTGTCGGCACACCAGCGGCAGCAATAACAGAACTAGGAATTAAAAGAAAGATTGAAAGAGAAATTAGAGCGAAAGAAAGTACACTCTTTTTAAAAAAGTTGAAAGAATATTTAAAAAAATTTTTGTAAAAAAAGTGCATTTATATTTTTATTCGCCCAATACACACCACATATATTATTGTACCGTGGAAACGCTACAAATACAATATAAAATAAGGAGTTTATCCACATTTTCTCCACAGTTCAATAAAAATAAAAAACACTCCGATTTTAGTCGGAATGTTTTTTATTTTTGAAAAAATTTTTAAATTATTTTCTCGCGGCGATGATTGTCTCTGCAACGTTCTGAGGAACGATGTCGTAACGTAGGAATTCCATTGTGAAACCTGCGCGACCTTCAGTCATTGAGCGGAGAGTAGTCATGTATCCGAACATTTCAGATAGTGGAACCACAGCTTTCACAGCTTGGTTGAGACCTCTTTGCTCCATTCCTTCGATAAGTCCACGCTTAGAAGATAGTGATCCAGTCACATCTCCCATGAATTTATCAGGAGTTACAACTTCCACTTGCATCATAGGCTCTAGGATTACTGGCTTTGCGAGCTTACATGCATCTTGGATAGCCATAGAAGCCGCAATTTTAAAGGCCATTTCGTTGGAGTCCACATCGTGGTAAGAACCGTCGTATAAGTCGACAGACACATTCACCATTTTGAATCCTGCAAGAACTCCGCGATCAAGACCTTCCTTGAGTCCCTTTTCAACTGCAGGAATGTATTCTTGTGGAATAGCACCTCCCTTGATTGTGTTGATGAATTCGAAATCTTTCTGACGCTTTACGTTCTTTGGCAAGTCTTCAATGTCTTCTTTTGAAAGAGACATATCCATAGGCTTAATCTTGATACGTACGTGACCGTAGTTACCGCGACCTCCAGACTGCTTGATGTATTTACCTTCCACTTCGGCTGTACCATTGATAGTTTCGCGGTAAGCAACCTGAGGTTTACCCACATTTGTCTCCACAGCGAACTCTCTTTTCATACGATCGACAATGATTTCAAGGTGGAGTTCTCCCATTCCTTCAATGATTGTTTCGTTTGTTTCTTGGTCAGTAGATACTTTGAATGTTGGGTCTTCTTGTGCAAGACGGTTGAGTGCCATACCCATTTTCTCTTGGTCAGCCTTTGTCTTTGGCTCAACGCGTAGGGAGATAACTGGTGTTGGGAACACGATACGGTAAAGCTCGATTGGCTTCTCTTCATCACAAAGTGTGTCTGAAGTGATAGTATCTTTAAGTCCTACAGCTGCAGCGATTTCTCCAGCGTAAACTTTCTTCACTTCTTCACGATCGTTTGCATGCATACGAAGAATACGTCCGATTCTTTCTTTGTTTCTTGTGCGAGGATTGTACACATATGAACCAGCCGCTACAGATCCAGAGTAAACACGGAAGAAAATGATCTGTCCTACGAATGGGTCAGTCGCAATTTTGAAAGCGAGTGCTGAGAATGGCTCTGCGTCTGATGCTGGGCGAGTTTCTTCAGCGTCTGTGTTTGGGTTTGTACCTTTAATAGCTGGAATGTCGAGTGGAGATGGTAAGTAGTCTACGACAGCATCGAGGACCAATTGCACACCTTTGTTCTTTAGAGCAGAACCTGCAAACACTGGAAAGATTTTGTTTGCAATGACACCCTTACGCATAAGAGCTTTAAGTACATCAAGATTTGGAACCTTGCCGTCCAAATATTCCGTCATAACTTGGTCATCTTGCTCAACGATTTTCTCGATAAGTTCTGCATGATACTTTTCTGCATCAGCTTTCAAATTCTCTGGAATTTCCTTTTCGATAACTTTGTTTCCCATTTCACCTTCGAAGTAAAATGCCTTCATCTTAAGCAGGTCGATAACTCCTTCATGATTCTCTTCAAGTCCGATTGGGATTTGCATACGAATAGCACTCTTGTTCAAACGATCAAGAATAGTCTTGTATGAGTGCTCAAATGATGCACCAGTACGATCAAGCTTGTTTATGAAACAGATACGAGGCACCATTGCTTCGTCAGCATAACGCCAGTTTGTTTCTGACTGTGGCTCTACTCCTGCCACTCCGTCAAACACAACCACAGCTCCGTCGAGCACACGAAGTGAGCGCTTCACTTCCACAGTGAAGTCGATGTGACCTGGTGTGTCGATAATATTGAAACGGTGTTTCTTGTTCTTGTCTGTTAGTGCGTATGTAGGTGTCCAGAAACATGTAACAGCAGCTGATGTGATAGTGATACCACGCTCACGCTCCTGCTCCATCCAGTCTGTAGTAGTCTCACCATCGTGAACTTCACCGATTTTGTGTGACACACCTGTATAAAAGAGCACACGCTCTGTTGTTGTAGTCTTACCCGCATCAATGTGGGCAATAATACCTATATTTCTTACTTTCTCTAAAGGATAATCTCTTTCCATATATTTAATTAAGTTGCTAAAAATAAAAAAGACTGCAAGGTCTTATGCCCCTACTATAGAACAAAAACCAAATTTTTGCAAATAAAAAAAGCACCGTATCGTAAAACGATAGGGTGCTTTAATATTGGTTAATGTTTTCAAAAAAATAACTATTGTATCTTAGGAAAGAGAAATGTCTCATTGTACTTTGCATCGGCTTTAGCAAGAGTAAAGGATAGACCCTTATCATTAAGGCCAATCATTATAACCTCCCCAGGCATGTGTGATACATCTCCAGCCCATGTGCATTTTCCATTTTCTATTACAAATACGCCTTTTTTATTCATAGTAGCTACCCTAAGAAGTAACTCGACTCCTAGTTCACGACAATTTCTATTTAGGCCCAGTTGATTGAGCATTTGGGTGCCTCTTTTTGGGTCTTCTAGACAGATCTTTTTTAACTGCTTTTCCTGTTGACGAAAATTGTCGATGTATCCTTTAGTCTTACTAAGGTTTGAGGATAATCCAATGTTTTCATTGACCCAATCGGCAAGCATGAGAGTCTGTTCAAAGTAATCCTTTTTGTTTGATTCTTCGAGTGGTGACTGCGATACGAAATACGGAGAGCTACTTGTTTTAATCTCCCTGTAGAACATTTTCCCTGAGAACCAATCGGCACCAGTGATAAAGATCGGCTGACCATTCGGCATCTGCCCGTCGAGATTAAGGACAATGTCGTGCATTGTAACGCCGGCAATTGGAGATACGAGCACCATCCCTTGATTCTTAGCTTTCTGGATCTGCGCATTTGAATAGACAATTGAATCATTTGCATTTTTAACCGGCAAACCGAGAAGGTCGAGCATATCCGCTTGGGAAATTGCAGATAGTTCAGAAGTTTTAGATCGCGCTACAGATGTCGTGCTTTCAATAGTTGAGTCTTGTGTACTTTGTGACATAAAAGTGTTGTTTTTAGAAAATTATAAAATAAAATTTGCTCACACTATAATATAATTATCTCTAAATGTCAACAAAAGAAAAGCTCCCCTATAGGGAGCTTTTCTTTTAGATTTAAATTTTGATTACCAAGCGAAGTGAGCGAATGCTTTGTTGGCCTCTGCCATCTTGTGAGTATCATCACGCTTTTTGATAGCAATTCCTTCACCTTTTGATGCAAGAATGATTTCTTCAGCGAGTTTGATATGCATTGGTTGGCCTTTCTTTCCGCGAGCAGCATCGATGATCCATCGTTGTGCTAGAGCCAAACGGCGTTCTGGGCGAACTTCACGAGGAACCTGGTAGTTTGCTCCACCGATACGACGAGAACGAACTTCTACTGTAGGACCAGCATTCTTAAGTGCTGTATCGAAAACTTCAAGAGGATTTGGGTTACCTGTCTTCTCTTTGATCATGTCGAAAGCAGCGTACACCACCTTACGTGAAGTCTCTTTCTTTCCAGACTCCATAATGTTGTTTATGAACTTAGCCAACTTTTGAGAGTTGTACATTATGTCTGGTTCAACGATATTTCGATTTTTTACTTTTCTTCGCATAATATTTTAGTATAGGTTAATTATTTCTTAGCTGCACCTGCCTTTGGACGCTTGTTACCGTACTTACTGCGTGCCTTGCGACGCTTGTCTACTCCAGTCGCATCAAGACGGCCACGAACGATGTGGTAACGTACTCCGATCAAGTCCTTCACACGACCACCGCGGATCATAACCACTGAGTGCTCTTGCAAATTGTGACCTTCACCTGGGATATATGCTGTAACTTCCATTCCGTTTGTAAGGCGTACGCGGGCAATCTTACGAAGCGCTGAGTTAGGCTTCTTAGGAGTTGTTGTTGTAACTTTTGTACAAACACCACGCTTAAATGGAGCTGGGTAATAGATTGGCTTATTCTTAATAGAGTTGAAACCACGAGCAAGAGCCACGGCCTTTGAACGTGTCTTGATTTTCTTTCGATTCTTGCGAACTAATTGATTTACTGTTGGCATAATTGGTTTAAAAAATAAAATAGCCTCAAAAAGACTAGTAGAGATACTTTACTATAAGCCCAGGAAAATTGCAAGCCCCCACCGCCCAGGCACCTATGAGCTGATAGAGCATTAGGAAATCCCTGTCAAAAAGCTAAATACTGTATAGATTAGAGGTGAAAGATATTTCCAAATAAATATAATAAAAAATATCAATATATAAGTCCCCCATTTATCCATAAACACACTCATCTCTCTTAAGTGATAAGGGAATAAGCCAAACAAAACTTTAGAACCATCAAGTGGTGGGATTGGTATGAGATTAAAAAAAGCTAAAACAATATTTACAATAACTACAGTCGATGCAATTTTATAAAATGCCGACATGGTATATGCATCACCAAAAGAAATGCCGCTCATCATCACAATACGAATTAGAATTCCAAAAGTTATAGCAATTAGTAAATTGGCTAATATCCCAGCAAGAGCTACCAATACTTCACTATACTTCCCTGTTTTTAGATTATTGGGATTGTAAGGCACAGGCTTAGCCCATCCCACAACGAAACCAGCATTTGAGATCACAAGGAGTAGTGGCAACAATACTGAACCAATTATATCGAGGTGGACTAAAGGATTCAGTGTAAGCCTGCCTTGGAAGCGAGCTGTATCGTCTCCAAGCCTATATGCCATATAGCCGTGAGCGACCTCATGGATTACAACACTCATTATTAAAATAACTACATAAAATACCCCATCCGTAAAATTCATATAGGCATTATATCATAGACTTGCATATATATACTTCTTATGATAATATCACCCTATCTATGGCAAAGACATGCGACATAACAAAAAAGGGTTCACTTATGGCAGGAGGCTACTCAAACGTAGTTCGTGCTACTAAATTCAACCCGACAGGCAAAGTGCGTAAGTATCCTAATCTTCAAAAGAAGCGTATATACGTTCCTGAGCTCAAGAAATTCTTTAATCTTACAATCTCAACTCAAGCAATCAAGACAATAGCGAAGAACGGAGCATTTGCAACACTAAAGAAAGCAGGAATAATTAAATAACAAATCAACAAAAAATCTCCAAGTTATAATACTGGAGATTTTTTGTTATAATTATTAAACATGAAAAATAAAATAATAATTAGGCTGAAAGAAATTTTCTCATTAGATTACCGATCTCTCGCACTCCTTCGTATAGGGATGGGAATACTTTTAGTAATGGACGCTTTGCAGAGGCTTGAAGATTTGTCAGCTTTCTATACAGACACTGGAGCGGTCCCCCGCTCTGTAATCCTTAGTTTTTGGAGTAATGCTTGGAACTTCTCACTTCATACTGGATTCGGCGCATGGCCGTTTGAACTTATACTTTTTATCATTGCTATAGTAGCTGGTTTTGCGCTCATCGTAGGATACCGCACACTACTCGCCACAATTATCTCTTGGGTATTACTAATTTCAGTGCATAATCGTAATCCACTCGTACTTCAAGGGGGTGATGTGATCTTCCGTGCCGTGCTCTTCTGGGGAATGTTCTTACCTTGGGGCAAGTATTTCTCCGTAGATTACTTACTTACACAAAAGAAGTTACTCAGTAAGAATTTTTTGAGTCCAGCATCTGTAGCATACATACTCCAAATTGTTATTTTCTACTTCTTTAGTGGTTACACCAAGACTGGTGCACAGTGGGTCCAAAGTGGGACTGCTATATACTATGCACTATCTATCGACCAGCTATCGACAGCTTTCGGTCACTTCTTATTGCGTTTCCCCCAAATAATGAAAGGGCTCACATTCACAACAATTTATCTAGAAATATTTGGAACTTTCGGATTTATTTCTCCAATACTAAATGGTCCTGTGCGTACTATAACAGTGCTAGTCTTCGCGCTCTTCCAAATAGGTATAAATATGAGTATGCATTTGGGACTGTTTGGATTTATAAGTATCGTAATTACTTTTGGATTACTTCCATCTTGGTTCTGGGAGAAATGCTACCAACCAGTACGTAATTATTTCAGAATGAGAAGTGAAAAAATTCTAACTATATATTATGATGCTGATTGCGGATTCTGCACGAAGACCATGTGGCTACTTGCACGCATCCTATGGATACCAAAGAATGTTAAAATCATAAAAGCACAGAGTGATGCGAAAATATACGAAGAAATGGAGAATGAGGATTCATTTATTGTCATCACAGAAGACGGAATGCACCACTACAGAGCAGAAGCATTGAAATATATAATATCTGTATCACCAATATTCTTCTTTGTTTCATATTTATTTAAGATTCCAAAATCGTTGGAATTTATAGACTATGTATACAAAAATATTGCGAAAAATAGATTGAAAATTTGTATAAAACCCAAACCAGAAAGTACTACAACCAAAAATCTGCAAATCATAAGTGGTGTATTTATAACTCTAATGTTTATAATAGCATTCACACACAACATAGATTCGTTACCCGGACACAAAGGATTAATTCCTCAAAAATTAAATTTCCTCGTTGCCCTCACTCGCATAGATCAAAGATTTGATATGTTTGCACCTTACCCACTAGTAGATGACGGATGGTATGTAATACCGGGGATTCTAACAGACGGAAGGAATGTGGACCTATTCCGAAATGGAGCTCCTGTAGTGTTCACTAAGCCAATAGATGTGGCGAAACTCTACAGCAATCAGCGCTGGCAGAAATATATGATGAATTTATGGAGTAATGATTTTGAGAAATACCGGTTATCTTATGGTCAGTACCTGTGCAGAGATTGGAACGATAGTCACGAGGGGAAAGATCAATTAGAAACGTTTCAAATAATCTATATGAAGGAGACTACCCTACCAGATTACCAGAAGCCAACGGTAGAGCCAGTCACAATTTGGGATCATCATTGTTTTTAGTTTTAATTATTAATTAATAGATAAAAATTTATGAAAAATTTTGTAAAAGAACTTAAAGAATTTGCGATGAAAGGAAGTGTGGTAGATCTAGCAGTCGGTGTGATCATAGGAGGTGCATTTGGGAAAGTAATCACATCTCTTGTGAATGACATCATTATGCCACCTATTGGAGTGCTACTCGGGGGAATGAAATTTACTGATTGGGTTATAGTCTTAAAAGGCGAGGGTTTAAATGCGGTTGGAGCCGTTACACCAGCACTGAATTTAAACATAGGCAGTTTCCTGCAAACATGTTTAGACTTTGCCATAGTTGCAGTAGCGATATTTGCAATGATTAAGCTTATGAACAGGATTAAAAAACAAAAGCCAGCAAAAGGCGAGGAGCCAGCTCCAGTGCCTGATGACATTAAACTACTTACTGAGATACGAGATCTATTGAATAAATAAAGCTACCAATATAAAAACAATAAAAACACCTAGAGTTATCTAGGTGTTTTTATATTTACATATTTTCGTATTCTTCTTCTAACTCTTTAACTTTAGCCTGAGCTTTCTTAAGTCTATCTACAACCTCCTTTGGAATAATTTCACCAGGATGATCCTCAGCAAATTTCTTTCCTTCTTCAAGAATTGCTGTTTCTTCATCAATAGCTTCTTCTTTTTCTTGGAATTTCTCTAATTTTTTAATCTGTTTTTCTATTCTTAAAACAGTTTCCTCGCTCGAAGATTTTTCTGCTTCTTTTAACTTTTTCTTAAGCTTCTTCATTTCTTTAACTGTATCATTTTCAGTATCATAATCTTTTGCATCAAACTTCTTCATCGTAGCGGCTTTATCAGCCTTTGCCTTTGCTTTTACAATCTCTTTTTCAATTTTTGCTTTTTCTTCTTCATCTTCATCAATTATGTATGATTCCTTAACGCCTTTCTTTAAATCATCTCTATAATCTGTTTCTTCAAATTTTTTGATTTTCTCTTTAAGTTTTTCAATATCTTTTGCGACATCTTTCGTAGCCCCAATTCGTTCAACTTCTTTCAGTTGGCTCTTTAAATCCTTCAAGCCTTCTTTGTGTTCTTCAATAAGTTTCTTGCGTATTTCAATTTGTTTTTTGATTTGTACTTCCCTCTCTACATCTTTTTCCATTTTAGCTTCTACGGCCTTCTTTTGAAGCCAAGCGACACTTGCTTCCATTGCTGCAAATTTCAGTCCACTATTTACAGTGCCAAGATATTTCTCAAGACCGTTACCAGTCTCTATTTTCATATCTTTATTCAAGAAGAAATCCTTGTTCTGTGTACCTCGAAGTTTGGCATAGAGAGCTTTCCCGTATTCAGACTTAAACTCACTATCACCAATCTTAGAAGCTTGATTAACACTCCTATTAATCATTTCCAAATCAGAACGCACATCGTCGTACTCTACTGGATCAATCTCTTTTACTTCTGGTGTTTCCTCCAATTCAGAATCATCAAACCCAGTAATAACTACATCAGGATTTGTCTTTTTCTCAGCAATAGGTCCTGCCTTTTTATCGCCAGCTTCTTTTTGCTCTTTACCATCCTTCCCATAGAACGCCTTACCCATAGGTCGACGAGGAATAAATGGAGTTGGGATTGGTGGCTCATAATCAGTGACTCCAGGTATATGTACTGTAGTTTCAAGCACATTGGTATTTACGGTATCTACGATCTCGTCCATACCCTTACCTTCCATAGTAGCCACAATATCATTCTTATCAGTCATTACTTCGCCGAATCTACCAATGAAATTCGCGTGACCATTCACCACGTTAAACATAGTCTTCCCAGCTTCACTATCCACAGGAATCAGTACTTTACCATCAGCAGTAACGTCAAATGGGTAACCCATACCTTGAGTTGCATCAGAATATGAAAACTTCATCTTGAGCAGACCAGCTTTCATTAGTGCTTGCGGATCAATATGCTGACCATTATGGAAAGATCCGTCTGATGTCATATGGCTTAGATCCAGCACATAATTCTTTCCATCAGGAGACATGCCGTTGTTGCCACCCCAGTAACCCCTAAGTTCATTTTGATCAAAAGGTTTTGTATCATTATTCATCCATTCATGGCGATGAATCTCTTCCATACCAGGATGATTTTTAATATATTCTTCTGTGCTGACTGTCCTCTGCTCCATACTTTCTATTGGGTGAGGATCAAGAGTCACACCATTACGCTCAAGCAATGCCTTTGATTCATCTGTAAAACTACCGTCAGAGTTAAATTCAATACGGTCACCTATTACATGGCCTTCACTAATCATGCGGTAAGTTCCGTCGCTATTTGCGACCAAATTCACACCTTCAGGAAGTCTAACATGTGCAGATCCAAATATTTCTTCATGCATAGCACCATCTGGAATGCCTGGGTTTTCATTAAAAATATAACGACGCAATGCTTCAAGTGAAGTTGCCTTCTGATGAAGCCCATCCACGTGCTCGTCGATAGCAGCTTTCACTGCACCATTTGGCAAATGCTCTTTCAAACTCTTAAATGTTCCTTCAATTAAACCATCTTGATTTGTAAACAACGACTTAACCTCATCTACCACGAAACTCATCGCTCCTCCTACAAGCATTGTCTGCACAAACTTTCTGGCACATTTTTCTCTCTTTAACTTTTTGAATACTCTATCTTTTTGTGCGATACCTCCCTCTCCTTCAATAAGCAAACCTATCTTTACGCTTGTAAGTTTCGTAAGATAATCCTCGAACGTCTTCCCATTCATCAGTGTCGCCAGATTAGCCATTGTTGATTTTCTTAATGCTGCTTTCAATTCAGCCAAATTCTGAACCATTGCAGTTCTATCTTTCTCAACATTCCCCTTTTCATAAGAAATAAGATCTATATTCTCTCCATGCCCTAATTTAATACGAGATTCTACATCAGACACTCTGTCGAAAATTGCATTTAGTTCTGCGTCAGATACAGCACCTGCTTTTACTTTTTCAAGATCAGTTTTTAAATTCGCAATTATTTCTGTGGCACCTTTTGTTTCATAACGATTCTTATCCATTTGCTCTCGGCGCTTCTTTGCATCGTCTTCAAAAGACATACCTTTAGCACTTTCGCGCATATGCTGTGCTCGCTCTCGATTAAGGCGAGTGCCTTCTTTGGCTGCTTCTATTCCTCCTGCTACAGCAAGCCCAACGCCAAATCCAGCCCATTTTGCGGCTTTCTTGGCAGCACCTCCAAATATCTTGGTAGTAATTCCATAACCAATTCCAAATCCTATAGCAACGGCACTGGATTGTGCAAGAGTCTGACTAAATTTTTTATTCATCCACTTGTGATTCAAAAATCTATCAAAGGCGGTCTTTTTCGCTTCTGTGTTCAAACTTTCTCGCGCTCTACCAAGAGTAAGATTCACATCAAAATCCATTTCTTCAATTTTTTCTCCATGATCAACTGCATCCTTTACTTCCTTGGCAATATCAAATAGATTATCGGCATACAAGCTTTTCTCGTCTGCATATGCGGGATCGTAGTCTTTCAAAATACGCTGTTTTTCTGCCATAAATGCAGCCTCCTTAAGATGACCTCCTGCATAGGACTTAATAAGTTCCTTTATTTCATTATTTACACTTTCATTCCCTTCTTTTTTTGATGCAAGCTCATCTTCTCGAAGTACGTCCTTCTCATACTCGCTGGTAAAACGAGTTACTATGGCATCCATCGCTTCCTTATGTGCAGATGTGCCTGAAGTTGAATTAGGATTCTCCTCTCCTTTATATAAATTCTTACTCTCCATGATCTCCTTTCTGGCTTTGACGATCTCCTCATTGTGGTAGTGCTCCTTCATCAGGTTATGCTTCCATATTCTATTCCAATTTCTACTTAACCAGTTCTTAGAACGATCTTCCTTAGACTCCGTCATCTTCCCATCACCAATATCCCGAGCTTGTGATTCGACTAATTGATCTACATTTACAACAGCGGCCTTAAATTCCCTTTTTTTTCCTTCTTCGTTATTAACCAGCTTGAGATTTTCGTTTGGCATAGTATTTATTAGAGATACATATTTTTAAATGTGAGCATTTCTACTGCAAGCTTCTCGTCCAAATCTGGAATGTACTGCTTTACAAATGTATTTAATTCTTCTTCGTTGCCACCATCGAGAATTTTCTCAAACGAAGTAAGTGCATCTTCTGGAATATTAGCAAGAATCATAGCGTCGATGCGGTCTTCTAAACTACTAGTAAGGTCTGCCTTTATTTGAGCAACGACTTCAGGATCCTTTTTGTCGAAACCCTTTTCTTCAACTACCTTTTCTATAAATTGTTCTATGTTTTTCATATACTAAATTATACTATACATATATTAGGTAGGCAATTACCTACAAGATATTTGGAGACCATCGCTATTACAGAATATAGTGCCCGATATATAAGTAGCTAAATATGGAATATGGAGGCTTTCAAGCTTACCTAAGACTTCTTTGTGTGGGTGACCATAAGAATTACCCTTTCCGGCTGAAATTATAGCCACATTTGGCGAAGTAGCCTTTAAATACTGGGTACTTGATGAGGTGCGAGAGCCATGGTGACCAAGCTTTAGCACGTCGACATCAAGGACTTTTGGGTCCTTATTCAGCAAATATAGCTCCTTTTCAATAGGCGAATCAGCTGTGAGCATCATGGAAGTCGCGCCATATGTGAGCTTCCCCACAATTGATCCGGTATTCGTTTCCATATTTGAAACATCGGCAACGTCTGGATAAAGGATATCAAAATAAACTCCGTCTTTTTCATCGAGCATTATTCGCATTCCGGCTCTGCCTAAAGTTCTCGGAATTTTTTGCGCAGCAATTTTGTTTTCCAAACTTTCATATATCTGACTATGTGAAGTCCCGCCCGATTCGATAACCTGCCCGACGGAATAATTGGACATCACATCTACGAGCCCACCAATATGGTCCGCATCTGGGTGCGTGCCGATGACTACATCGATAGACTTATCGCCAAAAGGCATAACTTTCGAGAGTTCCGTGAGCACGCGGGAGCTCCGCCCACCATCCACCAGCATCTGTGCTCCATTCGGCGCTTCTATATATATCGAATCCCCTTGCCCGATATCAAGAAAAGCTACCTTCATTTCGTGTGGCTTCCTATCCAAATAAATTGCGTAGCAAAAAATCCCCACCACAATAATTATGAGTATAAAAAATAAAATATATTTCCTATTAAAACTTTTGAACATTTATATTAAATCACTTCTTGCTGGTAGCACTTCTCGCAGTAAATAGTTTCTGGTCTATCAGGAGAATACGAAGTTTCAAATTCATTTGTGCAATTACCAGTGTGTTCGTGATTAGTCTTGTCGCACATACATGATCTATGCCAGAGCTTAAGTGGATTCCTCTTATTAAAACGTTCTTTATGACGGCACTGGTAACACCTGCGCGGTAGAGGTATACCGAACCTTTTGTAAAATATAAATTCATTTTGAGTAATTCTAAATGCAGTAGTACATCTCTGTGACCCAGGAAATGTATCACACTCAATAATTTCATTCAAAATTCCTTCCGAAATATCTGAAATATTATCAGGGATATCAGACTTATGCATCGTGGGAACATAATGCTTTTCTTCTTTATCTTTATATGAAAATCCTTTACTTAAAGTTTCCTCTTTACTTAAAGGATAAAAATCATTCGCAATTGTTTCATTATATGAGAATGGAGAAAGTTCAACTGGAAAAAATTCTCCATATTTATACACTCTCCCCGCTTTATCAAGATACGGCATATCAAACATGTGCTGTTTTATCTTTTCTAACAAAATAAAATATTCTTCTTTAGAATATTGGCGGTTGAAAATACAATAAGATTTACTACGTAAACCTATACAACCAAACAAATTGCTACAGTTATAACAATTAAAGGAATACTCCACATTATTTGATCCATACACCACATTTGAGAAAAGACAATGTGATCCTCCGACACCTGCATCACAAGTTTCAAAACTATTCTCTAATGCTCCAATTGCATTACAGTTATGACAATCAAAAATATTATTAGTAACCCAAAAAAGATGTTTAGAATCTTTAACATTATTGGATACATCAAATACATACTTACAATTAAAAGTATTACTTATGTCATTGCCGGTCACGTTCTGGCTTTTAATAACCGTGGCATATTTGTGTATTGCACTTTGACGTAAAATTTCAAAATCTTTAAGTAATTTTTGAACTGTTTCAAAGCTACCAAGATCATATTCTTTTATCTTCTCATTATATTCCTCCTTTGAGTATTGAACATTTTTAAAGCAATAACTTTTATTACGTAAATTTGAGCACATAAAGCAATTCACACACCCCTTACAATCATATAAAAAATATGAATCAGTTGAAGATGTGGTCTTCTCACTATAAAATAGCCGATATGACTCAGAACAGTACACGTCTTCATAGCAAAATTCGCTTTGCTGGACAACATATAAATCAGAAGAATCCTTTGTCTCTATTATTGAATCAGAATACATTACACGCTCATTCTTCCAGCAAGCAGAAATAAGATAACAATCATAGCTCTCTTCAGCCACATTACAATAGTCACTATTTACTGCTTTAGAATTAGAAAGTGCTTGGAGTGGAATCGTAGAATATAAATGCTTCCACTGATCAAAAAAGGTCTTGGAAAAATCGTATTCAAATCCATAATCAAATGGGTCCCAAGCATCACTCCACCAATATTTTTGGTCAACTATATTTAACTGCTTTTCAGGAGAGTAAATTGAAATTACATTTTTACCTGTAACTGAATCTTGCCTACTATACAATGAATGAGTATTTCTCCATGCAAAACGTCGCTGATGTGAACACTCAGGACAAAATGTAGGTGGTGGGACTTTTATTTTTGCATAGAAAGAGAAATCGTCTGCTTCGATTGTAAAATTTTTTTTACAGTTCTGACAATTTTTTATTTCGGGATTCATATATTTAAAATTTATTTATTCAAATTCTGTAGTAGCAGGAGGCTTGGGAGTCATGTCGAAAAGCACGCGGACTATTTCCTTGTGGCGCACGCACGCACTTGTGATTTCATCCACCACCTCATTTGGGAAATGGTAACCCTTTGCCGTCATGAAATCCACTGTGACTACCGCACGGATTGCAATCATATATCCATATACTCTTTCATCGCCTTTCACACCCACAGACTTCACACCGAGGAGCGCGACGATGAGCTGAGAAATTTCCTTTTCTAATTTATGAGCTTTAATTATATCTGTCACAGCTTTGTCTGCTTCGCGAACTAGATCAATATGTTCTTTGGAAACTGGAGTGCCTACGACGCGGAGGAAAAGCCCAGGGCCTGGGAATGGATTTCTTTCATATACTGCAGGTGGTAAGTGAAGAGCTTTACCAAGCTCGCGCACTTCGTATTTAAATAGATTTCGAAATGGATGAAGGTCAGACACTTCGAAGTCGAGGCCGACATTGTGATGAGTTTTTATAAGAGCAGATTCCCCTGCACCACCGGACTCAATAATATCTGTCGCAAGTGTGCCCTGCAGAATAAAAGATGCACCAGCTTTTTTTATTTGTTCATCGAAAATCCTTTTATATACATCGCGGAATTTCATTCTCTTCTCTTGTGCATCTATAGTAGTGCCAACATTGTTTATGAATTCCTCTCCTGCATCCACCACTATCAAATTCTTCACCCCAGCACTTTCTGCATTTACTTTAAGCTCTGCAAGCTCTCCTTCGCGTAGTCCTCCAGTATCAATAGCTACACATACGAGCCTTTCACCAAGAGCTGGGGCAAGAAGTGCGGCAAGAGTGGTGGAGTCCACACCGCCAGACACACCAAGTAGCGCCGTCTTCTCACTTCCTACTTCTTTCAAAACTTCTTCTTGGATTTCTTTTATAATATCTGTCGGGTTCCAATCTTTCTCGCATTTTGTCATATCAAGGAAATTCTGTAGCATAACCTTCCCCTCCACAGAATCCACGACTTCAGGATGGAATTGAATTCCAAGCACACGATCGTCTCCACTTGCCATGCCTGCTATCCCGCTCGTCGTCGCAATTTCTCTAAATCCTTCCGGTAGCTTCACCACAGTATCACCATGACTTGCCCAAACATCAGTCTCTTCATGTACGTTTTTAAACAATGGATGAGTAGTATCCACTTTCACTTTGGCAGGACCATACTCTCTATGATCATGAGGGCGCTCCACTGTGCCACCCGAAAGGTGCGCAAGTAGCTGCATTCCGTAGCAAACCCCAAGAACAGGATAGGATTTACCTGAAATATCAAAGCCAGCTGGGAGAGTCGGTGCGCCTTCATTGTGCACGCTATAGTTACTACCAGACAGGATTACAGCCTTTGGATTATTCATTTTAAGCCAAGAACTGGCCTTTTCAGGAG
>CAZCFW010000016.1:0-6899 GCA_964498035.1 uncultured Candidatus Saccharibacteria bacterium
TTATTTCATTTTATTTATCTGTAAATGAAAAAGGTATTGAAAATTTCTTGCGCATCATTATCCCTGCAAAATACGAAGAATATGTGATCAATCTTTGGCAACGTACTGAAAAAAAGATTGGTCTTTGGATTCAGGGGCAAATGTTGCTTGGAATAATTATTGGAATATTGTCATATTTAGGTCTTACTATTCTCGGCGTGAAATATTCTCTTGTACTCGCACTTATTACCGCCTGTTTTGAACTCATTCCGTTCGGCATGATTTTGTCTATTATCCCAGTATTATTATTTTCATTTTTAGATGGTGGTATATATCTTGTCGTGAAAGTTTTTATTTTGTATTTCATTCTTCATCAATTTGAGAACTACTTAATATATCCTCTTATTGTGAAAAAAGTTATCGGTATTTCACCTCTCGTAGTTATTATTGCGTTACTTGCTGGAGCTGAGCTTGCTGGCCTGTGGGGAGTGATACTTGCCATCCCATGTGCTGTTCTACTTCTTGAATTCTTAGATGATGTCGAGAAGAAGAAAATACTTACAGAAAGTAATTAATATATGAATAAAACATTTTACATTACAACCACACTTCCATATGTGAATGCACCACTACATATGGGGCATGCACTTGAATTTATCCGCACCGACGCTATTGCTAGGTATAAGATGGTTCAAGGCTACGACGTGTATTTCAATACAGGCACAGATGAGCACGGAGTGAAGATATACGAGAAGGCAAATGAACAGGGTATGACAGTAAAGGAGTTTGTAGACCGTGGCTTTGCAGTATTTAAAGAACAGCTTGAAATGTTTGGCGTATCCAAAGATGTGCATTTTATCCGTACTACAGATAAGCATCACGAACTTGCAGCTCAAGAACTCTGGAGAAGGGTGGAGAAGAATGGATATATTTATAAAAAGAATTATGAAGCGAAGTATTGCGTGGGTTGTGAGAGTGAGAAGACTGATTCTGAGCTTGATGAAAAAGGGGAATGTAAAGATCACCCAGGCCGGCCCTTGCAAATAATCAATGAAGAAAACTATTTCTTTAAGTATTCTGCATTTCAAGATAAACTTCTCGACTTTTATAATAAAAATCCTAAATTTGTAATTCCAGAATTTCGCTATAACGAAATGAAATCTTTCGTGGAAGGGGGACTTCAAGATTTTTCTATCTCACGTATCAAATCTAAAATGCCATGGGGTGTGGCAGTGCCAGGGGATGAGAATCAGGTAATGTATGTGTGGTTTGATGCACTTACAAATTATATTTCTACGCTCGGCTGGCCAGAGAATAATGAGCAGTTTGAAAAGTATTGGTCAAATGGCACACCCACACAGTATTGTGGTAAGGACAATACTCGCTTCCAGTCTGCTATGTGGCAAGCTATGCTTATGGCCGCAGACCTTCCAAATTCGCATCAAGTGGTGGTGAATGGGTTTATTACTGCAGATGGTGGGCTCAAAATGTCGAAGACTCTTGGAAATGTGGTGGACCCTCGTGATATTGTAAATGAATACGGCACAGATGCACTGCGCTACTTTTTACTCGCGGAAGTTTCTTCTTTTGAAGATTCGCCATTTACTATGGAGCGATTTAAAGATGCGTACAATTCAGGACTCGCAAATGGGATAGGGAACTTAACGAATAGAATTATGAAAATGGCGGAAACAAATTTGGAAGTGTGGCCAGAAATTCCTCAAATGAAAATGACCGAAGATTGGGTCCCAGCTATAAATGCGATGGAGAACTTCAATATCCAAGAAGCGATGGGTGTACTAATGAAGCATGTGTCTGAACTAGATGAGCTTATCCAGAGCAAGCAACCTTTCAAACTAGTGAAGACAAATAAAGAGGAGGCAACTCTAATCATAAATGACTTAGTAATAAAATTAAATAATATTGGCATAATGCTTGCTCCAGCGCTCCCAGAAACAAGTAAAAAGATTTTGGAGATTGTGGCGTCAAAGAAGATGCCAACAGATCCACTATTCTTGAGAAAAGATTAGCTTCATTTTATCTTCACGAAATGGGTATATAATTGATATATGAAGATACTTTTAGTGGAAGACAATGTAAAATTATCGAAGACTATCAAGCAGGGGCTTGAGCAGGAAGGCTTTGTTGTGGATTGTATTTTTGACGGAATTAGTGCAGAGAATCGTCTTAAAATGAGTCGAGATGAGTATGATGTGGTAATCCTAGATAGAATGCTACCTGAGAAAGGTGGTGTACATGTGTGTAAAGCCCTACGGGAAGATAATGTAAATGTACCTATTATTATGCTTACGGCCCTCGATACTACCGAGGATAAGGTGGAAGGCTTAGATGCAGGAGCAGATGACTACTTAGCGAAGCCATTTGAATTTAGTGAGCTTGTGGCTAGACTCCATGCACTTCTCCGTAGACCTAAAAATCTCACATCTGATGTGATTCAATTGGGTGATATTGTTCTAGATACTACAAATAAAATCGTGACATATAAAGGTAAGGAGTTACCAATTACACTCAAAGAATTTATGGTTTTAGAATATTTAATAAGAAATAGTGGTAAAGTTATCTCACGCGACACCTTATACTCACATGCTTGGGATTTCGCTGATTCATCATTTAGTAACACCGTCGATGTTCATATTAAAAATTTACGTAAGAAACTAAAAGACAATGGAAAAATTATTCAAACAGTTAGAGGATTGGGTTACAAGATCCAGAAATAAACTCGATAAAGATGCCTTTTTAAAAGCGCGTATTCGTCTTACGCTTATTTACACTGCAGTCGCAGCATTTATTTTAAGCATATTTAGTTATTTGCTATATGGATCACTGGTGGCTCAGCTTTATGATTCTATTCAGGATAAAATTTTTGACCCACACTTAAGGCGTGTTTTTTTAAATAGGGCTCAAGATATTATTCAAAGTCGAATAATATTTGATGATATTGTTTTACTTATTTGTGTGCTCGTTTTTGGATTTATAATTACGAAGTGGACACTTAAACCAATAAAAGAGAGTATGGATAAGCAAAAGAGATTTATCGCAGATGCTTCACACGAGCTTCGCACACCTATAGCAATACTCAAGACTCAAGTAGAGGTAGCAATGAGAAGGAAGCAAATTTCAAATATAGAATCCCAAGAAATATTGCGTGATGTATTAGATGAGGTGAATGTGCTATCGAATCTTGCAAATAATCTATTAAATATTTCAAAACAAACTCCCGATGTTTCTAAAAATGAATTTTCTAAAATTTCTTTGAATAAAATCTTAAATGATTCAATTTTAAAAATGAATGTGATAGCAGAAGAGAAGAAAATAATATTGGTCAATAACACAATAAAGGATGAGAACTATGTGAAAGGTGATACTGTGATGCTTACGCAATTATTATTTAACGTTTTAAACAATTCTATTAACTACACATCTGTTGGTGGTGTGGTTACGATTTCAAATAAAATCAAAAATAATAATGTAATAATAAACATAGAAGATACAGGGAAGGGTATTTCTCCTGACAAACTTCCACATATTTTTGAGCCATTTTATAGGTCACTAGATAGTGATACGAATCAAGATGGAGCAGGACTCGGGCTCACAATTGCGAAATCTATTGTGGATGCGCACAATGGAGATATATCTATTAAAAGTGAGATAAATAAAGGTACAAATGTGGAAATAATTTTACCACTTTCTTCATAATTACTTCATGTGTTTAATGTATTATATGGATACTTCAAAAGTCGTCGAAGTAATAATAAAAAATAAATTTTATGAATATAGAATTAGATAAGAAAGAACCACAACATGTAAGTATTAGCAAGAATAAAATTATAGTTATTTTGTGTGTTGGAATACTTATAATGTTTATGATGAATATGTGCCTCGTAGTTTCGCGATCTCATAACAGAGGTTTCGAAAAAGGCGAGTATCGTATGATGCAAAAAAGAGGCAACATGATGTATGGTAACCAATTTAATAACCAGTATCCTCCTGTGATGCAGGGTTATAAAAATTTAAATAGTCAGGTCCCACAAGGAACTACAACTATAAATTCTGGAGCTACTTCTGCGACCAAAGTGGCCCCAGTAGAGTAATAAAAGAGTAATAGCTTCGATCAATAAACAGCACACGCTCCCCGTGTGCTGTTTGCTATTTTATGCTAAATTATACTTATGGAATTCAAATACATAGACATACATGCGCATACGAACTTCAAAGCCTTCGACGAAGACAGGAAGGAGACTATAGAGCGGGCACTCAATGCTGGTGTGATGGTAATGAACGTGGGCACACAGATCGATACTTCAAGGAAAGCCGTGGAGATGGCAAATGAATACGCTGAAGGAGTGTATGCCATTATTGGGCTCCACCCAATACACACTGGAGCGTCGTATCACGATGTGAAAGAATTGGGTGAAGAAGGGAAGGCTTTCACTTCACGAGGGGAAGAGTTCAATGCGGATGCATACCGCGAACTTCTTAAAGATCCGAAGGTTGTGGCCATCGGCGAATGCGGACTTGATTACTACAGATGCACAGAGGAGACCATTGCGAAGCAGAAGGAAGCCTTCATTGGGCAAATAAAACTGGCAAATGAATTTAAAAAGCCACTGATGCTACATATCAGAAATAATCCGGATGCAGTCCACCCCGTCGCAAGCGCCACCCCTCAAGAGGGGAATTTAAATGCATACTGGGACGCACTAGAACTTTTGAAACAATATGCAGAAGTGAAAGGGGATGTGCACTTCTTTGCAGGTAGTGTGGAAATTGCGAAAGCATTCGTGGATTTCGGATTTACGATTTCATTTACCGGAGTGCTCACTTTTACTCACGACTATGATGAAGTAGTGAAGGAAATTCCTCTTGAAATGATAATGACTGAAACCGATTCGCCATACATCACCCCTGTGCCATACCGTGGCAAGCGCAATGAACCAATGCACGTGCGTGAAGTGGTAAAACGCATCGCTGAAATAAAAGGCCTATCTGAAGAAGAAACAGCTAAAATCCTATTCGCCAACGCCAAACGAGTTTTTGGGATTTAAATATATGATTAAAGTTATAATTTTTGATTTGGATGGGCTACTTATTGATTCTGAGCCTCTGCAGTACAGGGCTGTTAGTCAAGCATTTAGTGAGAAAGGTTTTCCGTTAACCGAAGCGGATTGGTATGAGTGGCTACATAAAAAAATTGGATACAAAGGCTGGATTGAATTAAATAATTTGCCATTAGTACCTGAAGAAATTCGTGCAAGGAAGAAAGAAATTTATGACAATTTGATTGAAACTGAAATGGAGCTCAAACTCGGCGCCAGGGAACTTATTGATTTAGTTCATGGAAAGTATCGGCTCGCGATAGCTTCTGGGTCACGTATTGAGTCGATTGAACTTTGTTTGGATAAATTTAATTTACTTTCAAAATTTGAACATTTGATTACTGATCAGAAAAATGGTTTACCAAAGCCTCACCCTGATGTGTTCCTTCATGCTGCAAAAGTTATGAATGTTGAACCAGAAGAATGTCTTGTATTTGAAGATTCTCTGGCAGGGCTCCAAGCGGCAAAAGCAGCAGGAATAAAATGTATTGTTTGCCCAGATACTTTCATACCAGTTGATCGTGCTCTGTATGCTAATGCGGCCAAAATTGTAGAGAATTTAGGAGAAGTTACTTTGGAAGATATTGATATTTTAGGTAAATAAAAGAGATTGGACAAAAAGGCTCTTTTTTGATAGTATATCGAAGTCCCGTTTGATGCGTTCCTGAAAACGTATCACTAAGGTCCATAACGGGGCAAGCCAATTTTTAGCCTTTAAAAGCTTGTTTTGGCATTATTATTAAACAAGAAATGCGTATTTTCGCATAATTAAAATGGAAAAAGAACCTAAAATGCAGGTTTATGAGGTAGGTTATATCGTTGTACCAACTGTGGCTGAAGAGCTACTTGGTGGCGAGGTGACAGCACTCAAAGACATGCTTACAAGTAATGGTGCATCTTTCATTGCGGATGAATATCCAAAGATGATGGAGCTTGCCTATGAAATGTCTCGCGCAATCGCGAACAAAAAGCAGAAGTTTACAAATGGTTATTTCGGTTGGGTTAAGTTTGAAATGTCTCGCGAGGGAATAGTGGCTGCGAAAGCAGAGCTTGATAAAAACGAATCAGTTATTCGTTTCCTTATCACAAAGACTGTTCGTGAGAGTACTATGAGCCCAAAGCGTACTTACACTAAAGAAGGTGTAAAGCGTAAGGTGGCTACAAAGTCAGACGAACCAGCAGAAGCTATCAATGAAGAGACTATAGATAAAGATATTGACGCACTCGTGTTAGAATAAAGGTATTAGTAATTAATCTAATATAATTTTATGTATCTAAACAAAGCAATAATTATCGGGAACCTCACACGTGATCCTGAATTAAAATCTCTACCATCTGGTGTGAAAGTTTGCAGCTTCTCAGTTGCGACAAATCGTACTTGGAAGGATAAGAGTGGTGCTCGCCAAGAGGCAGCTGATTATCATAACGTAGTTGTGTTCGACCGCGCAGCGGAGAATGTGGCTCAATATATGAAGAAAGGCAGCCAGATCATGGTAGAGGGCCGTATGCAGACACGTAGTTGGGATGATAGTGCTACAGGCACAAAGAAGTACCGCACTGAAATCGTCGCTGCTTCAATCCAATTCGGATCAAAGGGAAGTGAAGGCGGATCTTTCTCAAAGGCTCCTACAGCCGGCGCGAAAGCAGAAGCTAAAGAAGAAGATGAAATCGGTTCAATCGAATACCCAGATGAACAGATTTCAGCTGAAGACATTCCTTTTTAAAATTAACAATTAAGAAATTCAAAAATGAAACAAGATTATTTTTCCTCAAACAATATCAAGCATATTGATTACAAGGATA
>CAZCFW010000016.1:6999-16620 GCA_964498035.1 uncultured Candidatus Saccharibacteria bacterium
ATGAAACAAGATTATTTTTCCTCAAACAATATCAAGCATATTGATTACAAGGATACAGAACTTTTGAAAAGATTCATTGCTCCAAACGCTCGTATGATGTCTCGTCGTCGCACAAACGTTACAGCAAAGAACCAACGCAAGCTCTCCCTCGCAATCAAGCACGCTCGCTTCATGGGCTTACTCCCATTCATCGCGAAGTAATGCTAAAAAATCCCCACAGGACTCGCCTGTGGGGATTTTTGATTATGGTATAATACTTCTATGAGAATGTATCTTTCGTCTTACGGATTAGGTAATCATCCTGAAAAATTATTGGAACTAGCTGGGGCAAATAAAAAAGTTGCAGTTATTATGAATGCCCGTGATGGTAGACCAGATGATGGTAGGGAAGAAAAACTCTTAAAAGAATTCAACGATTTGATATCTATAGGCTTATTACCAGAGGAGATAGATTTGCGAAAATATTTTAATAAAGAAGAAGAACTCGAAGATAAATTGAAGGAGTTTGGGTTGTTGTGGGTTCGTGGAGGGAATGTTTTTATTTTAAGTCGAGCATTTAGAAAAAGTGGGTTCGATACTATTTTAGAAAAGATGTTGAAAGAAGATTCTATTGTATATGCAGGATACAGTGCTGCTGTGTATGTTGTGTCTCCGACACTAAGAGGAGCAGAACTTGTTGATGATCCAGAGATTGTCCCTGAAGGGTATACAAAAGAATTTAATTGGGATTGTTTAGGTCTGATTTCATATTCAATTGCAGTACACTATAAATCAGATCATCCTGAGTCTGCATTGATAGATAAAGAAGTAGAATACTATGAGCAAAATAATATGCCCTACAAAACACTTCGTGATGGAGAAGTTATAATAATAAATGGAGATAAGGAAGAACTATGTAAATAAAAATCCCCACAGGTCAGACCTGTGGGGATTTTTATTTACAATTTACTTAATTGATAAATTGATTCTAGGGTGGTTGCTATCATTTTAATCATATATTTTTCTGTTTTTTCTTTACTTGATTCCGTCACCACTTTTTGTTTTTTGTTAAGCAAACGATCTTTCAGTGGCTCAGGATCAGCATTAGCAAGTAGCATCGCTCCTGCTCTTACTCCTCTGAGTGTTGCAATCACAAATAATGCAGAACATTCCATATCTGAAGATACAATGGGAGTATCATATTTCTGCCAATTTTTGTCTAATAAATATTGCCCCCACTTTGTAATGGATTTTTGACTTCCATAAAATGCATCGTGTGTTCTATTAATTCCTATACAATAGTCATATTTAGTTGCTTCTGCTGTATCCTTTAATGAAGTAACTATTTCGTTGTTTGCCACCGCAGGGAAGCCTTGTGGGATATATTCTAGTGTTGTACCTTCATCGCGAACGCATGCTGTCGGGATAATGAAACTTCCGTTTTTTATGTCTTTTCTCCATGCCCCACCGCAAGTACCTACTCTTATAAGATTTTTTGCTCCAGCTGAAATAAGCTCCTCGACAGCTATAGCGGTTGAAGGGCACCCAATACCGGTAGAACAAATTAATATAGGGATATTTTTATATGTGCCCATCCCGGTTCTGAATTCTCTATTTTGGTTGAGAATTTTAAATCCTTTTAATTGTTTTCCAATTATATCAACTCGCTGGGGGTCGCCAGGAAGAAGCACATATTTTGGTACGATTTTCGATTCAATTTTTAAGTGTGATAATAACATATAGTTTTATTTAATTTACAATTTTAAATCTTCAATGACTAATTAAAGACTTAAAAAAGTAGTGAACAGTAATCTTGCAGGATTACGTTCACTCTTTAATTTTAAAGAACAGCTTCTAATGAAAAAATACACCACAACTATCACTTTCATTTGCTATATCATCCAAAGCTTTTCCAAGAGTCTTAAAAAAAGTATCATTTTTTTCGTTATTTACTTGGATTGTTGGGAAAGTGAAATCATCAATGTGAAAAGTTTGCCAACCTCTATTCTTCGGTACCTTAAGATCATCTTTTGGTATATCTCCAATCATTATAAATTTATTACGACAGTACTCTGGGAAAGCATCTTCAGCCATTTTGAAAATTATTTCATTTGGTTTTGAAACTCCAACAAGTGATGACACTAGGCAAAGATCAAAACGCCAGCTACCTATTATCTCGGATACTTTCTTCCATGCCGGGTAAGTAGCGTTAGTTATAAGTA
The DNA here is from genome assembly GCA_964498035.1 of uncultured Candidatus Saccharibacteria bacterium. GTDB lineage: Bacteria > Patescibacteriota > Minisyncoccia > Phycocordibacterales > UBA9973 > UBA8515. The sequence goes on from CAZCFW010000016.1 coordinate 9,201, forward strand.
CTACTTTGTGACCAAGCTTCCTTAATTCTTCCAAATATTTTGGGAAGGATGAATTTATCCACTCAGCCGAATCACTTCCTGCTCTCCAATACCATTCAGCGTTATTTGCAACACTATCCCATTTTCTTGTTGTACATTCTTCGTTCGGTAAACAATTTTTATATAGAAGTTTAAGCATTTCTTCAAAACTTTCATATTTATTATTCATCAAATTGTCCCGCACAAACTGGTATAACATTTCCTTTGTGATGCCGTATTTTTCTTTATAGCTTTCTTCAAGGTAATCGAGGTAACTTGGCAGTGTAAGTTTGATGTTTGAATGGAAGAAAGAACCATCTGGGGAACTTAATTCACCTTCCCACTTTCCCGTTTCTCGAACAAGAGTGTTATACAAGTCGAAACATAAAACGTGCGGTGTAAAAATACAAGATTCCTTTAGCCAATCAAATAAGTCATTAACTTCCTTGTATTCATGACCCGAAAAATGCTTGGTTAAATATTCCTTCCTTACATTTTCATCCTCTGTAAGTTTACTGAAAGTGTTTACAGGAGTAGTCATACCTTCAACAAAGACAGGTGAGGTAATTTCATATCCCTTAATCCTTTCCTGTTTAGAAAGAAGTACAAATGCCTCTAACTTAGCACTACTAAATTGTGCCAAATTCCTTTCTCTAAAGGATTTCAGAGTTATGCCACTACTTATCACATCATCAAATACGATAATGTTTTTATAAGTGCTTGCAGTAAGTGGATTCAATTCAACTTGTCCGACTGTAGATTTAACTGAATATGTTTCTCTACCTGCCAGATTGATACTTTCGTAAATTCTTTGCGCATGTACATATACAGTTTTATAGTCAGTAAAAATTTGCTTTATTTTCTCAAGCCGATTCTTAAGCTCCAGACTGCTTTGCCCAATAAATACAACTAATGTACTTTTTATTGGATAATCACGTTTGGTAAATTCATCAACAAGAGATTTTTCCAGTTCTACTTGATCTATTTTGATAAATTTTTTATCACTAAAGTGAAAATCAATAAATTCTTTGTTGGGATAATGATCGAGAAGTAATATACTTCTGCCATTTAGTCCGATGTTTGTTAATTTTTTCATTTTGTAAAGAACAATTTAAGATTATTTCATTTCGCAGACTTATCGTTTTCCCGAATTGTTCGGAGGTATATAAATCAAAACCCCTTCTCAAACTTGAGAAGGGGATGGCTTCGAAATATTTTAATTACGAATGCAAAGACAATCCTTTCTCAAGTTTTGAGTAAGGATGATTATGCACGTTTAGTTTTGCAATGATCTCTTTATAACCTCCCATGCCGGAGTTTAACCACTTGGATACGCGGGCGACGGTGGTGGAAGAGAAGCCTGTCTGGCGCTCAATGGTGGAGTAGGGGATCTTGGCTACAAGCATCTCGGCAGCTTGGAGGCGCTTGGCGAATTCTTCTATTTCACCTTTGGAAAGAAGGTCACGTAGAAAACGCTCCGCTTGTGCAGTGCCTTTCAAGGAGAGAATGGCTTCCACCAATCTTTCTTTATCTTCAGTTTTCCAATCGACTTCGTTTATCATATTGTCACTTTAGCAAAGTAAAGCACTTTAGTCAAGTAAAGTCAGAATAGACTGTGGATAACTCAAAATCCCCACAGGTTACACCTGTGGGGATTTTTTATATAAAATTTATTCAGTTACTCTTTCTACGTAGTCGCCAGTGTCTGTGTTTATGCGGACCTTGTCGCCAGCTTCGATAAAGAAGGGAACTGTGATCTTTGTGCCGTTCTCAAGGATTGCTACCTTACCACCACCGTTTGCAGTGTTGCCTTTAATGGATGGAGGAGCTTCTTTAATAAGGAATTCCATCTTCACAGGGAGCTTCACACTAATGATCTGCTCTACGTCGTCGTTGTTCCATACTAGAGCTGTTACATTGCTGTTTGGCTGTAGGAATTTGATGACAGTGTCACCTAGGATGCCTTCCTTAAGCTGGAAGCGGTCCTTTGGGTTCTCAGGGTCGCAGAACCAGAATTCTCCCTTATTTGCATAAAGGAACTTCACGTCCTTCTTACTGATTTCAGCCTCATCAGCCTTATCAGAAGCATGGAAAACTGTATTCCAAGTACGGCCAGAGAGTAAACTCTTTAGCTTTACCTGGTTTTGAGGCTTTCTTTGCTGAGTGCGGGCTACATGGGCTTCCATCACTTCACAAGGCTCATCCTCATGGATAATAATTTTTCTTTCGCGTATTTCGCTGTATTCAAGCATTGCCATAATGTATGTATTTATATCAGATTTGTAATCTATTTACAAGAAAGTAGAATTTAGCTCTCTTTTTCGGGCACGGAAATTTTTTGCTAAAAATTTCCTTAAGTTCTCCGCCGTCGCGCTCGAAAACCCCTACAAAGAGACTAAATTCAACTTTCTTCTATTCTCCAGAGCTTGCGACTTGGATTTCATCGAAGCGGCCGCGGACTTCTTTAAGGATTCCGTCGGCTACTTTCTTGTTTTCCTTGAGCCATGTGCGAGCGGCATCATAACCTCGGCCCATTGCTACCTTTTCACCAGCTTTATCTTTCATTGAGTATGATGCACCAGACTTTTCCACAATACCGAGTTTCTCACCGAGAGCCATTATCTCACCTTCGCGTGAAATACCTTCACCGTATAGGATATCGAATTCAGTTTGCTTAAATGGAGCTGCAACTTTGTTTTTCACAACTTTCACACGTGTGCGTGAGCCCACCACTTCTTCACCTTTCTTAATCTGTGCAATACGGCGAATGTCTAGGCGGACAGATGTGTAGAATTTGAGAGCCTTTCCTCCTGGAGTAGTCTCTGGGTTACCAAACATTATTCCAATCTGCATACGAATCTGGTTGATGAAGATCACGACAGTGTTTGAACGAGCAACGATGGCAGTGAGCTTGCGTAATGCTTGTGACATTAGGCGAGCTTGCTTACCCACATGTGACTGGCCCATATCTCCCTCGATTTCATCTTTAGGAGTGAGAGCTGCAACTGAGTCGATGACTATAACAGCGATCTTACCAGAGCGCACAAGTGATTCTGTTATTTCAAGACCTTGCTCTCCAGTATCTGGCTGAGAAATGAGAAGTTCATTGATATTTACACCGAGCTTCTTGGCATATTCTGGATCCATTGCATGCTCAGCGTCGATATATGCACACACTCCGCCTTTCTTCTGAGCTTCTGCGACGATGTGGAGGGCGAGGGTAGTCTTACCTGAAGACTCTGGGCCGTAGATCTCAATCATGCGTCCGCGAGGTACGCCACCTACTCCGAGCGCCATATCAAGACCGATGGAGCCAGTAGGGATGACATCAATGTCTACTTTTGGAGCTTCACCGAGCTTCATAATCGCACCTTCACCAAACTTCGTCTGAATCGAACGAATTGTATCTTCGATACCAGCTCCTATCTCTTTTGCTTCTTTCTTTGCTTTCTTTTGCATATATTTTTAATTAATTAGTTAGTAATAATATTCTGGCTCACAAGTGCAACCTCTGCACCAGATTGTTTTGAAACTACTTCCATTGTACTTTTTTTATTGTTACCATTCTTGTCATTTGCCGCGAGTGTGATGATGGAGTAACCATCGGGGAGGGCAATAGCTTCATTAAAATTTCCTTTCTGGTCTATAAATATTTCACGGCCATTTAGTGACACAAATATTGCATTGTCTACTTTACCTTTAATGTGCACTACTTTGGAATTATCGGTCGCTGGCATTATGTCAGCAGTTATTGATACACCTTTTAAGATGCTGTGCATATTCACAAATCCAAAAACAGCAATAACAGTAAACAGTGTGGCGCATATTCCTACGCGGATCCATGTTGCATTTGCTTTTTTTTGGATATTTTTTAACATTTTATATTTGCTGTGTGTGATCTACACCTTTTTCTAATACATCTCTAGGCTTCGCACCATTACCAGGACCGACTACTCCGCGTTCTTCAAGCATGTCTATAAGGCGAGCAGCACGAGCATAACCTACACCAAGCTTGCGTTGAAGGAATGAAGTGGAAGCTTTACCCGTCTCAATCACTGTCTGGCGTGCGTCTTCATATAGATTGTCGTCTTCATCACCACCAAGATCTGCTCCAAATAGATTTCCATTGCCTTGCTCAAGTGATCCAGAAAGTTCTATCTCGTCTGGAAGTTCATCTTGATACGCTGTCCTTAGGTATTGTACCACTTTCTTTACTTCTTCTTCAGAGATAAAGGCACTCTGCAAACGCTCTGGCTGGCTCATCTCAGAACCTGAGTAGAGCATATCTCCGGCACCGAGGAGCTTCTCTGCACCTGCGGCATCTAGGATAGTACGAGAATCGATCTGTGAGGCTACTTGTAGAGCTACGCGAGTAGGGACGTTGGCTTTAATAAGACCAGTAATGACATTGACCGATGGGCGCTGAGTGGAAAGTAGCAGGTGAATACCGACAGCACGAGACATCTGCGCAAGGCGAACGATAGCACCCTCAAGCTCTCTTGGGTATGCCATCATGATATCAGCAAGCTCATCTATCACTATCACTATATAAGGCATCTTATCTATTACTTCATCTTCGTCACCTTTTTTCATTTTTGAAAGGACGTTCTCATGGTAGCTTGTGATGTCTTTCACAGAATGAGATTCAAGCACATCATAACGGCGATCCATCTCTTTTGCTGCCCATTTAAGTGCAAGGATACATTTCTTGGCATCTGTAATTACTGGTGTAAGGAGGTGAGGGATCTTATTGTAAAGTGTGAGCTCTACTCTCTTTGGGTCCACCATTATGAACCTCATTTCTTCTGGGCCATTCCTATATAGAAGAGAAGTGATGATGGAGTGTATAGTCACAGACTTACCAGAGCCTGTAGTACCGGCGATGAGGGCATGAGGCATCTTCGCAAGGTTACCGAAGTAAGCTTTTCCAGATAGGCCTTTACCAAGGGCGACAGTGAGTGGCTTGCCAGCATTTTTGAATTTATCATCATCGAGTAGTGTTGCTAGGCCGACAGTAGACTTCACTTTATTTGGGATTTCGATACCGACGAGTGATTTGCCAGGGATAGGAGCTTCGATACGGATAGGGTGAGCAGCGAGAGCGAGTGCTAGGTCATTTTGAAGTCCTAGGATTCTTGAAAGCTTCATACCTTGGGCGGGCTTGAGTGCGTAACGAGTGACTGTCGGTCCGATGGTCACTTCATCCATTTCGACTTGAATACCGAAGTTAAGAAGTGTGCGCTGGATGATGTTCATATTGGCTTTGATATCGCCAACATTTGGCTTGCCTTTATCGCGCTCAAGAAGCGATAGTGGGGGAGGTACATAAGCTGAGATTGGGCGCTTACTCTTCACTGGCTTAAATTCTTCCTCCTCAATTTCTTCGTGTGTTTTTGACTTCACAATTCTTTCCTCAGTTTGTGGTGTGGGGACCATTTCTTCAGTAGGATATTCTTCATCCATATCTTCTAGATTTTCGTTTGTGTTTTCAGATTTTACAAAACCAGAAAAATTCAATTTCTTGGAGAATAACTTTTTTAGATTTTCGAAGAAAGTTATGAGATTTGGCTTCTCATCAAACATGACAATAATAGATATGATAAGTAGTGCACCTAAGAAAAGGAGACTCGCATATGTACCAAAAAGTTTGACGAATGGCCATGATGCGATTGAGCCAAGGTAGCCACCAAGAAATACATTTGTGGATTCCTGTGATCCATTCTGTGCGATGTCCATAATCGCTAGTGCAGATAAAAGAGTGGTAGCTCCAGCAACAGCATGAAGGCGTGCTACTTGTGGCTTGCCACTACGCATAAATGAAATACCTAGAACAACAAGAAGTACTGGAAGTAAGAAATATCCTATACCAAAAAATGAATTAAATACTCCGTAGAAAAATGCACCTGCGGGACCTGCTGATTTAAAAAATGATAATACTATAAAGAGCGCAAAAACGAAGAATAAAATACCCCAAATACTGTGACGAGTTTCCTCTTTTAATTCAATTTTCTTGCGTTCAGGTTTGTTGTTTTTGCGCTGTGATCCACTTTCTTTTTCTGATGATTTTTTTGCCATAATTGTTCTCATATTTTAGCATTTTTCAACACGATTTGTAAGGGTTATTTACACCATACTTTTAGAAAAATGGGAGTAGTTTGCATTAGAAATTTTTAAGTATATAATGGACAAATCAGAGACATATTTAGAAGATCTAGAAACACAAAAAGACAATGAATAATCAAAAAGACAATCAAGATTTATTAAAGACAAATACGACAGATACAGCTGTGTCCGATAATTTTGAGTTTAATTTTAAAGCCTTTTCTGGCTTTGCGACAAAAAAGACTGAGAAGCTTGTGACTGCACTTTATATGGTTACCGACTGCATGGACAGTGGTGACGCGCTCAAAGGAAAGCTCAGAGAGCTTGGTGTGGAACTCATCAGTGAAGTGCATACACTAGTACTTTCTCGAACAGCTGAAAAGCACTTGTCAGCTTCTCATTTGGTCACTACAATTTCTCAAATAATTTCACTCGTAAGTATAGCTTCAACTATTGGTTTTGTGTCAGATATGAATGCTCGAATTTTACAGAAAGAGTTCACTTTGCTTTCGAATGAAATTGCGAAATTTAAGGAGCACAATTCACCATCTGGATCGAGCAATAAAGAGGGTGCAATTATCCCTCAAGATGGCTTCACTATTGATGATGGAGCACTTGAAGTAGCTCTTCCGATATACAAAGAAAAAGTAATGCTACCATCTCATTTCTGGCAGGATAATTCTAAAGGACAAGTAAAAGACAACATTCGTCCAATACAAACATACGGTCAAAATAGGGTTGAGCAAAGAGTCAATAATATTATTTCCCAAGTAACCTCAAAGACATTTTTTGATAATAAAGAAGACAGAAAGAGTAAGATTTTAATTTTGATAAAGGACAAAAAGCAGGTTTCAATAAAGGACATTTCTGTAGCTTTCTCGGACTGCTCGGAAAAGACAATTCAACGTGAATTGAATGACTTAGTCGCTAAAGGACAAATAAAGAAAGTGGGGGAGAAGCGTTGGAGTAGATATCATTCTATATAGGGGCTAATATCAATATTGACCTGTAATTTATTGCGTCTATGTGCGTCTCTATATATGTGGTATTAGAGGTTTTTCTAGAATCTGGTTGCTAGCTAATAGTAGCTACTTACTAGAATAACCGTTAGATATCCACACATTATATACTATGACTTTTTATGAGGCTTAGTATATAATAGTCTTGTATATTAGTACTGGCATTTATTTGCTATATGTGCTAGTATATAGTATCTCTTTTGTGTGGGTTTCGACCTACATTATTGAGACCACGATCATTGAAAATTGAATACCATTTATCTTTTAATACCAAAAAGGTT
>CAZCFW010000017.1:0-16265 GCA_964498035.1 uncultured Candidatus Saccharibacteria bacterium
ATCAAACACATGCTCGACATCTCCTCTCGCCCATCACTTATGTATAAATTCTCTTTCGGAAAACATTCTGGTAAGACTGTGGCGGAAGTGGCGCAAGCAGACCGCGGATACCTCGAATGGTTCTTAAACACAAAGGAAACCAACGAACCCGGCGACGAAGACTGGATTTACACACTCAAATATCATTTAGGAAAATTGCAATAATCTATGGAAACAATACTTATAATAATTATCGGAATCATTGTTCTTATTATCGCGGCGAAGATGTTCCTCGTGAAGCCGGAAGAAAAGAAAGATGATGGATCACTTCAGATGCTACTCACGCAGATCAATGAACTTGCTCGCACGGTGGACAGCAAACTCACAGATACAAATAAAAGCATGAATGAATCCATGCGATACCAATCCACAGAGACAACTCGCATTGTGGCAGACATCACAGAGAAGATCACTCGCCTTGAAGAGACCAACAAGCAAGTAGTTTCTTTCACAGACCAGCTCCAGAGCTTGCAAGATATTCTAAAGAATCCAAAACAGCGCGGAATACTCGGTGAGTATTACCTTGAGACATTACTCAAAAATATTATGCCAAATGGTAGCTACCAAATGCAGTATGCGTTTAAGAATGGCGACATAGTGGATGCCGCAGTCTTCGTGAAAGATAAAGTAATTCCAATCGATTCCAAATTCTCACTTGAGAATTACAATCGCATGATTGAAGCGATAGATAAGACAGAGAAAGACCGCTTAGAAAAAGTTTTCGTCGGAGATTTGAAAAATAGAATCGTGGAAACTGCGAAATACATCAAGCCAGAAGAAGGCACTATGGACTTCGCATTTATGTTCATCCCTCACGAAGCTATATACTACGACCTACTCATAAACAAAGTCGGCGCAATAAGTGAAGATGATGAGAATTTGATTCAGCGTGCAGCATCGAAATACAAAGTGATCATCGTCTCGCCTACTTCATTCCTCGCATACCTCCAGACTGTGCTCCAAGGACTAAGAGCACTCGCCATCGAAGATACAGCAAAGGACATAATTAAAAGAGTGGAAGAGCTCGGTAAGCACCTAAAGAGCTATGAAGAATACCACTCAAAGCTCGGCACCTCTCTCGCTACTGTGGTGAACCACTACACTGCATCAGGAAAGGAATTCAAAAAGTTAGATAAGGATGTGCTCCGCATTACAGGAGAATCCGCCGGACTTGAAACATTCACAATAGATAAACCTCACGAATTAGAATAAATAAAAAATCCCCACTATATTGTGGGGATTTTTTCTTTATCATATTAATGACTGTCTCCATTCCATAGGCCTGAGACTGAATGCCCATTGTGAATGTTGTCTATCACTTGAGCTGCAAGCTTACTGACAGAAATTATTTTTACATTCTTTATTGTTTTCTTTTGCTCATCTGTGAGAGGAATAGTATCTGTGAAGAATACGCCATCGAAGCCTGCTTCGTTTATATTTGCAACTGCATTACCTGAAAGCACTGGGTGTGTGGCAAAGAAAAAGATTTTGTGTGCACCACGCTCCTTGGCAGCTATGGCTGCACCCTTGGCAGTTCCGCAAGTGTCTGCCATGTCGTCGATGAAGATTATGTCGCTACCCGCAAGGTCCCCATGCACATCGAGAGTATTTGAAACGCTGATGGCTTTATGGTCGCGAGATTTGTTTATGATTACGAGGCCGATACCAAGCTGGTCTGCATACTTCTTGCAAGACTTCGTAGAGCCGAGATCTGGCGCACCGATTTGTGACTTCTTCAAATCAAAAGTTTTTGGATTCGAACGAATGTAATTTAAGACGATATCATTTGTGTCTACATTGTCCATATGAATTGCTGGAAAGGTGGAAATACTTGCAGGATTGTGAAGTTTGAATACTACCACAGCATCAGCACCGGCAGCTCTTAGCTGCTCAGGTACGAAGCGTGCAAGGATAGGCTCACGATGATTTGTGGATTTATCTTGGCGAGAGAATGGAAGGTATGGCATCATCACTGTGATTCTGTATGGTGAACCTTGGCGCACAGCATTTACGAAAAGTCCGCAAGCGAAAAGGTCGTTCATAAGCTTATCACCCATGCGAGGCTGGCACACTATGAACACGTCTGTATCACGCACAGTCTCGGCTTGATGAGAAAGCACTTCCCCACAAGGAAATCTCTTAAATGAACGAGGAGTAATATTTATCTTCAAATTCTTGGCTATAGCTTCAGCGAAATCATTGTCTTCTCCGTATGCAAACATTGCGATAGGATGCTGATTCACGCGACCTTTCAAATGTATCTTATGATCATTCTTACTCCCCTTACCATTTTGCTTTATTGTAGCCATATAATTTGGATTAATTTATAAGTAGAGATAGTATAGCATTTATATAAAAAATTAATAGAGAAAACTAAATCTCATAATTTTCAAATAATGCATGAATTTCATCACAAAGTTTCGGGTTTGCAGCGATAAAATTTAAATTCTTATAATCATAAGTATCTGAGCCAATATTTACTACCTTTCCTCCAGCTTCAGACACAAGAAGTGTTCCAGGCGCAAAATCATAGTCCTTACCCCAAGCATCAAATACAAGTCTCGCATCAAACTTACCACAAGCGACCATAGCAAAATCCCATCCGGAATCCATATTACAAATATATCCACTGTTTTTTTCAATTTCAGCAAATTGAATTTGATTTTTTGTTTTAACAAAGTGAGTTTCAAAACTTATATATGCATCCTTGAGCCCTCGATCGCTCACATGGATTGGTTCCTCATTCATAAATGCACCCATTCCTTTTTCAGCCCAGTACATAGTATCGGTCACGAAATCATAAACAATAGAAAAGATTACTTGACCATGATCGATGAGAGCAACCATAGTAGTACAGCAAGCAATACCGCGAACGAAATAACCTGTGCCATCTATCGGATCTACAAGCCAAAATAATTCTTTATTTCTATCGCCTCCATGTTCCTCACCCACAAAGCCAATTTCTGGATAAACTTCCACAAATTTCTCTTTTAAAAAAGTTTCCACACTACGGTCTAATTGTGTCACAACATCCCCAGGGTTTACACTTTTCTGATCTATAACTTCTACATTACCAAAACTAGGCAACAACATTGCACGAACCTCTCTAACAATGGGAATAATTTTTTCATTATATTTCATAAAGTGAGTATAGCATTTAAATATGGTGTCACAAATTTATAGTTATCTGTGGGCACACCCTGCCCAGCAGCACGGACGGCGCATTCCGCCTTTCATTTTAGACAGGGCCTTCTTTATGCGGATACCTCTGGTTTCCTCCTTCTTTGCAGAAGTCACCCAGCAAATCCATTCATTGCGAGCAAGCGGTGTGATATCTTCCCAAAGTCTGTAGACAGAATCAATAGACAAGATTACTTCCTTTAAATCAACTGGTAATTTGTGTACTGAACCGGAAGAAACTTTTTTAACTCTTAAATTAGTCATATTGTATTATTTAGATTTTTTAAATCTTCTTAGGAATTCAATTTCTCCAATTATTACAAATTTTGTTAAGAGTACTGAAGCAGGATAAATTAAATTAAGTAATGAGTATCTACCCATTGAAAACATAGACAAAGAATGCTTAATGGCATCCACATACATTGAACCGAGAGATTCGCTATGAGGTGCATTCCAAGTCTTTCGCATTGTAGGGAAAAATGCTATAAGGTCAATTAGAGTTGCAAGAATTACAGACCAAAGGACACTCTTTGCTAAGAGCCATGGCAAGATTGAAACTAATGCTAAAATCAAACACACCTTGTCGAAATTTGTAATATCCTTCGTGCCATAATTACCTTTAAGTGAGAGCAGTAATGTAAAAATAGTAACTACTGCGGAAACACCAGTCGCCCATGAACCCGGTCCACCTCCGGAAACCCACTGCCCAAAGAAAGCAATCGTTGTGACTATAGACCAAATAAGCCAAGTGTAAGTGTGTGGTTTCGTATTCCCACGGAAAATATCCTTGATATAAATAATAGAACTTATTAGAGCAAGTGCTGCGGCTATGATACCAAAGATGACTTTAAAATCCATGGAATTATTATAGCATTAATATAAATCAAAGTTTAAAAAATAACTTTGCTAAAAGTGCTCTTTTGTGTTATTTTATATATGTATTAAATGGCCCTATCGTCTAACCTAGTTAGAATATAGCGGACATCGCCGTAAGAAGGCGAAATATATAAGTTTATAAATAGATTGAATTTAATATTGGCCCTATCGTCTAACGGTTAGGACATCGCCTTCTCAAGGCGGTAATCAGGGTTCGATTCCCTGTAGGGTCACCTTCAACAGCGCGCACGAGAAGCGTACAAAATAGCCCCAAAAGGGCTATTTTGGGTGCATAGAATTTTATCATAGATACTGCTAATTTAGCCAATATGTTATAGTGTGAATGTAGTTTATGTACATATCTAAAATTTATATTAAAAATTTCAAAGGCTACAGAGAACTTCATTTAGACCTCAAGGATGGAGTTAATATTTTAGTTGGTCAAAATGAATCAAGAAAAACAACTATCTTAGAAGCGATCAATCTAGTATTAACTGGATATTTAAACGGTTTCTATCTTACAAAAGAAAAGATTAGTCAGTTTATCTTTAACTCAGAGGTTGTTAATGAATACCTTGAAAATATACGGAATGGGGTTAACATTGACCCTCCTTCCGTAAGAATTGAGTTATTTCTATCTGATGATGCTCCTGAAAATTTAATGGGTGCTAACAATAACGCTACCTCAAAAACTTCTAAGGGTTACTTTTTTCAGATTATCTTGAAAGAGGAATATAGACATATTTACGAAGAACTTAGAACAAGTAGCACCTCGCTAGATTCTCTTCCTTTGGAACTTTATGATATTGAACTATTTCAATTCTCGGGCGACGCTCAGCCTCGATTAAATCTTCCACTCAAATCAATTCTGATTGATACTTCCTCAAATACTCAGGATACTTCCGAATTAATGATCGCAAGAAAAATTAAATCTGATCTAGACTCAAGCGACAAATTACTCGCTGCTCAAGCACATAGAAGCCTAAAAGATGATTTTAAAAAGCATCCAGTTCACTCTAAGTTATCAGGCTGTATAAAAGATGCGGATATTACAGTTTCAGTTGATCCTTCTGCAAAAAATTCTTGGGATACTCATCTATCAATTTATTTTAAAGACATTCCTTTCAGTAATATTGGAAAAGGTCGACAATCAATAATAAAAACTTCTTTTGCACTCTCAAATCAAAAGGCTCAAAAATCAAATGTAATATTAGTTGAAGAACCTGAAAATCATCTATCCCATAGCAATCTAAATATTTTAATTCGTAACATTCAAGCAGATTGTGCTGAAAAACAGATTATAATCACATCTCATAGTAGCTTTGTTGCAAATAAACTTGGCTTAGACAGCCTAGTTTTGTTAGATAACGACAAAGTATTAAACTTTAGTGAGCTAGATATTGATACCCGATCATTTTTCCAGAAACTTCCTGGCTACGACACCTTGCGATTAGTTTTATGCTCAAAAGCAATCTTGGTTGAAGGAGATGCGGATGAACTTGTTTTTCAGCGAGCATACGCTGACCTCAATGAAGGTAGATTACCAATTCAAGATGGCATCGAAGTTATATCTGTTAATAATACCTACAAAAGGTATATTAAGATTGCTGAAAGACTTAATAAGAAAGTTGCTATTGCCATCGATGTAGATAATAAGATTTCAGAAAGAACTGCATTTAAAGAACAGCTAATGAGGTCTACTGAAAATATTAATATTTTCTTTGAAGAGAATGATAAATATGAAGGACTACTTGTCGATCATAATCATAATACACTTGAACCTTTGCTTTTGAAGTATAATGGTCTTGAAATACTAAATGAGGTATTCAAAGTTAATAAAAACAATACAGATGAACTTCTTTCTTATATGAAGTCCAATAAAACAGATTGCGCACTGACTATCTTTGAGAGTAATAAATCTATTGGGTATCCTAAATATATAATTGATGCCATTAAGTTTATTTCATAGGATATGACAGTAAACAGATTACTTATTGCAGCTGCAGGTGCGGGAAAAACAACTTACTTGGTTAATCAGGCTTTTGAAATTAAAAATAGCAGGGTTCTTATTACTACATATACAAGGTCGAATGCAGAAGAGATTAGAAAGAAGCTGAGAGATAAAAATAAAGAAGAAACAGGATCTTATTGTATACCTGATAATATTATCGTTGAAGAATGGTTCACTTTTTTGCTTAAGCATGGCGTAAGACCGTATAAGGCAATTATGAATAATACTCTAAAATATAGAAATATCGGTTTCTTCCTTTCATCAGAAAAATCGGGTAAAAAACCATTTCTACTCAACGGGAATCCGATTTATTATGGGGAGAAAGATTTTGAAAAGTATTACTTCACATCTAATTATAAAATTTATTCTGACAAGATATCAAAGTTTATTATTGAATGCAATAAATTAGCAGAAGGTTCAGTGATTGATAGAATTTTAAAAATATATCCTAATATCTTTATTGATGAAATCCAAGATTTAGCTGGATGGGATCTGGATGTTATTAAACTGTTTCTAAATTCAGATATTAATATCTTAATGACTGGAGACCCTAGACAAACAACTTATCTTACTAATAATGCAAGTAAATATGAGAAATACAAAAACGGCAAAATTGTTGAGTTTATTCAAAATGAATGTAAAAAGTCAAAAACCATACTGGATTTTAAAACTCTAAACAAGTCTCATAGGAATAATAACCTGATAGCTAGTTTAGCTTCTAATCTTTATCCTAATCTTCCAATAACTGAAATATGTTCTTGTGTCGAACACAGATCTTATAAAAAAGACTTTGAAGGAATTTTTATTATAAAAAGTGAAGAAGTGCAAACATATATGAAAAGTTTTCCCGATGGTGAGATTCAGGTATTAAAATATGAAAACTCAATGCACCCTGAGTTGAATTTCGGAGTATCAAAAGGTTTATCTTTTGATAGAGTAATAATATATCCTCCAAAGACCATGGCTAGCTGGTTCCTTGGTAAGAATCTTGAGTCTGGACCTTCTATTGCAAAACTATATGTTGCAATAACAAGAGCAAGGTACAGCGTGGCTGTAGTTATTGATTACAAGGATAGCGATAACTTTATAGAGGGTGTCCAAAAGTTCATTCAACCCAACTAGAATAAAGTGATAAGTCTTAGGGTTTTACTATTTGGTATATACTCCAGCGACGCAGTTAATCTACTGGGTTTACCTTCTGAGATAAATTCAAGTATTATATTAAACAATGCAACATTATGTTCTTGTCGATAATCCATATTATATATGTAGTTTTGGTTAACTTTAGATTTGATATGTTCTGACAATTGGTCTGCTGTGATATCTTTTAACCCAGATCTTTGCAAAGAGTCTCCTTTATTATTTTTGAGATACTCTACTTTTGCTTCTTTTACGTCAATAACAAAATCATCTAATGGTAAGGGGTTAAGACTAATAGAATTTAAAGAAAAACTTATATCCTCATTTTCTATAAAATTTAATGTCGCAGGTCTTTCTATTTTGTAAGAAAGAAATAAGTCGTATAAGTCAGAATTAATTGTTTTACATTCAAATTTAAAATCTTCAAAAGGATATCCTGACTTATTTTGATCTTCAGTTATAGGAGTGTCATCCTCACTACCTTGAATGATAATCGTATTATATTTGATGAATGTATTCACTAACATACCCGAAAGGAGATGCTTAAAGTTAGAACTATAAGTCATATCTGCATAGCCGACATAGGGTTCCCAATCTGACAAAGATTTATTCATTCTTTCAATTTCTCCTTGGCTAATATTATTTATGTAAACTACATAAAATTGATTACTTCGGACAAAGTTTATTTCCTTTTTCAAGGACATTTGCTGGAGCATTATTTGTTTAAGAGATTCTTGATCACGAATAAACACATCAAGATAGTCGCCACTTAAAATACTATGTTTAGTATCTCTACCAAATAGAGGTATTAACTTCTCAAATACATCATAACCATACCAGCTGCTATTAATTTGTAATCTATCAAATACAAAAACAACTTCTTTTCGCTCTTGATTTGGAACCAATACTGATCTTAGGTCGTTATAATCAATACCTTTTGACCTGAGTTCACTTTCCAAAGCTTGTCGCATTGACTGAACTTGGTTCTGTATATCTACATTAGACATATCAAAATGATCACGAATCACTTTGAGAAGTACATTGTCGCGAGCATCTAATGTATAAATTAATTTAATATTTTCCATACCTATACTAGTATTGTACTACTTTATTTTGAATAGTAATATGACGATTTCAAAGATATTCGTTTATTATTAAGCACTATCTCACTCTTTAAACACCTCAAGAATTCACGCTTTTCGTCAAAAGTTCCTTCTTGAAGGATAAACTTGGCATAATTACGAATATCGATATCTTTGACAGCCATAGGAGTTTTTATGCCATGTATTTTATTAAAGTAATGGTTAAAACTTCAGGATTGTCACTTTTTGTATTATAATTCTTTAATCATGGAAAACAGAGTAAAACTAGAAGATCAAATTAGAGAAAAAATGATTGAAACAGTGGGTATTTCTACATGGAATGCTATTCCTGACAAAGACAAAGATGTCTTTGTCAGGAATATGACTAATACTTTCCAAAAAGAAATTACAAAACTAGAAACTGTTCTTAAGGAAATCGGAGAAAAGAGAGAATCATATTGGCTTTTATTTCTAGGAATAATACTAGGTATTTCAGGAAACCTCGTTGCTAATATCATAGACAGAAACGTATCACATGGTTATTTATATAATATTTTTATCATACTTTTTTTCACTACATTCGTTGTAATGATTTTTCGATATTTCAAATTAGAGATACAAAATAAATTTAATTCCAATGAAGGATTGAAGTATTTGCTTGAAGTTGCAAAACAGAGAGAAACAAGCTATGCACGAGAAGGTTAAATAGGATATACTATGAACCTATAAAATAGCCTTACGGGGCAATGAACCTTAGGGTTCTATCTCGAGAAGGCTCACAAATTTTTGCGGAGCATAAAATTTGTGATTTTTAAACATAATCGTAATTATGTTTAAAAAGAATCGAAAGCCGGAGTGCGACGGCACGAGGCGGGGTCGCGAGCTTTTCTCCCAAGAAAAGACTTGTGACCGAAAGCGTACTCGCGTTTCCCTGTATACTGTTCCTGTAAGGAAAGATTACGCTGTGGGGGGGGTAATCTCCAAAATAAAAAAGCATCCACTTAGGAATGCTTTTAATATAAATTTGAGTATTAATATAATTCGAATGCTCTGACCCAACTCATGTAGAAATTTTTATGTTTTGCTACACTAGAATCAGTTTCTACGCAATCAGAATCACCAGTCTCAGGAGAATAACCTGCACCTACATAATATGAGAGTGCTACGAAATTCTCAATCTTGAAATCTTGTGAAGGGTCAGATTTATTCATACTACCGTTCATGCAAGTTACAGATTTTATCATCTTATCTTTCTCCATTGCTTCAAACAGTGGCTTCAAATCGTCCCGAAAGTTATACTTTCCATTTTTAGAGTTATCTATTTCCATCTTTAAAAAAAAATTAAATTTAAAAAAATGATAGCATGTTTATATTGATATGTCAAACATAGTATCCAACATAAAAAAGCCACCTGAATTATTAGCAGGTGGCTATTTCTTTTTCTTTAGATTCTACTCCAGATAGTGTTGGATAAATTTTACAATTTTCTTCACATTCACTGATTCTGGGTCTTCCAAGTTCAGTAATTCTTTCTTAATTTTCTGCGCAAGCTCTTTGTAATCTAGCGGCTTAAATTTATTAAGTAACTCAAGCAAATCTCTTACAAAAAATTGACTTTTTTCATTAATTTCATAATTTAAAATAAATTTACTTAAAACATTTTTCAAATTTTCATTTGATCGTTTTCGGTCATATTTATTTCCATAGAATAATGAAATATTAGCAAAGAATTCGCATACACCGATTTCATTGGTAGTCCCTTGATAAGCACCTTCAAAGGTATTTTTCAGTAAGTAAAGCCATTGCTGTTTGCTAATAATTTTAATTTTATCAGAATTATCGCTTCCAAAATAATTACTCATAATGCATTTGTGTTAAATTTTCTTGACTGTAACACAAAATATTGATTTGAGCAAACAAAAAAAAGCTAACTAGAAGTTAGCCTTTTATAAAATAATTGTTTTGAATTAAAAATCCAAAATCTTCGCCTGCTTAAGAAAGTGAGCAACTTCAATGTTTAGTCCCTCACTACCAGCAGGGTAAGTTTTCATTGAACCCATACTTCTTCGTAGGTGTGTGATAATAAGTGCAAGAGCCACATCATTACCAGCCAGCTTAGCGGCAGAGTGGAACCCTTCAATACCATCTTCTTCAATTAATTTCACAGCCTGAAAAATCTTACGAATATTTTCTTTCAGATTAATGGGATGATAGCGATACACTTCAGGGAATACTTCTTTAGCAGTTTTGTAATACTCAGAAATTTGATCATGAGTTAGAGCACCTCCATTACCATACTTGGCAGCATACTCAACAATAGTCGGTTCATACATTTTAAGTTGGTCTGAAATCTTATAGGGCAAGTTGTGCTCTATAGTCAAGACATCACCTTCTTGAAACATTTCCGGAACAAATCCATCACTTGTTTTCTGATTTGGTGCACCGTGGCTCTTCCAGTATTCGTGGAAAATAATTCTTGAATTGAAAGCTGTATCGTCTTTATTGATAAAACCATATTCTCCGGAATCAAAAACCACGCCACCTCTTAAAACTTCGTAACGTGCATAATACTCTTTTCCATCGATGAAATGTATTCCAAGAAGAGTCCGGTCAATCAAATCAAGAAGTTTACGAGTTTCCTCATTTTTAAATAATTGTTCACCGTTATGGTTAACCAATGTAAAGTACTCTCTATGTTGCATAATAAATAAATTAAATTTTCTTGACTTTAACACAAAATGATTGTTTGAGCAACATACAAAAATACCAGCTTCAATACGAAGCTGGTTATTTTTAATTTGGATTACATGGTGCCCTTTCGGCGCCTCAGAAGATTGGACCTTCTTAAGCGGTATGCATTTGAATGCAAAGGATAAAAAAAATGTTTATCTAAACCCTTCGGTTTCTCTTTAACAGATTCATGAAATGAAGTGTTATGTTCAAAAATTAGCACATCGCCAACTTCAAACATTTTAGGCAGGAAACATAGTGATAAGTTTGCGGTATCACCAGAATTACCCCAAAAAGCTAAAAAAATAAAATTTGATTTGAAGTACTGATTACCTAAGTAATTAGTGACAAAACTTCCTTTATCAATTATTTTTTTACCTCTTTTTACCTTGAAAATAAATTCCAATTTTTCTTCAGAATGAGGAACAAAATCCTCAATATGAATTGAATCAAAACATATTCCTTCTCCTTTCATAAAGACTATTTCAGAGTCCTGAGATACGGTGGTCAAAGTACTTTTTTTGAGTGCCATGATTATTAGTATTTTTTTTCAATTTACCACACCAAATGCAAAAAGTAAAACTAGAGTAATTCTTTTATCTCCTTCGCCAAATACGGGTTCCACATAGCGCCAGTGGCGCTCATAACTATATCTGCACCAGCGTTTCTATAGTCAAAGAAGTCTTCTGCCTCAGTCACCCCGCCAACTCCCACAACTGTGTATTTGTATCCAAATTCTTCACGTATTGATTTCAATCTTTTCACCATCTCTATTCCCGCCCATTTTATAGAGTGCCCGCACACGCCACTCTTCATTCTGCCTTCGCCTGGGAGAGCTTGCTCACCACTCTCATTTACTATCGGCGCAGCGATGGTATTGATAGCAGAAATCCCATCCACAATATTCCCTATTTCTTTCACAAAATTTTTAAAAGCTTCCTCGTCTTTGTAATATGCAATTTTAATTATTAGCGGAATCTCACCGATTTCATTTTTTATAGCTTGAGCGACTTTCACACTCCGCTCCACATCATAGCAAAGGAGATTATCTGTGCCTTCATTGGGGCAACTCAAATTCACTTCCATAACTTTCACGCCAGCTTCCTTTAGCATTCTTGCTGCCACACAGAAATCATTGATGTACGAAGCGACATCTCCATCACCCTTTTTCGTGCCTTGGAATGCTCCCACTATCACCTGACCTTCTCTTTTATTCTTAATTAAATTTTCTATATCTGCTTGCCAAAATTCTGGACTCAGCGATGGCACGCCAAATGAATTGGTAATGGAAAGTGGCTCTTCATATTTCGTAATGCCTATCAAATTCTCTTTTGCTTTCTCAAGTGTTAGGTCGCCATCAATCTTCACCCCTAGAATATTGGGCCAAGGGTGACACACATGAGCTTCAGTGCGGACGGTCTTATAAGTCACAATATCAAATCCTTTATCGAGTGCTGCTTGCACAAATTTGCCATTTATAAGCGGGCCCGCGGGAATACCAAACGGTGAATAAACTTTTTGCCCAAAAAAATTAAAATTTGGCTCTCCTTTTTGCTCTAAAATTTCTCCATCTGCAAAAACTCCAAATGGACCATCTTTCTGATTGTCTTCGTAACTCTTCTCTGGATCATAAAATGGTGTTTGCAACATAAAATATTTATCTATTCTTCCATTCCTTTTCTTGGCGACACAATAGCATGCCAGCATCTTCAGGATTTGCCATTATCGCTTCCACTGCGCGCTCTAAGCGCACACCTTGAGAACCTTTTAATAAAATAACATCTCCTTCTTCTACGATACCCGATAAGAATTTACCAGCGGTAACAGAACTATCAAACATATAAATATCTTTTTCTTTAAACTTCTCAGCACGTGCACCATCTTTTATGAATTTAGTTCGAGGTCCAACAAGCACAAGAATGTCGGCGATATTTGCAACTTGGTGACCCACAGCATTATGCGCCTCCTCAGTCCTCTTACCTAGCTCGAGCATATCACCAAGCACTGCAATCTTGCGCTTTGAAGGAGTCGTCTCCAGAACTACAAGCGCTGATTCTACAGCCACAGGAGAAGCATTGTAAGTGTCATCAATAATAATACTCTTATTTATACCTTCTATCATAGTTAATCGTCCTCGAGGAGTCTGGTACTGTTTCAATGCTTCAATAGAAGTTAAAATGTCGCAACCAATCTCATTGGCTACAGCGAGTGCAGCAAGCCCAGAATACATATGACTCTGTCCGATTATGTGTGGCATATGCACTGGAAATGTATTTCCATTATGCGCAAGTTTAAAAGTGAGACCTGAAGGATTATCATTGCCGTGTGGCTCGATATTTATTATAGGATACGATGCCTTGTATGTAGCATGATCGTTCACTCCATAGGACACTGTGCGCCTATCTACAATCTGATGCGAATTAAATACTCGCTGATCGTCGTGATTCACAATGAGAACTCCACTTTTTCTAAGAGCATGAGCAAGAGCCATCTTCTCCTCGATGATCTTCTCTGTCGTTCCAAAGAATTCTACATGCACCGGCACATCAGGAAAGCGAGTGAGCACTACTACATCAGGCTTAAGCCACGGAGCCACACCTTTTATATCTCCAGGCTTGCCTGCACCTATCTCAAGCACGAGCCATTCTGGATATTTATTCTTCCACAATATTAAAAATAATCCACGCAAAATATTCTCGATCCATATACCAGGATTACTCCAACCATTTTTCACCCCGAGAATTGTGAGTGGTAATCCGATCTCACTATTGAAACTTTTCTCACTTTTTCTTACTGTATAAAATTCTGATATTACAGAATAGATCGCATCTTTCGTAGAAGTCTTACCCACAGATCCTGTGATCGCAATGATCTTCGGATGATAACGCGCCAAAATTAGCTTGGACTCCCAAGTAAGGATTTTCACTATTATTTTTTTGAATGTATTTTTCATATTAGCGATCTGGTGGTAAGTTGTAATAATTTATCAGAAACTTTGTGATATTTACGAATGGCGGTATGAGTGTCTGTGAAGCGTATTTAATCTGTTTCGGGTTTTTCAAATATAGAAATACGATGAACTTCGGGTCATATGCTGGAAAGTATCCGAAAAATGAGTGCATGTGACGGTCTTCATAATACCCTTTTCCATTCTCTTTTGCCACTTGCGCAGTACCAGTCTTCGTGGCCACGCTGTAGTGGTCGAATTTGTACTTACCTTCACCGTAGGCCTTGTCGAAGACGTTCACAAGCATACGAGTGATAGTAACTCCAGAAACTTCAGGCTTTGTAATACCATTTTTCCCTGTTGACCACTCTAACGTCTTACTAGTGCCGTCATCATACTTTATTTCCTTTACCAAATGAGGCGTCACAAGCACTCCACCATTCCCTAGACTTGAGAAAGCTTTAATAGCTTCAAAAGGAGTGAGAGCAATACCTTGCCCGAATGCCGCGTTTGCATATTCAAGATTCCTAGGACTTTCCAAGTTCTTGATCAAGCCCACAGTTTCATTTGGCACATCTATGCCAGTCTTCTTACCTATTTCAAAAGCTTTCATATACTCTCTAAATTTTTCATGACCAAGTTTATTTTCAACGAAAACCATTCCGGTGTTTAGAGATTGATCAAGCACAGTTTGCATATTTACAGTACCGCGCCCTTTTAGGTCGAAGTTGTTTATAGGCTTACCATCCACCATCACCTTACCACTGTCGAAGTACGTAGTCTCTGGAGTGACCACGCCAGCATCGAGTGCAGACTCCATCACAAGTGGCTTTATCACAGATCCGAACTCAAAGACGTTCTCAACGAGCGGATTACTATAGAGGTATGGGTTCTTCACATTTTGGAAATCGTTTAGATTGAAATCTGGCATATCTGCCATGGCATATATCTCACCAGTTTTAGGGTCCATTATTATAGCGCCCATCTGATCTGCATTCCACTCTGTGAAAGTTTTGCGCATTTCTTCTTCAAGCACATGCTGCACTGCTGGATCTATGGTCGTCACGATATCTCCATTCTTTTCACCTGAGAAACTTTTACCAATATTGGAGAAGACTTCCGCAAAGAAATTGATATATGCCTCATTCGCAGGCTTAGATAATATACTATTATAAGATTTCTCAAGACCGTACTGGCCAATTCTATCGTCGCCCTTATACGCAACGAAGCCTAGTGTATGTGAAGCAAGTGAATCTCCTGGATAAAATCTCCACTTCTCTTTATAAATAGAAACCCCAGGAATCTTGAGTAGTGTGATAGCATCTGCTGCTTCCTTACTCAAACGATTTGCAACTTCTTCGTATGGATCATTTTTCTTTGTAACCTTTGCTATGAATTCATCATGAGTGAGCTTCGTATATGAGGAAAGATAAGTGTAAAGTGATTCTGCATCAACAACATTTTTGGAATTTATCGCAATTTTAAATCCAGTCATCACAGTGCCAGCAGCGACGAGCGTGCCATCTCGATTTGCAAAGAAAATACTTCCTCTCTCAAACATATCACCGATAGGAGTAGCATACTGCTTGTCTGCGCGATCTGCATATGAACTAGAATGAACTACTTGCACAAGGAAAAGCTTGGCTGCAAGTATGCAAGCAAATACAAAAAAAGCACCTGCTACGATGCGAATTCGAGAATGGAAAGGTGTAGTATTATTCATTAGCGCATAGCCACTCGACTCTCTGTCGTACGAGTTGCAAATATCGTATTTTGCGGATCGACGAATCCACGAGCGATTCCAGTAGGCACATCCACCTTATTCGACAATGTAAGATATTCTACTTCAAGTGAGCTAACACGGCTTGATGTCTCTCGCATTGTTGACTCTAGAGTTTTCCTAGCTACAATACTAAATGTTATTGAGCCTATAAAATAGACGTAGCAAATACTCAAAATAATTGTAACAGACATAAGTACGCGAAAGATTTGCTTTCTTGTTTGATTGTCGTCAACTATTTGTTTTGTAAATGCTAATGTTTTCATATTTTTTCTATTATTCTTAGTTTTGCACTTCTACTTCTTGGATTAATTTTTATTTCTTCATCACTTGGTACTATCGGCTTCTTTGTTATCAATTTTCCTCTACCTTCATCCGCCAATTTTCTAAATTCATTTTTCACAATTCTGTCCTCGAGTGAGTGGAATGATATGATCACCATTCTTCCTCCGCTACTTAATCGTTCGAAATACTTCGGTA
>CAZCFW010000018.1:0-16052 GCA_964498035.1 uncultured Candidatus Saccharibacteria bacterium
CTCAAGGTGGAGGACAGAGATTTGGAGAAATGGAGGTCTGGGCACTTGAAGGTCACGGTGCAGCTCACACTCTACGCGAAATGCTCACAATCAAATCAGACGATATTATGGGACGTTCACAAACATTCGATGCAATCATTAAGGGCAATCCAATCGGTGAGCCAAACGTGCCAGCATCATTTAATGTGCTTCTCAACTACCTACGCGGACTCGCTCTAGACGTCGAACTTAAAAACGAT
This sequence comes from uncultured Candidatus Saccharibacteria bacterium, assembly GCA_964498035.1. GTDB lineage: Bacteria > Patescibacteriota > Minisyncoccia > Phycocordibacterales > UBA9973 > UBA8515. The sequence continues at coordinate 240 of CAZCFW010000018.1, forward strand.
GACATCGTAGAATATTAATAACCATTCACTAATACATATATGAAAACAATTGATACAACAAATTTCAACTCGATTCACCTCAAGCTCGCATCGCCTGAAAATATCCGTGAATGGTCTTACGGTGAAGTCACAAAGCCAGAAACAATAAACTATCGTACAGGTCGCTCAGAGCGCTCAGGACTTTTCGATGAAAGAATATTCGGTCCAGAAAAGGACTATGAGTGTTACTGTGGAAAATACCGCCGTATTCGTTATAAGGATATCGTGTGTGAGAAATGTGGAGTGGAAGTTACTCGCTCTATCGTTCGTCGTGACCGCATGGGCCACATCGAGCTTGCTACACCAGTAGCACACATCTGGTTCCTACGCGGAGTGCCAAGTAGAATGTCTATTCTCCTTAACATCACTGTTACTGACCTAGAAAAGGTTATCTACTTCGCTGGTTACATAATTACAAAAGTTCATGATGAAGAAAAAGATACTGTAATCAAGAATCTTGAAAGTGAATTCAAGTCAAAGATCAAGAACGCTAGTGACGAAGAGACAAAAGAAAAATTGAAAGAACTTCTTCTTAATACAAAGAGAGAAATTTCTGACATCGCTCCAGGTAAAGTTCTAAATGAACTTGCATACCACCACTTCTCACTGAAGTATGGTTCATGTTTCGAAGCTGCTATCGGTGCAGAAGCTATCTACACACTTTTCAAAAATCTTGATTTACAGAAACTCAAAGAGGCTACAGAAGCTCTCGTGCCAAAGGCAAGTACAATTGAGAAAGATAAATTGGAAAAGCGTCTTTCACTTATCCGCTCAATGATCCAATCACAAATCCGTCCTGAATGGATGTTTATGACTGTGATCCCAGTTATTCCTCCAGCACTCCGCCCAATGGTGGCTCTCGATGGAGGCCGTCATGCGACAAGTGACATCAACGACCTATACCGCCGTGTGATAAACAGAAATAACCGTTTGAAGAAACTCAAGGAAATCGGTGCACCAGATGTGATCCTAAGAAACGAAAAAAGAATTCTTCAGGAAGCAGTGGATGCTCTTATCGACAACTCAATCGCAAAGCAAAACGATTCACAAGCTATTTCACAATCTCAGAAGCGTGCTCTTAAATCACTTTCTGATAACTTGAAATCAAAGCAAGGTTTGTTCCGTCAGAACCTCCTCGGTAAGCGTGTGGACTACTCAGGACGTTCTGTTATCGTTGTGGGTCCTCAGCTTAAGCTTTCACAATGTGGACTTCCAAAGCACATGGCACTTGAGCTCTTCAAGCCATTCGTAATTTCAAAAATTTTAGAAACTGAACTTGCTTTCAACATTCGTGGTGCAAACCGTCTTATCGAAGAAGGTGTGCCAGAAGTTTGGGCAATACTCGAAGAAGTGATCAAGGGTAAGTACGTGCTCCTAAACCGTGCACCGACTCTTCACCGTCTTGGTATTCAAGCATTCATGCCTATCCTTATCGAAGGAAATGCTATCCAAGTGCACCCACTCGTTTGTACTGGATTCAACGCCGACTTCGACGGAGACCAGATGGCCGTATACGTACCACTTTCTCCAGCTGCACAAGCTGAAGCTCGTGACTTTATGGCTGCGACAAAGAACCTACTTAAGCCACAAGATGGAGTGCCAATCGTAAACCCAAAGATGGATATCGTCCTTGGATGTTACTGGATGACAAAGACTGTGGATGGTGAAAAGGGTGAGGGTATGATGTTTACAAGTTCAAACCAAGCTATCACAGCTTTTGACCTTGGAGCAATTACATTCCGCGCAAAGATTAAAGTTCTCGGCTCTGACAAACCAAAATACAAACAATTCGGTGGTAAGCCTTTCGAGACTACTGTCGGACGCCTACTCTTCAACTCAATTCTTCCAGAAACTTTCAACTACTTAAACGAAGAAATTACAGTGAAGCGTATGACAAACTTAGTCGACGAAATCATCATGGAGTATGGTATCGATGCGACACCAGACGTACTAGATAAGATTAAATCTTTCGGTTACAAATATGCTACATACTCAGGTATTACTTGGGGTATTGAAAACGTAAGTGTGCCAGCTGGCAAGAAAGGAATCGTAGAGAAGACTCGTAAAGAAGAAGAGACAGTACTTGAGCAATGGAACGACGGTCTTCTATCTGAAGAAGAAAAGAGTCAGAAGGTGATTGAGATCTGGGAGCTTGCGAAAAAGGAAATCGAAAAGATCATTCCTCAAACTCTTGACCCACGCGGATCTACTTATGACCTAGTGTTCTCAGGAGCCCGCGGAAGTATGGGATCACTCGTACAGATGTGTGGTATGAAAGGACTTATCGTGAATACTTCAGGTGAGACTCTAGACTTCCCAATCATCCCATCATACATCGAAGGTCTATCACCACTTGAATACTTCATTACTACTCACGGATCACGTAAAGGACTAGCCGACACTGCGCTAAACACTGCAAAGGCCGGATACCTCACACGAAGACTCGTTGACGTTGCACAAGACGTGGTAGTTACAGAAGCAGATTGCGGAACAAAACTTGGAAAGAAAATCGTAGCAGTAGATGGATCTCTAGTAGAGCACATTCATGGCCGTGTCCTTCTCGCTGATGTGAAGAATGATAAGGGTGAAGTAATGTACAAGAAAGGATTCCTCGTAAACAAGATCGATGCTATTGCAATGGAGAAAGCTGGAATCAAAGAAGCTTTCGTCCGCACACCACTTACATGTGAAGTTGTGCACGGAATCTGTCAGCAATGTTACGGACTAGACTTAGGAAGAAATGGTCTTATCCAAGTCGGACAAGCAGTCGGTATCATCGCAGCGCAAGCTATCGGTGAGCCTGGAACACAGCTTACACTTCGTACATTCAAGGCTGGAGGTGTGACTGGAGTGGACATTACTGCCGGTCTTCCACGTGTCGAAGAAATCTTCGAACGTCGTATCCCAAAAAATCCTGCAATCATCGCGCATACAGATGGAGAAGTTATTGAAATCACAAACAATGGAAAAGAAAAAACTATCAAAGTTCTTTCTGATACTAAGGTAGATGGTAAATCAAATGAAATCGAATACACTGTAGCATTCCGTCGTCAGCCTCTTGTGAAAGCAGGAAGTAAAGTGAAGTCAGGTGACTTACTTACAGATGGATCAGCAGATATCAACGAAATCGTAAAATTCGGAAACAAAGAAGTGGCTGAGGATTACATCGTAAATGAAATCAACAAAGTGTACGACCTACAAAGTGCATCTATCTCAAGAAAGCATATTGAAATCATTATCCGCCAAATGTTCTCACGTAAGAAAGTGAAGGACGCTGGAGATACTACATTCTCACCAGGTGAAATCGTAGAATCAATAGAACTTATCGAAGAGAATGTGCGCGTAGAGAAAGAAAATGGTCGCCCTGCAAAGGCAGAAACTATCGTTCTTGGAATCTCAGAAGTGTCACTCACAACTAAGAGTTGGCTATCAGCTGCATCATTCCAAAACACAAACCGTGTGCTTATCAACAATGCCGTTCGTGGCGGAGTGGATAATCTAAGAGGTCTTAAAGAAAACGTTATTATTGGTAACCTTATCCCTGCAGGTACTGGCTTCGGAGCTCACCGCGGAATCAAGAAAGGACGTGGAGACGCTGAAGTAAGTAATCAAGCAGAATAATAAAAATTATGCTAAATGGGTCTACCGCTGTAGAGCAAATCAAAGCCCGCCTATCTATAGAAGATGTGATTTCATCATATCTTACTATAGAGGCGACGGGCCTAAACTTTAAAGCTAAGTGCCCATTTCATAATGAAAAGACGGCGTCGTTCTTCATATCACCAGCTAGAAACAGTTATTACTGTTTTGGCTGTAATGCGAAGGGCGACATCTTTTCATTTGTGCAGGAGTTTGAAGGAGTAGAATTTAAAGGTGCACTCAAGATTCTTGCAGATCGCGCTGGAGTTGTCCTGACAGATTTCAAAGGAGAAAAGAAAGATGACCTCGCAGTACTTTATGAAATAATGGAGGAAGCGACAGCTTTCTACGAAAAAGAATTTGCAAGCAGAACTGATGCAAAAGAGTATTTAGTAAAGAGAGGCGTGAATGAAGAGACGATAAAAGATTTCAGAATCGGATATGCGAAACCAGAGTGGAGACTACTTTCAGATCATCTCGTAAGCAAAGGATACAAAGAAAGTGATATTGAAAAAGCTGGGCTCATAAAGAAATCTGAAAAGGGTGTGTATGACCGTTTCCGTGCTCGAATAATTTTCCCAATATCTGATTCAAGCGGAAGAGTGATAGCATTCTCAGGCCGTACTTTCGGCTCAAATTCTGATATTGAAGAAGCGAAATATCTAAATAGTCCTGAGACACCACTGTTCTCAAAGTCTGGAACATTTTTCGGTATTGATAAAGCGAAGCTTGCGATAAAGAAGAGAGGGTATAGCATCGTAGTAGAAGGGCAGATGGATTTGCTTATGTCGCACCAGATAGGCTTCACAAACACTGTGGCGGTCTCTGGCACTGCATTTGCAAGCAGTACAGGCGAAGACGGCTTAGTGAATAATTTGGGCCTAGTAAGACGATTGTCACCAAATGTAATATTTGCTTTCGATGGAGATTCTGCTGGAGTGCGTGCTGTAGGACGCTCGTCTCACATTGCATTCGCACTCGATATGCAAGTGAAAGTGGCGAAGCTTCCGGAAGGTAAAGATCCAGCCGATGTGATAGCAGAGACACCCGATGAATGGAAGAACGTAATAGCGAAAGCCGAGCATGTAATTACATTTTTCTTGAATCGTATTTGTAGTGAAGAGAGTGATCAGAGAAAGAGAGGGAAAATGGTTCGTGATGTAGTGTTCCCATACTTGCTAGAAGTGAAGAGTGCTATGGATAGATCAGCATACATGCTAGAAATTCATAGAGCTACGGGGATACCAGAGAATGCACTTTCAGAAGACTTTGAAATATATAAAAATTCTAAAGATGCTGAAAAAGTTGTAGCTCCATCTGCTATAAACATTACCGTAAAACCAAATTCTAAAGAGACTATGTATCACCGCTTTTTTGCTATATTAAGTGCAGGAAGTAAGCTTGATACTCCAAATGAAGAATTTGTAAAAGTTGAAATTGAATTTAAAAATACTATAGGTGAAGAATTGTATAATGAAATAAGTCTTCCATATAAGGAAAATGGAGATGCTATGGCACTTGAGGCAGAGATGCTTTACAATAATGATATAGACTTGATGCTTCGTGACCTTAAAGAACTTTCCTTAAATATAGAAGAACAAATAATAAATGCGAATATTGATAAAATCCGGCAGAAATTACATGAATACGAAAGAACAGGAGATAGAGATAAAGCACATATAGAACTTGAAGAATATCAGAAATTAATTACTCGTATACAAGTTATCAAAAGTCGAAGAAGTCAATAATTTTTAAATAATATGAAAAAGAAAAAAATACAAAAGAAGGTAGCGAAAAAGGTAAAAAAGGTTGTGAAAGCGAAGCCTGTGAAAAAGGTTGTGAAGGCGAAGGCAAAGGTAGCACCAAAAAAGAAAGTCTTAAAGAAGAAAGCGGTGAAAGTAGCTCCAAAAAAGAAGGTAGTGAAAGCTCCTGCAAAGAAAGTGGTGAAAGAGAAAAAGGCACCCGCACCAAAGAAGATAAAGGAGACTAATGCTACTAGGAAGGCTCTAGATCTTGAGACAAAAGCAAATGAAATAATCACAAAAGGCAAGAAGAGAGGCTTCGTGACTTATGACGAGATTATTAAAGTTTTTCCTGATATTGAAAGTAATATCCTTTTCTTAGATGAGCTTTATGAGAAATTCTCAGTAGCGGGCATCGATGTGCTAGAGGGTGGAAACTTGCTTGATATGGATGGAGAGAATGAGAAAGCTGCACAGAAATATACGAAAGATACTCAGACTTACGATTCTATTCAAATGTATTTGAAAGAAATCGGTCAGTACCCGCTTATCGCAGCTTCTGAAGAAAAGGAGCTTGCTCGCCGAATTGAGAAAGGGGATTTGGAAGCTAAGAATTTACTTGCAAGAGCAAACCTCCGCTTGGTGGTTTCTATTGCGAAGAAGTATGTGGGACGCTCTTCGGACCTAACGCTTCTGGACCTTATTCAAGAAGGTAACCTTGGACTCTTCAAAGCTGTGGAGAAATTTGACTGGACAAAGGGTTACAAATTCTCGACATACGCTACATGGTGGATCCGCCAGTCAATCACTCGTGCGCTCGCTGACCAATCACGTACTATTCGTATTCCGGTTCACATGGTGGAAACAATCTCTAAATACAAACAAGTAGTCCGCCGTCTTTCACAAGACCTCGGCCGTGAGCCACTTGCAGAAGAGATCGCTACAGAAATGAATCTTGATGTGGAGAAGATTCACGTTATAGAGCAGATCAACCAAGAGACAGTGTCTCTTGAGCAACCAATAGGTGACGATGATGAGAAGTCTACTCGTGGTGAATTCATCCCTGATGACAAGATCCTTCGCCCAGACCAAGATTCTTCTCGCCGTATTCTTTCAGACCAGATCAAGGAAGTGCTTTCTGAGCTTACTCCAAAAGAAAGAAAGATTCTTGAACTAAGATATGGATTACTCGATGGGGTACAGCACACACTTGAAGAAGTGGGCCAAGACTTCGGTGTGACTCGTGAGCGTATTCGTCAGATTGAAGCGAAGGTTCATGAGAAGCTCCGCCACAATGACAAAATCGCAAGACTTAAGAATTACTTTGACTAGTTATTATTACGACTAGTAAATTAAAAAACCGCTCTGTACGAGCGGTTTTTTAATTTGCTATTTTAATATTGCTGCAAGAGTTTTAGATAGACCAACTGTATCCGCCCCTTTTATTGGAATTTGTGTGCCATCTTTAAGTATTATTATGCTGTGCGGTGTGCCAGACACTCCAGCATTTATCCCATCTTCGTATTGAGATTGGACTGTTGCATCAAAGGTATCTGTGGCTAAACATTTTGCGAAAGCTACTTTATCAATACCAATCTTACTAGCAAATACTGGCAATAAATTTGTATCTAATCCATTATTTGCTGGTGTGTTTGTGAATATCATATCTATGTATTTCCAGAATTGAGTATTTCCGCCGATAGATGCGACACATTCTGATGCGCGAGCTTCCATACGAGTCTTTGGGTGGATAGAGTCGAGTGGGAAGTGACGGTATACCCAAGCAATTTTGCCTGGATATTTTGCAAATTCACTATGAAGTGCTGTATGGAAAGTCTTACAGTATGGGCACTCCAAATCAGAAAATTCAATAATAGTAACTTCAGCTTTCGATAGGTCACCAAGAATATGCTCTGATGCACTTACTGGATTTAATTTAGCTACTACGTTTGTATCTACCTCCTCTACTTTTTCTGTATCTACAACTTTATCTTTGATTTTATCTACAATCGGCATATTATTTGCAAACATACCAACCATAATTAAAAATCCTGCGACTATAATCGCCATTGGGGTAGTGAGCTTTTGACCGGAATCATTACTATTTATAATTTGAGCTTCTACTTTGTAAGTTTCTTGAACGTTCTCTTCTTCATTATTTGTTTTATTCTTCATAGTTATATTATTGTATCATATCGTAAATTTATTTGCACAAGTTATGTATTTATATGGTATACTTAAGAGGTAAGGGATTTGCTCAAGCTGTCGCTAGTTAGCAAATTCCAAAATTTATTATTAATTAAATTAAAATTTGTATTATGAATACATGTAATTGTGGAAATGGTTGCGTTATGAAGATGATAATGAACATCCTTCTTATCATTGGTGGACTTAACTGGGGTCTTACTGGAGTAGGAATGATGATTGGTAGCAACTTGAATGTTGTAAACATGATCTTAGGTTCTATGCCAATGATTGAAGCTATCATCTACATCGTTGTAGGTATCGCTGCTATCGTAAGTATCTTCGGTTGCCCATGTGGAAAGTGCAAGACTGCTGCTCCAGAAATGGCAAAGCCAATGTAATTGTATTTGATATTTTTACTCAAAAAAGCACCAAAATTGGTGCTTTTTTGTTGTCTAAATTTTAACCCTAAAAATAGACATATTTCCATTATATGTTGACAAATAAGGCTCTTTTTGTTATTATATAGCTTACAATGACCACGACGTTTGAGATTGTCTACTATATCCTACTCTTTTTCGCTATATACTTTCAGGTCTTTTTTCTTGTGATTTTCTTTGAAAAGCGTAAAGAGCTTAAGGAAATAATGCCAAATGAATTACCTTATTACCCAACGGTCTCATTTTTAGTTCCTTGCTGGAATGAAGAGGCTACTATAATTCCTACCATTGAATCAATTCTTAATGTAAACTACCCGATAGATAAATTGCATATATTTGTGATTGACGATGGAAGTAAGGATCACACATGGAGCAAAATGCAGAAATTTGCAAATCATAAAAATGTTACATTACTACGTCAGAAAAATGGAGGTAAACACACAGCTCTCAATCATGCGTTAAAAAATGTAACTTCAGAATTAGTCGTCTCATTTGATGCTGATACAAAAATCATGAAGGAATCTCTTCTTTATGCAGTGCAATACTTCTTGAAAGATAAGGAATTAATGGCTCTCGGAGGTACTGTGCTTATTGAGAATCCAAAGACTATGGCACAGCGTGCACAGAGCGTGGAATATCAGATGTTTTCTTATACTAAGCGTATGCTTGGCTTCATTGGCGGTGTGCTTGTGGTGCCTGGAGCCTTTTCAATGTTTCGAAGAGAAATACTTAATAAAGTAGGTGGTTATATGAAAGGTCACAATCTTGAAGATTTAGAACTTACATTTAGAATTCATGATCATGGCTATAAAGTAAATCATTGCCATACTGCGATAGTGACCACTAAAGGCCCTGCATCTGTAAAATCTTTGTTTAAGCAGAGACTACGCTGGGGTTACGGATTCCTTTCAAATGTAAAGGATTATAAGAAGACAATTCTTAATAAAAAATTTGGTAACTTCGGATTCTTTACAGTACCGATGAGTGTCTTTTCTTATGTACTTATTGTGTATGTATTTTTCTTATCTATATATCGCACGAGTATGTTTGTCTTAGATAAAGTTATGGCGTATCAGCTTGTAGGTTGGCCACATCTTTCATTTCACTTTGATACATTTTTCGTTAGTGCAAAAGCTGTGAATCTGATTGGTCTTGCTATGTACGCGCTTATATTTACTTCAATTTTTATGGGTAAAAGGATTGCAAAGATTGAAAGAGTGAGCCTGCGTTCACTTGTGGCCTTCTTTATTCTTTATGGTGTGCTTGCTCCACTTTGGATACTGAAAACTCTTTATAATTGGATCTTTACCAAAGGGGTTGCGTGGAGGTAGTTATTAGTATATAAATATGGATATGTCATTCAAAAGATACTTTATCGTTTTTATCATTACAGGCTGTATTTTCGGCTTTACTTTCTGGCTTAGTAATGAACTAAGTTCTGGGAAGGTTCAGGAAGTACGCGATCTTGAAGATCAAATTGCTATTAAAATACTCTCAACCGAGACTCGCTATGCATTGCTTGAAAACTCAACTTGTGATCATATAAGCACAAATAACACAAATGATATTGGTCTTAATAGTGAGCTTACAGACATAGCACATCGTGTGAAATTCATGGCAAGCCAGCTTGGAGTAGATAATGAGAAAGTTGTGTCACTTAAGCAGTACTACACTCTACTTCAGATAAAGGATTACATGCTTACAAAGGAATTATATAATCGATGTGGCACACACATAGTATCGATACTTTATCTATACCAAGAAGGATGCGAGGAGTGTGTGAAGCAATCTATCGTCCTAGATGATTTAGCAAAGCGATACCCTGAGATTCGTCTTTATTGGATAGATAAAGATTTACAGACTCCAGCACTCGATACACTAGTTTCAATCTTAAATATCAAAAAGACACCAAGTATTGTGATTAAGAATAAGGTTTATGACAGCTTCCAATCTACTTCTGATATTGAAAAACACATCCCACAAATAGCAGAATGGAAGAGAGAAAATGAGCTTAAAAATAAGCCACCTGTAAAGACAAAAATGGAAAACTTACCTAACGCAAGTGACGCAACTTCTGCTCAATAATGGAGGCTATATTTTCTTGAATTTTAGTATTTTATTCTCTATGTATTTAAATGATAGGTGAGAAATAAGTATTGTGAGTATAAATGAAAAGATTGTAATTAAAATCCTTGAATTAACATTTAAGGATTTTAATATGGAAAAGGTGATTGCAATGGCTATCATATGGTAAGCGTATAAGCCATATGAAATCTTACCTAAATAGTTAATGTATTTATTTTTACCAGCTTTAAATAGTGAGTTATTGGAATAGTTCTGCTCAAGTATTACAAATGCAAATAGTGTCGATATGATAACAGGCAAGATGGCAGTGTAGGCACTCATGAGTACTACATGGATAAACTTAAGAGGGAACATCTTTATATATACGACGGATACAATGATCGCATATAGGATTATTACATTATTTCTTGAAAAGAATTTTGTAATTTTAGGTATAAAATTTTCTCTACTAAAAGTTATGAGCCCAAAGAGTGAGCCTATGGCTAAGTCAGAAGCAACTGAAAAAGTGGAATAAAGAACTTGGCTTGAATTATCTGCATTTATGAATCTAAATATTGTGGATAGAATGATTGTAAGTATGAGTAATATGTATACATTCTGCTTCTTTATAAAAGCTACTATTGGAGCGGAGACTATGTAGAACTGCTCCTCCACGCTTACTGCCCAAAGTATGGCAATACTTGCGCTTATATTGGTGAAATTAATGATATAAAAGTTTGAAGTAAAGCCTAAGAACCATGGTAAGTCTCTAATTGTAAGGCCAACCAAAAATGGAAGATTTTCTAATTTAAGTTTACCTATTATAAAAGCAAGAGCAAGTGTGATAAATAATACAGGCAATATTCGGAGTGCCTTTTTCTTATAAAACTTTTTAAGATTAATGAGCCCAGCAGAATTTTCCTTTTCAAAATATAAAAGGTAAGTGATCAGGAAGCCTGATAATACGAAAAAGAACCTAACTCCAAGATCTCCTTGAGCTAGATATAACTTGCCATCTAAGATGAAAAGCACTATATGGGATATGAAAACAAGTAAAAAACCAAAAAATCTGAGTCCGTCCAAATTTGGAAAATATGGTCGATTGTTTTGCATCATTTATGGAGCCATTTATCGGACTAATAATACGGGCATTCGTTTTAGTTATGCGTATATAACTTGTTTGCTTACTAAACTGGAGCCGCTTCTCGGACTCGAACCGAGGACCTTCGCTTTACAAAAGCGTTGCTCTACCAACTGAGCTAAAGCGGCATATGATATTTCTAATTTTCAAATACTGTTTCCTTATAATGCTTCTTGCCACCAAACAGCTAAAGCGGCATATTATTTTTTTACATTTACAAACTGTTATTTTAATCTAATCTCCTGTGCCACCAAACAGCTAAAGCGGCGTTTAAAAAATTCTAAAAAACTAATCTATCTTAGGACTCACACTTTCTAGCCCTGATTCTTCTTCTACTTCTGGTCCATGCTCTGCCTTCACTTTGTCTTTAATCCTTTTTATTTTGAACTTAGACTCAGCTACGGCGCGCTTTAAGAAGACTTTTGTAGCACTTACGGGCTTTTCCACTACTTCCTTCTTTGTCATGAATTTTTCATGAATCTTGGGCCATTTTTCCATCAAAAATTTCTTTGTTTTTGCTGTTGTGATGAACCAATACTTTACAGTAAATAATACAACTGCCTGTAAAATATGCTTCAGCGAGTATAGCATATATTTCTCAATTTTCCTAAAGGAGGCATCTGGCGCCGGAGTGGAATCCTTTTCCTCTCTACTTCCGGCGCTGAGCTCTCCATAGCTGTAGCTTAGCATTCCATATATGCTTATAAGTGCAAATATTAAGATGATAAGTGTAGCAGTAAACATAAATTAGCCTATTGTTTCGCGAATAAATTTCTTTAATGTAGCCTTTTCTTTTTCAAGAAGAGCCTTTATTGTGAAATCTGCATTTTTAATGAACACCTGATCCATAAGAGTTTGCTCTTTGAAGTAAGTGTTGATCTTTCCTTCTAGCATCTTGTCTTTGATCTCTTGTGGCTTGTCGCTATCTGCTACTTCCTTTGCAAAAACTTCTTTTGCTTGGTTTACGAGTTCTTCTGTGATTTCCTCACGAGTCATATAAGCTGGCTTCATAGCTGCGATATGCATTGCTATGTCCTTTGCTAGCTCTTTTGTGCCACCTTCAAGCTGTACTACTACTGCACTTTTACCAGAGTGAACGTAAGAGGCGATGGTGCCACCAGATATTTCTTCGCAGTGTCCAAGCTCGATCTTCTCTCCCATTTTCTGTGTTACTAGAGCCATCATTTCTCCCGCTTTTGCTCTCATCCCATCAAGACCACCACTTAGTGCTATGTCTCCTAGAGCTTTTGCTAAGTTTGCGAAATCTTCATTCTTAGCTACGAAGTCTGTCTCGCAGTGGAGAGTGATAAGGATAGCCTTATCTGCGCCTTCTACTACCATTACTATTCCATCTGATGCATCACGGTCAGCTTTCTTGGCTGCAATATCGGATGACTTTTTCTTTAGGATTATAAGAGCCTTTTCCATATCGCCCTCAGCTTCTTCAAGCGCCTTACGGCACTGCATTACAGAAACGCCTGTTGCATCACGTAATTCTTTTACTAATTCTGTGGTAATTTGTGTAGACATAATTAATTTTGATTAAAGTACAAATAATAGTTTTATTTGTTATCTTTACATTATAACAAATATTTTACGAAAAGGTATTATGCTTTCGCTTCTTCACCTCGCTGTCCTGCACGGTATGCATCACGTATTTTCTCTAAGAAGAATATGATACTTGTGACAGATGCATCGTTTGCAACGATAGGGTGCTCCACACTTTTAATAGCGCAGTCTGTGTTCATAAGTGAGATAACAGGCACATTCATTTTGTGAGCTTCTGTAACTGCAATGTGCTCTTTCTTTGGGTCGATAACGAATAGTACATCTGGAGTCTTCATGATGCCAGTTACACCTTGGAAGTTCTTTGTCATGTCTGCTACTTCACGGTCGATAAGCAATCTTTCTTTTTTAGTATATTTCTCAAGTTCACCTTTCTCCTTCTGGTCGCGCAGGTCTAGGAGCTTTGTGATTCTCTTTTTGATTTCAGGGAAGTTTGTAAGTGTACCTCCTACCCAGCGCTCATTTACATAAGGCATGTTTAGGGATAATGCAGTCTCGACAATTGCTTGGCGAGCTTCACTCTTTGTACCAACGAAAAGGATTGTCTTGCCAGCCGCTGCGAGAGCCTTTACAAGCTCTTCCACTTTAGTTAGCATTTCGTCTGTCTTTTCGATGTTGATAATATCTACACCATTCTTCGTTGCGAAGATGTATTGAGCTGTAGATGGGTGGCGGCGACTCTTTGAATATCCAAAGTGAGCACCTGCCTTAAACATTTCTTCAACTTTCTTTGTGTTTGTTGACATAATTCTTTGATCTCTGCCTTCGGGGCAGATCCGCCTGTGGCGGAATTATAATAATAACCTCCGTTTTTCAGCATTCCAGCTTATTTACAAGGGCCCTTTAAACAAAAAAGGTTCCTCACGGAAGTACCCCTAGAATAGCATAAATAGGGGATTTTAGCTAGGTTGACAAATAGGGTCTTTTTGTGATATAATATAGATAGTAGGGTGAAAAGAGAAACTCCCGAATACAATGCCCACTTAGGGAAAAAATGAATCGCGGTTTGCTTTTTTAAACGTCCAAAAAAGCTAGTCCTCTCAGGAGGGGACGATAATGTTCTTTTATGTCAGTTACAAAATTAGGCAATCTTGCTTTTAGATTAAAAGCAAAAAGGCTAAAAGCCAAAATGGGGTTTATTAGTAACACAGTCCCTTTTGGAGACACGTTTGTTGATTCAAACCCAAAATTGAGTCAAGGTGTTTCCTATCGTGTTTTTTTCTACGATTGGGAGTATGGTTTTGTTGAGTCGCTTTCGATTAAGGATGGTTTTAGATTGGGTTTTGCGATTGGAGTCAGCGACATTAAACGTATTTCTCATATTGGTATATGCAGAAGGCAGTACAGTTTAATTGAAAAAAAATTAAACGTAAAGGTTATGCATGTATGGCGTTACAACAAAGAGAGTCATGAAGAATGGCTTTCTGAAAATGAGCCTAATCATGCTGAACAGCAATGATTATTAAGCCTCTTTTAAAAAATGATGAAGCGTTATCGATTGCATCGGTAACGCTTTTTCTCTGTTTGGAAAAAAGCTCAAATTGGAGTAGTATGGGGGTATGAAACAGTCACATTTATTTACTAAAACAAAGAAGGAAGCTCCAGCCGATGAGGTGGCGAAGAATGCTGAGCTCCTCATAAAAGCAGGCTTTATAAATAAGGAGATGGCCGGAGTGTACTCATACTTACCTCTAGGCCTTAAAGTAATCAATAAAATTCAAAATATTATTCGTGAAGAGATGAATGCTATCGGTGGTCAGGAAGTCACACTTACTGCACTCCAAGAGAAGGCCACATGGGAGCCGACAAATCAGTGGGATGATGCGGAAGTAGATGTGTGGTTCAAAACTAAACTCAAAAATGAAACAGAACTCGGACTCGCAGTCACTCACGAAGCGGCGATGACTAAAATGTTGAAAGGATTCGTGGAGTCATACAGAGATCTGCCTGTAAACATTTACCAATTCCAAACAAAATTCCGAAACGAAACTCGTGCCAAGAGTGGCATAATGCGCACACGTGAATTCATTATGAAAGATTTGTATTCATTCTCAAAAGATGAAGCAGAGCACAATGAGTTTTATGAAAAGACTAAGGAAGCATATAAAAATATTTTCAAGCGTGCAGGTATCGGCCACCTCACATATCTTACATTTGCTTCAGGTGGAATGTTTTCCAAATTCTCTCATGAGTTCCAGACTATAACTTCTGCAGGTGAAGACATAATCTATGTCGATGAAAGTAAAGGGATAGCAATCAACAAAGAAGTTTACAACGATGAAGTAATTGCAAACCTTGGACTAAATAAAGAAACACTCGTCGAGAACCGCGCAGTAGAAGTGGGGAACATTTTCACACTTGCTACACGTTTCTCTGATGCACTTGATTTGAAATATAAAACTGAAACAGGTGAAGAGAAGTCTGTATTTATGGGATCATACGGCATCGGTCCTGGCCGACTTATGGGCACAGTAGTGGAGGTGCTTTCGGACGACAAGGGAATAATCTGGCCAGAATCTATTGCTCCATTTAAGGTGCACATACTTGAGCTTGGTGATGATATGGAAGTGAAGACCACAGCAAATGCACTCTATGTGACTTTGCAAGAAAAGGGTATTGAGGTAATGTATGATGATCGCACTGGCATGAGTGCTGGTGAGAAGTTTGCAGATGCAGACCTTATCGGCATACCATACCGCGTAGTCATATCACCAAGGAGTTTGAAAGATGGTGGCTATGAAGTAAAGAAGAGAACAGAAGAGAAAGGAAAAATTGTAGATATAGATGGTTTGTGTGCTGTTCTAGAAAATTAAAATAGTTACTATTCTCACCACGAATATTTTCCTGCTGGAAAATTTCTCCGCTCGTCGCTCAAGAAAATAATGATCGGTGTACCGATTTTATTTTCTAAGCTCCTGCGCAAGGGTTCGCACAGCAACTATTTTAATTTTCTCAAATTCAAAAAATATATGTTCAAAAAATTTTACAAAATGTTTTC
>CAZCFW010000019.1:0-15018 GCA_964498035.1 uncultured Candidatus Saccharibacteria bacterium
CCCGACGCATCAGGAAGTGTAATTGTTCGTACTCCAGAAGTGGAAGCACCAGTGATTTTGAATTGATTTGTTCCTGGAGTTCCAGAAGTTCCCGCGAGGTAAATGTCTGCCCAAGGTTTTGCTGTGGAACCGAAGTCGAGTGCTCCAGCAGTAGCAGGAACGAGTGCAGTGTTGATTGCAACTGATGCTAAGTTGTCGAGTGCGGTCGTTGCGCCGGATGTTCCAGAACCAGTGATGGTGATACTCTTTGCAGTGTTGTCTGTAGTGATGGTGATGTTTGAACCAGCGACTAGTGTGAGTGCAGTTGTAGCAGAGTTTGCAGTGACAGTTGTTTGACCAGAGACAGGAATTGAAGAGAAAAGATTTTGGTCACCAGTGTTTGTGCCAGAGTTTGTACCAGTGATATCAGAGAGAAGAGCCACCGTACCAGTCTGATCTTTGAAAGTGATGGTCTTGGAAGTAGAGAGAGGATCTGCGATTGCAAAGATTGTTTTGATTGCATCTGCGGTAGATCCGTCAAATGAAAGTGGTGATGCACCAGTGATATTTGCACCTGTTAGATTCACATCACCTGTAGTGACGAAACCTGTGAGTCCTGAGAATGCTCCTCCGGAAGATACATCCCATGAAGTTGTGTTGATAGCGAGTGTGTTTGATCCCCCGCCGATTGTGATTGCTCCACTTGTGGTGCCAGTACCGATTGCAGTTGTTGAACTAGTTGAGTTGTTGTTGATTGAAGTTGTACCAGAGACGGTGAGGCCTGATAGTGTGCCCACGCTTGTGAGTGATGATCCAGTGACTAAAGGATTAAGTGTGACACCAGTGAGTGTGCCTGCTGCAGCTGTGACTGTGATATCGGCGGAACCGTTGAATGATACACCGTTAATGTTTCGTGCTGTTTGGAGTGTTGTTGCGGCAGTTGCTAGGTCGATGGTGATTGTGTTTGGCACATCAGCATCAGAGATTGATGCACAAGTTAAGTCTCCGTTTGCTGCGATAGTGGTTGCGAAAGCGTTTGCTCCACAGTCTGCAGGGTTGGAAGCGAGAGCGGTTGCGGTACCTGCATTGCCTGTGATTGTTGTCTGGTCACCGGTGTTTGTACCTGAAACTGATGTTGTGCCAGTTACAGCAAGAGTTGGAGTTGAAAATCCTGTGATTGTGATACCGTTAATTGTCGTTGCAGTTGCGACACCAAGATCTGGAGTTGTGAAAACTGGAGAAATTGCAAACACAAGTGCACCAGAACCTGTCTCATCTGATATCACACCCTTAAGTTGAAGTGAAGTAGTTGATGCAAATTGAGAAAGAGCATTTGCAACAAGTGCATCACCACCACCACCGATAGTTACCCAGCTTAGTCCGCCAGTTCCATCAGTTTGTAAAAACTGACTTGGAGCACCATCATCTGTAGGTAAGGTTAGAGTGTATGATGAAGCAGAAACTCCAGATTGAATAGTGACTGAATTTGTATTAGTAGAATTTTTTAAATTTATTGCACCAGTAACAGCAGATGCAGTGCCAAGAGTAAGTCCTCCAGCATTTACTGCACCAGTAAGATTTAATGCCTTTGAACCATCTAAGACTGGAATTTGATTTTCAACGGGAGTCTGTGAAGGAGTAAATCCTCCAACTGTTTTTGAATTAATTGCATACGGTGCAGAAACTATTCTTTGACGAGGATTCAATTCTTCTGTTGGAGTTACTCCAGCACAAGAATTACCAACGGAGGCCGCCACATAAATACTCAAATAAATTTCATCTGTGGAATTAAAATCAAAATCGAGGGCGTCTCCTCCTGCAGTAGTGTCACCAATATCTGCATTAAGAACTCCATTCTTCACATTGACTGTCATTGTCGAAGGAGTACTAGCTGGCCAGAGCTTCGTACCAGATCCTGCAGTTGCACTATCGTAAAATCCGAAACGGAAACAATAGTTTGTACCACCTGTACCCCCAAGAAGATTTGGAGGATTAGAAGTATCTAGCAATCTTCCTTGATGGTGGAGGATTGTCGGCACACCAGCGGCAGCAATAACAGAACTAGGAATTAAAAGAAAGATTGAAAGAGAAATTAGAGCGAAAGAAAGTACACTCTTTTTAAAAAAGTTGAAAGAATATTTAAAAAAATTTTTGTAAAAAAAGTGCATTTATATTTTTATTCGCCCAATACACACCACATATATTATTGTACCGTGGAAACGCTACAAATACAATATAAAATAAGGAGTTTATCCACATTTTCTCCACAGTTCAATAAAAATAAAAAACACTCCGATTTTAGTCGGAATGTTTTTTATTTTTGAAAAAATTTTTAAATTATTTTCTCGCGGCGATGATTGTCTCTGCAACGTTCTGAGGAACGATGTCGTAACGTAGGAATTCCATTGTGAAACCTGCGCGACCTTCAGTCATTGAGCGGAGAGTAGTCATGTATCCGAACATTTCAGATAGTGGAACCACAGCTTTCACAGCTTGGTTGAGACCTCTTTGCTCCATTCCTTCGATAAGTCCACGCTTAGAAGATAGTGATCCAGTCACATCTCCCATGAATTTATCAGGAGTTACAACTTCCACTTGCATCATAGGCTCTAGGATTACTGGCTTTGCGAGCTTACATGCATCTTGGATAGCCATAGAAGCCGCAATTTTAAAGGCCATTTCGTTGGAGTCCACATCGTGGTAAGAACCGTCGTATAAGTCGACAGACACATTCACCATTTTGAATCCTGCAAGAACTCCGCGATCAAGACCTTCCTTGAGTCCCTTTTCAACTGCAGGAATGTATTCTTGTGGAATAGCACCTCCCTTGATTGTGTTGATGAATTCGAAATCTTTCTGACGCTTTACGTTCTTTGGCAAGTCTTCAATGTCTTCTTTTGAAAGAGACATATCCATAGGCTTAATCTTGATACGTACGTGACCGTAGTTACCGCGACCTCCAGACTGCTTGATGTATTTACCTTCCACTTCGGCTGTACCATTGATAGTTTCGCGGTAAGCAACCTGAGGTTTACCCACATTTGTCTCCACAGCGAACTCTCTTTTCATACGATCGACAATGATTTCAAGGTGGAGTTCTCCCATTCCTTCAATGATTGTTTCGTTTGTTTCTTGGTCAGTAGATACTTTGAATGTTGGGTCTTCTTGTGCAAGACGGTTGAGTGCCATACCCATTTTCTCTTGGTCAGCCTTTGTCTTTGGCTCAACGCGTAGGGAGATAACTGGTGTTGGGAACACGATACGGTAAAGCTCGATTGGCTTCTCTTCATCACAAAGTGTGTCTGAAGTGATAGTATCTTTAAGTCCTACAGCTGCAGCGATTTCTCCAGCGTAAACTTTCTTCACTTCTTCACGATCGTTTGCATGCATACGAAGAATACGTCCGATTCTTTCTTTGTTTCTTGTGCGAGGATTGTACACATATGAACCAGCCGCTACAGATCCAGAGTAAACACGGAAGAAAATGATCTGTCCTACGAATGGGTCAGTCGCAATTTTGAAAGCGAGTGCTGAGAATGGCTCTGCGTCTGATGCTGGGCGAGTTTCTTCAGCGTCTGTGTTTGGGTTTGTACCTTTAATAGCTGGAATGTCGAGTGGAGATGGTAAGTAGTCTACGACAGCATCGAGGACCAATTGCACACCTTTGTTCTTTAGAGCAGAACCTGCAAACACTGGAAAGATTTTGTTTGCAATGACACCCTTACGCATAAGAGCTTTAAGTACATCAAGATTTGGAACCTTGCCGTCCAAATATTCCGTCATAACTTGGTCATCTTGCTCAACGATTTTCTCGATAAGTTCTGCATGATACTTTTCTGCATCAGCTTTCAAATTCTCTGGAATTTCCTTTTCGATAACTTTGTTTCCCATTTCACCTTCGAAGTAAAATGCCTTCATCTTAAGCAGGTCGATAACTCCTTCATGATTCTCTTCAAGTCCGATTGGGATTTGCATACGAATAGCACTCTTGTTCAAACGATCAAGAATAGTCTTGTATGAGTGCTCAAATGATGCACCAGTACGATCAAGCTTGTTTATGAAACAGATACGAGGCACCATTGCTTCGTCAGCATAACGCCAGTTTGTTTCTGACTGTGGCTCTACTCCTGCCACTCCGTCAAACACAACCACAGCTCCGTCGAGCACACGAAGTGAGCGCTTCACTTCCACAGTGAAGTCGATGTGACCTGGTGTGTCGATAATATTGAAACGGTGTTTCTTGTTCTTGTCTGTTAGTGCGTATGTAGGTGTCCAGAAACATGTAACAGCAGCTGATGTGATAGTGATACCACGCTCACGCTCCTGCTCCATCCAGTCTGTAGTAGTCTCACCATCGTGAACTTCACCGATTTTGTGTGACACACCTGTATAAAAGAGCACACGCTCTGTTGTTGTAGTCTTACCCGCATCAATGTGGGCAATAATACCTATATTTCTTACTTTCTCTAAAGGATAATCTCTTTCCATATATTTAATTAAGTTGCTAAAAATAAAAAAGACTGCAAGGTCTTATGCCCCTACTATAGAACAAAAACCAAATTTTTGCAAATAAAAAAAGCACCGTATCGTAAAACGATAGGGTGCTTTAATATTGGTTAATGTTTTCAAAAAAATAACTATTGTATCTTAGGAAAGAGAAATGTCTCATTGTACTTTGCATCGGCTTTAGCAAGAGTAAAGGATAGACCCTTATCATTAAGGCCAATCATTATAACCTCCCCAGGCATGTGTGATACATCTCCAGCCCATGTGCATTTTCCATTTTCTATTACAAATACGCCTTTTTTATTCATAGTAGCTACCCTAAGAAGTAACTCGACTCCTAGTTCACGACAATTTCTATTTAGGCCCAGTTGATTGAGCATTTGGGTGCCTCTTTTTGGGTCTTCTAGACAGATCTTTTTTAACTGCTTTTCCTGTTGACGAAAATTGTCGATGTATCCTTTAGTCTTACTAAGGTTTGAGGATAATCCAATGTTTTCATTGACCCAATCGGCAAGCATGAGAGTCTGTTCAAAGTAATCCTTTTTGTTTGATTCTTCGAGTGGTGACTGCGATACGAAATACGGAGAGCTACTTGTTTTAATCTCCCTGTAGAACATTTTCCCTGAGAACCAATCGGCACCAGTGATAAAGATCGGCTGACCATTCGGCATCTGCCCGTCGAGATTAAGGACAATGTCGTGCATTGTAACGCCGGCAATTGGAGATACGAGCACCATCCCTTGATTCTTAGCTTTCTGGATCTGCGCATTTGAATAGACAATTGAATCATTTGCATTTTTAACCGGCAAACCGAGAAGGTCGAGCATATCCGCTTGGGAAATTGCAGATAGTTCAGAAGTTTTAGATCGCGCTACAGATGTCGTGCTTTCAATAGTTGAGTCTTGTGTACTTTGTGACATAAAAGTGTTGTTTTTAGAAAATTATAAAATAAAATTTGCTCACACTATAATATAATTATCTCTAAATGTCAACAAAAGAAAAGCTCCCCTATAGGGAGCTTTTCTTTTAGATTTAAATTTTGATTACCAAGCGAAGTGAGCGAATGCTTTGTTGGCCTCTGCCATCTTGTGAGTATCATCACGCTTTTTGATAGCAATTCCTTCACCTTTTGATGCAAGAATGATTTCTTCAGCGAGTTTGATATGCATTGGTTGGCCTTTCTTTCCGCGAGCAGCATCGATGATCCATCGTTGTGCTAGAGCCAAACGGCGTTCTGGGCGAACTTCACGAGGAACCTGGTAGTTTGCTCCACCGATACGACGAGAACGAACTTCTACTGTAGGACCAGCATTCTTAAGTGCTGTATCGAAAACTTCAAGAGGATTTGGGTTACCTGTCTTCTCTTTGATCATGTCGAAAGCAGCGTACACCACCTTACGTGAAGTCTCTTTCTTTCCAGACTCCATAATGTTGTTTATGAACTTAGCCAACTTTTGAGAGTTGTACATTATGTCTGGTTCAACGATATTTCGATTTTTTACTTTTCTTCGCATAATATTTTAGTATAGGTTAATTATTTCTTAGCTGCACCTGCCTTTGGACGCTTGTTACCGTACTTACTGCGTGCCTTGCGACGCTTGTCTACTCCAGTCGCATCAAGACGGCCACGAACGATGTGGTAACGTACTCCGATCAAGTCCTTCACACGACCACCGCGGATCATAACCACTGAGTGCTCTTGCAAATTGTGACCTTCACCTGGGATATATGCTGTAACTTCCATTCCGTTTGTAAGGCGTACGCGGGCAATCTTACGAAGCGCTGAGTTAGGCTTCTTAGGAGTTGTTGTTGTAACTTTTGTACAAACACCACGCTTAAATGGAGCTGGGTAATAGATTGGCTTATTCTTAATAGAGTTGAAACCACGAGCAAGAGCCACGGCCTTTGAACGTGTCTTGATTTTCTTTCGATTCTTGCGAACTAATTGATTTACTGTTGGCATAATTGGTTTAAAAAATAAAATAGCCTCAAAAAGACTAGTAGAGATACTTTACTATAAGCCCAGGAAAATTGCAAGCCCCCACCGCCCAGGCACCTATGAGCTGATAGAGCATTAGGAAATCCCTGTCAAAAAGCTAAATACTGTATAGATTAGAGGTGAAAGATATTTCCAAATAAATATAATAAAAAATATCAATATATAAGTCCCCCATTTATCCATAAACACACTCATCTCTCTTAAGTGATAAGGGAATAAGCCAAACAAAACTTTAGAACCATCAAGTGGTGGGATTGGTATGAGATTAAAAAAAGCTAAAACAATATTTACAATAACTACAGTCGATGCAATTTTATAAAATGCCGACATGGTATATGCATCACCAAAAGAAATGCCGCTCATCATCACAATACGAATTAGAATTCCAAAAGTTATAGCAATTAGTAAATTGGCTAATATCCCAGCAAGAGCTACCAATACTTCACTATACTTCCCTGTTTTTAGATTATTGGGATTGTAAGGCACAGGCTTAGCCCATCCCACAACGAAACCAGCATTTGAGATCACAAGGAGTAGTGGCAACAATACTGAACCAATTATATCGAGGTGGACTAAAGGATTCAGTGTAAGCCTGCCTTGGAAGCGAGCTGTATCGTCTCCAAGCCTATATGCCATATAGCCGTGAGCGACCTCATGGATTACAACACTCATTATTAAAATAACTACATAAAATACCCCATCCGTAAAATTCATATAGGCATTATATCATAGACTTGCATATATATACTTCTTATGATAATATCACCCTATCTATGGCAAAGACATGCGACATAACAAAAAAGGGTTCACTTATGGCAGGAGGCTACTCAAACGTAGTTCGTGCTACTAAATTCAACCCGACAGGCAAAGTGCGTAAGTATCCTAATCTTCAAAAGAAGCGTATATACGTTCCTGAGCTCAAGAAATTCTTTAATCTTACAATCTCAACTCAAGCAATCAAGACAATAGCGAAGAACGGAGCATTTGCAACACTCAAGAAAGCAGGACTCATTAAATAAAACAAAAAGCTCCGAAAGGAGCTTTTTGTTTTGGATAATTTTGCCGTATAATACAGGCATATTAATAAATAGAAATTATATGAAAAATTTTGTACGAGAATTAAAAGAGTTTGCAATGAAAGGTAGCGTGGTGGACTTAGCAGTCGGTGTGATCATCGGAAGCGCATTCGGGAAAGTAGTGTCTTCCCTTGTGTCAGATATAATCATGCCCCCTATAGGAGTCCTAATCGGTGGTATTAAGTTTACTGATCTAGTAATTGTACTTAAAGAAAAGAGTATCGACGCAGTAGGTGTAGTAGTGCCTGCAGTAAATCTAAACATCGGGAACTTTATTCAAAGTTGTCTCGACTTCGCTATAGTTGCAATAGCAATATTTGCAATGATAAAACTCATGAACAGAATGAAGAAGCAAAAGCCTGCAAAAGGTGAAGAACCTACTCCAATACCAGAAGACATCAAGCTCCTCACAGAAATCAGAGACGCATTAAAGAAATAAACAAAATATAAAATACCCCGACAATCGGGGTATTTTATATTTAATTATGCTGCTTGAGCCTGAGAATGAGATTTTACTTCTACAATTTTTGAACCACTAATACTATTCATTTCTGACTTAATTTTAGCTCTTCGGTCATTGTACAATGATACCTCTCGAGATAAAGTCAGATATTCTTTTAAAATTTCACTATTATTAGGTAACATTAATTTTTCTAAAACTTGATCAACAGGCATACCTTCTTCAATTTGTCTCTTCCTATATTCTATATACCATAGCTTTCCGTGAATTTCTGTTAATTCGTCATAAAGTGGTTTAAGATTAGGAAACTGAACGAGCATTTCATCTACCGCATTTCTATACTGACTTCGCTCAAGTAGAACGCTTTTTAATTTATCAGGATTGTTTACGAAGTTTTTTTCTTTAACTGAGAGGATTGACTCATTATCTATTAAAGTCGCATCTCCAATAGGCACAGTATACATGCCATCTTTTTTTTCAACTTTTGAAGACTTATCTTGATTTTTTATTGTATCGAATGCCATAAATTTATTTAATATTAATAATTACTCAAAATTTAATTTTATTTCCCCACCTTCAATAGAAATAGAATCTATCTTTTGTTTATATTTCTTTTCTAAAACTTCTTTTATTTTATCTGGAATACCTGCCACAGCTTCATTCACAGATCCACGAGCAAGACTATTGGCTCTGATTTTATTTCCTTTTTTATTGAAAACAAAATCTTTGCCGTCACTCATTATATCAAGATCGATGACGGGCTTTCCTCCTAAGCTATTCTTTGCCTTAAGCTCAGTATGCCCTACTATCCTATCACCTTCGAAGTTAACACTAAATTTTTCAATTGTAGCATTATCCTCTTTGCTTAAGATATCCTTGAAAGCTTTCTCCATCTCATTGCTGAATTCTGCTTGAGTCATTTTCTCAGATTTTTTACCCTTAGCTTCTGTTTTACTTTTTGTAGTCTTATTCACAACCTTCTTCTTTTTAGCTGGCTTCGGTTCACCTTTTTTTATTTCTTCTTTATTAATTTTATTTACAATAACTTCAGGATCTAGATCAGACATTCCTACTAACACACCTCCATCTTTTACAAAGTAACCCTCACTAGAATTCTTGTCCCATGCATTATTGTATGTACCTATACCTTTTTTATAAGTCTCGTAAGCCTTAGGATGCATAGCTCTGATTGCACCTGGTGTTGACCAAAGCACTGGATCACTTAAGAAAAGCATTACCGTAGGCTTACCTAATGCTCCAGCATAATGCCCTAAACCAGTATCTGGCGTAAGTACGTAATCAGACATAGACATTATGGTATTCATTTTATCCATACCATCAGTAGAACGAGTAATATTTGAGCCGCTAGCAATAAGAGAATCTATCATCTTTCCATACCTCTCCTTTCGGACTGGGTCTGGGTCATCTAAGAACAATATATGTGCATTAGGATTTTTAGCCAATATTCCTTCAATTACCTTTTGCCATTTTTCAGGCGCATACTCTTTAGGTGTTACAGAAGAACCTGCAGAAATAGTAAATATTTTCTCACCATCTTTTATATTATACTTTGCTTTCAGTTCTTTTGATTCCGATTCAAACTTAGGGCCTTTATCAATAAAATGATCTACTTCATTTATATCTTCGTATAATTTCTGACCAAGCATTAATTCAAAGTTACGAGCAATCCTTGCTGGCATCATGTCGTACTTAGTTAATTTTCCAGGTTCGCCTGGATATTCTTCTTTTGTCCAACTTGCCCAGTCCACAGACATCACTTTTGACATATCTTTCGAAGATGCTTTTGAAATTCCAAACATTGAATAGTCTTCAAAAACTCTATCCACGTTTATAACATAACGGTCAATCCCAACATTCTTTCCAAAATAATCTTTGCTTTCTTTCGGATCATATAGTGTAACATTAGAATATTGTGACTCCACAGAACTCAGAAGCTTTTTCTGTTTTACAATTACTTTTATCTCTTTGGTAATTCCGTTTTCTTTAAAGTAACGATTTAATGTATCAATCATTGGGATTGTAAGAACTGCATCCCCAACCGGATCTGGAAACACAATTACAATTTCTTTACACTCATTTATTCCTTTAATAAGAGGTGATTTTTCATAAAACTTTTTGTCGAAGGGTCGTTCACCAACTTTCGCTTCTTCAAGCATAATATTTTCTATTTGACGATTTATACGACCGGATTCGAGAACCACAAATTGGTCGAGTGTGATTGGTGAGCCTGAAGAATAGCGTTTGTTGTAAGCAGCTAGTTTACGACTTAATTCAGCCTTATCTTTCCCCACGAGGAATTTGTAGTTGCGAAGCTTACCTAGCTGTTTAAATACATGCACATATTTCGCCTTTAATTCTGGGTCAGCAAGAAGACGAGCTTCAAGCTTTTTAACTTCAGCTGCAGAATTTCTTAGTTTACCGAGATCTGAGTAATCAGACTTCAATTTTTCATGATATCCATACGGCAATGGATGCTCTGGGTCCAAAACTTTACCTGGTAGGTCATCAGGTTTGTATTCTCCATACTGTCCTCGCTCTAGCGGACGGCGAGGGACTATTGGAATTGGGTATGGAGGTTCGTAGTCGGTATCATCAGGTATATCAAACTTCACATAAGGCACATCTTCGTGCGGAATGTGTGCAGCATCATCACCTATGTGTGTGGCTAGGATATCCATATCTTCCCCACCATCTGGGTAAGTCACATCTGCATTCATATGCGCTATCTCTGCATATGCACCAGTGTAAACCGCGTGCCCTGTTGCATCTGTAGTGAAGAGCATTTTGCCTATCTCACTATCCTTATCCACGATTGCATTTCCATATTTATCCACATCAACTTCGAAAACATATTGTTGACTATCCTTCGACACTGAAAGAAGCATTTTAAGATTCTCGCCAACCATTTCCTTATGAGCAGGCACAGATGCATCACCATGGAAGGACCCATCATCTGTCATACGATGCACATTGAATGCGTAGTTGCCATCTTCTGTAACTCCAGTATTATTCACACCTCCCCAATCTGCGCGAAGCTCATTGAGATTAGAGCCAAAGCGATGCCTAGGATCTCCAGGATAGGCAGGGTTATCCTCCATTGGAGTATCATTGTCCATAAAATGCCTATGAATTCTGTGCATAGAATCCTTGTGCTGCTCCACCCATTCGCTTGGATTCTTGGCACCATTGCCATCTATATTTCCATCAGGGTCATGAATCTTATAGAAGTCTGTATAGATATCATTTTTCTGTAGTAATACAATAGATTCAGGACTTAGATTACCATTTGAATCGAAACTAAGCGGAATATCATTGGATATTACTACACCGTCACGCACGAAGTCGTAAGTTCCATTACCATAGTCTACAATATCTGCACCATCTGGAAGCTCGATATGAGTAGCTCCAATCATTGCTTCATGCATATGCTCTGTAGACATTCTAGGGCTCTCACCGAAAAGATTACGGCGTAATGCTTCAAGAGCAGTCGCATTCTTATGAAGATCGGCACCGTGATTTGACTCATCAGAGAAATGATTATAGATGCTTTTCGCACCACCTTCAATCACTCCATCACGAGATGTAAATAGTGCACCCACTTCTTGTGTAATGAATCCAGCCGCTGCACCCATAAGCATTGTCTGACCCATTTTTCTTATAATCCTTCGTGTTTTTAATCCACGGAAAATTTTATCTTTTTTTGCAATATCACCTTCAGAGAATACTTTTACTTGGTCAGTAGTTCTTCCTAATATGTAAT
Organism: uncultured Candidatus Saccharibacteria bacterium; assembly: GCA_964498035.1. Lineage (GTDB taxonomy): Bacteria > Patescibacteriota > Minisyncoccia > Phycocordibacterales > UBA9973 > UBA8515. Next base: position 11,802 of record CAZCFW010000019.1, read on the forward strand.
CATCATAACTTGCCCCATTCATAAATGCTTTTGGGTTTGTAGCAGTCTCTTTTCTTATTGCTACCTTTATCTCACCGAGTCTTTGACCAATTTTCTTTCTATCTTTTTCCACATTTCCATAGTGATCGTAAGAAATAAGATCAATCTTCTGTGCATCCCCCAAGCGGATACGAGCTTCAAGCTCTGCAATACGTCCAAAGGCTGACTGCATATCTGCTTCACTCACATTACCTGTCTTTATTAAATTTAAATCACCGTCTAGTTCAGAAATAATTGCAGTAGCATTCTTTGTCTCATACAAATTCTTTGCCATTTCTTGGCGTCGCTCCATATCAGGATCAGTGAACTTCATTCCCTTTGCGTTCTCACGCATGTTCTGGCTTCTTTCACGATTTACTCTCGCATTCTCCTTCACTCCTTCTACAATAGCTCCTGCGGCAAGACCAGCACCGAAGCCAAACCACTTCGCAGCTCTCTTACCATAATTCATTGTTAGAGCCTTTGTAAGTGAATACGCACCCGCCACAGCTCCAGCAAGAATCGCATTTTGTGAGATAGCTTTACCGAATTTATTATCACCGAAAAGTTTATCCAAGGTGGTCTTTTTGCCTTCTGTATTAAGACTTTCACGGGCTTTTCCAAAAGTAAGGTCAACTTCGAAATCCATCTGGTCCAGCTTCTCACCTTGCGCTACTGCTTGCTTCACTTCATTCGCTATATCGAAAAGGTTATCAGCATAAAGGCTGTTTTCTTTCGCGTATTTAGGATTGTGAGTGTTTATCAAACGGTTCTTCTCTTCTTCAAATGCAGCTTTATCCATAGTAGGGGTCGAAGCATACTTCTTTATCAAATCTTTAATCGCAGTATTTAAAGGAGCACCTGCTTTCTCTCTTGAATCTCGTTCCTCCTGACGGAGCATTTCATTCTCGTACTCACTAGTAAAACCCTCTACAATGGCATCCATTGCTTCCTTATGTGAATTTTTATTTTGAGCTTGATTAGCTATCTCTGCTTCACCGTGATATAGATTTTTGTTCTCGATAATATCCTTTCTGGCTTTTTGAATTTCTTTATTGCGATAGTAACCCTCCATCAAATTCTGCTTCCAAATACGTCTCACGAATTTCGTAATTCTATTTTGATCAAGCTGATCTTTCGATTCAGACATTTTTGCATCACCAATATCGCGAGCTTGACCCTCTACGAGCTGATCGGCATCCACAACAGCCGCTTTGAATATTTTCTTCTCTCCATTTCCACTAATGAGTTTTTCTTGTGGCATATAGATTTTAGCCTAAATACATACTTTTAAATGAAATCATTTCAGTTGCTAGTTTCTCTTCGAAATCAGGAACATTCTTCTTTATGAATGCTTCTAATTCTTCATCACTTCCGCTATCTGAAACCTTTTCGAAATCAGCAAGCATTTCTTCAGGCACGTTATTTATAATCATAACATTCACAAGGTCCTCAAAACGATTAAGTAAATCCGCCTTAATTTGAGTAATAACTTCTGGGTCAGTTGTGTCGAAGCCTTTTTCTTCAACCAAATTACCTATAAATTCTTCTAAAGTTTTCATGCTCTAAATTATACTATATATATAATAGGTAGGCAATTATCTGCAGGATATTTGAAGGCCGTCGCTTTTGCAGAAGATGGTGCCTGATATATAAGTAGCTAAATATGGAATATGGAGGCTTTCAAGCTTACCCAAGACTTCTGTATGTGGATGACCATAGGAATTGCCCTTTCCAGCTGAAATTATAGCAACTTTAGGCGAAGTAGCCTTTAAATACTGGGTGCTTGATGAAGTGCGCGAGCCATGGTGGCCCAGCTTAAGAACATCCACATCGAGGACTTTTGGGTCTTTGCTCACAAGGTGCATCTCTTTCTCAGTGGGAGAATCGGCTGTAAGCATTAAAGAAGCCGTGCCATATATGAGCTTCCCCACAATGGACCCGTCATTCGTTTCTAATCTTGAAACATCCGGTATGTCAGGATAAAGAATATCGAAGTATACACCAGCTTTCTCATCTAGAATTATCCTCATAGGAGCTCTACCTAAAGTCCTCGGAATTTTTTGATCTATAATTTTATTTTCCAAACTCTTATAAATCTGACTCTTAGAAACTCCCCCCGATTCTATCATTTGCCCCACAGTGTAATTTGAGAGCACATCTACGAGGCCTCCAATATGATCCGCGTCTGGGTGTGTGCCTATGACTACATCTATAGATTTATCGCCAAATGGCATTACCTTCGAGAGTTCGGTGAGCACACGAGAGCTTCGCCCACCATCCACAAGCATTTGCGCTCCATTTGGTGCTTCTATATATATCGAATCCCCTTGCCCAATGTCTAGGAATGCCACAGTCATCTCATGTGGCTTCCTGTTTATATATATCGAATAACACAAAGTCCCTACTACGATTATTAGTAATACAAAAAATAAAATATATTTCTTATCTACTTTTTTAAACAGTTTCTTCATCATATTATTTACAGCCTCTATACTCAAACTTCACCATGGTGAAGTTTGAGTATTCTTACTTTTGCCCGTATCCTCTTTCCAATTTAAAAGTTTTAAAATTATCACCCAACTCTATTTCTTTTACATATTCAATAAATTCCTTTGGAAGCGGAGACGGCCCTACCCAAACGCTTTTCTGTATCATAATAAAATGAAACTTTTTTAAGTGGCCACGGAACCAATCTCTTTCTTTCCTCCTTCCCTGAGGTATATCGTAAATCACCATTAAATTTTTAGGTAAATTTTTATTATTACAGGATGAAAATGTCTCGAGTTCATCACTTCCCTCTTCCAAATATTCCACTCCTTTAGTCGTAATGAAGTAATCGCCAACTCCTTTGTTTCCTCTTTTTATATAGCCCTTCATCGCAAGTCTTGAGCAACTATTCGCAAGTGACTGATGTTTATAATATTTGAAATCAGGCAGCCCAAAAATTCCAATACGGATACTTTTATACATAAGTAAATGTTTTTTTCTGTACTTATTCAAATATTCTAGTACTTCTCTTTCTATACTCATTAGATAATTATATCACAATACTCAATCTTCACCATGGTGAGGATTGAGTATTTTAAGCAACCTCTTGCTGGTAGCACTTCTCACAGTAGATAGTCTCTGGTCTGTCGGGAGAATATGAGGTTTCGAATTCAATCGTGCAGTTTCCTGAATGCTCGTGATTTGCCTT
>CAZCFW010000020.1:0-14598 GCA_964498035.1 uncultured Candidatus Saccharibacteria bacterium
CAATACAAAAAGTAAAAAGTCTTTACTATCACAATAACCACGGCCGTGGCTATTGTGATAGCATTTAAACTATTCTCTAATTCGCGCGAACAGGCGAATAGTTCCTTGCTTTACATATTTGAGTAGGTGTGTATAATATGAGTACAATTAAATAGTTTTATAAAGAGTGGTGGTAGAGAATTGGCTCCATGACCCCACAGCAACCCCGTTTACGGAAGGTGCTAATTCCAACCTTTATTAAGTTAAAGGAAAGATAACATCATTATTTTTCCTTATTATTAGGAAATTTTTTTTACTCAAATTATGAAAATCAAAACAGCAGAATTCGTGAGCCCAAAGCACCCAGACAAAATTTGTGATTTTATCGCAGATTCTATTCTCGATGCGTATTTAGCAGGTGACAAGAAGAGCCGCGTAGCGATCGAAGTTATGGGTGGACACAATCTTATCACTATAAACGGTGAGGTTACTTCGCTTTCAGAGCCAGATATTGAAAAAGTAGTGAAGGATATTGTTGGTGCTGATTATAGAGTAATAATAAATATCGTGAAGCAGAGCCCCGAGATCGCTCAAGGTGTGGACACTGGCGGTGCTGGTGATCAAGGCATAATGCTCGGCTACGCTACAAGTGAGACAGAGGAACTTCTTCCACTTGAATATAAACTTGCGAGAAATTTGTGTGAGAGGATTTACGAGAAGTATCCATACGATGGTAAGACTCAAGTGACTGTAAAGGATGGCAAGGTGACCACAGTCGTCGCGAGTTTTCAGAATTCGAAAAATGCAGATTTGCTTCCTCTTGTGCAAAGTATAATTGAAGCTGATGAATACCTTATCAATCCCGCAGGTGAATGGGTGCAAGGAGGCTTCGATGCGGACACAGGACTTTCCGGCCGCAAGCTCATTGTGGACAACTATGGTCCAGAAATTTCAATCGGTGGTGGCTCATATTCTGGCAAGGATTACACAAAGGTGGATCGCTCAGGTGCATACATGGCTCGCAAAATCGCCGTGGATTTACTCAAGGCAAGGGGTGGAAAGGAAGTTCGCACCAAGCTCGCATATGCCATAGGTAAAGCCGAACCTGTCATGGCCATCGCAATAGTGGACGGAGTGGAAGAGGTAATAGAAGGCTATGATCTCACACCAAAAGGAATTCGTGAATTCCTAAAGCTCGATGAAGTAATATATAAAGACACATGCACTTGGGGCCACTATGGTCACAACTTCAATTGGGATAAATAGCAATTTGAACATTCTGGTATTCTGCAGAATGTGAGAATGTTTTTAAAAATATTTATGAAAAATAAAATTGTAAAAGTAAATGATAAAATGCAAAAGGGTTACAAGTATGAACTCTCTGCAAGAATAGGGAAGGATTTCGCTCCGGACTTCAAGCCGGACCTCACGCCCAAGCAAATGCTCGCTATGGGAATCTTTGGAGGGGTATATATGCGCGACTGTCAGAAGGAATTTCCGAAAGATTGGTTTACAAAAGCCAAATTCGCAAAGGGTGATGCGCATGATCCAGAATTAAATTATTTCAAAGTAAGTGCCAGTCAGTCACTTTCCGAGTGGCGAAGGAAAGGATGGGTGAGTGAAGTGGATCCTCGCGGATGGTTCCAGTGGTACTGCCGTTACTACATGGGTCGCAGACTGCCAAAGGAGGATGCTCGCCAGATCAAACGCTGGAATGCTATCCGCAGACATATTGGCCAGATAGTGGCAAACTGCCGCCCTGGCGACACACTATGCCGTCCTCGCCAGCGCCAAGCGCTCCTTCATTGGGCCTACAATACAAAAAATATTTAATCATTATGATATAATCAAAAAATGGATATCTTAGCACACACATTATGGGCCAATTATGGTTCACGAAAAGCGAACCGCATGATAGAGAAGAGGAATGAGAAGAAGCCGCAGGCGAAACCTATTCCAAAAATAAATGTAGTCGCTGCATCATTCTTTGGCGTAGCTCCAGACTTTTTTGCGTTCACGATTCCATTTATTATTATGATTTGGAGTTTGATTACAGGTGATTCATCACTCTCTTCTTTCTCTCATCATGGTCCACCCACCGAAGGTCTCGACCTCGCAGCATATTTATATCAATTCAGTCACAGTCTTGTGATTTTCGCTCTTGTGTTCATTCTTGTGTGGGTTCTTTACAAGCGCCCGCGGTTTGAGCTCCTCGGCTGGGCACTGCATATCCTTATCGACATTCCTTCACACGCTATTTCATTTTTCCCGACGCCATTCCTTTTCCCCATATCAGAATACCGTTTCCCGTACGGAGTGCAGTGGGGCAATAAGTGGTACATGATTGTGAATTATTCTTTGCTTCTTATCTGCGCTGTCTATATGATGCTTTCGCAAAAGAAATTAAATAAAAAATAATATGATTTACATCGACGTACGTACGAAAGGTGAATACGATAGTGGCCACAAGGAAGATGCCATAAACCACGACATTATGGATATGATGTCTGGCAAGTTTCCTGACTTTCCGAAAGATACTGAAATCACTTTATATTGTGAATCTGGTAATCGCTCAATGATGGCAAAAGCTATGATGGAGCAATCTGGGTTTGCGAATATCACCGATGGTGGCGGGGTGGATAACTTTATCTAGACAAGCTTAATAAAATGGTATAATAGATGCATATGAAAAAATATAAAACATATGCATTTTTGTTCGTGTTAGGTTTATTATTAACATCAAATGTAGCATTAGCAGAGGATAACGATATCGACGAAGCAGGTGATCTGACTCCTAGGCCAGAACTTCGTGGTGGTGAAATAAAAGACGCTAGAGAAGCTCTGAAGGATGATCGCGAAGCTATGAGAGAAGCGAATAAAGCAAAGGCTGAAGCAATGCGTGAACAGCTTAAAGATGATCGCGAGAAAGCTCGTGAAGATATGAAAAAGACTCGTGAAGACTTCAAAGAATCAATAAAGGATGAAAAAGAAAACGCAAATGAATTAATCAAAGCAAAGCGTGCAGAACTTATAAATGCTACAGTCGAAAAGCGTGAAGCATTTAAGAAAGAGATAGAAGCTAAGAAAGAAGAAATGAAGCAATCTCGTGAAGAGATGAAGGCAAAGTTTAAGGAAGAATTAGGCAAAATTAAGGATGAAGCCAAGAAGATGAAAGTAGAGAATATTGCAAACAATATTTCAACAGTAAATGAAAATCAAATTGCCAAGAGCACTAAGCTCGTCTCCGACATTGAGACAGTTCTAGTAGCTATAGAATCTCGTGCAGACAAGGCAGCTAGTGCAGGTGCTGATGTGTCTAGTGTGCGTACAGCTATTACAAATTCAGAAAGTTCTATTGCTTTAGCTCGTGCAGCTATCGCAGTGCAGTCAGGCAAGAGCTATGCGACGACAATCGGTAGTGAGGCTACTGTAAAGAGTGAGTTAGAAGCTACTCGTAAACAATTCAAAGCTGATATAAAAGTTATGAATGATGCCGTAAGATCTGCGCACAAAGCTACAAAGGCTGCTGCTGAAGCTCTACGCGCTATTCCAAAGGTAGATGAAGCAGTAGCAAAGGTGGAAGATGATGCTACTGCAACTGAAGAAAAGGCCGATGATACACAAGCAACTAATACAAATAATCAATAAATTTTATGAATAAAAATACAAATATAATTATCGCTATTGTCGCCATCATTATCATTGGTTTTGTTGTTTGGAAATATTCTCCAAAGAGGGAAGTTCCACTTACACCAGCTCAAGAATTAAATAGTGCGACAGAGTTAGACACTACTACATCTATAGATTCAAGCTTGAATTCTATAAATACAGATAGTACTATAGACGCAGATCTCAATGGAGTAGATGCAGATTTAAATACACTTTAATTTGCTACAGAAAATGCCCCGCGGACTACCGCGGGGCATTTTATTAATCCAAATTAAGCGTATAATGTACTCATGCAAACACTTCCACTTTTTATTTTAGTAGCTGGGTTCATCATCGGCCTCGGTGCTGTGACCGTGATCGACCTTCATGGCTTCCTCGGGCGCAAGAGTGAGTATTGGACCCTCGCCACGACTCGCACGCACAAGGTCACCAAGCCTCTCATCTGGATCGGCATATTCCTAGTCGCTATCGGAGTCACACTCCTTTACCGCACTCGCTTCCTTTCGTATTTCGAAATGAACATCATGATGGACATCGTAGGCATGCTCGTGGTGAACGGCTTCTTCTTGTCATTCGTTATCAGTCCGTATTTATTAGCTAAGGAGCGCGAAGGCAAGTCGAGCGAACTACTTCCTCAAGTAATGCAGAATAAAATTATTTTTAGTTTTATTATTTCATTCCTCGGCTGGTGGTCACTAGTATTATTATTCGTTAATTCTATAAATTAAAATGAACAACTACACAAATTACGCCGAGCTCGCGAAGCCCACTTGGGCGCCACCTTCATACCTCTTCGGTCCAGTCTGGACAGTTCTATATATCATTATCTTTTTCACTTTTGGCAAGGTTTTCTTAATGGCATATCAGAAAGTTATCCCTCTCGTTGTCGCTCTGCCATTCATCCTTAATCTTGTATTCAATTTTGCTTTTACTCCGCTCCAGTTTGGCCTGAAGAACAACATCCTCGCCGCTGTGGATATCATTCTCGTTCTCATCACACTCGTATGGGCACTCATCGCCATTTACCCATACATGAAGTCCATCACGTATTGGAACATCCCATACATCGCTTGGGTCTCATTTGCGACAGTCCTCCAGCTCACAGTTACTTATTTGAATTTTAAATAAATGGAATCCAAGAAAATGTACATTGCGGGTGGGTGCTTCTGGGGGCTCGAGGATCTTATGCGAAGGGAAATCGGCGTGCTAGATATCACCGCCGGCTACGCCGGCGGCACCACTTCCAATCCTTCTTGGGAGCACCACGGCGACTACGCCGAAGCCATCGAGATAGTCTACGACCCTTCGCAAACTTCCTTCTGGAACCTCCTCGACTTCTTCTTCCAAATTCACAACCCCACCACTCGGAGTCAGCAGGGGAACGACATCGGCACCTCATACCGCAGCGCCATTTTCTATCAAGATGAAGACGAGCGTAGAGAGGCCCAGGACTTTATTAAAATAGTGAATGATTCCCATCGCTGGCCGAACCCCGTCGTCACCACCCTCGAGCCCTTTACCAATTTCTACCGCGCCGAGGAATACCACCAAGACTTCCTCCTCAAGAACCCCGGCGGCTACACCTGCCACGCCATCTATTTCGATAGTTATTTAAAATAGACTGTATTGCCGCTTGACAGATGTATTTAGATTTAATATACTTATCTTAAGTTAAAGTTAATCACTAAACTTTAACTATAAATTATTATAATTAAGGTATGAAATACAATTCAGGTAAGCATAAAAAGGTTACAAGCGTCCACGGGGAGGCTTATTTGGCATTTCTACCTGAAACTATAAATAAGGAATTTACTTGGGAAGACAAAAGAATAGACACTCTTTTAGAGTCTGCAAGAGGCTGGCTGGGTGAATTAAATGCCTATTCAAAACTTATTCCAAATGTAGATTTTTTTATACAATCACACGTTGCTAAGGAAGCTGAACAATCAAGCCGCATCGAGGGCACAAAAACAACCCTCGAAGAACTTTATATTGAAAAAGAAGAATTTGATGACCCTGAAAAAGTTAATGATCAAGAAGAAGTTAAGAATTACATTAAAGCTCTTAATGATTCAATAGAAAAAATAAATACAGAAAATGAACCACCACTTGTAATGAGGTTAGTTTGTGGTGCTCATAAAATTTTGCTTTCTGGTGTTCGCGGTTATAAACGCCATCCTGGGCAGATAAGAAAAATACAAAATAAAATTGGTGGAAGTTCTGGTAATATTAAAGATGCAGTTTATATTCCACCAGCTCCAGAAGATGTGCATGCATTATTAGATGACCTAGAAAAATTTTGGCACAATAAAAATATCGAAATACCCGATTTAATTAAAATAGCACTTTCTCATTATCAGTTTGAAACCATACATCCATTTGAAGATGGTAATGGTCGTATTGGTCGTTTGATTATTATATTGCAATTAATTTCATACAACATACTTCAGAAACCTACATTATATTTGTCGGATTATTTTGAACGTAACCGATCTGCATATTATGATTCACTATCGCGAGTCCGCGAGTCTGGTGACATCGAACATTGGCTAAGATTCTTTTTAGTCGGAGTTGCAGAGACTGCTAAAAATGGAAAGGAGACTTTGGAAAAGATTATTGATTTACAGAAAAAATACGAAGAATTAATTGAAGGGTACCTAGGAGTAAAACAGCAAAAGCTTGGTAAAGAATTATTAAGACATCTTTTTGCAAAACCAGTTATTACAGCAAAAGACGTCGAAGTATTATTAGGAGTAAGTAAACCCACCGCTACAGCTCTTGTAAACAAATTATCAGAAGCAAAGATATTAGCGGAACGTACAGGGTATAAACGCAATCGAGTCTTTGTCCTTCACGAATACTTAAGTCTATTTAATAACTAACAAATAAATTATGGAAAACTTCAATCAAAAAACTTCAATGATCTGGAACATCGCCGACATATTGCGTGGCGGGTGGAAACAGCACGAATACCAAGACGTTATATTACCACTTGTAGTACTTAAGCGCCTTGATTCAATTCTTGCAGACACCAAGGAAAAAGTTCTCGCAAAGAATAATGAATACAAGGGTAAAATAAACGACCTTGACCCAATACTTAAGAAAACCGCAGGTGTACCCTTTTACAATATTTCTGAATACGATTTTAGGAATTTACTTGGTGAATCGAAGCACCTTGCGAAAAACTTCAAGCAGTACATTCATGGATATAGTAAAAACATCCAAGACATTTTTGAAAACTTTGATTTCAACAAACAGCTTGAACGCCTTGAGGGTGGTAATTTATTATTCTTAGTAATCCAAGAGTTAAATAAAATAGACTTGCACCCAAGTCATGTAGATAACCATCAAATGGGACAAATATTTGAAGAATTGCTTCGTAAGTTTTCTGAAATGTCGAACGAAACCGCTGGGGAGCACTATACCCCACGTGATGTAATAGGCGTGATGACAAACTTACTATTCTCCCCAGATATAAAAGATCTAAAAAAACCTCATGTAATTAAAAAGATTTACGACCCGGCCTGTGGTACATCCGGTATGCTTTCAGTTGCTAAGGATTACATTTTGCAGAACATTAACCCCGAGGCTGACATATTTCTTTATGGCCAAGAATTAAACTCTGTCACATACGCAGTTGCCAAGTCCGACATGCTTATTAAAGGTGACAACCCTGACCTAGTGCGTGGTGGCGAGAAGGACCATTCCAAGGCAAGTACACTATCGAACGACCAGTTTTTCGGTGAGGTATTTGACTATGGGATTTCTAATCCACCCTACGGCGTAGACTGGAAGAAAGATAAAGACGCTGTCGACCGTGAAGCATCTCGTGGGTATGCTGGGCGCTTTGGTGCCGGTACCCCACGTATTTCTGATGGACAGCTATTATTCCTTCAGCACCTTATTTCAAAGATGAAGCCCGAGGCTGATGGCGGTTCACGTATTGCTATTGTCCACAATGGTTCACCATTATTTACTGGCGACGCCGGTAGTGGTGAAAGTGAAATCCGTCGTTGGATATTAGAGAAAGATTTACTTGAAACTATTGTGGCATTACCTGACCAGCTGTTCTACAACACTGGTATAAATACTTATCTATGGTTTGTGACAAATAGAAAGCCGAAGGAACGCGTGGGTAAAGTTCAGCTTATCGATGCTCGTACCTTCTACAAGAAGACTCGCAAGAGCCTCGGTAGTAAACGCCATGAAATAGATCCAACATCAAAACAAAAAATAATGGACATCTACGAAAGCTTTACCGAAGGTGAATTTTCAAAGATTTTCAAAACTACAGATTTTGCGTATAGACAGGTGACTATCGAACGCCCACTTCGTTTGAGGTTTGATTTTACTCCAGAAAAAATACAAGATCTCATGATTGCTTTTGGGGTAAAAGATAATAAGGGAGGAATAAAAACTTTTATTGAATCTTTTGAAAATCAAATTATTACAGATAAAAAAGTTTTAGATAAAACAATCATCGAACGAACTAAGCAATATATCAGTGGTAAATTAGGTGCAGCATTGTATAAGAAGTTTATTGCTACAGTAGGTGAAAGAGATGAAAATGCAGAAATCTGCAAAGACAAAGACGGCAACATCGAACCTGATGGTGAACTTCGTGATTATGAAAATGTGCCTTATGGTATGGATATACGGGAATATTTCGACAAGGAAGTGAAGCCATATGTGCCTGATGCATGGATTAATGAATCTGTGGTAGACCACAAGGATGGCAAGGTGGGCGTGGTAGGGTATGAAATACCATTTACACGTTACTTCTATAAATATGAAGCTCCTAGAAGTTTAGAAGCTATCGAGACAGATATAGAAAAGGTTGAAAATGAATTATTAGGTTTATTAAAGCAATTATAAAATGTATAAATCAGATATTATAAAAGCAATAGAAAATCAACTGATGATTAGAATTCATTGGAAAAAAGAAACCACCGGACAGTATTCCGAGTGTGATATTGCTCCGTATGATATATTTCCAAAAACAAAGAAAGATTCGTATCGTGAACGTGATATTTTATTGGGAGTAGAACACGAAAAATTTGGATATAAAGACCATGTGGCAAATATTTATTTAGATACAATTCAAAGTGTTAATATTTTAAATCAGAATTTTGATGGAAATGAAATCAGAAGAATTATAAATCCAAAATTTAATCCCGTAATTCAGCGTAATTGGTAATATGCAAACACTAAAACTTACAAAAAAATACGAAACATATTCTGAATATAAAGATTCAGGGGTTGATTGGTTTGCGGGGATTCCAAAAGATTGGCAAGTTAGAAAAATTAAGAGTTTTTCTAAAACTTTAGCAGGTGGAACTCCAGCAACTGACAACTTGTTATATTGGGAAAATGGAGATATACCCTGGCTTCCTTCAGGTATTGTTCATGATAATGTTATTTTAGAAAATACTAAAGGTAAATATATTACAAAACTTGGTCTTAAAGAAAGTGCTACAAAAGTTATTCCGGAAGACTCAATCTTAGTAGCATTAACTGGAGCTACTTGCGCAAATATTGCTTATCTTACATTTAGTGCAACAGCAAATCAATCTGTGGTTGCAATTGTAGGTAATAAGAATATTGCTTTTAGTAAATTTATTTACTATGCTCTTTTAGCAAATCGAGAACAAATTTTAACTAAAAGAACAGGTGGGGCACAAAGTGGTATAAATGAACAAGATGTGAAAAGATTATATGTAACATTTCCGCCTATTGAATTACAACAAAAAATTGCAAATTATTTGGATGAAAAGACTGAAAATATTGATCAAATAATTGAAAAAAAGCAAAAACTCATCGAGCTTTTGCGCGAAAAACGAACAGCGGTTATTAATCATGCTGTGGTAAACACAAAAGGAGAAGTTGGAAAGATAAAAAACTACATAATAGTTAACCCTACCAAAAAGGCTGTTTCTGAAACAGGTCTGGATGATACAGTTTCTTTTGTGCCCATGGAAGCGATATCTGAAAATGGTGAACTAACTATTCAAGAAAAATTATACAAAGACGTAAAAGATGGGTTTACATATTTTAGAAATGGAGATGTTGTTTTAGCCAAAATTACTCCTTGTTATGAAAACGGAAAAGCTGGAATAATGAAAGGCCTAAAAAATGATTTTGGTTTTGGAACAACTGAATTTATGGTTTTAAGGCCAAGTGATAAAATTATGGCTGATTACTTATATTATGTTATATTTTCAGATAAATTCAGAAAGATGGGTGAGGTTGAAATGCGTGGGACAGCTGGTCAGAAACGAGTGACTAGTTCTTTTGTTAAAAATTATGAATTCACTTTGCCTAATATAGAAACACAGGAAAAAATAGTTAAAGAATTAAATAGAAAAACTGAATTATTTGATTTGGCTTTAGGTAAAGTAGAGAAATCAATCGAAACATTAAAAGAATTTAAATCATCGTTAATATCAAACGTCGTAACAGGTAAAATTAAGATATGAAAAAGAAAGTAACCAAAACTAAAAAATCCAAGCAACTTTCTGCACCTATACTGCAAAAACTCAGAAAATTATCTGAGCAACTTGGTGCTATCATCCCTGCCACATCAATGAACAAAAACGGTTTTTGCTTCCGTAAATTAGCAAAAGACTACAAATTAGCAAAACATTGGAAAGACAAGGGTGTCAAAAAAGAATCAATTTTTAACTTCATTAAAGTTGTATATAAAGAGCATCCCATCGTATTCAAGAAATTTATACGTGAAAATCTGCCAAAAGCCATCGAACGAAGACACGGCAATGGTGATCCATTCTTGCGACAGGAAGCCGATGATTTGAATACTACCCTCAAGGATCTTGGTATTGATTTAGAAAAAGAAATCAGCGGGCTAGATTTGCCAACCGATCGTCCTTCTATTGTGCCACCTAAAAAAGAAATCCAGCGTGCTTTGGATTTACTCTCACTTCACCCTCTTTTGTTGCCTGACTGCTTAAAACTTTTTAAGGATGGCCACCTAAACGAAGCAGTCCGAAAGGCTTTAGAAAAGTACGAAGTGTACGTGCAGCAAATTTCCGGACTTACTTTTATTGGGAATAATCTTATGGACAACGCCTTCAACGAAAAAGCACCGAAGATTAAAGTTAATAATGATACAGACGAGAAAAGACGGAATGGCATTCAAGAAGGTTTCAAAAACATTTCAATGGGATCCATGGGTTTTTGGAGAAACTATTGTTCTCATAAGGACGAGAAACAAATTCCTCCACAAGATGCATTGTCTATTTTAGGAACAATTAGTCATCTTATTTATCAAATTAATTTATCACAATCAAATGGCAAATAAAGAATTTTTAGAAAAATATCCACTTTATAGAAAGTTTAAAACAAACTGGAAGTTTTATCCGATATATGAGCATACGATGTTAAAAGAGGATAATACACCAAAACCCGCTATTCATATGTATTGTGAAGTTTGTCGATCAGATCAAACCTTTAATATGTCAAATGAGTTTTATGATAATCTATATAAAAAACCTGAACCTATTCAAGGAAAAATAAAAGAAATTAGATACACTTGTTCCGCATGTGAACGAGGTTTGTATGTATTCCTAATCTATTTTGGTTTTGAAATTAAAAAACCTGACAAAGAAACAGAGATATATTTAGAAAAAGTTGGTCAGATTCCTGCGTGGAATATAGAGATGGATAAAGAGCTAGAGGGAATTTTAGATGATCATTCTGATGACTATAAAAAAGGTTTGATTTGTGAATCACAAGGTTATGGAATCGGAGCATTTGCTTATTTTAGACGAATCACCGAAGAAGTTATTGATGGATTATTAGATTCAATTTATGATTTGTTAGAGGGTGAAGAAAAGGAAAAATACAAGGAAGCTTTAGTTAAAACTAAAGAAACTAGAGTAACTCAAGAAAAGATTGAATTGGTTAAAGATTTATTGCCCGTATCTTTACGGCCTAATGGTATGAACCCTCTAGGCGTTTTGCATTCAGCTTTAAGTGAAGGTTTGCACGCAGAAACCGATCAGGATTGTTTAGAGTATGCCGATTCTGTGAAAGAGGTTATAATTTACTTAGTAAACAAGTTAAAAAGAGATAAAAATGACTCTAAAAGATTTACAGATAGTATGAAAAAATTACTTGATAAAAAGTCGGAAAAATCAAAAACTTCAGATATAAACAAACCAGAAGAAGAGAAATAACATGACACAAAAAACAAACACAAAGGAATCAGGATTTGAAGAATTTATTGAAGCGGAACTGATGGGGAATCAGGGGTATAGGGTGCGGACAAATTCTTCATATAACAAAGAACTCGCTATGGACACCGAGCTTGTTTTGGAATTCGTGCAGAATACTCAGAAAGAAAGCTGGGCGAGGTTGGCTGAGCAGTATGGAGATGAAGTTAATGAGAAGTTTTTGGCCCGTTTGGATGATGAGGTAAATTCTCGAGGATTAATCGATGTATTTCGTACCGGTGTATCAGACAGAGGCGAGAGGTTCAAGCTGGCGTATTTTAAGCCCGAGAACAATAAAAACCCTGAGACTGTGGCAGATTATGCTGGCAATATACTAAGTGTCATGCGCCAAGTGAAGTATAGTACCAAGAATGAAAACTCGATAGACATGGCTATATTTGTGAACGGTTTGCCGTTGTTTACAGTGGAGCTGAAAAATCAATTCACTGGGCAGAATGTTATCAATGCTATCTCACAATATAAAACTGACCGCGATCAAAAAGAAAAATTACTTTCATTCAAAAGATGCCTAACGCACTTTGCCGTAGATACTGAACAGGCGTATATGACTACTCGTTTGTCTGGTTTGACTACATATTTCTTGCCGTTCAATAAGGGCGACAAGGGTTCATCTGGCAATCCAACTGCTCCAAAGGGTAAATATAAAACTCATTATCTATGGGAAGAAGTATGGGCAAAGGACAGTGTGTTTGACTTGATCGGTAATTTTATCCAAGAAGTTGCAGAAGAAAAAACTGATAAAAATGGAAAAGTAAAAAGGGAAGATAAATTGATTTTTCCTCGTTACCATCAGCTAGAAACGGTGCGGAATATCATATCTGATGCGCAAGTAAATGGTGCGGGTAAAAATTATCTCATTCAACACAGTGCTGGTTCTGGTAAAAGTAATACTATTGCATGGGTGTCACACAGGCTGGCGGAGCTACATGACGATGCAGGACATAATGTGTTTGACGGCGTCATAGTAGTCACAGATCGTCGTGTACTCGACAGACAGCTTTCAGATACAGTGAAAAGTTTCAGTCAGGTTACTGGGCTGGTAAAGCATGTGGAATCTTCAGCTGAGTTAAAAGAAGGTATAGAAAAGGGTACAAGGATACTGACAAGTACACTACAAAAGTTTCCTGTTATTGTAGATACTATTGAAAAGGTGGCTGGCAAAAAGTTTGCTGTAATTATCGACGAAGCACATTCATCGCAGTCTGGCGAAAGTGCTGCAGATCTACGCCAAGCACTTACACTTGATGAAGCAGAAAAGGAAGAAGAGAAAGAGGAAAAAGCATTCAAGACTGTAGAAGATCAGCTTGTTGAAAGAATGAAAGCTCGCAAAGTTACCTCACCAAACTTAAGTTATTTTGCATTTACGGCAACACCAAAACAAAAGACTCTTGAACTGTTCGGTGTTGAAGATGTAACCACCGGTAAGTTCGGACCGTTTTCTCTTTACTCAATGAAGCAGGCAATCGAAGAAAAGTTTATTTTAGATGTACTTAAAAACTACACTACATACGAAACATATTTTGGTCTTTTGAAAAAAGTTGAAGATGATCCAGAGTTTGATAAAAAGAAAGCCCAAAGACTAATGGTGGGTTATGTAGAACGTCATGAGCATGCTATCGATAAAAAGGTAGCCATAATGGTAGAACATTTTGAAGAAAAAATATCAAACCTTATCAACGGTAAAGCCAAAGCAATGGTGGTTACCAAATCACGCCTACATGCAGTGAGGTATAAAATCGCTTTTGATAAATATTTGAAATCAAAAGGTTACAACCATAAAACATTGGTGGCGTTTTCTAGTACTGTAAAAGACATAGATACAAAACTAGAATATACAGAAGCTCAAATGAATGGTGTATCAGACAAGCAAACTGCAGAAGAATTTAAGAAAGATGAATATAAATTCCTAATAGTTGCAGAAAAATACCAAACAGGGTTTGATCAGCCACTGCTTTCAGCTATGTATGTCGATAAAAAGTTAGGTGGAGTAAATGCCGTTCAAACATTGTCTCGTCTAAACCGTACTACTTATGGTAAGCAAGAAACTTTTGTCCTAGATTTCATAAATGAAACTGATGATATTAAAGATTCATTTCAACCCTACTATACAACCACAATACTTTCTGAAGCAACGGATCCAAATATATTGTACGCCTTAGAGCGAGATGTAATTGGCTTTAAATTCTTCACTGATTTTGAAGTGAATGGTTTCGTGGAAGAATATTTTAATGGCGCAACTCCAGATGTGCTAAATAGCATTATTGATGAAGTGGTATCTAGAATACGAGATGAAAACCTTACAAATGAAGAAATGGAAGGTTTCAAATCTACCGCATTCGATTATCTGAAAAAGTATTCATTTATTTCTCAAATAGTTACCTTTAAAGATATACAGCTAGAAAAATTATACATTTTCTTGAAATTCCTGATCAAGAAGCTACCAAAACGTGAAAACCCACTTCCGTATGAGGTACTTGAAGCTATAGATATGGAAACATATAAAATTGAGAAGAAGGGAGAGGTGGATGTGGCACTTGAAAACAAAGATGGTGAGATAGATCCAATGGGTGGTAGTGGTGATGGTAAAGGTTTGCCTGAAGATGAGACCGACATGTTATCTAAAATAATCAAAGAAATAAATGATAGATATGGCACTAATTTTAATGAATCTGATAAAGTTATATTAAATGACTTGAGT
>CAZCFW010000021.1:0-10843 GCA_964498035.1 uncultured Candidatus Saccharibacteria bacterium
GCACTTTTGCAGAATTTATTGGGTATGCTATAATCTTACCTAATGTATACAGAAACGAAAAATCACACAAAGGACTGCCAAACAATGCTTTTTCGTTTTTCTATTATAAAATCCCCATTTATGGGGATTTTATTTTATTCACCTAAGCTATTAAATATATGTTTACAATAGAAGGCAACATTGTGAATAAAGATGGTGTTAAGCGCGCTCGCGTGGAAATTGACGATTTGGGAATAATTACAAAAGTTGGAGAGCCGACGGGGATTGCGGATGTGGTACTAAAAGATGAATTAATCTTTCCAGGTTTTATCGATCTACATGTGCATGCAAGAGAAGACGCGAGTCACAAGCAAGATTACAAAGAAGATTTCCTATCGGCGAGTGAGGCTGCAATAAATGGCGGAGTTGTAGCATTCGCAGAAATGCCAAACAATCCAGTGCCACCAGTCGATGATGCTAGTTATGATGAGAAAAAGAAACTAACAGAAAAATCTAAAGTAGAAATAATTTTATACGCAGGTATTGGTTCACAGACAAATCCACTTGAGAAGCTTGTTCCATACAAAGTTTTCATGGGTCATTCTATTGGTGAGTTATTTTTCACCACACATGAAGCTCTCGACACTGCACTTGCTCGCTACTCTGGCCAAAGTGTGAGCTTCCACTGTGAAGATCCGAAAGTGCTTGAAGAATGCGATAGTGCTCATACTCATGGAGAGAAGCGCCCACCAAGAGCAGAAATATTGGCCGTGGAATACGCGCTAGAACTAATAAAGAAATATAATTTAGTTGGAAGGATTTGCCACGTATCTACCATAGAAGGTGTGATGAAAATAGTCGATGCGAAAAAGGCGGGCGTGAATGTGACAGTGGAAGTCACTCCGCATCATTTATTCTTCGACGAGAGCATGTTTACTGAAGAGAGTCGCAATTTCTTCCAAGTGAATCCTCCAATCAGGCAGACGAAAGAAAATCGCTTAGCGCTCATCGGCGCTCTTAAACATGGCGGCATAGATTACCTAGCCACAGATCACGCACCGCACACTATAGAAGAGAAAGAGAAGGGAATATCAGGGTTACCACTACTAGATACATACGGCTCGATTGCAGTGTGGCTCATGAAAGAGAATGGATTTAGCCCACAAGATGTAAGTAGAGTATGCTCGGAAAATCCCGCCAAATTCATAAATGAATTTATAGATAATAAATATGGAGAGATAAAAGAAGGTTTCGTAGGGTCACTCACGGTAATAGATTTGAATAAGAAATTGCTGATAGAAGGTAAGAATATGAAAACGAAATGCGGGTGGACACCATTTGATGGAATAGAATTTGAGGGGAGTGTGAGTATGACAATAATAAAAGGAAAGGTATATGAAAATAAATAAACACAAATTAATTTTTAAAGATGGCACAGAGTTTGAAGGCAAAAGCTTCGGGGCTGAAAAATCGATTTCCGGTGAAGTAGTTTTTGCCACAGGTATGGTGGGCTACCCAGAAGCTCTCACAGATCCATCTTTCCGTGGGCAGATACTGGTCCTTACTTTCCCAATAGTTGGTAATTACGGCGTGCCAAGTAAAGACAAATGGGAGTCAGATCATATACAAGTTGCCGGGCTCATAGTCTCCACTTACAATGACACTCCGTCACACCACGATTCTGTAAAGTCACTTTCCGATTGGCTCAAGGAAGAAGGCATTCCAGCGCTTGAAGTTAAGGACACTCGTGCTATTACAGAGAAGCTTCGCGATGGTGGTGCAATGCTTGGGAAGATTATTGCTGGCAATAATAAAATTAATTTTGAGGATCCAAATACTCGTAACCTTTCTAGAGAAGTGAGTACAAAGGAAATTAAAACTTACGGTAATGGTAAACACACTATAGTAGTGATAGATTGCGGAGAGAAAAGGAATATGGTCCGCAGATTGCTAGCTCGAGGAATTAAAGTTGTCGTAGTACCTTTCGATACAGATGTAATGAAGCTCGATTTCAAATTCGATGCAGTGCTTATATCAAACGGCCCCGGTGATCCGACGAAAGTGAAAGAAACAATTGCCAATGTGAAAAAGATTGTGGCAAATAAAATTCCAACACTTGGGATTTGTTTGGGTAATCAAATTCTCGCTCTCGCTATGGGAGGGTCCACATACAAACTGAAGTTTGGTCACAGAAGTCAGAATCAGCCATGCGTGCTCTCTGGCACCAATAAATGCTACCTCACCACACAGAATCACGGCTATGCAGTGAAGAAAATTCCAAAAGGTTTTAAGGAATGGTTCTATAATGCAAATGACAATACCAATGAAGGAATCATTCACGAAAGTTTGCCATTTATGTCGGTGCAGTTCCACCCAGAGAGTGCACCAGGACCCGTCGATACTGATTGGGTATTTGATTATTTCTTAAAAAAAGCTGGAATAAAAAAATAATATGAAAAATTCTAAATACAAAAAAATATTAGTTCTCGGATCTGGAGCGCTCAAGATTGGTGAAGCAGGGGAGTTTGATTATTCTGGCTCTCAAGCTATCAAGGCACTCAAGGAAGAAAAACTAAAAGTTATACTTGTGAATCCAAACATCGCAACATTCCAAACTTCAAAAGATTTAGCTGATGAAGTGTACTTCCTTCCAGTAAATGACTACTTCGTGGAGAAAGTAATTGCGAAAGAGAGGCCTGATGGCATTTTGCTTTCGTTCGGCGGGCAGACAGCGCTTAACTGCGGACTCATTTTGCAGTCAAAAGGAATACTCAAAAAATATAATGTGAAAGTCCTAGGCTCACCTGTGGCATCCATCGAGCTCACAGAGGATCGCCAGCTTTTCGCTGACCACTTAAAGAGTATCGACATTCCAGTGCCACCATCTGGCTCTGCAACCACTATGAAAGAAGCAGAGAAGATTGCAAATAGTATTGGCTACCCACTTATGATTCGCGCAGCTTTTGCACTCGGCGGGCAGAATTCTGGTGTGGCTTACAATGATAAAGAATTACATGAAATTGTGGATGCAGCTCTTGCTGTGTCGCCACAAGTTCTCATTGAGAAATATTTGCATCACTTTAAAGAAATAGAATACGAAGTAGTGCGCGATGCTTTTGACAATACTATTACAGTTTGTAATATGGAGAACTTCGACCCGCTCGGAATTCACACTGGAGATTCTATAGTGATAGCTCCATCACAAACTCTTTCAAATGCTGAGTATCATGGACTACGCGAAGCAAGTATTAAAATTGTGAAGAGCTTAAATATTGTGGGTGAATGTAATGTGCAATATGCCGTCTCTCCAAATCCGAAGAATGGTGAGCTTGAATACTATGTGATTGAAGTAAATGCACGCCTCTCACGTTCATCGGCACTTGCTTCGAAAGCGACAGGTTATCCGCTTGCGTACGTAGCAGCGAAGCTCGCACTTGGATACAGCTTACTTGAAATTAAAAATAAAATTACTGAAGTTACTCAGAGCTTCTTTGAGCCAGCACTCGACTACGTGGTGGTGAAGATGCCACGCTGGGACCTTGAGAAATTTAAAGGTGCAAATGAGAAGATCGGTAGTGCTATGAAGTCCGTCGGTGAAGTGATGGCTATTGGAAGAAACTTCGAGGAGACACTGCAGAAAGCTATTCGTATGCAGAGCGGAAGTATCGAATCAGTGACTGACAATGGATTTACGAAAGAAGAGCTTGAACACTTCACAGATGTGCCGACTCCAAAAAGAATTTTCGCAATTACAGCTAGCCTTATGAAAGGAATGAGTGTGGCTGAACTCTATAAGAAGACTGGAGTGGATCCATGGTTCCTATCGCGCCTTTTAAATATTGTAAAAATCGAAAAGGAATTTGTAAAAAGTAAAAAACTAAATAAAGAGAAAATGCTTGAGCTTAAGCAGGCAGGATTTTCTGATAAGAAAATTGGAAAATTAATAGGGAAGACTGAATTTGAAATTCGTAAGACTCGCAAGAAATTTGGCGTGGTGCCTTATGTATTTAAGATTGATACTCTAGCCGGTGAAGTGCCAGCCAAGACGAATTACCTATATCTCACATATCATGGCTTCCACCACGATGTGGCTCCGCTTGGCAGTAGCGCAGTAGCTGTGCTTGGATCGGGACCGTACCACATAGGCTCATCTGTGGAGTTCGATTGGTCTTGTGTATATGCAGCGATGGCGCTCAAGCGTCACAAGAAGCAGTCCATAATAGTAAACTGCAATCCTGAGACAGTCTCTACTGATTACGATATGTCTGACCGACTTTATTTTGAAAATATTTCTTTTGAAACAGTTGCTGATATTTATGAATTTGAAAAAGTATTTGGCGTGATTATTTCTGTGGGAGGACAGAGGCCAAATAACCTCGCGCAGAAAATAGCGCGTGAAGGATTCAATATCCTCGGCACGAAAGCAGAGGACATCGATAGAGCAGAAGATCGCAACAAATTCTCTGCACTTCTCGATAAACTAAATATAGCTCAGCCGAAGTGGCAGAGCTTCGCAAATAAAGAAGGTGCTGAGAAATTTGCAAACAAAGAAGGCTACCCAGTTCTCGTGCGCCCATCATATGTGCTATCAGGTGCGGCGATGCGCGTGTGCTACAACGAGTCTGAATTAAATGACTTCGTTTCGAAAGCTGCTGTGCTCTCGCCAGAATACCCTGTGACGATTTCTAAATATATGGAGAATGCGAAAGAATTAGAATTTGATGCAGTGGCCCAGAAAGGTGAACTTATGATTTATGGAATTTCTGAGCACGTGGAGAATGCGGGTGTGCACTCAGGAGATGCGACGATAGTGTATCCGACTCAGCGTGTGTATGCATCCACAGAGTACCAGCTCAGGCAAATTTCGAAAAAGATTGCAGAGGAGCTCCACATCACAGGACCCTTCAATATTCAATTCCTTGTGAAGGATAATCGCCCATTTGTGATAGAGGTAAATGTGCGTGCTAGTCGCACATTCCCATTACTATCTAAAGCTATGGATGCAAACTTCCCAGAAATTGCTGTGGATAGCTTCCTCGGCAAAGCTAAGATACACAACTTTGTGTATCCGAAGAGTGTGGTGGTTAAGAGCTCACAATTTTCATTCTCACGCTTACTTGGTGCAGATCCAGTACTACGCGTGGAAATGTCTTCGACGGGTGAGGTGGCCTGCTTCGGTAAGGATTATGATGAAGCACTACTAAAATCAATTCTTTCTGCAAATAAATTTGATTTCAATAAAAAGGCAGTACTCTTCTCACTAGGTGGTGCTGTGAATAAAGCCAAGTTCCTTGAAGCTGCTAAGCAAATTACCAAACTCGGTTACAAAATTTATGCCACGGATTCTACGGCAGAATTCTTTAATAGTCACGGCGTAGATGCAGAAGTTGTGAGGAAGGCATATGAGGCTACACCAAATGTGATAAATATTATAGAAAAGAAACAAGTTTCCTTTGTGGTAAACTTAAGTGAGCCGAAGGCTACTGTGACGAAGGCAAAGCAAAGGGGCACAGACGGCTTCCGCATCCGCCGTGCGTCTGTGGACAATCAAATCCCGCTCTTTACAGACCTTCATCTCGCCCGCGCCTTTGTGAAAGCCCTCTCTCACTACGACATAAACGATCTTGAGATAAAATCTTATAAAGAATATTTAAAATAATTTATGATTGAATGGATTACAATTTGGATAGTATTATGGGGATTCTTTATGGGTCTTCCTAATTATCTGTTCAAAAAATACAAAATTAATTACCACGAATACTCTTGGCAGCATTCATTGTTTTATATTTTTTCAATATTTATCGCATTTGCGGTTTATAAGGATTTTTTTGTATTGTATTTTGTTGATATAAAATCTGTGCTCTCATTCTTCGTTTTGTTTTTTGCTATATGGATATTAATTCCAAGGTTATTTAAAAAAGACTATTACAATTCAAAAAGGGAAAGATTGCTTTATCAAATTCCTAAATTCTTCGAAATTCTTTTTCAACAATTCTGTTTCCTTGGTGGGTTGCTTACTTTTGGATTTGCTCCAGCTATGTTTGGCTTAGTATTTTTCTTTCTGCATATACCAGTACTCCTTTTTATACCAAAGAGCTTTTCTCTTGTTTTTATCGGTGGTTCGCTTGTTGGTGGAATTATTTTTGCATCTTCTCAATCCTTTGGTTCCTATGGTTTTATTATTTCATTACTAATACATTTAGTATTTTATTTATCCTTTCACGCATTATTAACGAGCGGAAGATTACCAAATATTAGTCCACATAGGAGGTAGTGATTAAAATAATTATTAATTAATAAAAATTATATGCGACATATATTAAATACACAGCAGTTTAAGAAAGAAGATGTAGAGGAGATTTTAAATAGAGTTCCGAAGATGAAGGAGCTTTGCGACGACCTTAAAACGGGGAAGAGGATTGAGCGCCCACTTGAAGGCAAGATTATTGCTTGTGTATTCTTCGAACCTTCCACTCGCACACGGCTTTCTTTTGAGACTGCGTCCTTACGCTTGGGGGCAAAGGTAATCTCTGCCGAGAATGCTGCGGAGAATTCTTCTGCTCATAAAGGTGAGACTATCGAGGATACTGCTCGCACTCTTTCTTGCTATGCGGATGCTATCGTAATGCGCCACTTTGAAATGGGTGCTGCCGAGAAGATGGCAAGTGTGGCTACGAGTCATGTGGTGAACGCTGGTGATGGAGCGAACCAGCACCCATCACAAGGACTCCTCGATCTTTATACGATCAAGAATGAACACGGAAGACTCACTGGACTAAAAGTTGCATTCGTAGGAGATGTGCTAAACTCGCGTACGCTTCGTTCACTAGTGCCACTACTCATTCTTTATCCGGATAATACTTTTTATTTTATTTCTCCAGATGAACTCAAGCTCGATGCTGAATACAGGAAATTCTTGGTAGACAATAATGTAAAGTTTGAAGAATTAAGTGAACTCGACGGCACATTGCCTACGGTAGATGTACTATATATGACTCGTGTGCAGAAAGAGAGATTTAAAAATGAGGCTGATTATGAAAAAGTAAAAGACACATTTATTTTGACTAGTGCCCATGTATCGAAACTTAAAGGTGATGCAATCATAATGCACCCACTCCCACGCATCAATGAAATCCATACCGATATAGACCAAGATTCTCGCGCCGCATACTTCCGCCAAGCCCAAAACGGCCTCTACGTGCGTATGTCATTACTCCTTTATGCATTCGGCCTTTAGATAGAGTCTAAAGCTCTATCTAATGAAGTCGGACTTCATTAATTTATGAAATTGCATCACATTGCACTTACAATTAAAGATTTAGAAATTTCACTTCCATTTTATGAAAATAATTTTGGATTTAAGGAAATTAAGAGATTTAGGCGTGATGATATGGGCGCGACTGGTTGTATGATACAAAATGAAAATATTATTTTAGAGCTCTGGCAGTATGATAATTTCAAAGAGGGAACTAAAGAGGATATGTCTTTTAGTGGACTCCACCATATAGCTTTTACAGAAGATGATGTAGAGGCTATCTATAATATGTTTACAGAAAAAGGAATGGCGTGCGGTCCACTCCGTAAAGGTGCAAGTGGTGGCACGTATTTTTTCCTGCAAGACCCAGATGGGAACGAAATAGAAATTTATAAACCAAATAATTAAAAAACCGGCTCTTGTGAAAGAGTCGGTTGATTATTTATTGCCAATGATTTAATACACTGGCTTTAAGATGTGTAAATGGCGCTGGTCGTGAGATTCATCTTTTTTCTTTAATGTAAAAAAATGTTTTTCAAGCTTCCGGCCATCATGTGGGTTTGGGTGAATTACGAGGATTTTAATTTCACCCTCATATCTTACCTTACATACTGTGGCAGTTCCTTTTTTATGGAACTTTTTTTTGTTTTCCTTAATGAATCTTTTGACATCGTCGAATTCGATTATGTCTTCATCATTCATTAGCTTGGTTTTACATTCTTCGAATGTAGTTCGGAAAACCTCAGGTTCGTGTTTTAGTATTACCATATTTAAAAATTAGTATCTTCCGCAGTTACGCCCCAGATGAGGCTATTTTCAGGATAAGAATTAAAAAACTCTTCGTGCGATTTTTGTATAAATGGGTGTTGATGCCATATATTTATTCCGCCATCAAGTTTCTTTTCCAGAACCGTACCAAAAAAGTTGGTACCTTTATGATTGTTCAGTTCGATCATTTCAATGATATGATCGTTTAAATTTGGAATATGATTTTTCAGTTCATCTTTCCAATTTGGATTTTGTGTTGCTCGTTTAGAAACGAGAATAGCTTCGAAGTGCTCCATGGTTAGTAAAAAGATTAATTTTGTTTAAATCCTACTCTTTTATATGATTTTGTAAAGACATACAGTTTTGGTATACTTAGACTTATGAAAAGTACTAAGGAAAATAAGGAGGAACATGTGGCACTCTACAGGAAGTATCGTCCGCAGGATTTCGGGCATGTTATAGGGCAGGACCATATTGTGCAAGCTATTTCTAGTGCTATTACAGATGGCAAGGTGGCACACGCATACTTGCTCTCTGGTGGCAGGGGTACAGGTAAGACTACGATTGCGCGTATTATCGCTCGTGAGCTCGGCTCATCACCATCGGACATTTACGAACTCGATGCGGCTTCAAATCGTGGTATTAATGAAGCTCGCGAAATTCGTGACAATATGCAGACTCTACCTTTCGATTCTAAATACAAAGTTTATATTCTAGACGAGGTGCATATGTTCACGAAGGAAGCATGGAATGCACTCCTCAAGACTATCGAAGAGCCACCAAAGCATGTGATATTTATACTAGCTACGACAGATATCGAGAAAGTCCCAGAGACTATAGTGTCACGCTGTCAGTGCTATACACTCAAGAAGCCAAATGATGCAGTCCTTACAGATGTTGTAAAAAATGTTGCGAAGAAGGAAGGATATAAAATTCTAGAAGGCGGGGCAGAGCTCATCGCACTACTTGGAGATGGATCTTTCCGAGATACTCTTTCTACTCTAGATAAAGTAATGTCATTCGTAAAAGAAAAGGAAATTACTCGCGATGACATCGCAAGCATAAGTGGTGCTCCGAAGGAAAAGCTCGTGGAAGATTTTCTTACAGCACTCGCTGAGAAGAATATCGAGAATGGATATAAAGTAGTGAGAGATGCACATGACCAATCTATCGATATGGAGATATACACAAAGATGATTATTTCCACCCTACGCTATGCGCTTGTGCTCCGCTATGCTCCCAATATGAAAAAGGATTTAGCAGGGAAAATTACAGAGCATGATATGGAATACCTTACAAAATTAGTAGAAGGGAAGCCAGAAAATATTTCTACTAAGTCACTCACTGTGCTCCTCCGGGCTTTCCAATCAATGCGCTACTCTTTTATAAGTGAACTACCACTTGAGATTGCTCTTGTGGAAATACTTGATTCAAAATAATAGTGTATAATTATTAATTATTAATAAAATAAATTTAAATGAATAATACAAAAACAATTTCAATTGCATTAATAGTGATAGTGGTCCTCACTATGGGATGGTATATTTATTCCAAGAATAGTAAACCTCTTGATGTAGATAAAATAGATTCAAATACACAAATAGATAATGGTATGGATGACGGCGATGCAGATACTGCCCAAGGTGGAATCGATGATATGAAAGATGATGTGAAGCCTGCTGCAAATGCAACTGGCACAAATCCAAGTGATATCGTGGTAAAAGAATTCACTGTGGAAGGTACGAATTATAAATTTGTACCAGATACAATTCTCGTAAATAAGGGTGACACTGTAAAGATTAATTTTAAGAACACTCAAGGTTTCCATGATTTCGTTGTGGACGAGTTTGGGGCAGCGACGAAGCAAATCAAGGATCCATCCACTGAGACAATTACTTTCGTAGCAGATAAAGTGGGTACTTTTGAGTATTACTGCTCTGTGGGTAAGCATCGCACTATGGGCATGAAGGGAACACTTACTGTTAAATAATCATTATATTTGTTGGTAAAAATCCTTAAGCTCTGGCTTAGGGATTTTTATTTAGTTGAAAAAATAACGATTTTAGGGTATTGTATAGAGGTTATTGGGGTATCGTCTAATGGTAGGACAGAGGCCTTTGAAGCCTTTAATCGTGGTTCGAATCCATGTACCCCAGCAATGAAAACAATAAATGAACTAATTCACAGTATTGTACCTATAGAAATTATAGGGGATACTGATGTATTTATTTCAAATATTTCAATAAATTCTAAAGCCACTGAAGAAGGTGGGCTCTTTATTGCTATGAAGGGGGAGAAGCTTGACGGGCATGACTATATAAATGAAGTTATCGAAAAGGGTGCGAAAGTCATAATTCATGAGAATGATATAGAAAGCCCAAAGGACGGAATCGTGTATGTGAAAGTGGCGGACACTCACGAAGCTTGCGGAATCATTGCAAGTAATTTCTACGACAATCCTTCCAAGAGTCTGAAGCTCGTGGGTGTGACTGGCACAAATGGCAAGACCACTATCGCCACACTCCTCCATAAACTTTTTAGAAATCTCGGAAAGAATACTGGTATGATCGGTACTATCGTCAATAAAATAAATGACAAAGAGATGAAAGCTAACCTAACTACACCAGATTCGATAACTCTCAATAAGCTTATGAAAGAAATGGTAGACGCAGGATGCGAATACTGTTTTATGGAAGTATCTTCACATGCTATAGCTTTTAAGAAAACCGCAGGGCTATCTTTTGCTGGAGGAATATTTACAAATCTCACTCATGACCATTTGGACTTTCATAAAACAATAGAAGAATATGCGAAAGTAAAAAAAGAATTTTTCACAAATTT
>CAZCFW010000022.1:0-10574 GCA_964498035.1 uncultured Candidatus Saccharibacteria bacterium
CCCAAATAGTAAAAGCGCCCTTAAGGGCGCTTTTACTATGGGACTAAGGAAGACATCTGCATGTCTTCCGTCTGGGAATCGAAAGACTTTTCTGTGTTGCTTCGCAACCAGAAAAGTACCTAGGGCCTAGGGCGAGATACCCCAGCAGTAAGGTTCGATACGCGTACTCGCGGTCCCAATAGTCCCAAAAATTAGAAAAGCACCCATTTGGGTGCTTTTCTAATTTATAATAGACCTATTTATGAGCCTTATCGCCATAGAGTCTTACTCTTTTAGCTATAGTGCGCTTTACAGTCTTTTGTGAACGTGTTTTTTTGTTTTTAATACCTTGGTTTGCTCTTTTTGCCATATGTCCTATTATATACTACTTTTTATAAACTGTATAGTTTATTTACATACGGGTCCACTCAAAAGTATACTCATCTCAATAAAAGATCCTGTGCTATCAGCGCAGAAATATTTTGTATTATCAGTTATTTTAGCCTTCGCAATTGCCCAAGCGTATGGTGTGGAGTAGCAAGCAGCAGTACCACTACCCTTACCCATAAATGCAATTATGTTTTGAGCAATATCTGAAACGGCGGTTGAGGCTAACTTCTTGTGCCCAATAGGAGAAAAGAGTGATCCACCAAGCGGATTCACACAATCACCTGTTGTATTTGATTTATAACCATAGATCTTCTCTATATCATGTAAATCACCAAATGATACAGCAAGATCGCTCATAATATTTTTAAGGCTTTGATCTTCCATAGACTTATTCATTTCTTCATATATTTTCAAAATTGAAGTTGAATTCTCTGGGGCTGTAATATCGACAGGTAGATTGTAATCTGAGAATGTATTTATAAATTCCAATTTAAGATTATTCTCGGAAAGATTTTTGTCTTCAATATTTAACACTTTTGTAAGTGGGACCGTAATGATAATCTGACTCTTGTATAAGAGGTTATCTTCCTTCCCTATCCATAAGTCAAAATTATTTACAATCACTGAAGATGTGGCTTGATCAATCTTTACCCAATCTGCATCTGAAGCTTTAAAACCATAAGCATTTGCTATTGAGTGGATAATATTCTTAGTGAGAGTAGGGTCGATCGCTATTGAGTAATGATATGCATCGACACCACTTATCTTCTCTTCTAGGTTCTCTTTAATAACAGTTGTACTATCTATAGGTAAAGTTTTCATTATATTCGCCCAATTAGAATTGGAGAATACATTTGAAATCGCATCTTTATTCTCTGCTTGTAGTGCGATATTTTCTTTGATTGCCGCGTCTTTATATAAAGATTCTAAATCGCTCTTGCTCAATGATATCCAATCTGTAGGAAAATTAATTCCTTTAGGTATCAGACTCTGCCCACTTAAAGGTTTTACATACATTGTATCCCCAATCTTTCTGAGGTTTATACTTATTGATTCGTCGATAAGTGTACTAGTACCATTAAAAACAATATCAGATTTTTTATCACTTGATGAATTCTCGTCATATAAAATGACTGAATTTAATGAGATAGTATCTGTATTTGTAGTAGGACTGCTCTCCCCACCCATAAGCATACCGATGATCTGCGATAGTGCTGGGAAGGTAGCTTTTACATCTACAACTGATTTGAATGATTTTACATCTGTCATTTTGGATGGCAACTGAGAAAGTATTTGATGTGGATCTTTCTTTAAGAATGGAACATCAAATGGTAATTTAATATAACCCTTAGTATAAGAATAGAAACCACCTCCAACTAAAAATAGTATCACTATAATTACAGTGAGTGTGCGAAGTAAGTAGTGATGCCTTTTCTGAGGTATAGCCATAGGAGGTGTGAAGGTAGCTGGTGCCACAATTTTCTCAATTTTATTTTGGTATAATTCGAGCTTTGGAGTCTCTGCGACCTTAGGTGCAACAATAGGAATATTTGAAATTGAATTCTGAGTATCACCCAACGCTTTTGGAATTAGTTCTGGCATAAGCGGTGGCACTACCGGCGCTATTTTTTCCACTGGGGGCTTATATGTGAATGTGGTAGTTGGTGTGCTAGTAGGCTCTTTGTATGGGTCGAAGCTTGAAACTTTTGGTTGAATCGGTTCTTCTATATTTGTCTTTTGTATTTCGGGCTGTATATTTGTATTTGAAATTTTTGCCTGAGTTAGTGCTTCAGCAACGTCTTCAAGTAGCCACCCAGCAGAAACAAGCTTAGCAGTTATATCAGCATGAGAAATATTTCTTTCTAATTCAATCTTTATAAAATTCGCGAGTTCTGGTGTAACCATATGTTATATAGTATAACATTTTAAACACAAATTCCAATCAATTTTCATTTAAAAAAATTAAAACTCGTATACATACAACTTTTTTGCAAGTTGGTATCCTTTGCGCGAAAGATCAATCTCAAGTACAGGCTTTTTCTGTGTAAATTTAAATGTAGCAGACACAATTCGTGAACCTGGAGCAAGCTCTTTTTCTAACTTTGAGAGCAAATCATCCATTACATTTGGATATAAATACAAAAATATATGAGTTGCATTCTTGAGGTCATGCGTAAAAAAATCTTTATCGAGTACTTCCACTACACCCCTACCTTTTCTTTTATTCCACCAAGTAAGAACACGTGCCAGATTAACAGGAAATAAACCATTTTCTATTCCAATGAATTGTGAATCTCTATTTTTATTTGCTAAGTATGACAAAACTCGTGCATCACCACACCCCAAATCATAAACCACACTGCCACCACTTATATTCAAAGCCTTTTCTATATCAGGTAGTATTGAATTTGGCACGGGTATAAATGGGACTTTAGCTTTTATACCAGTCCACATCCACACACACATGATAAATAATATCGCAATGAAAAGTAATACGAGTAAAAAAAGTAAAATGTATAATAATATAGTACCTATAGTCATAGTTTATTTGTTTTCAATTGATAATGGATCTACTGACATTACGTAAACACGATTATTCTCATTTAGATACAACTTGTCTACCATCTTCTTACCACCCTCGTTGAAAGCTACAAAGTGGTTATTTTTATCATCAACAAAATAAGTTGGACTTAAATTTTCATATTCTTTAGCATTTGGTAAAAGTTTAGGATTTAAAGTCTTTGTCCACTCTTCATAGGAGACTTTCTTTACAATACCTTCAGTCTTATTACTTTTCTTTTCCGACATTTCTTCATTATCGTCTCCTACTGCATCTATCTGAGAATTACCTTCACTATTATCTTTAGATACCTGATCCTCTTGTTTTATAGAACTATCATTTTCTTCAGTTATGTTGGCTTCATTCTTATTTAAAGCTTCATTTTCCTCTGACTCTTTTTCAAGCATTGGTTCCAATATTCTTTTCTTATATTCTCCTAGCCTTACTTGCAAGGTCTGACCTGAAACTCCTAGATCTTCTAACCTAGACTGCTCTTGGAAATACAAGTTCTGGATGTTCTTTATAAAATCTTTAGAGTAAGGCAATTCTTCCTCTTCTTTCTCAACTTCTTCTACGGTTTTAGTATTTGCGATTTTTGCTTGTACGAATTTTTCTGCTTCATCGTCTATCGCCTTTAGTTCATCTTTTACCCCAGATTCATTTTGAATTTTGTCGATTTTCTCAGCACTGAGGCCGATGTTTAGATTTGCGGATTCAAGAATTGAACGTGATTCATTTTTGAAATTTGTGAGTTTCTCCCCAGACACGGACACCAAATCCATGGGTTCAAAATTCTTAATTTCAGAACTAGAAAGTATCAGCTCGGGCCTAGGCTCTATTATTTCATTTTTAGAATTTTCTAATTTATCCATTTATTTGCCTGCTATACTATTTTTAATCTCTTCAATCTTTTTATCGGTCAACATCTTTTTATATTTTAAAACAATAGCCTTACGTTTTTCACGAAGAATTGCCAATTTTTCATCTATTGACTGAATGTCTTTAGTAATATCACTATCCATATGCATATTATACAACTTATATATGATTTACCAATATTCTCACAATTCGTATATCATCATATGAATATTTTCCGCCAAAATGCTCAAACACCGGGGTAAGCTTATCTGTCTTTAATTTCTTAAAAGCTTTACTGACTTCGGGGAGTATCTTCTCAATTTTTGGTGTAATAATTCGCTTAAGCGCAGGGTGTGTGATCTTCCCCTCCTCCACAAGCTCTTCCACATGGCCCCAAATGGTTTTATGAGAAAGCCCACGTGCGTCCGCTATTTCATATATATCTTTACCTTCATTCCAAAGAGTGTGCGTAACTTCCTTTGTGTCGATTTTTTTTGTCTTTTCCTTTTTCGCAGAATACTTCCTGTCTTTAATATTACTTTCATGAACTTCCCCACCACAAGCTAGAATAAAATTGGTGTGCATTTCATTTACTTCATCTTTTGTAAGTTTACTGAAGCTTTTTTGAGCTTCATCCGAAAGAAGATGCAAATTTTCATCTTCTTCGAGTACTTCTGGGTGCACAAGGAATGCTCTGTCGTTCCAACCGAGAATATGAAGACCTGATAGATTCCTTACTCGAGAGAGTGCCACATAGCCTTGCCCGTATTCGAAAACTTCCGAGAGGTCCATCACAGCTTTATCCATGCTCATACCCTGACTCTTGTGCACAGTGATAGCCCAAGCGAGGCGGAGCGGCACCTGAGTAATACTTGCTTTCATCTTGCCATTCTCTTCCACCATCCAATCCTTCGGCTCGATTGTAATTATCTTATTATCATTTGTCCTAATTATCGGATAACCAGTTCCGCGCTCGAAATTTACAACCACACCTTGAGTGCCATTCACATAGCCTGCTGTTTGATTATTCTTCGTGCACATTACGTGAGCGCCGATTTTAAGAATGAGAGATTCTGGAGAAAGGCATCCTTTCGTAAGTATGGAAACGAGCACGGTGTTGCCTTGCGAATGCATTTGGAAGTTCTGCTCAGGTGCATCAATCTTTGAAAGCATTTCCATATTCACTCTGTCCACATCTATATTGTGTGAGAAAAGTTTCGGGTAGTGAATTTCTGAATTGGCATATGAAATTTTCCTTTTGATTATTTCTTCCATGTTTTCTTTTGTAAAAGAATTTCTGCGTATTGCTGAAAGTACTTCTAGAAAAGTATTGTCATCTTGGCGGTGCTGCTCGGTGAGGTAGCACACCACTGGGCGAGACCTCACCCATGCATCTGCATTATAAGCAAACCTTCCAGATGGTTTTGCAGATTTCGGCATATCCATAAATGGATCATCGTAATCCTCTTCCCACTGAATCTCTTCTTGTTTGGGTTTACTTTCCTCTATTATATTTTCAATCCTTTTAGTAATTGGTGGAAGCTGGAAAAAGTCACCCACAAATACCACTTGGATTCCGCCGAAGGCTTCACTACTCTGCCTGATCTCACGGCAAACTTGATCCACCATAGTGAGTGTGTCTGGCGATAGCATTGAGACCTCGTCGATAATAAGGACCTTTGCTCTACCTACTCTCTTTACTATATATTCGCTTGTAGCGATTTTATCTAAATCATATTTAGTGAGTTTACTCTTAATCCCAATTCCGCTCCATGAATGAATCGTGAGCCCGCCAATATGAGTGGCTGCAATACCCGTTGATGCCGTAATTGCTGGCTCTATAGCATGTGAACGCAAATAAGACACATACTCATTTATCGTATGCGTCTTCCCTGCTCCGGGCTCACCGGTTAGAAATACATTGGCTCCAGTCTTTAGTATTGTGAGTGCCTCCTTCTGTGTCATAAAGGAAGTATAACATTCTCTACACTCTTATTAAAACCATTTAAATATAGATAGGATAAATGAACTTACTCCTGTGGCCATGCTATGAAAAAATCCTTTGAAAGTGAATTTAGTATCTGTACTCAAAGCATTTGCAGATAGTGGAGAAGGTTGGGAAGGCTTAACATCTACTTTCACCTCTTGAGTAGCTGGTAAAACTTTTTTCTTTGTAATAATTTTAATTTCAGGAACTACTTTTTTTACTTCAATTTTTATTTCGGGTTTAACTTCTGGAAGAACATCAGGTTCAATTAACTTTTCCTTAACTTCTAAAACTGTTTCAACTTCTGTAGATTGGCTTTTATTTATTTCTGGTTTAGAAACAGAAATCATTACATCTCCCCATGACTTCCCAAGTGCCGCTGGTATTGAATAGCTAGTCATCCAAATTCTATTCTGCAAACTTTCAGTAACTCCCGCGACTCCCCCATCTGGGGCTTGTATACTTGCTAAATAATCGGCTCCACTTTTTCCATTCTTTGTCCAATTTGATCCAAGAACATTCATCGACTGCATTGCCCAAGAGGTGGAAGACACATTCCCCCATCCACCATCTCCATTTTGAGAATTTTGCAAATACAAACTTGCTTTTTCTAAGGCTTCGGATACACCCTGCACAGAACTAAACTTTTTAAGAGCTTGAACTCCAGCTGCTGTCATGTCTATACTACTATCCCAAGAACCATCTCCTTGCTGTGCGGAAAGAACAAATAAAATTGTTTGAGAAATTATTTCATCTTTTTTTGTATATCCAGCACTCGGAAGCACAATGAGTCCAAATATATCATCATTATCAAGGTTGGCGTCACCAAGCTGTGTGCCGTCGAAACTTTTTACAATATAATTTATATAATTCACACCATGAAAATCATAAGGGTTCTGACCTAGAGCAAGTAGCGCCATAACTCTTCGTTCGTTGTCTGTAAGATTTCCACTGAGAGTATTGTTATTTTCGAAATAAGAAAGAATATCTGTAGTTGAACCACCAGAAGCACTTAAGGCGATTGCTGACCAATCTGTATACATAGGAGATTTACCGAAAGACCCTTCCGAATCTTGCACACTATTTAAATATGAAATTGCGTTCTCTACACTAAAGCTAGGTAATGGCGTGCTACTCCCGCCACCACTAGATACTGCAACTTCAGAAACTGTGAGTGCTTCTGTAGGATAGTAGTAATCCTCCTTTACTCCCACATTGTAAATACCAGCTGGAATAGAAGTGAAAGTTGCAAGGCCGCTTTCGTCTACAGGACTAGTGAAAACTTCAATTGGACTCCAAGGATTACTAGGGTCCGGCTGGGTGAGGCCAACAGTCACACCACTTCTCACTTTCCAAGTGTCGTCTTCATAGTTGTATTCTTCCGTCTTTGCTGTAAGTGTGCCTGCTGTATCTATACTTTTATCATCTAAACTTATTTTATACTGAGTGCCAAAATATATATAAATATTTTCATCACCACTTAAGATGTTTTGGTCCATACCCACAAATGCATATCCATTGTTTACTGTATATTGCCAGTTATCACATTTCTCCCCTCCTATAGTGCTTGCCATACACTTCATATACAAAGACCCGAATGAAGAAAAATATTCTAAATTAGATATATTGAAATCATCACTTAATTCATCTGCTTTTGTAAGTACTGAGAGTACGCTTCTAGAATTTATAGCATGAGGATTACCATCTTTGTCGTTTAAATCTACACTTCCTGCATCAGGAAGTGGCACACTTCCCTGCCACACAATATTTGCTCCATCGCGAATTACGAAATTCACATTTTGCACAATAGGTGCAGGATCTGCTGGTGGTACAGGGTCTGGCACATCTTCTGCATATACAAAGTTAAATAAACTAGTGAAAATTATAAAAGTAGATGCAAATATATTTTTTAATTTTAAGTATTTCATAAATTATTTTAATTATTCTAATTTCCACTCGACGACGTCACCAACTTTAGGTTTATAAACGGATATCCCAGAATTCGCTTCAACTCCATTCACATAATAAAGCAAATCATTTCCTCCGCCTGAATGGAGCTCGCCGATGTCTGTAACGAAGAATCCGATACCCGTGTACTCCTTGCCCCTAAAATTTATTTTCCCGACATTTTCTTTGCTATTAAATATTTCGTATAAAGTCTGGCCTTCGGTAAAAGTTAAATTTGTTTTTGTGGAGCCGGTGATGATGGTGAGAGAGTTAGTAGAAGGATCAATCGGTCTTGCGACGGCCTCGTCATACTGACGCTGTACACCTTTTGGCTCTCGGGTAGTCGAGCTCAAAAGGTCTTGCGGTTGAGTCTCTATCCCAACCTCACCCCCTGCCACCTCTCCATTTCTACTTATATTTTCCTTATTCCAACCCGAAAACGCTGAAATTCCGATCAATGCACCAATGGTAATGATAATCAGTTGTATTAATAATTTCTGTGGGTTTATTTTTTTCAACATAAAATATTTTGGCAAAAGAAAAACTCCCACGAGGAGGAGTTGCCGTGCCGTATTTAGAATTAAATACGGAATTCCTGCTCGGGTCTTACGTCGTATTTAGTAATCGGACTTTTCCATTTTATTGGAATCACCGTAGCGGCACTGTGGAGGATTCACACCTCACTTCCCTAAACACGAACTATTGTATTTTCAAATGCTCTCGTATTATACACCTTCTACAAATGTGTGCAAATCACCCAATTTCGGCTTATTTTGTCTAAATAATATTCCTAAGCTCCGAAACAGAATTTATTATATATGTAGGTTCTAGGGTGTCCGCGTTGGGAAGCTCTTCGCTGAATCTGCCTGCCTTTACCCATACGGTAGGGTGACCGTTTAAGTTGCCGTATTTTATCCCGCGGACCATTCTATCGTCCACAATCAAAATCTCCTCACGAGGAATATTTAATTCTGCCACTATTTCTTCTAAGATTTGGTCCTTGTCCTCTTCTGTCACGCGAGTGTACTCGAAATACTTCCAAAGTGTGGAAGTAGCGATCTGCCTTTTCCTTTCGTCGAGTGTGGCATTTGCTTGTGGAGATACTAAAGACGCAAGAGCCATGCGTATCCCATTTTCACTTATGTATTTGAGTATGTCTTCAGACTCCACAAATTCTACTTTCTTGTCTGAATCATATAGTGTCCTACCCCAATCAAAAATAACTGCTTTAATCATATATTTAGTATTGTATACAATTTTATAATAATCTCCTTGTCTTCTTTTATCATTTTCTCCTCATTTTCTATCTCTATTAGTGTGAAGAATTTGCCGCCTTGGCTTTCGTGGATTTTAATCTGATTTTCAAAGTCGCCATCAACCCCGCCATAATATATATGCTTCTCATTTGGCATGGAATCATAAAATATACCGATGTATTTGTATGAAGTAGGGTGCCAAGTGAGCTCTTCCATCATTTCCCTTAGCATTGCTTCCTCCTCGTTTTCACCCTCATCTATCCCGCCTCCCCAGAAGCTCCAAATATCCGGATACTGCTTGGCATCCTTGGACCTTAGTGACAAATAGAATTCCAATTCTTCGCCCCTTTTCCTATACGGAATAAAATTCGCTTTCCGTCGCTTTATGTTTAATTTATCCATATTACAAATTTGACAGATTTCATCCCCAACAGGTCAGACCTATGTAAATAATACACTTGGTATACAAGCTAGCATTATCCTAGTTTGATAAAATATTGATTACGTATGTATACAACCATAAGATATACAATCCAATACACCTAAAACATAAAAGAGTGAATACAATACTATAAAAAATACTATGTTCCAAAAAATATTTTTTCCTATTATTTTAAAAATATTTGTATTTTTATTTTTAAATTCTAGAATACTATTAACTGTCTGGCTAATAAAGAATAGAACAAAAAGAACTATTATATTATTGAAGGGGTCCCAAAAAGTGTTATCGGCATAGCTAAATAAGAATGTATACCCAACAGCAAGTGTAAACAATATATACAATGATATCTTTATTTGCTTTGTACTCCGAAGAAGGAGGCCTGTAACTCCGACGGTAACCATTAGTAATTCTATCTGCGCATAAAGCGAGTATTGTTGTCTTTGCAAATATCCAATATCAATACTACTAATATTATTAAAGAGTATAATATAAATCTGCCCAATTATGGCAATAGTAAATATTATTGTGCCAGAAATATAATATAATTTTTTATTATTTTTTTTATCTTCTATATGTGGTATTGATGCAACAATTGTTTCCATACAAAAAGTATATCACAAAATATCCTTAGCAATGACCTTACTTACTAGTTATTTTTAATCATACTTCGGAGATTCTTCTTTGATACCAGCCACGTGGTTTGAGGCTCTAGCAAATGCGTAAAGTACTGAAGAAAGGCGGTTGAGGTATGCGAGGGTGGAAGGGCCGACTGGAGGCTTATCAGTCGAGAGCTCGCCTTGAGTGGCGCGGAATTCATCCATTACGCCTACTACACGGCGCTCAGCACGGCGAGCGATAGTGCGAGAGATGTCAGAGAGCGATGCGAGCTCTGTGCCTCCTGATACGAAGAATGTCTTGATAGGGGGGAGCATCTTCTCGATGCCGTTTATAATGTCCTCAAGCCACTTCACTTTCTCAGGTGAGATAGTTTTATCTGCACCGGCAAGCTCAGCTTGCACGATGAAGAGGTCCTGCTGAATGCGGTCGATAGTCTCCCCCATTTTCAATTCCTGACTTTCCAAAGTAAAAACCACTTCTCTAGAAATGGCTTTTACTTTTACTAAGCCAAGAAAAGAGTTTATTTCATCCATTGAT
>CAZCFW010000023.1:0-10306 GCA_964498035.1 uncultured Candidatus Saccharibacteria bacterium
AAGCAGTATCATGGAGTAGTGAAGGTATTGTGGGTCCTCGAAGATTTATCGAGAAGGTTTGGAGGATTGGAGGTAAGGTTTCAACAAAGAAAAGTGATAAGAATTTTGTTACGCTCCTACACAAAACTATTAAAAAAGTTTCGGAAGATATAGAAAGTATGAATTTTAACACTGCAGTATCATCAATGATGGTGCTTTCAAATGAGATGGATAAGATGGAATATGTAAATGAAAAGGATTTCAAAATATTCTTGCAGTTGCTTGCGCCTTTCATTCCTCATGTTACAGAAGAACTCTGGAATACACTTGGTGAGAAGAAGAGTATTCACAAATCAGCTTGGCCAAAGTTTAATCCGAAGTTAATAGTGGAAGAAAGTATCAAGATAGTAATTCAAGTGAACAGTAAGGTTCGTGCCGAGATGAATATTACGAAAGACATGAGTGAGGATGATATCAAGAATAGTGCACTTAAAATTGAAGGTGTGCAAAATTGGCTAGAGGGTAAAAAAGTTTTAAGAGTGATATATGTAAAAGACAGACTTGTGAATATCGTTGTAGGATAATTTTATTATATTTTGTATAATAAATAGATTATAAGCTATTATTAAAACCATGGAAATGAAAAAAAATCACATATTTAACTCGCTTTCTTTTTATATACTAACGGGTACATTCTTTTTATCTTTTTTCTTTTTTATTCCATACTTATCTGTGTCTATCGAGGCAGCTAAAGGCTTTATAATATCTATAGGTGTAACTCTATCTATATTCTTCTGGCTCATGGCAAGACTAGTGGATGGTAAATTTGTGATTCCAAAGGACCGCATCATATTATTTGCAGGAATCATTCCTTTGGTTTTTCTAATTGCATCATTGTTCTCTTCATCACTCTACTTGTCTTTATTTGGGCAAGGTTTTGAGATAGGTACTTTTGGCACAATGCTAATATTGTTTATTACACTTCTACTATCATCAATATATTTCCAAACTGAAAGTCGCATGCGAATATTTTTTAAAGCAGTCATATTTGGTACTGCTGTGCTAGCACTATTTCAGTTTACCCAATTATTCGTTGGATTTGAGAGGATTGCCCCAGGAATGTTTAAAGGAATCATGAATGGAAATCTACTCGGTACATGGAATAATTTCTCATTGTTATTTGGTGGCGTTTTGATTTTGATAATCGCTATTTTTGAATTTATTTCTGTGAAAAAGAATACAAAAATAGGTCTATTTATTTTTGGATTAGCGTCGCTATTTTTACTTATTTTAGTAAATGTATTTTTTGTATGGATACTTGTGGGCATATTCTCATTAGTTATATTCATCTACAGTATCTCTCAGAATCGTACCGAAGATAGAACACTTACAAACTTCCCTTACTTGTCATTTATTGTAGTACTTATATCTTTGCTTTTCTTGGTGGGGAATGATTCACTCTCAACCATAATTGCTGGGTACTTCGGAGCGATAAGTCCTGAAGTAGCCCCATCTATTTCAGGTACAATGAATCTGGTCCCATCTGCACTCAAACATAATCCATTTTTTGGCACAGGACCAAATACTTTTGCAATTGATTGGTCTATGTGGCGTCCAGCGCAGGTTGTGCAGTCAATGTTTTGGAATATAGATTTCACTTCAGGATTTGGAATGATCCCAACTTATATCGTAACTACTGGAGTTGTGGGTATTATCGCATGGTTACTTTTCATCATAGCTTTTGTCCTCAGAGCCTTTCAATCGATCTTTTTTATAATTTCAAAAAATAACAAAAATTATTATCTAATTCTCTCAATATTACTTGCTCTCTACTTCTGGATTGGGGCCTTCATTTCAAACCCAAATATAGTGGAGATGATGATAGCATTTGCAGCCACTGGGGTATTCATTGGCGCACTCGTTTCACTTAAATTAGTTAAGGTTTATGACATTTCATTCCTCGAGGATCCACGCATGAGCTTCTTCTCTATACTAGGACTTGTGCTCCTTATGATTCTATCTATCGGTACTTGCTATCTATACACAGAAAAATTCTCTTCAATCGTATATTTCTCAAAGAGTGTACCACTAGATAATACACAAGCATCACTAATTAAATCTGAATCACAAATATTGAAAGCTATCTCCCTTGATAAAAATGATGCATATTACAGAGCATTGTCACAGATATATTTGGCAGAAATTCAAGTATTACTTTCAGATAAATCTATTTCAGCAGATACCCTGAAGGCAACTACTCAAGATAGAATTACAAATATTGAAAATGCTATCACAAGTGCAATTAAGCAAAATCCAAAATACTATGTAAACTGGTTTAATGCAGGAAATGCATACACATCACTGCTGTCGTTTGGTGTAACTGGTAGTTATGAAAATGCAGTGAGTGCATATAAAAATGCTTTAGATATCTCACCATCAAATCCAAGTATTATACTTTCTCAAGCACAACTAGAATTAGTTAATAAGGATATCGATAAAGCTAAATCATACATTGAGGAGGCACTTAAAGTGAAGCCAAATTATATTGATGCATTATTTGCTCGCTCTCAAATCAAATACGATGCAGGTGATAGGAGTGGCGCAATAGGAGATGCAGAGCTTGCTGCGAAGATGGCACCAGGTGATACAAATGTATTCTTCAAGCTTGGAAGTTTGAAATACAATAATACCGATTATACTGGTGCGATAAGTGCATTTGAAATGGCTGTAAGGCTTGACCAAAATAATCACAACGCACGATACATGCTTGGACTTGCATACAAGAAAGCCGGAAGAAATGAAGAATCTCATACACAGTTTGAAATACTACACAAAATTTTCCCAGATAATAAGGAAGTTACAAATGCATATAATGGCAATACTGATCAAGTGGTAGCTCCTGCGGTAAATACACCCGATCAATTGAAGAAAACTGGAGACAACGCCAAGCAAGCTCCTGTATTACCTAAAAAGTCTTCATAAAGATGGTCAAGAAGATTTTCCAATTTTTAAATAAAGAATTTCATTCCATAAATGAAGCGGCTCTACTTCTTGGAGCTTTTACTTTCCTGTCACAGATTCTAGGATTGGTACGAGACAGATTGCTTGCACATATTGTGGGTGCAGGTCCAACGCTCGATGTGTATTACGCGGCTTTCCGTGTGCCGGATTTCCTCTATGTGTCACTAGGCTCGCTCGCTTCCGTTACCGTACTAATGCCATTCATAGTGAGCAAAATGGGAGAGAATGGGGAATACAATGATCAGGTTCGTAAATTTATGAATAATACTTTTTCGGCCTTTTTAATGGTAATGCTTCTGTGCTGTAGTATTATTTATATTTTTATGCCAAGTCTTGCAAAGTTTATTGCACCAGGATTTACTCCTGAACAAATGCATTTACTTGTAAATGTAAGTCGCATGATGCTTGTTTCCCCAATACTTATCGGAGTGTCTAATCTTATAGGTACCATAACTCAGCTTGCGAAAAAGTTCTTTATATTCTCTCTATCACCAGTCTTTTATAACTTCGGAATAATTATAGGAATTGTTTTCATATATCCTATGTTTGGAGTTACTGGAC
Organism: uncultured Candidatus Saccharibacteria bacterium; assembly: GCA_964498035.1. GTDB lineage: Bacteria > Patescibacteriota > Minisyncoccia > Phycocordibacterales > UBA9973 > UBA8515. Next base: position 3,562 of record CAZCFW010000023.1, read on the forward strand.
TTGCTTTTGGTGTAATTCTCGGAGCACTCCTACATATGCTTATCCAAATCCCTACTGTAAGAAATTCTGGAGTATCACTTTCTTATATTCGAAACATTGATTGGAAGGAAATATTTAAAGTTGTGAAAGTATCATTTCCTCGTACACTCGCTCTGTCATTTGGGAGTATTGCATTTATGGCGCTCATAGCTCTAGCCTCCACATTGGTTCCTGGGTCAATCTCACTTTTCACTTTTTCATTTAATCTTCAGTCTGTTCCTGTGGGAATTATTGGCATATCGTATTCTGTAGCAGCTTTTCCGATGCTAGTACGAAGTTATAATTCAAAAAATATTGAAAATTTCCGTGCTCAGATTACAGAAGGTGCCAAGCAAATTATATTCTGGTCATTTCCAACCATGGCATTATTTATGGTGCTTCGAGCACAAATAGTGCGCGTCGTGTTGGGTTCAAATGGATTTACTTGGGCGCAAACTCGCCTCACTGCAGCCGGAGTAGCACTTTTTGTGATTTCGCTTTGCTCACAAGCACTCGTACTACTTCTTGTGCGTGGGTATTATGCATCAGGTAATACGAAAAAGCCTTTGATAGTGAACTTATGCTCTTCTATATTGGTAGTATTGTTCGGTTATGCATTTATAATTGTATTTAAATCATTTCCAGGAATTCAGTACTATATAGAATCCATGTTACGCGTAGAAGGAGTGAGTGGAACTGTAATGCTCGCACTACCATTAGCCTACGCTCTTGGATCACTCGTGAATGTTGTATTGCTCTGGAGAATATTCCGAAAGGATTTCCTTGGTGATTTCAACTCTGGAGTAAATCGTACGATTGTCGAGGTAGGAGGAGCATCAATTATCCTCGGTTTTGTATCGTACACCATGCTTGGTCTCCTTGATAATGTTTTCTCGCTTTCTAAATTCATCGGTGTTTTCATGCAAGGATTTATCGCTGGTATCGTAGGAATTGTGATATTCTCTGTTACACTTCTACTACTTAAGAATAAGGAATTTGCATCAATATCTCGTGCGGTAAAACATAAATTCTGGAAAGAGAAAGTTATTGCCCCAGAACAAGCTGAATTGTAAAATCTTTTATTTCCAAGCTTTTTCTGGTATTATTTAAAAATGCCATTATTTAAAGGTATATATAAATACGTCTGGCCAAGAATGCGACAATATAAAGTCGTGCTTATTTTTGTATTTTTACTTTTTGGAACTCGAATAGTGCTCGATGGTATTATCGTGCCAATTTATTTTAAAAAGATAATTGACACATTATCTCTTTATAATAATGTCCCGCACGCAACTTTAGCGGAAGGATTATTTCACATAGTACTCATACTTATCGGATTTCGATTCATATTACTTTTTGTATCTAGATTTTGTAAATTTCTTATATTTAATCTAGAGATTAAAGTAATTAAAAATTTGAGAGACTTTGCTTTTGAGAAGATTAGTAATCAATCTCAAACATTTTTTGCAAATACGTTTTCTGGTAGCTTGGTGACTAAGTCTAACAGATTAGTTCGCTCATTTGAGCAAATGTTTGATATTTTGATATATGACTTTTATTCTATTTCGATTTTACTTACGGGTATCTTTATAGTTTTATATCAAAAGGCTCGTGAAATTTCATTATACTTTTTGATTTTCGTTATTGTATACTTAACAATAATAATTATTTCAACTCGCAAGAAAATTAAATATGATGTTCTTGAGGCTCAATCTGATTCGATGATTTCAGGAAGATTGGCTGATGTTTTCGGAAATATTCTAGCTTTGAAAATATTCTCTGCAAGAAAAAATGAAATAAATAAATTTAAAATTCTTACACAGGATGGTTCAGATAAAAGTAAAAAATCATGGTACTTGGTACTTCGTGTGGAATTTATACAACACTTAATTGTTTTTGTAACTCAAGGACTATTACTTTATTTTACTGTTGATTTATGGATTCAAGACAAAATGACGACTGGTACAGTTGTGCTTATTCAAACTTATATGGCATTGGTTTTCGATAAACTATGGGGATTAGGCATGGCACTCATGCGTTTTATGAAGGCATCTGCTGACATGAAAGAGATGATCGATATTTTCGAGATAAAGCCAGATATATTAGATCTTGAAAAGCCTGAGGAAATTCTAATTAATAAAGGCTATATTAAATTTGATAACGTAACTTTCAAGTACCCAAATGGGCAAGAAGTTTTTTCCAATTTTAATTTAAATATAAGAGCTGGAGAAAGAATTGGTCTTGTGGGGCACTCTGGTGCTGGTAAGTCTACGTTCACAAATCTTATTTTAAGATTTTCAGATGTGTCAGAAGGAAGTATTACTATTGATGGGCAAGACGTGAGGAATATTTCACAAGATGATTTGCGTAGTGCTATATCATATGTGCCACAGGAGTCCATATTGTTCCATAGATCTATTCGAGAGAATATATCTTACGGAAAGCCAAATGCCACGATTGAAGAGATAATAAAGATTGCAAAGAAGGCGCATGCTCATGAATTTATTTCGAAATTACCAAATGGTTACGATACTTTAGTGGGTGAACGCGGGGTGAAGCTCTCTGGTGGTGAACGCCAGCGTGTGGCGATAGCGCGTGCAATGATAAAGGACGCGCCTATACTGATACTAGATGAAGCTACAAGCTCACTCGATAGTATTTCTGAATCATACATTCAAGATGCTTTAAATGAGCTCATGAAAGGCAAGACGACTATCGTGATAGCTCACAGACTTTCTACAATTCAGAAAATGGATAGAATTTTAGTTCTCGAAGATGGGGAAATTACAGAGGAGGGAACTCACGCTGAGCTTATTGCAAAGAATGGAAACTACGCAGACTTGTGGAACCACCAAGTCGGAGGATTTATTGAATAATTTATGGAAAAACTTTTATTTACAGAGAAAAATGTTGATTGGGTGCATGGAGAAAATATTGTTGAGACGTATATCGCGGACGAGTTGCCGAGAGTAGAAGATTGTCCTTCTTCGTATGCAATTGTTTTTAAGGATGGAACACTGCTTCAGACAGAACTCCGTGAGGGTGAGAGACCTACACGAAGGTTGGATATTCCTGGTGGACATGTAGATGAAGGTGAGACACCAGAAGAAAGTGCCGTGCGAGAGACATTTGAAGAAACTGGAGTGCATGTGAAAATTATTAAACTTGTTGGATATAAAAAAGTAACAGTCACAAGCCCAAAGCCTGAAGATTGGAGGTACCCATACCCGACTGGATATATGGCATTTTATTTGTGTGAAGTTGTTGAAGAGACTCCTTTTGAAGGTAATGATGATACTCACGGCAGAGTTTGGTTAACTCCTTCAGAATTTGAAAAATCAGAGTGGTGTAAAAATAATATTAAATTCTTAGAAGAAATTTTGTAACTAATCATTAATATATAAGATTCCAGATAGGGACTAAAGCCCTATCTGGAAAATCTTTTAATTTAAGCGTTTTTCTGGTAGTATGGGGCTATTATATGAATACGTTAGATACAAAGCATATCCGAAATTTCAGCATTATTGCCCACATCGATCACGGGAAGTCCACATTGGCTGACCGTATGCTTGAAGTGACGGGCACTATTGAAGCTCGCAAAATGAAGGACCAGGTTCTGGACTCCATGGAGCTTGAGCGTGAACGTGGTATTACCATCAAAATGCAGCCGGTCCGTATGGATCATAAATACAAAGGTGAGGACTATGTTCTAAACCTTATTGATACTCCAGGACATATCGACTTCTCCTACGAGGTATCCCGCGCTTTAAAGGCCGTGGAAGGCTCTATACTGCTCGTAGACTGCACTCAAGGTGTCCAAGCTCAAACACTCACTACTCTTCAAATGGCGCGTGATTCTGGGCTTGTAATCATCCCTGTACTTTCGAAGATTGATTCACCACTTGCAAGAATAGATGAAGTGAAAATGGAACTCGCATTACTTCTTGATATTGATCCGGATACTATTCTAGAAGCGTCTGGCAAAACTGGCCAAGGTGTAAAAGAAATTCTTGATGAAATCATAAATCGAATTCCTGCACCGACAGTAGTGGTAAATGAAAATTCTGGGAGTGCACTAGTTTTCGACTTCAAATACGATAACCATCGTGGAGTTATAGTGTATGTGCGTGTGATTGAAGGCACATTTGATAAAGGTGAGTCACTCATCTTCGCAGTGTCTGATGAGAAATTTATTTCACTTGAAGTGGGAACATTTTCTCCAGAAGAAACTCCAAGAGATAAAATTGCCGGTGGTGAGATTGGTTATATTGTGACTGGTATAAAAAAGCCTGGTATCGCATCTGTGGGAGACACAATCACATATACAAAGAGGCCTCTTCCTGCACTTCCTGGATATATGAATCCTAGGCCTGTGGTGTGGGCATCTGTTTACCCAGAATCTGCAGATGAATTTCCTGAGCTCAAGGCTGCACTTAGTAAGCTTCGCCTTTCTGATTCATCGTTCTCATACGAAGAGGAAACTTCAGGATCACTTGGAAGAGGATTCCGCTGTGGTTTCCTTGGAATGCTTCACCTTGAAATTGTGACGGAAAGACTCTCTCGCGAATTTGATTTGGACCTAGTAGTGACGATGCCTTCGATTATTTACAAAGTTGTAATGAGAAATGGCAAAGAAGAGACAATCTACTCACCACATTTATTTCCTGATGATGGAAACGTGCTAAAGATTGAGGAGCCTTGGGTAGATGTGAAAATAATTGTGCCAAGTAAGTATGTGAGTGTGCTTATGCCATTCCTTTATGAACACGAAGCTACTGTAAATATGACAGAAAATTTCGGAGACAATAGATCATCCGTTTCTATGGAGATGCCACTTCGTGAGCTAATGCGTGACTTCTTCGATGAATTAAAGAGTCTTACATCTGGATATGGATCAATATCATATGAAATAGGTGAATACCGAGAAGCTGATGTGGTCCGCCTCGATATCCTCGTGGCAGACGAAGTAATGCCAGCATTCACACGTGTGGTCTCAAGAAGAAGAGTGGAAGATGAAGCTCGTACTCAAGTGGAGAAATTGCAAAAGGTTATTCCTCGCCAGCAATTTGCATTTAAAGTGCAAGGAAAAGCTCTAGGCAGGATACTTGCGTCTGAAGGAGTGTCTGCTTATATGAAAGACGTGACTCAGCATATGTACGGAGGCGATATTACTCGTAAAATGAAGCTACGTGAGAAGCAAAAGAAGGGTAAGAAGCGTATGGCAGGTATGGGAAAAGTGAACATCCCTCACGATGTTTTCTTGAAAATGATGCGCAATAAAAGCGAATAAATTTACTGTAATGCTGGCATGTATAGAAGTATCATACTTACTATAACTAGTATAGAAATAATTACGGATACTGTCTGTAACTTACCTTTGTGTTTTGGATCGAAAATCATGATATAATAATAGCAGAAATATGGCAGAATATCAAAAAAAATCTACAAACAGCTTATGGCATTCACCACTAATGCTATTTGTGCTATTTTTATTCATCATATTATTTATTTATAATATGATAGGTATTATAGGTAAGGTTAGAGATACAAATAAAAAGACAGCCATAGTTCACACTCAAATCGAGAGTTTGACTAAGCGTGAAGCTGCGCTTTCAAATGATATTAGTAGACTGAAGACTGACGCCGGAGTAGAAGCTGCACTTCGTGATAAATATCAGCTTGTGAAGTCCGGTGAGAAGATGGTAGTTATCGTAGATCAGGAAGCTAGTGCGGCGCAATCGATGCCTGAAAGACAAAAGGGAAATAGTTTTCTGGATTTTTTTAGAAATTTATTTAAGCGGAATTAGTTTAGTGGTAGAACTGGTGCTTCCCAAGCATCGGGCAAGGGTCCGATTCCCTTATTCCGCACTGTATTATTAATTTAAAAAATATTATGGATTTAGAAAATACAACAGACGAAAAGGGGAGAAATGGTAGTAAAACTTTACCAACTGGCATAAAGAATTATCTTATAGATATTGACGGTACTATCTGTGACGATATTCCAAATGAGGAACCATGGAGAATGGCTGATGCGGAGGAAGTGCCTAATGCAAAAGATATGATAAATAAATGGTATGAAGAAGGTCATATAATCACATTTTTTACCTCAAGAATAGAGGAGCATAGAGAGGTTACAGAGAAGTGGCTGAAAGATCACGGCTTCAAATATCACGGCATAATGCTTGGAAAGCCTAGAGGGGGGAATTATCATTGGATTGATGATCGAGTAGTGAAGGCTACAAGATTCCACGGAAAGTTTACAGAATTTGTAAAAAAGAATTGTGAGATATTGGTTTTCGAAGATGATATATAGAAATTTGACACCTGTGATATAATATAAAGAGTAAGGAATTATTAATTAATATTTTTAAATTTTATGAGTACAGTTACAGTATATAGCACACCTACATGTCACTTCTGCCACATGGCGAAAGATTACTTCCATGAGAACAACATCGCCTTCACAGAATACAATGTTGCTGAGGATATGGATAAGCGCAAGGAGATGATTGAGAAGTCTGGCCAGATGGGAGTTCCAGTTATTATTATCGACAACACTCTGACTGTTGGCTTCAATAAGCCAAAGATAATGGAATTACTTGGTATCAAAGAATAGCATTCTTCCTCAAAATCGAGTATTATAAAAGCACTGGAAACAGTGCTTTTATATTGCCCCCATAGTTCAATGGATAGAACAGTTCCGTCCTAAGGAATAGATCCCCGT
>CAZCFW010000024.1:0-9666 GCA_964498035.1 uncultured Candidatus Saccharibacteria bacterium
TAGCTAGCGCGGAAGAAATTTTCAAAAAAGGAATTGATACTTCTGTAGTAGTTGAGCCATTTGCACAAGGTAGAGAATTTACTTCTATAATACTTCAAAATATTAATAATGAAGCTGTGGCTCTAGTGCCTACTGAGATAGAAACTTCATATGCTGACGGCGGAATTTTCGACTATAGAAAGAAGTATCTGCCATCTTCTGGCACTATGTATCACAATCCTGCACGATTTACTGATCCTGAAATTGCGAGAATTCAAAAGCAGGCTGAAGAAATTTTTACACTAATAGGGATGAAGGATTGCGCTCGGATAGACGGCTGGCTCATGAAAGATGGCAACATATGGTTCTCAGATATTAATCCTATCGCAGGTATGGAGCAGAATAGCTTCCTTTTTCAGCAAGCAGCACGCATTGGATTCTCACACCGAGACCTTCTCCGCTATGTAGTGGGTAATGCTTGCGAGAGATATGGCATTAAATTCCCAATGCAATCTAATATAAATAATAAGAGGAAGATTGTGAATGTGCTTTTCGGTGGACCAAGCTCAGAAAGGCAAGTGTCGCTTATGAGTGGTACAAATGTTTGGCTTAAACTCAAGAAGTCACATACATATGAACCGAAGCCATTTCTCTTAGACTTTGATCTAAATGTGTGGGAGCTTCCATACTCATTTGCGCTCAATCACACAGTGGAGGAAGTTCTTCATACTGCACAAAATGCAAAAGCTATTGCCAAGAAACTTAAGCCACTTCAAGCAAAGATTCATAAGAGACTTGGAATTACCAAGAATGATATTCATGAACCATTCTTTATTCCGAAAAAGTATTCACTAAAAACTTTCATTAAAAATTCCGAATTTATTTTCCTCGGCCTTCACGGCAATCCAGGAGAGGATGGCACAATCCAGGCAATGCTTGAGAAAGCTGGAGTAAAATATAATGGTCCAACATCCGAAACTTCAAGACTTTGTATGGATAAGTTTGAAACTGCTCAAGCTATCAATGATTTAAATATTTCTGGAATACATTCTGCTAAGCAAGTGATTCTTAAGGTGAGTGATATAAAAGATATAAATACAGCTTGGAATAGTCTTCTGAGATATTTAGGTAGCAAGACTGTGATCGTGAAGCCAAGAGCAGATGGATGTTCTTCTGGAATTTTCAGATTGTTTGACGCAAATGATTTTAAAAAGTATGTCTCATTTGTGAAAGCTGGGGCAAAATACGTCCCTGCAGGAACATTTAAAAACCAAAAAGATATCGTGGATATGCCAACAGTTGCAATTCATGATTTACTTTTCGAGAATTTCATCGAGACTGATAGCATAAAGACTATAGGCACAAAGCTCGCTCATACGAAGAAGACTGACTGGGTGGAGGTTACTGTGGCAGTCTTCGGCCCTAAAAATAAACTACATGTAATGAATCCTAGTATCACAGTAGCCGAAGGAGAAGTGCTTTCCGTAGAAGAGAAATTCCAAGGTGGCACTGGTGTGAATATTACTCCGCCACCAGTAAGCATAGTGCCAAAGAAAATTTTAAATATTGTAAAAGAGAGGATTGGCACTGTGGCGAATTTGCTCGGAGTGTCTGGATATTCACGCATTGATGCATTTATAAATATAAAGAATGGGGAAGTGAGTGTGATAGAAATAAATACACTTCCTGGACTCACACCATCGACAGTGACTTACCACCAAGCGCTCGCCGAGCCCGTGCCAATGTTCCCGACAGAATTCCTAGAGAAATTAATTAAAAATAAAGGATACTAAAATGAAAAATAATTTACCACTTTCGTATATAGAAATTTCAAAGAGTGCACTGGTGCACAATTTTAAGTGTTTCAAGAAGGTTGTGAAGAGTGGCACGAAGATTGCGGGAGTAGTGAAGGCAAATGCTTATGGGCATGGAGATAAAGAAGTGGTGAAAATTCTCTCACCGCTCGTGGATTACTTCCAAGTGAATTCTATCGATGAGCTATACAATGTCCGCAAAATTTCCAAGAAGCCAGTTTTACTCCTAGGGTATGTAGGCAAGAGTGACATAGCTAATGCCATAGATCTCGGATGCATACTTACTGTTTTTGATTTCCCCCATGCATTACTCATAAATGAAATTGCTCGCAAACTAGATGTGAAGCAGAAGGTTCATATTGCCGTCGATTCGCATTTAGGAAGAGAGGGTGTGATGCCAGCGGATTTGGAGAAGTTCTTAAGTGAAGTGAAGAAGATGCAGAATATTAAAGTGGATGGAGTGTATTCACATTTCGCAAACATCGAAGATACAGAAGATTTCTCTCATGCAAATAAGCAGATAGAAACTTATAAAAATGCAGTGGAAACTTTCAAGAAGTTTGGCTATGGCAAAATTCATACACACATCTCTGCGACATCCGGAGTGCTCGCATATGAGAAGTGGAATGGAGTGCATCCTATCGTGCGCGTTGGAGTGGGATTATACGGACTTTGGCCAAGTGAGAATCTGAAAAAGGATTGGAGCAAAAAGTTTGACCTCAAACCTGTCATGAAGTGGGTCACGCACGTAGCTCAAGTGAAGACTTTGCCAGCTGGGCATTCCATTGGCTACGGACTCACACATATTACAAAAGCTGAGACAAAGATCGCCGTCATTCCGCAGGGCTACTCAAATGGTTTGCCACGCTCAGCCTCAAACAAAGGCAGTGTGCTTATAAGTGGCCAATTTGCACCGATACTAGGCCGTATAGCGATGAATATGTTCGTGGTGGATGTGACTCACATAAAGAATGTAAAAGCAGGGGATGAAGTGGTGCTCCTCGGCAAGCAAGGCAAAGCAGAGATTACAGCGGAACATCTAGGGAATGCCACAGATACCATCAATTATGAAGTTGTAACCCGTGTGAGCCCTTTAATTCCGAGAGTTATAATTTAAGAAGGTCAATATATACAAAATTCACGAGTAGGTGTGGGCGCGCCGGAGCGAGGAACGAGCGGAGAGGGATAAGCGAATGAATTTTGTATATGTTGACCGACTGGCTTGCATTTACAAGCCTTTTATAGTATATTAGTCCCATGTCACAAGATAGACTTTTCAAATTAGCATGTACTTCTTGCAAGCGTATCAATTACTGGTCCAGCAAGAACAAGAAACTCGTTACTAAAAAGATCGAGCTTAAAAAGTACTGTAAATGGTGCAAAAAGAATACCAAGCATAAAGAGGCGAAAAAGTAGTCACTTTATTGAAGAAAATCCCCAATTGGGGATTTTCTTTTTACTCTAAAATAGTATAATGGTTATATAACCTTACATAGAGGTTCTATTATGAAAAAGGAATTAGAGATAAAAGCAAAAAAGTTACGAGCGAAAGGGTGTTCTGTTAAAGAACTCCATAATATGTTGGGAGTTTCTAAAGATACCGCTTCTAGATGGATACAAGGTGTAGAACTTTCTGATAAAGCAAAAGCTCGGTTAAGACAAAATTATACAAAAGGACAAATTGCATCCCAAAAAACAATTAAGGAAAAAACTCATCAGAAAAATATAGTGGCAAATGATTTTGCCAATGAAACTATCTCTAAAGCAAATTTTTCTAATGAAAACCTTAAACTACTTTGTGCAATGATATATTTTTGTGAAGGAAATAAGTCTTTAAAGAGTCTTGTAACCTTTACGAATTCAGATCCAAATCTAATTGCTACTTTTGTGTATTTGTTAAGAAATTCTTTTGATTTAGATGAGAAAAAGCTAAAGGTGCTAATGCATTTACATAAATACCATAAAGAAGAAACTCAAAAGGAATTTTGGTCCAAAATTACAGGAATACCTAAGAGTCAATTTAATAGAACTTATCAAAAGCCAAATAGTGGTAAGTATAAAAAGGAAGGGTATCAAGGTTGCATTAAAGTTCACTATGGCGATGTTTCAGTAGCACGTAAACTACAAGCTATTGCAAAAACCTTTATGGAAAGGTATAAATAGACTTATGGGCCTATAGTTCAGTGGTAGAATTCTCGTCTCCAAAACGAGCGACCAAGGTTCAAATCCTTGTGGGCCCGCAAATGGAAAAACAAAATAACAATACAGATCCTTTTGTTGAATATTTACTTCGTCCAGATGAAACAGGTGTGGTTCTTAAATGTCATTTAGAATTAGAAAGAAATGTAGACAATTTATTGGTTAGTTATTTTCCTAATAGCATCATTGTAATAAAATGGTCATTTGCAGATAAGGTTGATGTACTATTTACCTCAGGAGTAATAGCAAAAGATATTTGGAATAAATTAAAAACAATAAATAAGATACGAAATAAATTTTCTCATCAATATGGATATAAATTGTCATCTAGTGATTTAACCTTTCTTATAAATTTAAGACCGAATAAAAAAGAAGTTGAGATTCCCGAAAAATTTAAAAACTATCCAAAAATGAAAGAAATACTCCTTATGACTTTAGGGGTTACATATTTAGGAACTCATTTGGATATAGTATCTACAATTGCAAAAAAAGATAAAGCACTTGTTGGTAATTTTACTAAAATTATGGAAAATAAAAAAAGAGCTCATTAACCCTTATTTATCAATAACCTGGTTCCAACAGCGAACCACACTGCCCGCAAAAAATGTTTAATTTCATTCACAATTTTTGGTTCATCCAGTCTATCGGGGTGGTAGCGCTTGTTTTTTCTATACTTGCGTGGAATGCTCGTACCCGAAAAAATATTTTGCATTTACAGGGTGTGAATGTAGGATTGTTTATTTTTCAATATGTATTGCTCGGAGCATATACAGGAGCGGTTGTGCAATGTATTACGCTTTCTCGTAATCTTGTCTTTGCGAAAAAGGGTGAGAAAAAATGGGCAGATAACCCATTGTGGCCATTTATATTTATGGCTCTTGCAATTATAACTCTTGTTATTTTTTGGCAGGGGTGGGTGAGTATATTCCCTGTGATAGGTGTAATCATAGGGACATATGGCATGTCAAAAGACCAACCGAAAACCATGCGACGATATATTTTATCTACGGCCCTCGTCTGGATACCTTATGATCTTTTGGTCCATTCATATTCTGGTTTTGTAAATGATATCATTAGCTATGTTGCACTTATTATTGGGATGTATCGTCATGATAGGGAAAAAACTATTAAACAAAATTAAGCCTTATGTTAGTAAGGACCGTCCTTACTAATATATGATATAATTTTTATATGAATGAAATTCTAAAAAACACAACTAAAGAGGAGCTTCCTTCCATAAAAGAATTAAGAACTGGAGAGATTACTAGATTTAGCTGCACTATTGATTCAAAGGAAGTGGGATTTGTTACTCTTGCGCTCATAGATAAAGATGTTTATGATATTAGTGGTTTATTTGTTGGCCCTTCTGAGCGTGGACAAGGTATAAGTACTAAATTATTAAAATCAGTAAATAATTTTTTGGAAAAGAATAATGCATTAGGTAAACTTGTAAATACAATAAAGGGAGATACAGCTAATTTGTATGAAAAAAATAATTGGGTAAAAGGAGATTATAGTTCTCATGGTGCTTATGGAGCATATGAATACACATATGATTGCAGAAAAAAATAAATATATTGGCTAATTATCACTCTCAACCATAAAATCCTTATCTGTGCTATACTATACCTATGGAAACAACTAAAAGAAGTGGGAAGATATTTATCAGTGTAGCTATCGTAGTTATGGCTTTTATCGGTTTAGTCGCGGCTAAAAATTTCTCTGATCAAGGAGCATATGTGGAGGTAAAAGGACTCTCTGAGAAGATAGTGAAGTCAGACACTGCTATCTGGTCTATGAACTTCGAAGTGAAGTCAAACAGTATCGATGCACTTTATGGCGATATAGAAAAGAATTTAGTTACTATTAAGACATTCCTAAAGAATAAAGGTTTCGAAGATGCAGAAATAAATGTGGCTCCTGCAAATATCTACCAAGATACATACAAGGATGCTGCGTTCCGTTACAACTCTACAAATCAAATATCTGTGTATACAAACAAGGTTGACCTTGCAAAGAAGAGCTCAAGCGAGACTCTAATGCTCGTGAAGAGTGGTGTGGTGCTCACTCAGAATTCTATCGCATTTAATTTCTCTGATTTAAATAGTGTGAAGCCAGATATGCTTGCAGAAGCTATAAAGAACGCTCGCGATACAGCTGCACAATTCGCTACAAATTCCGGATCAAAGGTAGGAGGAATAGTGCGTGGTAATCAAGGAGTCTTCGATATCGTGGACAAAGATCCAGGATCACCTGAATACAAAAAGATTCGTCTAGTTTCCACACTACGATTCTTACTTAAATAACAATCCAGAACAGAAGGGGTATCCTATATGAAAACATATTCTCGAATATTATCGTATATATGGCCTGAAGCGAAAAAGCACAAGGTTTCAATGTCTTTTATTTTTATCGGCTATGGAATCGGTATTATTTTTGGTAACATCATCCGTCCCTACATTTATAAAGACATTATAGATCTATTTACTTCTGGAATTTCTCCAGATTTAATGTATGGAAAGGCACTCAACCTATTCCTCACATTCGTGGTGATTGTGGTGATTTATAACATTGGATATCGTATTGGAGATTTCAGTGTATCAATATTTGAAAGTAAAGTAATGAAAGAGCTTTATGACCTCACCTTCAATCGCTTACTCAAGCATTCATACACTTTTTTTTCGAATAATTTTTCTGGTAGTATTGTTGCAAAAACGAAGCGATTCATACGATCTTTCGAGCTACTTGGCGATGCGATAAGTTATCAAATATATTTTGCCTTTCTAACACTTTTCGGAATACTGGTAGTTCTCTTCATCAAAGCCCCTATTCTCGGATTATTATTTTTTATTTGGTCTCTTATCTACGTTTTCGTTACTTTTATATTTATCAGAAAGAAAATACAATTAGATGCCATAGAAGCTGAAGCGGATTCGAAAGTGACTGGTTATCTTTCTGATGCAATATTGAACGCACTCAATATTAAAATTTTTGGAAATCATCGCTATGAACAGAAACGGTTTGAAATATCCACTACAAGTGAAGAACGGAAAAGAATCCACGCATGGTTTTTCGGGAACTATCAGAATTTAGCACAGGCCATTATGATGGCAGTATTACAGATTTCTGTGCTGTACTTGTGTATATACCTATGGCGGACGAACGCAGTTTCTGTAGGGACAATCGTGCTAGTCCAGACCTACGTGATTGTACTCCTAGATATTCTGTGGGATCTCGGTAAAGCTATGACGAAGACAATGAAAGCTTTGACCGATATGAAGGAAGTTGTAGAAATTTTCGATACTGTACCAGATATTCTCGACCCGGAGAATCCAGAAAAACTTGTAATAAACAAAGGTCATATTAAATTTGATTCAGTTTCATTTAAATACACTGAGGGAGTGGATGTCTTTTCCAATATCAATTTTGATATTAAACCCGGTGAAAGAATTGGGCTAGTAGGTAATTCTGGTGGCGGTAAGTCAACCATTACCAAACTTCTCATGCGATTTTCGGATGTGACTGATGGGAAAATCACCATTGATGAGCAAGATATTCGCAGTATTACTCAAGAAGATTTACGATCTACTATTTCGTATGTGCCACAAGAATCAATTTTGTTCCACCGAACTATCCGTGAGAATATTCTTTATGGTAATGTGAAGACAACAAATGAGGAAGTAGAGAGAGTAGCAAAGAAAGCTCACGCACATGAATTTATTCTTAATCTTCCCCAAGGTTATGATACACTTGTTGGCGAGCGTGGAGTGAAGCTCTCAGGAGGAGAGCGTCAGCGTATTGCAATCGCTCGCGCAATGCTAAAAAATTCTCCAATTCTTATTTTAGATGAAGCCACAAGTTCTCTTGATAGTGTTAGTGAAGCATATATTCAGGAATCATTTAATGAACTTATGAAAGATAAAACCTCGCTTGTAATTGCACACAGACTTTCTACTATTGCTAAAATGGATAGGATAATTGTTCTAAAAGAAGGAAAAATTATGGAAACAGGAACTCATGCTGAATTATTAGAATTAAAAGGTACATACGCAGATTTATGGAATCATCAAAGTGGTGGATTTATCGAATAAATTATTATAAAAGAAATTATTTGCGATTCTATTACTAGGTAATTATATGAAAATATAGATATATGAATAAAAATAATGAGGAAATAGTCTATCAAGGGAAAATGATTGAAGTCGTCCATGAGACTGTCATTTCGAATGGCAAAGAGTTAATTCTCGAGAAAGGGCGCAGGGCTCCAGGAGTAAGGCTACTCATAAAGACTCCAAGTGGTGGATTCCTCATAACAAAAGAAGAAAGGCACAGTATAGGGCTCGATTACCGCTTGCCTGGTGGCAAAGTTTTCGACAGTCTTACTGAATACAATGAATTTTTAAAAGGTGAAAATAATTCTGAAAAAATTCTAGAAAAAGCTAGAGAAACAGCGATAAAGGAGGGTATAGAAGAAGCTGGTATAAAACCAATTGAAATAGAACTACTCTCCATATCTAAATGCGGAGGAAGCTTCGATTGGGATTTGTATTACTTCGTAGTAAATAAATACGAAGAAGTAGGGCAGAAGCTTGAAGAACACGAGAAGATAGAAACAGTTCAAGTTACAAGAGATGAATTATATAATCTGGCAATTAGTGACCAAATGAAAGAAGATAGATCCGTCGCAGTAGTTTTGAAATATTTAAATAAAATTGAAAATAATGCCTAAATTTTCTTACCAAAAAACAATAGATGTTTATAATACTTTAGGAAGAAAATACTATTCTGATTCATTGAAAGTTACTCCACCAGAGCGAGAAGAATTTTCAAAAATACTTTCGAAAAAATCAAGTATTCTTGATGTGGGTTGCGGAGGAGGAAGAGATTCAAAATATTTCGTTAAGAAAGGTTTTAATTTAATTGGGATTGATATGTCTCATGTGTTTATTGATATTGCAAAGGAAGAAGTGCCTACTGCAAATTTTAAAGTAATGGATGTTCTTAAGTTAGATTTTCCCACCGAATCATTTGATGCTATTTGGGCTCAAGCTGTACTTTTACATTTAAAGAGAAGGGATGTGTCAAAAGCTCTAAAGAATTTTAATAAAGTATTAAAGCCGGGCGGGTATGTTTACATAAATGTAAAGAAGGGTAAAGGTGAGGCATATGTAAAAGAAAAATTATCTGGTGGTCACGAAAGATTCTATACATATTTTAGTAAAAAGGAAGTAATAGGCCTGATGAAAAATCAAGGATTTAAAATTATCTATTCATCCCTACGGCCAGATCCTCATGGGAGAAAAGATGTAACTTGGATTAGTGTCTTGGGTCAGAAATAATTATTCTAAAAACTTTTTGATTTTGTAGAGGGCTTTGGCTTTCTCGTAAACTTCGCGAGGATCTATCCAAATTACATCTTTGTTTCTTTTAAACCAAGTTTTTTGGCGCTTGGCATAGTGCCAGATTTCTGAATTTAATTTTTGCACCCAGTCTTGTTTTAAGACGGCATTTATTTCATCGTTCTTAATATATTCACCGCTCTGTATATATCCGCTTACATATCTGTACTCAAGACCAAGGTCATTTAAGCGCTTCCAAGAAAGCCCATTCTTATGAAGATTCTCCACCTCCTTAATCATCCCATCTTTTATTCGCGCATATAGGCGAATACGGA
>CAZCFW010000025.1:0-9001 GCA_964498035.1 uncultured Candidatus Saccharibacteria bacterium
CAACTGCATTTATGAATGAGCTTGTGGCTACTGGTCACACACCTCAAGAAATGCTCTCCGATGAAGATTGTTTGAAGGTTATTACTCGTATCGCTAAGCAAAGAAAGGATGCTATCGAGCAATTCTTAGCTGGTGGCCGCCAAGACCTAGCCGATGAGGACAAAGCTCAGCTTGCGGTGCTAGAAGTGTACTTACCTAAACTTATGGAAAAGGATGAAGTAGTGAAAGTTGTGAAAGAAATATTGGCAAAGTCTGGTGCTGTGGATCTTACAAAGAAGGGAATGTTTATGAAAGAAGTTATGACAGAGCTCAAAGGCAAAGCCGATGGAGCTATGGTGAAAGCAGTTGTCGATGAAGTTTTTGTTTAATTTATTAATTAATTTTAATTAAGATGAAAATAATTTTACATTGGATAATTCTATCGGTCGCGATTTGGGGTACTACTAAGCTTATTGGTGGTATCACAGTCAGTCCTATTTGGGTCGCTCTCATAGTGGGTGCATGTCTCACACTTTTCAACATGTTTTTGAAGCCTATTATCAACATCCTCACAATGCCTCTCAACATCATCACGCTCGGCTTGTTTTCTCTCATTGTAAACGGTGCGGTGCTTTGGTATCTCGGTAATGGTGTGATAAACGGCTTCTCTGTGAAGACATTCACAGCAGCGGTTGTGGGTGCATTTATCGTGTCACTCTTAAACTGGCTCATCACAAAGGTATTTCGTTTCGATTTGTAATATATGCTATCAATTAACTTCTTACAAAACTTCGTCGAGATGTATGCTATTGGAGCATATGTTCTAATTTTTCTAGGAGTTATTATTGAAGGTGAAATCGTCGTAATCCTTGCCGGTATTTTTGCCCATCTAGGTTCTATAAATATACTCTTCGCATTTATAGCTACAGTTTTAGGTGGATTCACGAAGTCGACTATCGGATATTCAATCGGCTACTATTTGGAAAAGCACCATTCTAAAAGGGCTTTCATAAAGATGACAGAGAGTAAAATTTTCTACTTTTTGCCAAAATTTGCTGAGCGTCCATTCTGGTCAATTTTTATTTCACGCTTTTTCATTCTCGGGCTCAATTGGTTCACACTCATTTATTCAGGTTATAAGCGCGTGAAATTAAAGACATATATAAAAGCTGAATCATTTTCTTTGTTTTTATGGGCAGTTGTAATGCTAGCTATCGGTTCAATATTTAGTTATACAGCACTTTCTGTCGGACGTGACATAAGGAAGTATTTAGGATTGATAATATTATTCTTTATTGCTTTTTTTATTATCGAGCGCATCATTTCTTTCTTATTAGAAATTATTACTGGAGTAGGTAAAGAGGAATAAAATCTTATGAATATATTTAAAAAGAAAAAATTACTAGTTACACATAGCGGTACATATCATGCCGATGATGTTTTCTCTACTGCCACATTGTCAATTTTACTCAATGACAATGTTAAAGTGGTCCGCACTCGCGATGAAAAATTTTTCGCAGAAGGTGACTATGTATATGATGTCGGTGGAATCCACGATGAAAATACAAATCGTTTTGATCATCACCAAGAAGGTGGCGCAGGTAAACGCGCAAATGGTGTGCCTTATGCGGCATTTGGCCTTGTCTGGAAGAAGTATGGTAAAGCTGTCTGTGGTAGTCAAGAAGCAGCGGATATTATCGAAGTGAAGCTTGTCCAACCTGTCGATGCCGATGATAATGGTGTGGATATTTTCAAATTAAACGGCGAAGCGTCTTTGTATTTAATTCAGTCTATGTTCTACTCACTTAGACCTACTTGGAAAGAAGCTCAAGATTACGATACTCCATTTTTTAAATGTGTAGAGATTGCAAAAAGCATTATCAAGCGTGAGATCATTCGTGCCACAGACGCAATGGAAGCTAAATCAATAGTAACTTCTGCATATGATAATTCTGCCGATAAACGTGCTATAGTGCTAAATAGTCAGTATCCTTGGAAGGAGACTATAGATAGCTATAAGGAGCCTCTCTATATAATATCACCTAAGGATGGCAAATGGAGAGCTGAATGTGTCCGAAAGGAGAAATATTCATATGAGAACAGGAAGCCATTTCCAGAGGCTTGGGCAGGCAAGAGAGATCAAGCTCTAGAAGAAGTTTCGGGGGTGAAAGGAGCTAGTTTCTGCCACAATGGAAGGTTCCTCGTAGTAGCAAATAGTAAAGAATCCATAATGGAGTTAGTAGATAAAGCACTGAAGAATTAAATTATGTTTATAGATGAAATAAAATTAAATGCAAAAGCAGGTCGCGGAGGCGACGGTGTCGTGCGCTGGCGTCGTGAGAAATTTATCGACAAAGGTGGACCAAATGGTGGCGACGGAGGTCGCGGCGGAAGTGTGTTTGCCGTAGCTGTCCAAGACATAAACCTTCTCGCAAAATATAAAAACAAAAAAGAATTTGAATCAGGCGCTGGTGAGCCGGGTGCTGGAGGAAGTCGCCATGGCAAAGATGGTAAAGATTTGATATTAGAATTACCAGTTGGCTCTATTATTACCAACGTAGAGAACGGTGCTTCGGTGGAGCTCACGAAGATTGGTCAGAAAGAATTACTCTTAAAAGGTGGCGTGGGTGGATACGGCAATGAGCAATTCAAAAGTTCTATAAATACTACTCCGACTACAGCGACGAAAGGTAAAGACGGTGAGGAAGGAAGCTTCAAGATAGAACTCCACCTTTTCGCCGATATCGGACTCATCGGTCTTCCAAACGCTGGCAAGAGTTCACTCCTAAATGCAATCACTCATGCTCATGCAAAGATCGGTAGTTATCAGTTTACAACGCTTGATCCAAATCTCGGAGATTTTCATAAATTCATCATTGCAGACATCCCAGGACTTATCGAAGGTGCAAGTGAAGGTAAGGGCCTTGGTACTAAATTCCTTCGCCATATTACTCGCACGAAAATGCTTGCACACTTAGTGTCATTTGAGAATGGCGTTGATGGGGAAGACATGATGAAAGTTTACAAAGAGATCCGCAATGAACTCAAATCTTACGGCGACGGTCTCGATGAGAAAGAAGAAATAATTGTCCTTACGAAGACAGATGTAGTAAGTGATAAGAAGATCATAGATAAAAGACTTAAGGAATTTATG
This sequence comes from uncultured Candidatus Saccharibacteria bacterium, assembly GCA_964498035.1. Lineage (GTDB taxonomy): Bacteria > Patescibacteriota > Minisyncoccia > Phycocordibacterales > UBA9973 > UBA8515. Next base: position 3,134 of record CAZCFW010000025.1, read on the forward strand.
AAATTGAAGAAACCAGTATATGTACTCTCGCTCTATGACGATGCGTCAGTGAAGGCATTTATGGATGAGCTTGTGAAGCTTTTGCGTATACAAGATAAATAGGCTACACTCATATATATAGTATGGAAAAGAAATATTACACAACAATAGGTCTTGAAATTCACGCGGAGCTCAACACTCTAAGTAAAATGTTTTGTGGTTGTAAGAACGATCCTGAAGAGGAGAGACCAAACTACAATATTTGCCCAGTGTGCATGGCGCATCCTGGCACACTTCCCGTGCCAAACAAAAAGGCGATGGAAAGTGTCGTGCGTGTGGGTATGGCACTCGGCGGTACTATTGCAGACTTCACAGAATTCGACAGAAAGAATTATTTCTATCCAGATATTCCGAAGGCGTATCAGATTTCTCAGCTCAAATATCCGATAGTGAAAGGTGGCAAACTTGCCGGCGTCGATGTGACTCGCGTGCACCTCGAGGAAGACACTGCCACATCATCACACAAAGCTGGAGCTTCACTTGTAAACTTCAATCGCGGAGGTGTGCCTCTTATGGAGCTTGTGACTGAGCCAGTCATTCACGACACAGATACTCTTGTAAAATTTGCAAAGGAACTCCAGCTCGTGCTCCGCTACCTCGGAGTGTCTGATGCCAATATGGAGAAAGGTCAGATGCGTGTGGAAGTGAACATTTCTGTATCACCTGATAAAGATAAACTCGGCGTGCCTGTAGAGGTGAAGAACATTGCATCATTTCGTTCAGCCGAGAAAGCCGCACTATTTGAAGAGAAGAGAATGATCGCACTTTGGGAAGAAGGAAAAGAAAGTGAAATAGTGAAGGAAACTCGCGGATGGGATGATGATAAGAACAAGACTTTCTCTCAGCGCACAAAGGAAACTGCCGAGGATTACCGCTACTTACCAGATCCAGATCTTTCGAAGTTTTATCTTTCAAAAGTATATGATATGGAAGCTCTGAAGAACACTATCCCAGAACTTCCAGAAGGTAAGCGTAATCGTTATGCAAATGACTATGGAATTAAAGCTGAAGATATTGAAAGCTACGTGACGGATATAGAGCTTGGTAGCTATTTCGAAAATGTTGCGAAGATTTTAAATAATAAAGACGCCATCAAGACTGCTTCAAACTACATTACTTCAGATTACCTTGGACTCAAGAAAGCAAATGTTAATATAAAGTTGCCAAGTGCAGAGAACTTCGCTGAGCTCATCAGTATGGCAGTGGAAGGCAAGATCAATTCTCGTTCCACGAAAGATATCCTTGCTATGATCGTAACTTTAGACGCAAGCCCTATGCAGATTGCGATAGAGAAGGATATGCTCCAGAAGAACGACGAAGGCTCACTCAAAGAAATGGCACAGAAGATTATCGATGCAAATCCTGAAGTTGTGGCAACTTTCAAAGGTGGTAAAGACAATGCTCTTATGTCCCTAGTCGGTCAGATTATGAAAGAGTCTAAAGGCTCCGCAAATCCTGCCATGGTGCAGAAAATACTTAGAGAACTCCTAGCTTAAATATGGATGGAAGTAATACACAGGTCACTCTGTGTATTTTCCTTTTTAAGCGTATAATGTGTGTATGAAGAAAATTATATTAGGTTTCTCAATATTATTAATAATGATTATAAGTTTCAGTACTGTTTACGCTCTAAAATTAAATGACCCTCTCGTTAGTCTAGAAAAATTAAAATCTCCACAAACTCTAGATACATTAGCAGTATCTAACCCACAGCGTGATAGTTTTCACATGGCTCTATATATTACAGGGCATTTAAGATGGACTTGGTACCACTTATTTCCACAATCATTAATGCTTTTCCAGACTACTCATGGGTTATTGCGCACTGAGGAACTTGATGAACCTACGGCAAATGCTATGAATAATATTTTTGAAATAACTGCGACTCAGCCCACTCCACTAGATACAGTACCTCGCATGATGAGTCATTGGGGTGCTCTAAATATGTATTGGTCTGTGGCTGATAAAAAGTGGCACGCTGACCCTACACTTTCATATGGAGCAGCGCATGATAAGCTAGAATTTTGTCGACGTGTGTATCCAAATACCTTAGCATTACGTCCTTATGCATATGAAGAAGTAGCTTGGTCAGACGCATCAGGTAAAGTAGGTGAAGTTTATGACCAAATCTCATACGAATGTGTCCAACCTGAAGGTGAATTAGTAGAGACACCTTTTACAGAAAGTGCAAAAGTGGACTGGACAACAATTCTCTCAGAACTTAGACCAAATAAAAAAGATATTATGGAAGTAAAGGCTGTTCAACAGCTTCTTAAAGATGAAGGAGTGTATACAAAAGCTGTTGATGGAGTTTTCGGTAAGGAAACAGATAAAGCTATTAAAAAGCTCGATGATAAATATCAGAAACTTGAAGATACAAACCCACTATTTAATAGTGAATTAAAACAGACTGATCTTGAAACAGCAATTCTTGATTATAATTACCCTTTTAATGGAAAGATTGAGCAATGTATTCTAGATAATGTAAAAGTTTATACAGTGGAACCAAACGCTTATGAAGGTGGAGAAATAATCTTAGATCAAAAAATGAAAGAGAAAGCAGAGTGTAATGTTGGTTTTGGTACTGTAGATGCTTCATGTAAACGTTTAAAAGCATGTACTCCAGTTTATGTTACGGACAATAATATTTGGGGCGAAAATGATGTTTATAAAACTAATATCAAATCTGTTGTTAATTTTGTTGTAAAAGAGTATCAAGAATCACCAGCTGATCCCGTTCCAGTAATATCACAATAAAATTTATGGAAACTAAAATTAAAGCAGGTCAAATATATAAGCACTTCAAGGGAGACATGTATAAAATCGTAACTCTTGCAAAAAGTAGTGAGACTGAAGAATGGCTGGTCGTTTATGAGCGTATTACGGATTTAACTCATGACGGTTGGAAAGTTTGGGTCCGCCCACTCTCACTATTTGAAGAGCATGTTGAAAAGCCTGATTACAAAGGCCCACGATTTGAATATGTTAGCGGATAAATATATGGATTATCAAATTGTAAAACCCACAATAGGAAAAATACTATTGACGATATTAAATATATTCAATATTCAATTTTTATTTGTAGTTACAAAATTCGATAGAATCAGGATTGTATCTGACATTTTGAATATTAATATTTGGCTGAATGTCGCGATGTTATTATTTGTGTCTTATATAATTTCAGCGATTGTATATTCATTCAATGATAAGGTAAAAAATATTATTATAGGCATATTCTGCATAGTTTTCTTATTTTCTATATATCTTTTTTCTTATTTGATTATTTAGCCCTTCAAATGTCTATCGGTGTACACACTTTAATATATTTAAACTCAATTAAATATTATGATATAATAAAAATATGAAATTATTTAAATCTAAAGAAGAACAGAAAAAGGTTCGGGTTGCTATTAACGGTTTTGGTCGTATTGGAAGAGCATTTCTCAAGATTGCTTGGGAGAGGCCAGAGATAGAGATAGTCGCAGTAAACGACCTCGGCTCACTAGAATCACTCGCATACCTCCTCAAATACGACACTGTGTACCGCACATGGGGTCATGATGTATCCGTTGTAGAAGGCGGAATGACTATCGATGGCAAAATGGTTAAATTCATCGGTGAGAAAGATACTACCAAGCTTCCTTGGAAAGATTTAAATATTGATGTAGTTGTGGAGTCCACAGGCCTCTTCACTGCATATGAGAAAGCTAAATTCCACATCGATCAAGGTGCTCGCAAGGTTGTGATCTCAGCACCAAGTAAAGGCGATGGAACAGTCCCAGGTGAGATGATTCTTCTTGGAGTAAATGAAGAAAAGTTTGGTACATGCGACATCACTTCAAATGCTTCTTGTACTACAAATGCTTCAAGCCCACTTATCGGAATTCTTGATGAGGCTATTGGGATTGAGAAAGCACTCCTAAACACTACTCACGCATACACAGGCACTCAAGCACTTGTAGACGGTCCTTCGAAGAAGGATCTTCGTGAAGGCCGCGCAGCAGCTCAGAACATCGTGCCGTCTTCCACGGGTGCAGCTATCGCAGTGGGTAAAGTGTATCCAAAGCTCGATGGACTCTTCGATGGAATTTCCATTCGCGTACCAGTACCAGCAGGATCTATTGTGGATATCACATTCATAGCGAAGCGTAGTACTACAGCCGAGGAAGTGAACGCTATCCTTACGAAAGCTGCAAGTGAAGATCGCTGGAAAGGAGTCTTTGCAGTTACAAATGTCCCTCTCGTATCTTCAGACATCCTAGGTGAAAGTCATGCATCTCTCGCAGACCTCGCTATGACTCGCGTCGTCGGTGGCAATCTCGTAAAAGTCCTCGCTTGGTACGACAATGAAATGGGCTACACTCACACTCTTGTAGAACACGTGATTAAAACTGGAAGTAAGTAATCTATGGAAAAGTATAATAAATTAGTTCGAGATAGGATACCAGAAATGCTTGATGGTAAGAATATTTCTTATGAGAAGAGGGTTGCCAGTCCTGAAGAATATAAAATCGAACTAATTAAGAAACTTGGAGAAGAGGCTAGGGAATTTGAGGGTGATGGTAGCGTGGAAGAACTAGCTGACGTGCTTGAAGTAATTGAAGCATTAAAGAAACTTCCAGAATATGCAAATGTAGAGGAAGTAAAACAAAAGAAAAAAGAAGAGCGTGGTGGATTTGAGGAAAGAATAATCCTAAAAGGCGAGAAGTAAGGATAATTTTAAGTATTTTAAAATATGAATGATTTTAACATAAAAGATATCGGTGGTTCAGTTTTGCCAGATGGAGCAATGGATATTCTTATTGCTGAAGCGAAGAAGAAGCAGAGAAGGAGAAGGAATACTGGAATCCTTTTTGCATCTTTTTTTATTCTCATTGAGTTAGTGTTGTGGTTGTATATTTCCCTGATCAATAATTCCTTTGATTTGCCAAATGGTTCCTATCAGTTGGCACAGAAACTTGAATACGGTCTCGCATTTTTATGTGCACTTTCACTTATTATGATGTCTCGTTATAGGAGTCGCAGAAGATTACCTATCATTATTTTAATTATTTGGCTTGGGATAAGTATAGCTATTTTCCCAATATCTATCATAAAAGGAAAAGTGAATTCATTACTGAAAGATGCACAGAATATATATAGCTAGTTTTATAAACTAGAAAAATTTATTTTATTAAGTGGAAAAATTTTCTAAAAAAGAAATAGCATTGTTTAAAAAGTTAAACACACCAGCTAAGGTGCAGGATTTTCTTAATGGTCTAAATAATAATTTCGAGCACAATGGCAAGGACACTGTGAAGAGCCCCATAAGAGTTATACGGGAAGGGAATGCGCACTGCATTGAGGGTGCGATTCTCGGAGCATACATACTCTCGCTCCACGGGCACAAGCCACTTCTTATGCATCTTAAGACGACGAAGGCAGATCTCGAGCATATAATAATGCCATTTAAGGTGGATGGTTTCTGGGGTGCACTTTCCAAGACCAATCACGCAGTGCTTCGCTATCGCGATCCTATTTACAAAACTATTCGCGAGCTCGCACTTTCATATTTCCATGAATATTACTTGGACTCTGGCGTGAAGACTCTTCGCTCATACTCAGTGCCGCTTAATTTAAATATCTTTAAGGACGACTGGGCAACTTCAGAAGAGAATCTTTTTGGTATTGATGAAGAACTCGATAGGATCAAGCATTACGACCTCTTCCCGAAGAAGATTCTGAAGAATCTGCGCAAAGCAGAAAAGATAGAAATCGAAGCCGGCAAACTAATACAATACAAAAAGTAAAAAGTCTTTACTATCACAATAACCACGGCCGTGGCTATTG
>CAZCFW010000026.1:0-8671 GCA_964498035.1 uncultured Candidatus Saccharibacteria bacterium
GTGAGCGCAGGGAAATACACGATTGCCATTTCTGGCACTCACGGCAAAACGACGACCACAGGCATGATAGCGCAAATACTAATGGATAATAAAAAGGACCCAAGCGTGATTATAGGAAGTTTGCTTCAGGTAAACGTGAAGCAGAAAGAGGAAAATCTGAGTCTCGTCGGAGCCCCCGGAGAGAGGGTAAAGAGCGAAGATTTTGCACTTTCTGCGAAACAAACTCGAACTAATTTTATTTGCGGCAAGAGTGAATATTTCGTGGTGGAAGCGTGTGAGTATCGCCGGTCATTCCTCCAAGTGAATCCAAAAGTTCTCGTGATTACAAATATCGACGCTGACCACTTAGACTATTACAAGGATATAGAAGACATAAAGAGTGCATTCCGCGAGCTTGCAACGGCCGTCCCAGCCGATGGATTTGTAGTATGTAATGTAAATGATAAAAATATAAAAGATGTAGTGGAAGGGATAAATGCGAAAGTTGTGGACTATCAAGAATTCTTCGATGAGAATTTGAAATTAAAAATCCCCGGCACTCACAATAAGAAGAACGCAGCAGCTGCGCGTGCAGTGGGATCCATTATTCCTATTGAAAGCAGTGATGTAGACGGTGCACTTGCCAACTTCCCAGGAACTTGGAGAAGATTTGAATATAAAGGAACATTACTGAGTGGCACAAAAGTTTACGATGACTATGCGCACCACCCAGCTGAGATCACTGCTTGCCTTCAAGGCTTCCGTGAGCTTTACCCCAAGGGTGATGGATGGAAGATTACGATAGTCTTTCAATCACATTTATTCTCTCGCACAAAGGCGCTCCTACCGGAATTTGCTAGCTGCTTTGCTGATGCTGATAAAGTTCTAGTTCTCCCAATATACTTCGCTCGTGAGGTGGATGATGGCACTATCACACCGCAGATCCTCGCGGATAAAATCCTGGAGAACGGCGTGGATGCAATCGCATTTACTGACTTCAAGTCGGCAGAAGAATTTGTAAAAAATCTAAATCTCGGAGAGAAAGACATCCTCGTCACTCTTGGAGCTGGCCAAGCGTACGAAGTAGGCGACTATATATTAGGCTTATAATTGTGATATAATATTTTCATGAAAAGATATTTCCAAATTTTTATATTAATTTTAATATTTTCATTTGGAAGTAGTACTTTAGCTCATGCTCTAGACAATGTCGGCTTCGTGGAGAATTCGATCTGGTATTCACAAACTCCAAAAGTGGAAGGTGAGAGTGTGAAGGTTTACACAGCTATTTGGAATGGTAGTAGTAGTGAGATTAGCTCTCATGTGGAATTTTATGATGGCACTACACTCTTAGGATCACGAGATGTGAAAGTCTCACCAGAGAGTATAAAGGAAGTATCTGTCGTTTGGAAAGTGTCTGCGGGAGACCATAGTATAAGTGCGCGAATTACCAAGTCCTCATCTGTGGTAGGAGGAGTGACGACAAGTTTTGCAATTCTAGACAACAATGCAGAAAGTAATAAAATTTCCATTTCAAAAAAAGAATCTGTAATCCTAGGCTCTGATACTCCAGTAGATACTATTGCGAAGAAGGTAAGTGAATCACTTCCAGCGCAAGTAGCAGCACCAGTAAATGATATAGCTTCAAAGGTTGATAATTACCGCGAGGACACAAGAGTAACTATTGATGAGAATATAGTAAAAGCTAAAAAGCAAATTCTAGATTTAGAAAAACCAGTATCAAAATCAAGTACAAGTAAGTCAGACAAAAATCCAAAACAAACAGCAAGTTCTCTTTCTGGCACAGAAAAGCCAATAGCTTATGTGGAGCTGTTTTTCCTCACATGTGCATCATTTATCTTTACAAATAAGGCTGTATTCTACGGGATCAGTGTTGTATTGCTCTTCTTGGTTCTAAGGTTCATCTACCGCAAAATAAGACGTTAAAATATTTGGTTTTAAGTGTGCCCTAGCATATAATGCACATATGAATCGAGTAATTTTCGACTGCATTTTGCTACTATCAGTCTTTTTGCTACCTTGGTGGGTAGTACTTGTATTATGTGTGGCAGGAGTATATCTTTTCGACCAATTTTACGAAAGTGTGATTTTCACGATTTTATTTAAGGTTCTATACATTTATAAAGGGCATAGCCTCCTTACTTCCGACTTGTATTTTCCGATTGTAATTATATTAATCTATTATTTTCTGACTGTTATTAAAAAGTATGTTTTTATAAGAAATAATGATATTTAGAAAACGCAGAAAAACTTCATATAGTTTTGTGGACCCAGATGAGATATTCTTGGATTCTCAGAATTTGCCGCACTTCAACAAACAGCAATTTGAAGGTCGCTTAGAAAAGCCTATTCCCAAGAGGTCTGTATTTTTACTATCAGGATTTTTTATTTTTATTGGTATTTTATTTATCACTCAACTAGGCAATTTGCAGATTGCTCGTGGGGAAATGTATCTGAAAAAGAGTCAGAATAATGTCCTTGTAAAATTACCAATCTTTGCTGACCGTGGAATCATATACGATAGAAGTGGAAAGAAATTAGTATGGAATTCTTGGGGTGAAGATTCTGACCGCTTGATTGCCCCCACTCGTGAATACATAAAAGAAGGTGGATTTTCTCACTTGCTCGGCTATGTGAGCTACCCAGCAAAGGATTCTCAAGGAAATTATTGGCAAGATTATTTCCTCGGCAAGGATGGTGTGGAGAAACTTTATGATACAAATTTGAAAGGTAAGAACGGAGTGCATATCTCTGAGAGAGATGTGAAAGGGAATATTATTTCTGACAATACAGTATCTCAGCCAGCTCACGGTAGTGACTTATATTTGTCTATAGATGCTGGGGTGCAAGCTACACTACACAAATCCATCGTCGCAATGGCAGGGAGTGCATCATTCTCCGGTGGGGCTGGTGTGATAATGGACGTGAATAATGGTGAGATACTAGCACTCACAAGCTACCCAGAATACAATTCTGGAATTTTGTCTAAAGGAGCAGATAGAAAATTAGTAAATGGATATATAAATGATAAAAGGAAAGTTTTCCTCAATCGTGCCACTCAAGGACTCTACACTCCGGGATCTATCGTGAAGCCATTCATCGGCTATGCAGCGCTTGTGGAGAATGTGATCACTCCATTCAAACAGATTTATTCTAACGGAAAAATTGAAATTCAAAATCCATATTTCAAAGATAAGAAGACAGTGTTCAACGACCACGGAGTATTCGGCTATGTGGATATGAGAGAAGCTATTGCTGTGTCTTCTGACGTTTACTTTTATGAAATAGGTGGAGGCTATCAAGATCAGAAAGGTTTAGGAATTACAAATATTGATTTATATTTGCAAAAATTTGGCATAACACAGAAAACTGGGATTGATCTAGGTGGAGAGAAAGCTGGAATAATCCCAACACCAGAATGGAAGCTGAAAACTTTCAAGGGTGATCCATGGCGCGTGGGAGATACTTACAACACCTCCATCGGTCAGTATGGTGTGCAAGTCACTCCTATTCAAATGGCACGCGCTGTTGGCGGTATAGCTACATTTGGCACACTACAAACTCCTCATGTGCTTTACCGCGATGATAGTATGGAGGAGAAGAAGACTGTGATAGATGTAAATAAAGAAATGATGCAAGTCATACACGAAGGTATGAGGCAAGTAGTCACAGAGGGGACGGGTACTGCGCTCAATGTGAAAGGAGTGGAAGTTGCAGCGAAGTCTGGAACTGCTCAGGTGGGCTATGGCAACACAAACACAAACTCTTGGATCATCGGCTTCTTCCCATACAAGAACCCTCGTTACGCCTTCGCCGTCCTCATGGAACGCGGTCCTAAAGCCGCCTCTGGTAACGCTACACGCGTCATGGCCGAGACACTCGAATACATGAGCGTCTACGCTCCGGAATATATAAAATAAAGGATTTTTACCTATTGACAAAATAGGTTTATTTATGCTATAATATATAGATATAGCGTTCTTTGACAGTTGTTTTTAGGAATAATTAAAGGTTTTTCAGACAAACTAAATATTTGGTTTGTGCGGAAGACCTTTAATTATGTATACCAAAAAGATGATTATCGTTTTCATTACAATTATTGTAATGCTCGCAGTTGGCCCCATTGCGAGGGGGCAAAATCCATACAATTTAGAGTGTTTTGCTTCCATTAATTTGGGTAAGTATTACACTAGTCAGATTCTTACAGATAGAGTGCAAGAATCCGGTGGCAAATTTGAAAATAGTGATAGTGTCTTATTCTTTCTGAATAAAGATTCTATAGCTATCAAAAAAAAGCGAAAAGAACTTTTAGTCATACAATCTGAACAATACAGGCAACAAAAATCCAAAAAATTTTTAAGTTATCTTGATAGTTTATATATGGGTTGGAAAGTAGATTCTATTCTATACAAGAAGTGTATGACAACTACAGTAACTTTAAGTGCTTTAGGATTTACAGAAAGTACAGAAAAAAGCGTTGTGCTGAAAAAAATTCTAAATTCTAAAGTAAAGATAGGTAATTTTACCTACATTGTTACATTATGTCCTGCAGAAGCAGCAGCCGAATATTTGATAACAGGTGCTTGTCAGTTAGGTATTGGAAATGCTTATTTTATGATTGAGCCGATTAAATGCGCTGGCAAAAAACCGATTGATTTTTTAGAAGTGCGGACTGATCTTTCTTATGGTACACGATGTAAAGGCTATTGCCCTTGCAAGAGAGATTCCTATTTCTTGCGATTATTAACATACCCTAATAGCGAGGAAAGGAATACACAAAAATACTTTTCACCAAATGAAAGACTTGTATTTCAACTTAAGAGAATCAACTAAAAACAACTTAAATTTAGAAACTTTAGATCTCCGTTTAGCAATTGCTGAGCGGAGTTTCTTTTTGCCTTTTTAGGGGTTTACTTATACCTCAATACCGTATATAATACGTGCTACTGACGGATACGAAATGGCAGTTTTACACATTAATTTAAACATAAAATGGACTATATAACAGAAGAAAAAAAGAAGGCATTGATCGAAGAACTCGCGCACCTAAAAGGTCCACGAAGAAAGGAAATACTTGAGACTTTGGAATACGCCAAGAGTCTTGGAGATTTGTCTGAGAATGCTGAGTACCATCAGGCTCGTGAAGATCAGGGTAAACTTGAGGACAGAATCAATCAAATCGAATACATGCTCCAGTCTGCGACTGTGGTCAAGAAAAAGGCTCACTCTACAAAAGTAGAAGTTGGCACAACAGTAGTTGTGAAGAAGGATAGTTCAAAGACTCCAATGACATTTCATATAGTAGGTGCAGAAGAAGCAGATATGGCTACTGGCAAGATTTCAAACCGCTCACCACTTGGTCAATCACTTTTCGGTAAAGAGAAAGGTGCGAGTATTTCTATCTCCACACCAAAGGGAGTTGTGAAATACACTATACTTGAGATACAATAGTCATATGGCCTCACTTGAAGAACTACGTAGTGTAAGACTCGAAAAATTAAATATTTTGAAAGAGTTTGGGATGAACCCGTATCCGGCAAATGTCGTGCGGGATTATTCTCTTGCAGAAGTGGTAAAAGATTTCAAAGATTTTGAAAATTCACAAAAATCAATTTCGATTGTCGGACGCATTATGTCTATCCGCGGGCAGGGAGCTATCGTATTCGTATCACTCTTTGATGGCACAGCGAAATTCCAAGCCGTTTTCAAAAAAGATGAGATAGAAGAAAAGCTTTTTAAACTTTTCTCAGATGCAGTGGATATTGGTGACTTCATAGAAGTCACAGGCACACTCTTCGTCACAAAGGCAGAGCAGAATTCACTCCTAGTGAAGAGCTGGACAATGCTTACGAAAGCGCTTCTGCCGCTTCCTGATAAATGGCATGGCCTTCAAGACGTAGAAGAATCTTATCGCAAGCGCTATCTCGACATCCTTATGGACGAGGAAGTTCGCAATCGCTTCATCACTCGCGCAAAGATCGTGAGTTATATTCGCAAATATTTAGATAATAAAAATTTCCTAGAAGTGGAAACTCCAATGCTTCAGAATCAAGCTGGTGGTGCAATGGCAAAAGTTTTCGACACACATCACAATGATTATGATTTGGATATGGTCCTACGCATTTCCATCGAGCTTGAGCACAAGATTCTCACAGTGGGTGGATATCCACGCATATACGAGATAGGCAAGAACTTCCGCAACGAAGGTTCCGACCCTACTCACATTCAAGAGTTCACAATGCTTGAGTGGTACGCAGCATACGAATCCCTCGAATCAAATATGGCATGGACTGAAGAAATGCTAAGAGGAATAGCGAAGGACGTAATCGGCTCAGATACTTTCACAGTGTATGACAAGGAAGGAAATGGTGCAGAAGTAGACTTCTCAAAGGATTGGCCACGCGTTAAATTCGGTGATTTGATAAAAGAAAATGCCGGCCTTGATATGGCGACAGCAACTATAGATGAAATAAAAAGTAAATGTGTAGAGCTTGGTATGGATAAGGGAGAGATGGAGAAGACTGGCCGCGGAAATTTGCTCGACTTTATTTTCAAAAAGTCTTCAAGAGTGAAAATTATAAATCCTACATATGTGCTCGATTATCCAGGAGATCTCAAACCTCTCGCTCAGCAAAACGAGGATGGCACAGCGAAAGTGGCTCAGCTCATCATTGCTGGCGCAGAGATGACAAATCAATACGCAGAGCTTGTGAACCCAATTGTTCAGCGTGAACTTCTTGAAGCACAGAGCAAAGCAAAAGATGGAGGTGATGAAGAAGCAATGGAAGTGGATGAGAGATTCCTCACAGCTATGGAGCATGGTATGCCACCTATGACTGGCTTCGGTCTTGGTATCGACCGCTTGGTTGCTATAATGACAAATCAGAAAAATCTCCGCGACGTTATATTCTTCCCAATAATGAGACCAAAGGAATAAAATAGATATGAAAAACCCTGCAATAAATTGCAGGGCTATTTTATTTAAGGGTGCTCATTAACGGTAGAATTCAATGCCATGTTCAGTTATGGATACTCTGAAATATAACATTAAATCCATGTTGTCTTTAACTTCCTTTACAAGTTTTCCGAAGTTCTTCTTAGCTCTCAGCTTTTGAAGAGTTGCTTCTTCTGATAATTGATAACGGTTTTGAATTTTTCTGCACATGTTTTCTATACTGTCTTTTAATTCAAATCTGACCATTTCAACTTCTTCTTCATTTTCAAGGAAGTTTTCAGATTGCGCACTTTTCAGTACGTCATCGATAAGTGTTTTTTCTAGAACATCATTTTCCATAGCGGGTTATGTTTAGGGTTATTGGATATAAATTTAAACTTAATAGTACAACAATACTACTGAAATGTAAATGTTAATAAAAAACTATAAGTTATCCACAGAATAGGGTGGGATTTGGTGATTGTATTGTGGGATAAAGTGGCGTATAATATAGGGAAGTGGGATGAAGTGGGAAAAGAAAAATAATCTTCATTTTACTTAATAAATACAATGCTTATTGGCGAATACATACACACCCTAGATGATAAGAATCGGTTGTCACTACCGATGAAATTCCGTAAAGAAATAGGGAAGCGTGTAATCGTTGCGCCGTACCTCGATTCTTGTCTTGCACTTTTCACAGAAAAGGAATGGGAGAACATTTCAGGGAAGCTTTCTGAGAGCTCAATGCTCCAGAGCGACAATCGCTCATTCTCTCGTTTTATGTTCGGGCAGGCTGTCGACACTGATGTAGATGCAAACGGAAGAATTCTAATTCCTCCACATCTTCGCCAGCGTTCAGGGCTCGGTGAGAAAGTGGCTGTGATCGGAGTGCAGAACCGTGTTGAAATTTGGAATGAATCTGCTTGGGCGAAATACAAACAAGTTGTAGAAACGCAGGCGGATACATTAGCAGAGAAATTGGGTCAGGTTGGCGTTCTTTAATATGAAGCATATTTCCGTACTTCTCAAAGAAACAGTTGATGGTCTCAACATCAAGAGTGGCGCCATTATTTTAGACGGCACACTAGGTGGTGGAGGTCATACAGCTGAGATAGTGAAGAGGCATGGCGATAGTGTGAAGATAATTGGTCTTGATCTTGATTCAGGTGCATTTCCTAGAGCAGAAGAAAAATTGAAGGATATGTCTCACGACACAGTGTTCAAGGAAAGTGCATTCCAAAACGGCGACAAAGTTCTAGACGAGCTTGGAATCGATAAATTGGATGGAGTAATGCTAGACCTTGGGATAAGTTCGTTTCAACTAGAGGAAGAAGGTCGCGGATTTTCTTTCATGCGTGATGAGCCATTGCTCATGACTATGAAAAAGAATCCGGGAGAAGCTGATGTGACTGCCCACGATGTGGTGAACACATGGGGAGAGGAATCATTAGCTGATATTATTTATGGTTTTGGTGAAGAGAGGTATTCAAGAAGGATTGCGAAAGCGATAGTAGAGGCAAGGGAGAAGAAGGAGATAAAAACGACGGGCGAGTTATCGGAGATTGTGAACGCTGTAGTAGGCAGAGAATATAAGAGGCTCAAGATAAATCCTGCTACGAAAACTTTCCAAGCTATCCGTATCGCAGTGAACAGTGAGCTTACAGCAGTAGAGCAAAGCATACCGAAGTATTTCGAACGATTAAGTAGCGGAGGAAGAATGGTGATCATATCATT
>CAZCFW010000027.1:0-8344 GCA_964498035.1 uncultured Candidatus Saccharibacteria bacterium
AGATCGATATCGCCGAAGATGCATATGAAAAGGCAAAGAAGATTGCTCCGGAAATCGAGGGATTGCTGAAGCTTTCTGAAGGGAAACCAAGAGTAACATTTTATGAAGGGAAGGAAGAAGTGATAAAAGCCTATATGACTCAAGTGGAAGGAAAGGGTGGCTACGAATTACGGGCGTTCGCCAATACGACTGAATTAAAGAAGTTCATGCCGTGGAAAACATTCCGAGAATATATAAAAACTAAAGAACGCAAGCATATCACTGCCCGTGGAATTATCCCGGATGACAGCAGTGATAAAAGCTTCATTAAAGATACTCACACAGGAATTAAAAGTGCCTACCAACCCAAGGCTCGATATATACCCAAAAGGATATTCCCATTCAAAGGAGAAATTATCATTTACCAAGACAGTAGAGTCCAGTTTGTGAAATTCGATGAAGTGCACCCTATCGCCGTCATCATTGAAGACAAAATTATCCACGATATGATGCAGATGGTTTTCGAGTTGGCATGGGTTGGAGCAAAAAATAATAAATAAAAAATCGTTAGGTACTGCCTAACGATTTTTTATTTACGCTACTTCCTGCTGGTAGCACGATTCACAGTACACAATGTCCGGCAAATCTTCCGAGTAGGCCGTTTCGAAAATGTTCTCACAATTTGCATGCATACACTTTCTAGTATATAACTCTATTCCAGTTCTTTGCTGGAGACGCTCAAATGTACGGCAATTGGAACACAATCGTGGCAGTGGCACACCGAGTTTACGGTACATATTCAGCTCATCAGGAATAATCTTAAAAGCAGTTGTGCAAAGCTGGTTGCAAGTGCCACGGTGAGCACAGCTTATCACTTTGTTCAATATATCATCGCTCACATCATTAATATGGTCAGGTAAATCTTCCGATTCAATATCTACTTTATAATTTCTCTCTATCTCATCTTCCCACACATAGCCGGAATTTCTCGCTTCATCCTTTGTAAGAGGGAAGTACTCTTGTGCGAGAGTGGTGCTATATGATACAGGTGAAAGCTCTGCTGGAAAAAATTCACCATATTTATAGACTTTACCTGTCTTGTCGATGTAAGGCATTTCCTCCATTTGCTTCTTAATTTTCTCAACAAGAATTTCGTATTCTTCTTTCGTGTACTGCTTGTTTAAAATACAATATTCTTTTTTACGAAGGCTCACACATCCAAATAAATTTTCAGATCCACGAGTGCAAAACATGCAGTATTCCAAATCGTGTACATTTTCCTGGCAAAGTACACAAAATTTTATATTTTGAGTGCCACTACCACACGAGTGGCATTCATACACTAGCTGATTATTATCACCCCACACAGAGAAATCCGTGCAATCCTGGCTCCCTGGAAGCTCCTGCACATACTGGCAGTAGCGCATATTACGGCTTTCACGAACGAGCATTGATTTGTATACATCTTTTGAGTGGTCAATGTAATTACCAGACACATTATCATTGAGTAACCCTTCGATAAATTTATTCGGAAATTTCATCCAGAAGTCAGCAACTTGCTTACGAATTTCTACGAGACTTTTGTATGAGCCTAGATTGAAAGATTTTATTTTTTCATCATATTCTTCTTTGCTATATTGCTCATTAAAAATACAATAAGATTTCTTCCTCAAATTCACACAGCCGAAGCAGTCATTGCACCCCACACAATTTTTAGAGAACATCATATTAAAAGAATTTGTGCACTGTGATGAAAAAAGGGAATTATTGCATTGCGTAAGCCAGAATCCCTCGTAGCAATATTCACATTTTGATATGTGAGAAATATCCATACACCAACGAGACTGATTGATGCCGTGGCCATACATACAATCCTCTGGCTCTTTTGTATTGAAAACTAAGTAACTATTCTTCGGGCTTGTGGCATGATTGGCATACGGGCTGTTCACTTCAAAGGTCACTCCGCGATTGCGAATGGGAACTCTTTTAAAAAGTTCGAAAAATTGAGTAAAAAATGGTTTCTCAAAATCATAATCCACTCCGTATTCCATCGGGTCCCACTGGTCACTCTGCCAAATGTCATTCTCATACACTTTAACTCCAGACTCTTCAGAAAACATCGCGAGAATATTTTCTCCAGTAAAATCGCTTTTCCTTTTATAAAGTACTCGCTCATTTCGAAATGCAAATCTCCTCTGCGCTCGGCAAAGGTGGCAAAAAGTAGGAGAGGGGACATTCATCTTTTCATAAAAAGATTTATCATCAGCCTCTATATTAAAATCCTTATTACAATTTTGGCAAATTTTTGTTTCTTTCATAATCAATATTATATCACTCTACGCCATTTCTTGCTGGTAGCACTTCTCGCAGTAGATTACTTCTGGTCTTTCTGGAGAGAATGCTGTAGTAACTTTTGCATCACACTTTGCGCAATTTCTTTCCCATAATTTCATAGGATTCAAGTGTCCGAAGCGATAATTAAGTCGGCACTTTAGACATGTATGGGGGAGAGGTATATTCATTTTTTGTAGAAGCGTAAACTCAAGCGGACCAATTTTAAAACCACGGTCGCACGTTGCACACCCTACAACTTCATTTGTAATGCTTTCATTTGTTTCTGAAATTTTCTCAGGCAAATCTTTCGCTTTAATAGTAATTTTGTAATCCTGAATTTCTTCATCATACCAATTATAACCTTCTTGTAGTGCTTGTTCTTTCGACTTCTGCACAAATTTGTATGCAGTGGTTTCGTTGAACCCAAACAAGCTTTGCTTAAGAGGGAAGGTATCACCATAACTCCATGTGCGCCCTTGGTCATCCACATATGGATTCTTTTTCATATCCTCAATAATTTGTGCCTTCAATTTAAAATATTCTTCTTTAGAATATTCTTTATTGAGTATGCAGTATTGCTTGCGCTTTAGATTTGTACAGCCGAAATTATCCTTGCCAGTAATAGTCCATATGGAATACTCTACATCCATACTTTGTGCATAGGCACAGTAAGAAAATTTGATATTCTTTGCGTTATCACCGCTTGAGTGAGTTTCATACATCAGCTCCACATTTGCGCCCCAGCCAGTGTAGTCATAGCATTCCTTCGCAGAGGGGACTGTTACAAATTGCGTATAGCGAGATTCCTCTGTACTAGTACACAAATATAAATCCTGAGAATTTTTTGATTCAAAAACATATTCACCAGTCACATTCAAATTCATAGAGTTACCTGTATATGAGCGGTAAGGCTTAGTGAGCCAGAAGCTTTTGGCTTTCTCTTCTAGAGCTTCTAGATTACTCCATGAATCGAGCCCGAGCTCTTTCACTTTTTCTATATAATCCTCTTTGGAATACTTCTCGTTGAAGATACAGTATGATTCGCCTCGCAAATTCACACAGCCAATACAATTCGTGCAGTTGTAGCAATTGCGAGAGAACCATACATCCGTACATGCATCACATTCCTCGGAGAAAAATGTTCTGTAAGATTTATTTATGCCGATTGACCCATAGCAAAGCTCAGATTCATTGGCACGCATACAATCCGAAGTATCTTTCAAATTTACAATGATTGATGAGTTTGTAACATTCTCACAGTAGTCTGCCCAGAAAGTAAGATAACAATTGCGCAGGTATGATGCACCGTTACAATATTCAGAATTCACCATAGAAGGAGTCACCACCTCAAGTGCCACCCATGGAGTCTTACGAGAAAGTTCATATATCTGCTCGAAGAAATTTTTATTTGGATCGTAATCCATTCCATATTCTGTGCCATCCCAAGAGTCGCCCCACCAGCACGCATTGCAATAAACCTTCACTGGTATTTCCTTGCGATACATTGATAGTGTCTTCTTCTCGCACAAATCACAATTGCGCCAATACACACTCCACACATTGTGCGTGGAAAGTCGGCGTTCAATTCTACATTGTGAACACCACGTAGGATGGGGGACATTTATCTTTTTATAATAAAGCTGATCTCTCTCATCTATCACGAAATCCTTTTTACAATTTTGACAAGATTTTGTTTCCATAACTAAAGTATATACTGACATAAAAAAATAGCCAGCATACATATAGTAAGCTAGCTATTTCGGATTATTTTTTCTTGGCAATATATATAGCCAAAAAATTATCCCTAATCCAATAAGGATAAGGAGGAATCCTAAGGCTTTATTTATATCCATTTATTCAAACCCTACCATAGAAACATTAAACTTGCCAATTACTTGAGTTCAAGCACAATAGGGCAGTGGTCGGAGCCCATATAATCCGAAAGCATTGAGGAATCGGAGACGGATTTCATTAATTCGGAAGATACAAAGAAATAATCAATGCGCCAGCCGACGTTGCGGTCGCGAGAGGCTGTCTTCTGGTCCCAGTATGAATACATATCTACAGTATTTGGATGAAGCGTGCGGAAAGTGTCCACATAGCCACTATTTATGACTTCATCTATCCATGCGCGCTCGATAGGGAGGAAGCCGGTGTTCTCTTCGTTGGCCTTTGGGCGGGCAAGATCCACAGCTTCGTGTGCAGTGTTCACATCTCCAGTAAAGATAATGTGGTAGCCACTTTTTCTTTTCTTATTTATAAATTTCAAAAATGCATCGTAGAATTTGAGTTTGTATTCGAGGCGGTGCGGACCTTGACCACCGTTTGGATAGTAGCCATTTATGAGAATAGTTTTATCTTTTATTTTTCCTAATCCCTTTTCAAAATAAAGAACCAATAATCTTCCTTCTTGATCAAGTTCTTTTACACCCATTCCGTATTCCACTTTATCTGGCTTCACTTTCGTATAAATTGCCACACCACTGTAGCCCTTCCTCTCAAGTGATGGGGAAATGTAGAAATGGTAATCTTGAAAGTTCACAACTTCTTCTGGGAGCTGATCGAGAGTGGACTTCGTCTCCTGAAGGCAGAGTACATCTGGCTTATACTTCTTAAATAGCGGCTCAAAGTGGCCTTGCTTCACCGTCGCCCTCAGGCCATTTGTATTCCAAGAAATTATTTTCATATTTAGCTATTATACCAGAAAGTGGATAAAGTTATTGACGCTAAGATTTAAAAGAGTACCATGTAATTTAAATTATAGTTTAACCCGAGACTATGATAGTCAAAAAGGACTACAGACTTATGGGTATACAAAAATCTTCATAATTTTCAGTTATCATGAAAAAAGTTTCATCCACACAACGACAAAAATTCCCAATTTGCAACAAGCCGAGAGGTACAAACCCGGCAAAAAAACGGTTCTACGCACGAAAAGCATAGAAGCGTAATCAACAAAGTTGACTATAAATTATTAAAGGATTCTGAATTTCAGGATCCTTTTTTTATTTACCTTTTGAGTGAAACTTCTTATGTACGTCGCGGAGTTGAGCGTCGGTCACGTGGGTATAAATCTGGGTAGTAGCAATGTTTGCATGGCCGAGCATCATTTGCACGGAGCGAATGTCTGCACCGTTACTAAGTAAATCCGTAGCGAAAGAGTGACGGAGCCCGTGAGGTGTGACCTTCTTTGAGATTCCAGCTTTTATAGCATAATGCTTCACTATCCTTTCTATCGAGCGCTGAGTAAGCCGGCCACCATTTGCAGAATTCCCAGTGCCTGCCTTTTTATTGCGAGAAGCTTGCACAAACATTGGCTCATCCATATCTTTTCGAGATTTCAAATATTCTCTTATCGCTTTCTTGGCCTCATCAGAAATAAATACCACGCGCACTTTCTCTCCCTTTCCACGCACAGAGAAATCATCTTGGGATAAATCCAAATCATTATTGAGAGAACACAATTCTGACAAGCGGAGCCCTGTAGAGAAAAATAATTCTAGTATCGCTTTATCACGCAGTCCTATAGGAGTATTTAAGTCTGGCGCATCGAGTAAGCGCTTGAGCTCAGTGGGTGTGATAATGTCCAAACTTCTTTGCTTCACTTTCGCAAGCTCTATCCTGTCCGGCGGAAGGGAAGTGATACCACGTTTCATTAAATATTTGAGGAATACACGTAGTGCAATGAGATGATAGTTCTGAGTATTCTTCTTCATCGTCGCAGATTGCTGGCCTTTCACTTTCACACCGCTCTGACGGTTTAAGAAAAGTCTGAATTCACGAATTTTATCATCTGTGATATCTCCTGAGTCAGAAATTTTCCCAAATTCAAAAAATCTTGTGAGGTAATACTCATAATTACGCACAGTTTTCAGACTGTTGCCCTTTTCTATCTCGACATGCTCGAGAAATTCGCGTTTTAGTTGGTCGATTTGTGCCATATCTAGTGTCGTAAAACATTATATCACATAAAATGAGCGGAATAGGTGAGATATTGCAATATATTTCAAAGTGTGCTACTATATGACCTATGTTAACAACGAAGAAAAAGCAAAATATCATTAAGAAAAACCAGGTTCATGCTACTGACACTGGCTCTCCTGAAGTGCAGATTGCGATGATCTCAGAGCGTATCGACGAACTTGCTCTCCACCTCAAGAAACACAAGAAGGATAATCACTCACGTCGCGGACTTATCAAGATGGTTGCTGACCGAAGAAGTCACCTAAAGCACCTTGAGAAGACAGACAAGTCTCGCCACGAGAAAGTTGCTAAAAAATTAAAAGCTTAAATCAAATTGCTCCACCAATAGGTGAGGGCATTTTGATTTGATATACTATATATATGATAATCAAACACAAAGAACAGAGAGTTGGCGTGTTTATCGACACCTCCAACCTATACCATAGTGCCAAGAACCTATACAAAAGAAAGGTAAACTTCGGTGCAGTACTAAAGGAAGCAGTCGCAGGGCGCAAGCTCGTGCGCGCCACAGCATATGTGATCACAAGTGAAGGCGGAGATGAGAAGAACTTCTTCGAAGCTCTCACTAAGCTCGGAATTGAGACGAAGACGAAAGACCTCCAAGTATTTGCCGGCGGTGCAAAGAAGGGCGACTGGGATGTGGGTATCGCTGTGGATGCTATGAAAATGGCACCCCGCCTCGATGCTGTAATCCTCGTGGCAGGTGATGGCGACTTCATTCCACTCGTAGAATACTTACAAAACACATATGGCACACAAGTGGAAGTAGTTTCATTTGGCAAATCCGCTTCAATGAAGCTCAAAGAAGCAGCAGACGATTTCCTAGACCTTTCAGTGAACCCACAGAAATATTTAATGCGTTAAATTTATGGCAGATAATCTCGCACCAATAACACTCACAAGAAAAGTAGAAGATATCCATTCTGGTGGATTTTCTATGGAAGAGGAGAAGGCTCTAGGCTTTGCCGAAGGGGAATTATTTAAAATACCACAGGCACTTCCTGAACTTATTACACTTCACAAAAAATACTTCTGTAGGAATATGGAATTGTATAAAGAAAAGATTTTAGAGAATAATGGAGAATATAAAGAAATAAAAAAAGATGTATACCTCCATACTAGTATACTAGTAAGCAGTAATATAGAATTCAATGCAGAAAAAGGAGTTATAGTTATCGAGAAAGATGCAAAGATAATGCCATTTTCTTATCTCGTAGGACCACTTCGCATCGATGAAGGTGCTACAGTAAACCCTCATTCTTATATTTCAAATTCATACATTGGAAAACATTCCAAGGTGGGAGGAGAAGTAGGTGGAAGTGTTATGGAAACATACTCAAACAAATCTCACTACGGTGGAATCTTCGACTCATATATTGGCTCATGGGTGAATCTTGGAGGAGGCACATCAAACTCAAATTTAAAAAATACATACGGCCCAGTGAAAATGGCAGGAATTGAAACGAAGGAATTGTTTTTAGGAGCAATCATTTCTGACCATGTGAAAACAGCTATTAATACTTCGATCTACACAGGAAAAGTGATCGGTGTAGGAGCGCATATTTATGGCACAGTAACGGAGGATGTACCTTCGTTTACAAACTATATAAATAAGGACAAAATGACTACTATCCCGCTTGATGTAATACTTAAAACTGCAGTTCGAATGTTCTTAAGGCGTCACGAGACGGAATTTCCTGAAGAAGACAAAAAGGTGCTATCATATGCATATACAGAGACAGAAAGTGAGAGGAAGGAGAGGGGTGTGAAAGAGGGCAAATTAACATTTTAAATACAAATTGATTTAAAAGATTGTCGCAGGCGTAACTTTTCGAGAGGCTTACGGAGGCGGACGCGCCGAGTACGAGATGCTTTTTCAGTAGTAAAAGACAGCGTACTCAAAGAAAAGTTATGCCAAGAAAAAATCTTTAAATCAATACAAAATTCATGAATACTAAAATACTTGTAATCGGTGCGTGCGGACAGATTGGGGGAGAGCTCACACTCTCACTTCGTAAAATTTATGGTGGAGAGAATGTAATAGCTG
>CAZCFW010000028.1:0-7817 GCA_964498035.1 uncultured Candidatus Saccharibacteria bacterium
CTGTCACAAAAAGATTAAATAATTTACAGAAAGATGTGAAGCGTGGCGACAAGGAAGCCATAATGGAAGAAGGAGTACTAAAGAGAATTGAGAAAGTTCTTGAGGAAGGTAAGCTTGCGAATTCACTGGAATACACAGAAGAAGAAAATAAAAAGGTTAAGCAACTGAACTTACTCACAAGTAAGCCGATGATCTACGGGCTAAATAAAAAAGCAGGTGTGAAAAATCTCGACGAAGAGAAGCCAGAATACTTCAAGGAAATGACAGATGAGATAATTGCGAATGGTTCACAATTTATATTGATTGATGCGAAGATTGAAGATGAGCTAAAGGATTTCGAAGGGGAGGAAAAAGATATGTTCCGTAAAGAGCTCGGTGGGGAACACGATGGTGTAAACGACCTTATTTCTGGTTGTTACAAACTACTTGGTCTGGAAACATATTTTACCACAGGGGTAGAAGAAACTCGCGCATGGACTATTCATAAGGGCTCTACGGCACCTGTCGCTGGTATGGCTATTCACACAGACTTCAAGGATAAATTCATCCGTGCAGAGATAGTATTCTGGAAAGACTTACTCGACAGCGGTTCATATGGCGAAGCTCGCGCGAAAGGAAAGGTGAGAACAGAAGGAAAAGAATATATAGTGAAAGATGGAGATGTGATTGAGTTTAAAATTTAATAAATTAATCTTAAAATAATGCAAACAATACTAGGGAAAGTTAAATCAAAATTATTAATTGGCCTTTTTGTGTTTGTGATATTATTATTTATACTTACTTCACTGCCTAAAGATCGGAATGTTCTCTTTTCAATTTTTGTTTTATTCGCTGGAGTTATTGTTCAGGCGGTATATATGTCTTATGACGAAGAATTTAATAGTAAGGATTTACTTAAGATACTAACTTGTATTGCAACTTCTTTTTTAGGATTTATTCCTGGTAGAGATGAGCGGGTCTATGACTTTTTCTTTCATTGTTTTTTTGTAATGATTTTATTTATGATATTTTATGTCAATGCTTTTAAAAAAAGATTATTGAAATATATAAATAAAGCTACTGTCTCAATGTGGAATTTAATCTTTTTATATTTATTTTTTCAGACCCATTTTTTGTATAATACCGTAACCTTATGGATTGTGATATCTTTAAGTTTAGTAGTCTTTTGTAATTTATTTTTTCACTTTGATCGCCACTCTTTCTGGGAAATATTTTTATATATTTGGTTCTTAATTATGTTGGTATATATTGGATTTTCACATTTCACTATTGGAAACCTTAGTGTATTCTTTAATGATGGAGTAACCTATAATCACTCACTACTCGCAATGTTTTTCACAGGATTTACCCTTATGTATATTTTTGTGAATGCACAGTTTTTCCTCATGCTAATACCTGTAACAGGCAAACATCAAAAGTTTAAAGATCGGATTATCGAAATTAAAAATGATCTTAAGGAATTTAATGAGAAATATCAAGATGGTCCTGTAGAGACTACAACAATATATATAATCTTTGTATTTGGAGCTTTTTTATTTTTTAATTATTATTTCAATTTTATCAATATTGTCTCTTTACTTCCGATATTAATTACTATCCTATATTTTGTGGACAATTATATATTAAGTTTAAAATCTAAGTTGACTTAATTTAAATTTTTGCTATATTAAACATATGAAATTCAATTTTATCAGCAGAAGTTATTATTACAGCCCTACAATTTAGAAGGCTGATTTTTGCTCTCGATAAAACTCTTATAGAAAATAAAAACCAGCCTTCTAACAGGCTGGTTTTTATTTTCTTTAGCAAAAGAATAGGTATATGAGCTACCTTTTTAGTTCTTTCACAATTAATTAAATTTAATATGTTTAAACATGTTGATCCCGATGAGTCCTGGAGGGACGGAAACGGGTACTAGTTCAGAACCTGCGTATATTATTTACGCAGGTTTTTTTATGCTATATTAATATTATGAATTTATTAGAACAAAAGTGTGTGCCGTGTGAAGGTGGTGTAGAGCCAATGACGAAAATGGAAGCGGAAGCCATGATAAACTTTCATGTGAAGGATTGGGTGCTTGCGGAGGATGCAAAGAGTATTTCAAAGAATTTCAAATTTAAGGATTTTAAGGAAGCGCTCGCTTTTGTAAACAAAGTGGGAGATATTGCCGAGAGCGAAGGCCATCATCCAGACATAGAGCTGGGCTGGGGCAAAGTAACTATCACGCTTTCTACTCATGCAATTGGAGGACTTTCGCAGAATGATTTCATCGTCGCAGCAAAAATAAATAATATAATATGAAAATATTAAGTTTTAACATTTGTATAAAGATTGATAATGCAGATAAAGTTGCAGAGTATTTGAAAAATACAAATGCGGATATTATTTGCTTGCAAGAGGTAATGCGACCACTAGAAGATAGTGTAATTTCAATGTACAGGGCAGAAGAGGTGATTCGGAAATATTTAAAAAATGATTATCCGTATTATTTCTTTGCTCCAGAATGGGTTTCAGATATTCATTTTGGTCCAGACAATGTGCCAGATCGAATTTTCGGTGGAATGGCAGAGCAAGGTAAAATGATTCTATCAAAGTATCCGATATTCCATGGCTATAACTATTATTATATAAAGGATTATGAATTTGATCGTGATCGTGGAAGCTTCGCGGGTGGTGTGGATCATGGGCGAGCACTTCAGGTTTGCGAAATAGATCTAGATGGAAAATTAATTCAAATTGGTAATGTTCACGGCACATACACAAAAGAAAAAGTAGATACTGATAAAACAATTCTTCAGAGCAAATTTATTTTAGAAAAGTTGTCTAAGAAAGATTTACCCACAATACTAGTTGGTGATTTTAATTTACTTAGTACAACTGAATCAATGAAAATGATAAGTGGAAAGTATCACGATTTAATGAGTGATTACAATATTAAAACTACAAGACCACAGAAGGAAGGTAGGTCAGGTCCACAAGATGCAGTAATTGATTATATATTTATAGATAATAATTTTAGGACACAAAATCTTAATGTTGAACTTAACGATATCTCAGACCATTATCCTGTAATTGTTGATTTTAAATTAAGTTAAAATGCTGAATATTTGGAACACATCAAAAAAGATTTTAAAAAACGGGGGAGTGATAATCGCTCCGACGGATACTTTGTATGGGATTCTAGCGCGGGCGGAAGATAAAAAGGCCGTAGAGAGAATTTATAAAATAAAAGGCCGAGATGAAGGCAAGCCATTTATTATTCTCATTACATCTGTGAAAGATTTAGATAAATTTAATATAAAACATTCTGAAATTCTCTCGAACACCAGAATGTTACCGAAGGTAAGCATGATAATGCCTTGTGGTAATAAGAAGTGGGAATATCTCCATAGAGGCACCAAATCCCTCGCATTTCGCCTTATAAGCCCTAAAAACAAGTATTTATACGCTCTTATAAAGAGAGTAGGGCCACTTGTAGCACCTTCTGCAAACCCTCAAGGTTTGGATCCAGCGTATACCGTAAAAGATGCTAAGAATTACTTTAATGACAAAATAGATTTATATATAAATAGTGGCACTCGTAAATCAAAACCTTCCACCATCGTTTCTTTTATGGAATCAAAACCAAAAATTGTTCGCCAAGGTGCTGTAAAATTACCGACAAACTATTTTAAATAATATTATTTAGATTTTTTCTTCTGCTCCTTTTTAAGATCAGAAATTTCTTTTATGAGTTCTGCAAGTGTGCCTTCAATACGAGTGAGCATTACATTGTCTTCACATTTATCTTCTTCTTCCTCTTCTTCCTGGATCTCTTCCACATCCTCCTGAATCTCTTCGACGTCTTCCTCGATACCTTCCACATCCTCCTGAATTTCTTCCACGTCTTGCTGGATTTCATCCACATCTTTCTCGATACCTTCCACGTCTTCCTGAATTTCCTCAACGTTTTCCTGAATGTCTTCAATATCTTGTGAGACTTCGCTCAAGTGCTTTGCTTGTCTGTTCACACTCATTTGGATAAATATAGAAAGGTAGATTGCCTCAAGAGATACTAAAGTCGTGACTACGAGTAAAATCTTGTCGATAGCAACTCCATAAAAATATAATACAAATGAGATAATGAATAGTGCAGTGTGTACGAGGAGCGAGCTTGTAGACCCAATCCAGCGAGTTGCTTTGATGGCAATATTCTCTAATTGGTCTGTTGATTTTTTATAAAGTTCCTTCATATATGTGTTTTATTATACACCATTTTTATGATATAATGAATACTATGGAAAATAACACAACACAAATAAATACTACAGCAACTAAGTCTGGAAAGGTAGTGCATGTTTCAATAATAGTCGCGATAGTTATTGTTATGAATATGTTTTTTAACTACAGTGTTTCTTTAATTTTCTCTGAGCCAGTTTATAGTGATTATTTCAAAACTTCTCAGGTTGTTGAGCCAATAAACACAAAAGAATCATGTCTTAAGGTAGGAGGCCAGTGGAGTGAAAATGTGTATCCAGGTGAATCTACAAAATCAGCCCCAGAAATAAAAGGTTACTGTAATGCTGATTATACAAATCAAATAAATTTAGATAAAGCTATGGCTGATTATAGTCAGAAAGTATTTATTGTTCTCATTGCTCTCGGTATTATTTCTCTTATAGCTGCAGGATTCATTACAATTCAAATTCTTTCTATGGCATTTGCTTGGGGTGGAGTACTTTCACTTATCATCGCTTCAATTCGTTACTGGTCCGTTGCTGACAATATCGCAAAAGTCGTGATACTTGCTATAGCACTCGGTCTCCTCATTTGGCTCGCAGTGAAAAAGTTTAATAAATAAATTTCTGTATATTCTGTATGAAATCTTACGACCATAAGAAAATTGAAAAGAAGTGGCAAAAGGAATGGGAGGCGAAAAAGCTCTATGAGGTGAAGAATGGAGTGAAGGGTAAGAAGTTTTTTGGCCTTATAGAATTCCCATATCCATCTGGTGCAGGGCTCCATGTGGGCCACATCCGCTCAAATACTGCTATGGATATAATCTCTCGTAAGCGTCGTATGCAGGGCTACAATGTGCTTTATCCTATTGGTTGGGATGCTTTCGGCCTTCCGACTGAGAACTACGCCATAAAGACTGGCAAACAGCCTGAAAAGGTTACAAAGGAGAATACAGATATGTTCAGAAAGCAGCTCAAATCAGTGGGCTTCTCTTTCGACTGGTCACGCGAGGTAAATACTACAGATCCAGCATACTATAAGTGGACTCAGTGGATATTCCTTCAAATGTATAAAAAAGGTCTCGCATATAAGACGAAGACTACTATAAACTGGTGCCCAAAAGACAAGATTGGCCTCGCAAATGAGGAAGTGATTAATGGCAAATGCGACCGCTGTGAAGGGCCGGTGGAAAAGAGAGAAAAGGAACAGTGGATGCTCGCCATCACGAAGTATGCGGACCGCCTCGATAAAGATCTCGATGATGTAAATTACTTGGAGAAAATAAAAATCCAGCAAAGAAATTGGATTGGCAAATCGGAAGGTAGCGAAATTGATTTTAAAATTATTTCCGGAACAAAACCACTTAAGAGAATAATTTTGATAGGTACTCGTAATGATGCAAAATTCCGGATGGTAAAAGAATGTTTACCTATTATTCCGAATGTTGAATTTATAAGTTTGAATGATGTGCCAGCAGTTGACGATTCTGAGTTAGTTGAAGGAATGGACTATCTAAAAAATGCTGAAATGAAAGCTGAATTTTATTTCAAAGCAACAGGAATTCCTACAATATCTCTCGACAATGTATTTTGGTTGGAAAAATGGAAAAAAGACAATGGAATAGTAGTTCATATGCGAAAGGAGGCGAATCCTAAGAGTGATAGAGCTACAGACGAAGAGGTCATAGCTTTCTTTCAATCTTGGCTTAAAAAGGTAGGTGGTAAACCTAAGGCGCATTTTATCTATGCTGTAGCATATGCTTCAGAATCAGGTACGGAATCTTTCTCATCAAAACAAAGAGAATATATTTTGCAAAGCCAGAAGTCAAATAACTTTTGGCCAGGATACCCTACAGAAGCGCTCTTAATAGATGCAAAATCGAAAACATATAAAGGAGATCAACCAAATTCTTTAAGATATGATTCTCTCATTGCTGACCTTAAAAAAGTAAGCTATGAATGGTTTAATAAAGATTTAGCCGTAAAGATTTTCACTACTCGTGCGGATACACTCTTCGGAGCATTTGCAGTCATTCTAGCACCAGAACATACTTTGATTTCAAATTTAAAATCTCAAATTACAAATTGGGAAGAGGTTAATAGATATATTAATGATACTAAGAAGAAGACAGATATTGAACGTACTGATGATGGTAAAGATAAGACTGGCGTAGAGCTTAAGGGTATCAAAGCTATAAATCCTGCAAATGGTGAAGAAATTCCAGTATGGATTGCAGACTTCGTTCTAGTGCAGTATGGAACAGGAGCAATTTTTGCAGACATGCACGACGAGCGTGATTTTGCTTTTGCTAAGAAATATAATTTAACAGCAAAGAAAACATTAGAACCTATTGAAATTACAACTTCTGGTCCAGATGCTGTGCATATTGATGAACCAATAAAAATCAGAGACAAGAAGGCAATTTTCGCAATTGTGAAGCATTGGTCTGAAGATAAGTATTTATGCATAAAGTGGAAAAAAGCTCATTGGCAGAACTTTATAACAGGAGGAATTGAAGAGGGTGAATCGGCAGTAGAAGCCGCAAGACGCGAAGTTATGGAAGAATCTGGTTATACAAATATCAAGTCTGTTAGGGATTTGGATTTTGGAATTCATGCAAGATTTTATCATGAAATAAAAGGTTGGAATCAACAAGCGAGATTTAGCAGTGTGTATGTAGAGCTTGGTGGGTCAGAACAAAATACACTTAGCGAAGAAGAGAGAAATATGCATGATTTAGTTTGGCTAGAAAAAAAGGATGTAGAGAATTTTATAAACGTTCCAAATGGTAAATATGCATGGAAAGTATTTTGTGGACTTGAGTCTGAATGTTTTACTGGAGATGGAATTCTTGTTAATTCAGGTGAGTATTCTGGAATGTTATCTCATGAAGCTCGCACAAAGATTACAGAGGCTGTTGGTGGAAAGATTGTTACTAAATACAAACTTCGTGATTGGGTTTTCTCACGCCAGAGATACTGGGGTGAGCCGATACCACTTATAAAGTGTGAGAAGTGCGACTGGGTGCCAGTGCCAGATAAGGATTTGCCAGTAACACTTCCTAAAGTGAAGTCTTACCAGCCAACGGATAATGGAGAGAGTCCACTTGCAGTTATGGATAAATGGGTGAATGTGAAGTGCCCAAAATGTAAGGGCCCTGCGAAGCGTGAGACAGACACAATGCCAAACTGGGCTGGTTCTTCTTGGTACTTCCTAAGATATGCTGATCCTAAAAATAAAAAGGAATTCGCAAGTAAAAAGAATTTGAAATACTTTACTCCGGTAGATTGGTACAACGGCGGTATGGAGCACACTACACTTCACTTACTTTACTCACGCTTCTGGCATAAATTCCTCTATGATATGAAATTAGTGCCTACAAAGGAGCCATATATGAAGCGCACAAGTCACGGAATGATACTAGCTCCTGGTGGCGAGAAAATGTCGAAGTCAAAAGGGAACACTGAAGATCCAAAAGAAATTGTAGAGAAATTTGGCGCAGATACACTTCGTTTATACGAAATGTTTATCGGGCCATTTGATCAAGCAGTATCATGGAGTAGTGAAGGTATTGTGGGTCCTCGAAGATTTATCGAGAA
>CAZCFW010000029.1:0-6412 GCA_964498035.1 uncultured Candidatus Saccharibacteria bacterium
CCTGAAGCAATCGCTAAGGAAGCACTTCGCAAGGCTGGTACTAAATTACCAATAACAACTCGCGTAGTTGCAAGATAATTATATGGAAAAAACAATTACAAAAACAAAGACAACTCTCAAAGGAAAAGTAGTATCTGACAAGATGGACAAGACAGTAGTCGTCGCAGTTACTCGTTTCGTTGAGCACAAGAAGTACAAGAAGAGAATCAAAATCAGTAAGAAGTACAAGGCTCATGATGAGACAAACAGTAAGAAAGTCGGAGATACTGTAGAGATTGAGGAGACAAAGCCAATTTCTAAAGATAAGCATTTTAAGGTAGTAGCATAATTATAATTATATGATACAAGACGGAACAGTAGTAAAAATCACAGATAACGCCGGCGGTAAAGTCGGAAAGGTTTTCAAGGTGCTTGGATCATCTAAGCGTCGCTATGCTGGTATCGGAGATAAGGTTATTATCTCTGTGAAAATTGCTGACCCTCGTAAAGCTGTGAAGAAGAAGGATGTGCACCAGGCTGTAGTAGTACGTACTGTAAAGGCATACCGCCGTGCAGATGGTTCATACATTCGCTTCGATGACAATGCAGTAGTAATTCTAGAAAAGGACAAGCAGGATCCAAAGGGTGGACGTGTGTTCGGTCCTATTCCACGTGAGCTTGCAGAGCGTGGCTACCAGAAGATTATTTCATTAGCACCTGAGGTTATCTAACCGAAATAAATTTTATGAATATCAAAAAAGGAGACAACGTAATAATACTAACTGGTTCTGACAAGGGTAAAAAGGGTACAGTTCTTAAAGCACTTCCAAAGGAGAACAAGGTAGTAGTGGAAGGTGTGAATATGAAGAAGAAGAGTATGAAAGCTCGCAGAAAGAATGAGTCTGGCCAGGTTGTAGCAATCGCTATGCCTATCAATGTATCAAACGTAGCTAAGAAATAATTATTATATGGAAACAGTAAAACAAAAAGAGAATAAAGCATTTGCAACACTTTCGAAAGAATTTGGTTACAAGAGCAAGATGGCTTCACCTAAGCTTGTGAAAGTAGTGGTAGCTGTCGGTACTGGATCTCAAGTAAAGCGCGACAAGAACCGCAATGATTTTATATTAGGACGTTTAGCTAAGATTACTGGTCAGAAGCCAGCTACTCGTGGTGCAAAGAAGTCTATCGCAAGTTTCAAAGTGAGAACAGGTGATCCTATCGGAGTACTTGTAACACTACGCGGTGCTCGTATGTACACTTTCCTAGATAAGCTAATCAATGTAGCTATCCCTCGTACAAAAGACTTCCGTGGTATGGAGACAAAGATCGTGGACAATATTGGTAACCTCACAATGAGTATCAAAGAGCACACAATCTTCCCAGAAACAGGTGATGAAGAATTGAAGGATGTGTTCGGAATGGCAGTTACACTCGTAACTACAGCGAAGACAAAGAAAGAAGCTACAGAATTCTTCAGACTCATCGGTATCCCATTTAAGAAATAAATTTTATATAAAAAATCCTCTACAAGAAATTGTAGAGGTTTTTTGTTTGTTGTGGAAAAATTAAAGCGCATCGGAGATTTTAAGCTCCTGATGTAGTACTGAAGTCCCACCTGTGGGGGAGGCTTCAGATGCTTTAAGATGTAGAGTGCGAGTATTGTCGTAAATTACATCTAATTCCAACCCAATTGAATCATGAGAGCTTGGTCTCAACTTGTATATGATCCAAGCCTTGCTAAGATTTTTTTCACTCACCATACCACGGGCATAGTAGGTATGGTGAGTGCTGTCGAACTTAGGTGGGTCGACGGTGTAGGCAAACCACATTACCAGAGTTGGACTTTCTGATGCGTTAAGATTGTATGCATTTAGAGTGACTAAATACATATTTTCAACTTTCCCACATCCGAGTAAAACGGAGAAGAACATTGCCATTAATATGGCCTTAATTTTGGGTTTCATAGGACCTTCAGATTTTTACCTGTCGCCGTGTATTGTTTGATATATTATAGCATAAAATAAGGGTATTTGTCAAACAGGATTATAAGACTCATACTAAGAAGAGGGATTAGTTGACTTCCTCCGGAGTATCTGCTAGGATAAGGAAGTTCGGTTTTGGAATGATCTGTGTTTCTCCTTAAGCCTTGAAAGCAAGATTTAAGAAAATACACATGATATCTCCAGAAACGAAACAGAGCTAACTTAAAGCTCTTATTAATTTTATATATGGCAAAAACATCAGTATTAGCTAGACATCACAAGAAGAGTAAATTTAGCACACGAGAAACAAATCGTTGTTTTCGTTGTGGTCGCGGTCATGCATTCATGAGAGATTTCGGACTATGTCGTATCTGCTTCCGAGAATTAGCAAACGAAGGAATGCTTCCTGGAGTTCGCAAGTCTTCATGGTAATTTAATTTAAAATATATGGACCAAATCGCAAACATGATAAATATGATAAAGAACGCCAACCGTGCAGAGCACGAGGTAGTGGTAGTTCCTTATTCAAAGATTAAGCACGCTATCGCGGACTGCCTAGTTCGTGAAGGCTATATTAAAGCTGCTACAAAGAAAATGAAGAAGACTTTCCCAGTTCTTGAACTTGGTCTAACGTATGTAGATGGAGCACCAAAGGTTACAGGAGTAGACCGTATTTCAAAGTCATCATGCCGTATCTACAGTAGTGTGAAGGACATTCGTCCAGTACGCCACGGTCACGGAATCATGGTTCTTACAACACCAAAAGGAATATTAACTGATAAGCAAGCTCGCAAGGAAATGGTCGGCGGGGAAGTGCTATTTAAAATGTGGTAATACGAATTATTTTATGTCACGCGTAGGAAAACAAACAATCGAAATCACAAAAGGAACAGAAGTAAAGCTTACTGACAGTACTTTCACTGCTAAGGGACCAAAGGGTTCACTTACTCGTAATTTCCCTGGAGATATCACAATCCATGTAAACGAAGGTAACGTAACACTTACTCCAAACCATGAAGGTGACCGCACTCTTAATGCTCTATGGGGTACATATGCATCTCACATTAAGAACATGATCAAGGGCGTAAACGAA
Organism: uncultured Candidatus Saccharibacteria bacterium; assembly: GCA_964498035.1. Taxonomy (GTDB): domain Bacteria; phylum Patescibacteriota; class Minisyncoccia; order Phycocordibacterales; family UBA9973; genus UBA8515. The sequence continues at coordinate 3,058 of CAZCFW010000029.1, forward strand.
GGTTTCGCAAAGAAATTAATTCTAGAAGGAGTTGGATTCAAATCAGAAGTAGCTGGCAAAGTGCTTAAGCTTGCTCTTGGTTTCTCTCACCCAGTAAACGTAGATATCCCAGAAGGACTCACAGTTACAGCAGAGAAGAACGTAATCACAGTATCAGGAACAGACAAAGAAATGGTTGGTCAATTCACAGCCGGAGTACGTGCTATGAAAAAGCCAGAACCATACAAGGGTAAAGGATTCCACTATGATGATGAAGTTATTCGTCGTAAGCAAGGTAAGAAAGCTGCATAAAAATTTATATGAATAAGAAACAAGAAAAAAGAATAAGATTGAAGTCAAAGATTCGTGCAAAGATTAGTGGTACTAGTGACCGTCCTCGTCTTTCAGTTTTCCGTTCAAATGCATACATCTCAGCGCAGGTTATCGATGATACTAAGGGTGTCACACTAGTTTCTGCTACTGATATGAAGATCGCAAAAGGCACAAAGACAGAAAGAAGTGTAGAGGTAGGAAAGGAGATTGCTAAGCTTGCAAAAGCAAAGGGCATCACTACTGTCGTCTTCGATCGTAATGGATTTAAATACACTGGTCGCGTAAAGGCACTCGCTGATGAAGCTCGTGCAGGAGGTCTACTATTTTAATAAAAGATTATGGATACAACAAAACCAAAAACAAATACAGGAAGTACAGGAGGATACAAAGGTTCTAATCCCCGTGGTGGCGCAGGTGCACCTCGCGGAGGAGCAGGAGGCGACCGTCGCCCACGTTCAAACTTCGAGCGTCCAAAGCCAGAGTTTGATCAGAAGATGGTTTCAATCCGCCGTGTTACTCGTGTGGTTTCAGGAGGACGCCGTATGAGTTTCGCAGTAGCTATTGCTATTGGCGACAAGAAGGGTTCACTTGGTCTTGGTACTGGAAAGGGAGGAGACACAGCACTTGCTATCGCAAAGGCTCTCCGCACTGCAAAGAAGAACATGTTCAAGATAAAGACAAATAAAGAAATGTCACTTCCTCATGAAGTATCTGCAAAATTCGCAAGTTCACGTCTTTCAATCATGCCAAATCGTGGAAAGGGATTAGTAGCAGGAAGTACAGTTCGTGATATGCTTATCCTAGCTGGTATCAAGAACGTTACAGCAAAGATAAATTCTGGAAGTAAGAACAAGCTAAACAACGCACGTGCAGCATACGCCGCTTTATACCAACTTAAAACAAAGAATGTAGTAGCACCAAAAGTCGTATTAAACATAGCTGAGAACGCTTCATAAATTTTATGCAATTAAACACACTAAAAAGAAAGACACCAAATCAAAAGAAGAAAACTATCGGACGTGGAGGTACACGCGGTAAAACTTCAGGACGTGGTACAAAAGGTCAGAATGCTCGTGCAGGTCACAAGAAGCGTCCACAACTTCGTGATATAATCAAGAAGCTTCCTAAGTTGCGTGGTTACCGTTTCAATTCTACTGTAGATAAGCCAGCTGTGGTAAACGTAGGAGCTCTAAATGTATTTGAGAACGGGGCAGTAGTTAATCCAGCATCAATATTTGCTATGGATCTAGTGCGCAAAGTGGATGGCCAGATCCCTATGATGAAAATCCTAGGAACAGGTGAAATCACAAAGAAGTTAACTATCGAAAAGTGTGTAGTGTCAGCATCAGCAAAAGCAAAGATTGAGAAAGCTGGTGGTGAAATCAAATAAACCTAAAATATAATGGAAAATGTTTTTAAAAAAATAAAGATGATCTTCGTAGATAAGACACTTCGCAACCGTGTGTTGTTTGTACTATCTATGTTGGTTGTTTTTCGTTTACTTGCAAACATTCCTATCCCTGGCGTAGACGTAGTGGCGCTTGAGCGTGTAATAAACAATAACCAATTCTTGGGTGCTTTAAACTTGCTTTCAGGTGGAGGGCTTTCTCATCTTTCAATAATAATGCTTGGGGTAGGTCCTTATATTACAGGATCTATCATAATGCAGCTTCTCACTATCATGGTGCCAAAGCTAAAGGAAATGTATAGTGAAGATGGTGAAATCGGACGCAAAAAATTCACTCAGTACGGACGCATAATCACAATCCCACTTGCTATTGTGCAAGGTATTTCTCTAATAACACTACTTGGAAGACAAGGCGTAATCGGCACACTCACACCATTTGAAATGATTGCAAACATTGCAGTTGTAGTAGGTGGATCAATGCTTCTTATGTGGATTGGTGAGCTTATATCTGAATTTGGTATCGGTAACGGAGTATCACTCATAATCTTCGCTGGTATCGTTGCAAGTATTCCTACAAATATTTCACAATTCTTATTTACATTTGATGTTGCAAACTTGCCTGTATATATACTCTTCCTAGCTATGGGATTACTCATCATCGCTGGTGTAGTAACTATATCTGAAGCAGAGCGACCTATCCCAGTAACATATGCTAAGCAACTTCATGGTAGTAATGCTTCAGGAGGACTTTCTACATACTTACCATTACGCGTTAACCAAGCAGGAGTTATTCCGATTATCTTTGCTTTGTCTATACTCATGTTCCCACAGCTTGTTGGTAATTTACTAGCATCTTCTTCAAATGCAATTATGCTTAAAATTTCTGGAAGCCTGATCTGGTTCTCACAGACTACATGGTTGTACTCAATTTTCTACTTTAGTTTTGTGTTTATGTTCACATACTTTTATACTGCAGTTACTTTTGATCCACAGAAATTGGCAGACAATTTGCAGAAAGGTGGAGCATTTATTCCAGGTATTCGTCCAGGAGTTGCTACTCGTGAATATATCTCTATTGTTCTAAATCGTATTACGCTTGTCGGAGCTATATTCCTCGGAGTTATCGCAGTCCTTCCTCTTGTAATGAAAGCTTTGACTGGTATCACTTCATTCTCACTCGGTGGTACGGCACTCCTTATCGTGGTGTCTGTAGTCCTCGACCTGATCAAGAAGATGGATGCACAATTATCCATGAGAGAATACTAAAAAGCCTCGATTGTATCGGGGTTTTTTAATGCCAAATTTTATAGTATAATAGCTAAATATGACTAAACCATACACATTTATTTTCTTCGGTATCGTCGGTTCTGGCAAGGGAACTCAGGTAGAATTACTCGAGAAATATTTAAAAGAAAAGGATTTAATATCAAACGTTGTCCATGCATCTTCAGGCTCAGAATACAGAAAGATCGTAGCAAGCGGGAATTACACAAGCACACTCATTAAGGGTGTCTTAGAATCAGGGAAGCTTCAGCCAGATTTTCTTACAAACGGATTATTTGTTTCTATTCTTACAAATAATATGCAGGCGGATTCATGCATCATTGCCGATGGTTTCCCTCGTTCACTTTCACA
>CAZCFW010000030.1:0-5562 GCA_964498035.1 uncultured Candidatus Saccharibacteria bacterium
ATAAAGAAAATGGAAACAATCACGAAAGAGAAGTTGCATAAATATATTAAAAGTTCTATTGGTTACGTGCAGGGCGATTTCCGCCAAGAAGAAATACTTGCTAAGTGGGAAGATATATTTAACACAGAGTCTAATAGTGAATATCAAGTAGTTACCCTCACAGTAAATTGTGGTAGTGGCACATATGTAAGAAGCATTGCAAATGACTTAGGCAACCTACTCGGTGTACCAGCTCTTGCTCTTCACATCAAGCGCACCAAAATAGGAGATTATAAAATTTAAGAGATTACCTTTTCTGCTTCGATGAAAAGTTCTTCGACGCGTTTTGGATTTTTAGCTTCACCCATTAGGCGGATGATCGGTTCAGTGTTTGAAGGTCTGAGGTGGATCCAAGATTGGTCCTCAAAATCAATCCGTAATCCATCGAGTGTGTTGAATTTGCCATTTGAGAAATGATTTTTTAGTTTCTCATAAAGTTCTAGAGTGTTTTTTCCTTCCACAGACCACTTATCCTTTTTCATAAAATATTTTGGCAATATATTTACCATTTCGTTCACTGTGCAGTTTCTTGTAGCCAAGAGCTCAAGTGCGAGAGTCATACTTACGAATCCATCTCGGCAGTTGTTTATAGTAGGGTATATGCATCCACTGCCACCTTCACCACCTATGATTGCATCATGCTCATCGATACCAGCAAATACATTTGCTTCTCCCACTTTTGTACGGTAGCAAGTGCCTCCGTACTTCTCGGTGATGTCTGCCGACATTTGTGAGGTAGACATATTTACCACTACATTTCTATTTGGATTTTTCGGCATTACATTTTCAATACCGAAGCCGAGAGTGTATTCTTCAGAGATATAATCACCATACTCATCAATGATCACGAGGCGATCTGCATCAGGATCGTGAGCGAAGCCCACGTCGCATTTATTTTCTTTCATTAAGGCGCAAATGTCTTTCAGGTTTTGCTCTATTGGTTCTGGTTCGTGCGCAAACTTTCCGTTTGGTGTGTCGTTGAGTGCTACGTACTCCACACCAAGCTTTTCAAATAAATATGGGTCTATCACGCAGGCAGATGCATTTATCATATCGACTGCCACTTTGAATTTCCGTGCACGGATTTTTTCTACATCGATATTTGCAAGAATTTTATCTACGTGAATTTTTATGAGCTCCTCAGAAATATTATTTTGGGAGGCACGCAGATTTTTCTGGTGAAAAATCTCCTCAGTGTTGTTCGCCGTCGCTCCAACAAGCCCTCCCAAAACAATATTTTCTGAAGAGCTTTTTAGAACAACATTTTCTCGCTCGCTAGTTAGAAAACTTTTTATTTTCTCTACTTCACTTTCATTTGTCATCCGTGCACCTTTGGTGACGAATTTGAGACCATTGTATTTGATTGGGTTGTGGCTAGCGGTAATGATTATTGCTCCATCGTAACCTTTCTCTTTCACAGAGAGCATTATAGTAGGGGTAGGGAGTACATCGCCGTAAATTACATTTACACCGAGCTTCTCGATTTCTGGAATTATTGCATTTGCTATAGTTTGGCCACTTTCACGTCCGTCGCGACCTATGAGAATCGTGGGATTTTCTTTACCTGAGTCACTTTTTGTGAACAATGCAAAAGCTATAGCAAAACTAATTGAAATATCTTCATTTAGGCTCTCACTCCAAACTCCTCTGTATCCTGTAACCTTAAGTTCTGGTTGTATCATTCTTTAATAATATCACATTTGTAAACGGCGTCTAAATAGTCTAATATATGGGTATGATTTCTAGAATATATGTATCTTCAATCGGGGAGGATTCACGTGCAAATGTGGCAGCGAATTCTTGGAACGCTCTTGGTTTAAATGGGAAGGTAACGAAAGCTAAGTTTATTGATTCATATCTTATTAATGCCGATTTGTCAGATACTCAAATAGAGAAGTCTGCAAACCTACTTGTAAATAAAAATTTAGAGAATTTTTCTGTGAATAATTTGCCGGATTTGTCCGGCTTTTCTTATGTCGTCGAGATTGGCTATGCTCCTGGAGTGACGGACAATGTGGCTCACACAGTTATGGAAGAAATCGCAGATGGACTTGCAAGACCATTTAAGGAAAAGGAAGCTGTATATACTTCTAAAGTATTTCTAATTGCTGGAAGTGTGAGTGAAGAAGATGTGAATAAAATTGCATTATCACTTCACAATCCTCTTATCGAGCGCTCTATAATTATTAAGAATTCAAGCTTACCGAAGGTGAATGCGAATTTATCTCTTTATGTTCCAGAAGTAATACTTCCGAAGAAAGATGCATTTATTACCGTGCCTCTAAGTACTCTGTCAGACGATGCTCTTATGAAAATAGGTAAAGAGGGAATCCTAGATCCAGATGGCACTCGCCGTGGCCCACTTGCACTTGACCTTACTTCCATGAAAGTTATTCAAAAGTTTTTCAGCACTCTGAAGCGTGACCCGACAGATATCGAACTTGAATCACTAGCGCAGACATGGAGCGAGCACTGCAAGCACACGATTTTCGCAAATCAGATTGATGATATTAAGGCTGGCTTATACAAGACGTATATCAAAGGTGCGACAAATACTATTCGTAAAGCTAAAGGCAAGAAAGATTTTTGTATTTCAGTATTTTCTGATAATGCCGGTGGAATAATTTTTGACGACAAGTACATGGTGACTCACAAGGTGGAGACTCACAATTCTCCTTCAGCCCTTGATCCATTTGGCGGAGCAATCACTGGAATAGTGGGAGTGAACCGCGACACTATCGGCTTCGGTATGGGTGCGAAGCCTGTGGCGAACCTTTACGGATACTGCTTCGGCTACCCTGAGGATGACAGAGCCCTTTTCAAAGATAAAAATTTGAAAAATAAAATGCTCTCACCAAAAAGAATTATGGATGGAGTGATAAAGGGAATTAATGCAGGAGGAAATTGCTCTGGTATCCCTACTATCTCTGGCTTTATGCGTTTCGATGATAGGTATCGCGGAAAGCCTCTAGTCTTCGCTGGAACAGTAGGGCTTATACCAAGGAAAATAAATGGGAAGCTTTCGCATGAGAAGATGGCGTTGCCTGGTGACTATATAGTAGTCGTTGGTGGCAAGGTAGGGCTAGATGGTGTGCATGGAGCGACATTCTCATCTGTGGTGCTCGATTCTGCAAGTCCTGCGACTGCTGTCCAGATCGGTGACCCTATAACTCAAAAGAAACTTTCTGATGCGATAGTGAAAGAAGCTCGCGATATGAATTTGTACAATAGTATTACGGACAATGGTGCAGGTGGAATCTCTTGCTCCGTCGCTGAGATGGCGAAAGAGTGCGGGGGAGCGATTGTTGATATTGAAAAGGTTCCACTTAAATACCCAGGCCTCTCTCCTTGGCAGATTTGGATTTCAGAATCTCAAGAGCGTATGACACTTTCTGTGCCGAAAGATAAATGGAATGAATTTAAAAAACTTATGGATAAGCGTGGAGTGCTTGCAGTAGTGATAGGAGAATTTACGAATAGTAATAAATGCGTAGTTAAGCTAAATGGCAAAGTGATAATGGATATGCCGATGGAATTCCTTCACAATGGTCTCCCAACGCGCGAGCTCCACACAAAATTTGTAGAAGAGAAATTCGCAGAACCAAAATTACCTAAATCAAATTCTCGCACAAAAGAATTAATTAATTTGCTCGGCAGTGCAAATATAGGAAGTAATAGATTTGTGAGTGAGCAGTATGATCATGAGGTGCAAGCAGGCTCTGTGCTCAAGCCACTTTCCGGAAGAGGGAATATTAATACTGAAGCTCAAGTGATTCGTCCTGTTCTCACATCACAAAAGGGAGTCGTGCTTTCTACTGCACTTTATCCATCTTATTCTGATATCAGTACTTACGATATGTCTGCTTGTGCGATAGATTCTGCGGTGCGTAGTGCAGTGGCTTGTGGAGCTACACTCAGCGAGCTCGCAATTCTCGACAATACATGCTGGTGCTCTTCATATGATGAACACCGCTTAGCACAGCTAGTGGATGCTATGCGTGCTTGTTACGACACCGCTGTGGCTTACGGCACGCCATATATTTCAGGGAAGGATAGTATGTTTAACGATTTTAAGGGCTATGACCTGCCTACCGGACAGGCAGGTGAGAAGCCAAGAGAAGTGGCAATTTCAATTCCTCCTACGCTACTCATCTCTTCAATCTCTGTGATGAAAGATTTCAAAAAGTCTGTGAGCCCAGAATTCAAAGTCGCTGGTGATACTGTCTATGTGCTTGGTGGCACTCACGATGAGCTCGGTGCAAGTGAATACTTTAAAATGATTGGTAAAGAGAATAATGCAATAGGGAACAATGTGCCAAAGGTTAATACGAAAGTAAATCTGGCTGTTTATAAGGCTCTCGAGAGTGCTATCGATAAGGGTATCATTGCTTCCGCTATTTCAGTTACTTCTGGTGGTCTTGCTACTGCTCTTGCAAAAGCGTCAGTGGGAGGAATGCTCGGACTTACCGTAGATGTAAAAGATATTGCCGGCATTGCCACAAACATAGATGCAAAGCTTTTCTCTGAATCCCAAGGACGCATAGTAGTAACAGTAGCGAATAGTAATATTAAAACTTTCGAGAAAGTTATGAAGAATGTGGCACTCTCAAAGATTGGAAAGGTTTCCAAAGACAAGAATTTCATAATCAAGAATGGAAAAGAAAAAGTGGTGGACACAAAAGTCGACACTCTCGCCAAAGCTTACAATTCATTTTCTGAGAAGAATAAATAATATGAAAAACAAAAAAGTAAAAGTAATAATAATGTCTGGCTATGGTCTCAACTGTGAAGAGGAGACTAAGTTTGCTTTCGAGAGTGCGGGTGGCAAAGCGGACATTGTGCATGTTAATGATTTGATTGAGAATCCGAAAATTTTGGAAGCTTACAATATTCTCGCTTTTCCAGGAGGATTTTCATATGGCGATGACACAGGCAGTGGGAAGGCTTTCGCCAATAAATTCAAAAATCATTTAAAGGTGGAGCTCGATGCATTCATCGCGCGCGACACTCTAACAATAGGAATTTGTAATGGCTTTCAGATTATCACAAATCTTGGATTAGTTCCTGGTGCGCTTGCTCACAATGCGAGTGCAATGTATATAGACCGCTGGGTGGATATGGAAGTAGTGGGGAGTAGCCCATGGCTAAAGGGCATTAAGAAAATCTCACTACCTATAGCGCACGGAGAAGGTAGATATATAATAGACGATAAGGAATACAAAAAGATGATGAAGAATAAACAAATTGCTTTTAAGTATACGAAAGGTGAGATGTGTGAATTCCAGAATCTTAAAGCAAATCCAAATGGTGCAATGCATGATGTGGCTGGAGTATTATCTCCAAATGGTAAGGTCCTCGGTATGATGCCTCACCCTGAGCGTGCAATGTTTTTCCACCACAGACCAGACTTCCAACTAAAGAAAGAAATTGCAAAGAGAAAGAAACAGAAGCTACCTGAAGAAGGCCTTGGAATTTTATTATTCAAAAACGCGATAAATTATTTTAAATAATATGAAAGATAGA
>CAZCFW010000031.1:0-5274 GCA_964498035.1 uncultured Candidatus Saccharibacteria bacterium
CTTGTAGGTCCTACAAAAGCTTGGGAGGCCAATGCTGGTACAATACGTGGAGACTTCTCACTATCAACTCAATCAAACATTGTTCATGCATCTGATTCAATAGAGAATGGTGAAATAGAGGTAAAGAGATTCTTTAAAGCTGACGAAATTTTCTCTTATCAGAAAATCGACGCCGACTTTATCTACGCAGAACATAAGAAATAATCAAATTAAAAATCCCGCAAATGCGGGATTTTTAATTATAGGTTACTTTTTATTATTTCACAGATTTCAATTAATTCAGATTCAGGTGTTGTTTCTCTGCTTCCTGGTCTGTATAAAAATTTCCTAGGTTCGTATTCAGTTATTCCTTCATCACCTTCTTTTCTTGGTAGGACATGGAGGTGGAAATGGGGGATAGATTGTCCGGCAATTTTATTTTCATTCCAAGCATAATTAAAACCTTCCGCACCAAAAGACTTTTTTAGTGCACCTATCACTTGAACTCGCAAAGTTTCAATAGCTTCCTTTTCTTCTTTTGTAAGGTCTTCATATTTTGCTACACACCTCCGAGGTGCAATAAGTAAATGCCCAGGAACAATAGGAATATTTGTAGGGAATACCCAAGCCAAATCATTGCCGGTTATTTCTCTATCTCTAATTTCTTGTTTAGTGCAGTATATGCAATTTTCATTCATTTCCGTATTATAGCAATTATCTATATAAATGCTATTATAGCTTTATGAAAAAGGTTCAGGAGGTTTACGACGAATATAAGATTATAAATAATTTGCGGGAGCACCAAATGCGTGTGGCTGCTGTGGCGATGCAGATATGTGAGAGCATGGATATAGTCGTGGGCACGGAGAACATCGTGAAGGCGTGCTTGGTGCATGATCTTGGTAATATTATAAAAGCTGACTTAGCGTACTTCCCAGAATTTCTTGAGCCCGAGGGATATGACTATTGGAAAAAAGTTCAAGATGAATTTAAGGAGAAATATGGTGAAAATGAACATGAGGCGACGCTTCACATTGTAATACAAATAGGAATGGGCGTTGTTATTAGAGATATTGTATCTTTGATTGGGTATCCATATGTGGAAATGGCAGCAAACACAAAAGATTTTAATATTAAGATTGCAACTTACGCGGATTTCCGCGTTGGTCCTTATGGTGTACTTACTGTAGAAGAAAGAGCTGAGGAAGGAAGGAAGCGTTATGAGGGGAAAAAGAACGATGTCACAGATGAAGAACGAATTTTGAAACAAAAATATATTAAAGAATTAGAGAATCAGATTTTCGCGCACTTAAATTTCAAGCCGGAAGATATAAATGATGATTCTGTAGCTCCATATATTGAAAAAGTGAAAAATTTTGAATTGTAAAGTGTTTTTCGTGTTCGAAATTATACTTGAGTGGCTGTCAAAAGTGTGCTCGACTGTAAAAATGCTTGCATGGTGATAAAAAAGCACGTATACTTCATGTAGGGTTATTTAGGTATATTACCTAGAACAACTTTTTTAAGGGAGCAGTCGTCAATTGTACACTTTGGTGTCGAATGCATGCACCCACTTAGCGTATCGCTATGGTAATATTCCCCAGTAGCCCTAAATGAGACATTCTCTATTTTTAAAAATAGAGGATTTTTCATTTTTATACTATAATATAATCATGGATATTAAAGACACACAGCTTAAGCTCACATTTGCAAACGGCGCAGGCACAGTTACTGGCGCTAATTTCTTATTAGAAGGTAATGGAAAAAAGTTTTTGATAGATTGCGGTCTTGTGCAAGGTGAAAGTATTGCAGATGAGCTGAACTGGGCTCCATTTACATATAACCCAGCGGAAATAGATATTCTTTTTGTTACTCATGCTCATGTGGACCATATTGGCCGCATTCCGAAGATCATTGCAGATGGATTCAAAGGTAGAATTATTTCTACAATTCCTACAAAGGATATTGCACAGCTAATGCTTGAAGATACTGCACATTTACTTCAGAAAGATACAGTGCATCACCTCGCAGAGATCTATACTGCAGAGAATATTAAAGCCTCTATGGATATATGGGAAGGGGTGGAGTATCATGAAGCAATAAATGTGGACCATGGTTTCCAATTTTCTTTTAAAGATTCTGGGCATATACTTGGTTCTGGTATGATTGAGATTTTATACAATGGCAAGAAGATAGTTTTCACAGGTGATTTAGGGAATTCTCCTTCACCTATCCTTTGTGATACTGAAGTGGTAGACGATGCAGATTACCTCATAATGGAATCAGTATATGGAGATCGTAATCATGAAGATCGTGAAATAAGAAAGAAGAGATTGGCTGAGATAATAAATGAGAACTATGTCCGTGGTGGCACACTTATGATTCCAGTGTTCTCACTTGAGCGTACTCAAGAGCTCCTTTTCGAGATGAATGAAATGGTAGAGAATAAAATAGTGCCTGTAATGCCAGTGTTCCTCGATTCGCCACTTGCGATTAAGCTTGATCGTGTATATAAGCAAAATAACAAATATTTTAACAAGGAGGCTCAGGCCATAATTGCCGGGGGTGATGACATTTTTAATTTCCCGGGACTCAAGCTTACTCTTGAAACTGACGAATCAAAAGCCATTCTTAATATTCCAAACCCAAAAATTATTATGGCAGGGAGTGGCATGAGTAATGGCGGGCGTATCATACACCATGAGAAGAACTATTTACCAGATGCAAACAATACAATCTTACTTATTGGTTACCAAGCTGTCGGAACACTCGGTAGGCTTATAGATGAAGGAGTAAAGAAGCTCCGTATTCAGGGGGAAGAAATTCCACTTCGTGCTCACGTGGAGAAGATTAGTGGTTACTCTGGCCACAAGGATTCCGACCACTTGGTGGAATTCGTAGAGCCTATGGCGAAAAAAGTGAAGAAGATTTTCACAGTGATGGGGGAACCGAAAGCTGCACTCTTCCTAGCTCAAAAGCTCACCGATAATCTTGGCGTGAAGACAGAGAGCCCAATGGCAGGGGATGTGATAATGCTTGATTGTAAATAGAAATAAATTTCAATGATTGAAATAAAAGCCCCAAATCACAATAAAAAGATAGGGGAACAAACCAAAGAAGCACTTGCAAATGGGAAAGGCCTCGTTGTTGTTTGTGGTAGCGATCAAAATTGGAATCAGTATATGGCGTGGTTTATTGTAAATGCGCTAAATGAGAACAGAACAAAAACTGTTGTCCTTGTCTCCGGGGAAGAAGACCAGTATAAGCCAGAAAGGGAGATGGAGACAGTAGAAGTAAATAATCTTACCTCGGAAAATCTCGTGTTTGCTTGCGCTATCCGTGATAAAGAAAAAGCCATAGATGTATTACGAGCCACTGAGTCGTGTGTGGTTGTTGCGATCATGCATTGCAGTTCTCCTGTTTTACGATTTTTAGATATGGGAATAGGGAGAGCCGATATAGACCATAGTTTACAAGTTATCATTCAGCAGAGTGGTAGTAATGCAGAAGTAATATAAAACACCCTCTCTCGAGGGTGTTTTATATTGTGTTATTTAACTTGAGCGATTATGCGAGTGAATACTTCTGGATGATCTTTTGCAAAAGTAGAAAGTATTTTGCGGTCGATGATGATATTCTTTGCTTTAAGTGCACCCATGAACTTACTGTATGTCATTCCTTGTGTGCGTAGGCCTGCGTTTATGCGCACTTCCCATAGCTTACGTGCATCACCCTTCTTGTCGCGGCGGTGAGCAAATGAGTATGCTCCAGCGTGCATTATAGCTTCCTTAGCCTGAGCCTCTTTTGTACTGCGTCCAAAACGGTAACCCTTAGTCTGGGATAGTATATTCTTTCGTCTCTTGTTTTTTATAACTCCTCTTTTAACTCTTGTCATATAATATTTCTAAATTTTATTAATTAAACGTTTTGGAAAAATGTATTCTTAACCTTGTTTGAGAGGTCAAGCTGTGTTCCTTTGCGACCTGCAAGCTGCTTTGTTCTTGACTGCTTTGAATTGAAGTGATTGAAACCTGGCTTACGAGCAAGAAGTTTGCCCTTTCTTGTAACCTTTATACGCTTTGTAAGTGACTTTTTTGTTTTCATATATTATTTATAATTAATTACTTTTTTGTATCACGTTCAATCGTGATTGTTGGTCCTTTCGGCCCCTTTTTATAATCTTCAGCAATCTTGTACTCTGTTGTAATGAGGTGCAAGACTCTATCAAGACGTTCTCTAAGAAAATTATCTGCCATGTACTTGGATCTTCCTGAAAGGAACAATTCCACTTTAATGCGGTGCCCTTCCTTTAGCCATTCAGATGCTTTTCTTGCTTTCAAGCTTAGGTCGTTGTCTCCAGTGCCGATCTTTATTTGGACCGACTTCGTTTCAGTTTTATGAGCTCCAGATTTTGCTTTCTTTTGCTTTTTATTCTGCTCGTACTGGTATTTACCGAAATCCATTATCTTCGCTATTGGGGGAACTGCCTGAGGCGATATTTCAATCAAGTCCATGCCTTGCTCCATTGCTTTCGCAAGTGCATCTTTAAAGCTTAAAACCCCGAGGTTTTCACCGTCTAGGTTTATGACACGTAGCTCATTGGCTCTGATTTGATTGTTTATTCGTTCTCTCAATTTGTAGCGATAGAAATGATGGATTACCTCTAAAAGAGGCTTCCTCTACCTGTGGGTATAGTAGCATATCCATGCTAATATGGCAATATGCCCCTACAAATTATACCTTTTTACAAAAACATGGGAGAAACGCCGCTTTCTGCCCTAGGTAGGCTACGGACAGAGAAGCCAGAATACCAATTTTTACCCCTTACATATGCTGGGCGCCTTGATCCACTTGCAGAAGGACTTTTGCTTATACTTGCAGGTGGCGAATGTATGAAAAAGGATGAATACACTATGTTACCAAAAGAGTACGAAGTGAAAGTGCTATTTGGTTTTGCTACTGATACATATGATGTGATGGGAATCGTTAATGATTCAGAAATAGAGCGAAGGTATATTGCTCCAGGAAGCCTTGCGCAGGACGACGGTCCGAGCAGATCAAATTTTCAGCAGAAAATTATGTGTGCTGACGGGAGTAATGTATCGAGCGAAATTTCTAAAGCACTTGAAAAATTTACTGGTGACTTTGAGCAAGCGTATCCGCCGTATTCTTCACGTACCGTAAATAGCAAGCCACTTTTTCAGTGGGCAAGAGAGGGGAGACTAAGTGAGATAGAAATCCCGAAGCACAAAGTGCATGTGGAAAGTATTGAAATAAAGAAAGTGGAAACGATCA
>CAZCFW010000032.1:0-4927 GCA_964498035.1 uncultured Candidatus Saccharibacteria bacterium
TGACCTTCAAGTGCCCAGACCTCCATTTCTCCAAATCTCTGTCCTCCACCTTGAGCTTTACCTCCGAGTGGTTGCTGTGTGATAAGTGAGTAGGGACCGATTGAACGCATGTGAAGTTTGTCTTCCACCATGTGGTGAAGCTTCAGCATATACATGTATCCAACTGCGATATCTTGATCGAAAGCATCTCCTGTGCGTCCATCGAAGAGTGTGACGCGTCCGTTCTCTGGCATTCCGGCTTTCACGAGCTCAGCTTTGATTTCTGGAACTGTTGCAGATGAGAATGAAGGCACGATAGCTTGGTAGCCAAGTGTGTGCGCAGCATAACCCAAATGCATTTCTAGGATCTGTCCTAGGTTCATACGAGATGGTACACCGAGTGGAGTAAGGATGATATCGATTGGAGTACCGTCGGCCATGAATGGCATTTCTTCTTCAGGAAGGATTGTAGAGATGACACCCTTGTTTCCGTGGCGTCCTGCGAGCTTGTCTCCAACTGAGATGTTTCTTAGCTGTGCTACTTCAATGATGATACGCTTGATGATTCCACTTTCTAGTGAGTGACCTTGGTCGCGTGAGAATATCTTCACACCGACAACGCGTCCTTTCTTTCCGTGCTCAAGACGCATTGATGTATCTTTCACATCACGAGCCTTTTCAGCGAAGATGGAGCGGAGTAGGCGCTCTTCTGGAGTAAGTTCTGTCTCACCCTTTGGAGTAATCTTTCCTACTAGGATGTCGTTCTCACGAACTTCAGCACCGATGCGGACGATACCGTCTTCATCGAGGTCTTTCAGTTTGTTCTCACCTACGTTTGGAATATCGCGAGTTGTGATCTCAGGACCTAGCTTTGTGTCGCGCACATTACATACGAATTCTGTTATATAAATACTTGTGAACTTACTATTCTTTACAAGTCTTTCAGAAAGGATGATCGCATCTTCGTAGTTCGCTCCACCCCAAGACATAAATGCCACGAGTGCGTTCTGACCAAGTGCGATTTGTCCGCGGTCTGTAGTAGAAGTATCTGCAAGCACGCTGTTCTTCTTCACTACGTCACCGAGTGTCACTGATGGGCGCTGGTGGAATACTGAGAAGTTGTTTGTACGAGAGAAAGAAATAAGTGGGTATGTGTGATGCTTTTTATCACTATCTGTAACCACGATTTTCTTGCCGTCTACGTGAGTCACCTCTCCATTTACTTCAGAGATTACAAGACGTCCAGAATCGCGTGATGCGAATTCTTCCATACCAGTTGCGACTAGTGGTGCTTCAGGCACGACACAAGGCACAGCTTGCTTCTGCATGTTACTTCCCATGAGTGCACGCTCTGATGCGTCGTGTTCTAGGAATGGGATCATAGATGTAGCTACTGAGAATGCTTGGTTTGTGGCTACGTCGACGAAGTCGATTTCATCACGTCCGACGATACCTGGCTTTGTACTTACGCGAGCTTCTACGCGCTCTTCTGTAATCATTCCTTTGTCGTCGTACTTAAGACCAGCGTGAGCAATGTTGTACTTCTCTTCTTCGAGCGCATTTAAGTACACCACTTCGCCAGTGATTTTTCCGTTCTTTACTTTGATGTATGGAGTCTCGATAATACCGAATTCATTTATCTTCGCGTATGTAGAAAGGTGGAGGATAAGACCGATGTTTGGACCTTCTGGAGTGTGGATAGGACATACACGACCGTAGTGAGAAGTGTGCACGTCGCGCACTTCAAGTCCGGCACGCTCACGAGTAAGACCTCCGGGACCGAGCGCTGAAAGAGTTCTTAGGTGCTCCACTTCCGCCATCACGTTTTCTTGGTTCATGAATTGTGAAAGCTGGTTCGCAGTAAAGAATTCTTTAATACGAGCTTGAAGAGGACGCTGGTTTATTATTTGTACTGGAAGAGTTGTGGCTACGTCGATAGTACTCATGCGGTCTTGCACATTTCTTTTGATTTGTGCCATACCCATACGCACTTTCTGCTGGAGCATTTCGCCAACATAACGCACACGACGCTGACCTAGGTGATCGATATCGTCGGCTTTCGCACCTACTGTACTGTTTAAATGTATGATGTGCTCGATAATAGCTACTACGTCGTCCGCTGAGATTGTACGGCGCTCCATTTCCTTTGCATCCATGTTCTTCTCGAAACGCTTGTTGAAGCGGAATCGTCCGACTGGAGAAAGGTCATAACGCTCTGTAGAGAATAGTGCTGTAACGAATTCACGTGCATTGTCTGCTGTGGCTAGGTCGCCATCACGAAGACGCTTGTAAATCTCTATGAAAGATTCACTTTCTTTCTTCGCTGGGTCTTTCTCAAGACATAGTGCGATAGCTTTCATGGCTTCTTCGTTCTTCGCAAATGCTTTCTTTATAGCTTCATCATCTTTCATTCCGAGTACACGTAGGAGAGATGTGACAGAAAACTTTCTTTTCTTGTCTACACGTACATAGATAGCCCCATCTATGTCGCTCTCGATCTCAATCCATACTCCACGAGCTGGAATGATTTTTGCACCGAAGAATTGCTTTGTCTTTTGTTCTTGATCTGTGAAGAATACTCCGAAAGATCTCGCAAGCTGTGGCACGATAACACGCTCCACACCGTTGATGATGAAAGTGCCGTGCTTCGTCATAAGAGGAATATCGGACATAAAGATTTCTTGCTCTTTACTTGTGCCGATTGTTTTATTTAAAAGTTTGACACGAGCTTTAAGCTGACCTTCGTAGGTAAGCTTGTTGATTTTTGTATATTCTTCTGTGAACTTTGGTTCTCCGAGTGAGAAACCTGTCCACTCTAATTGAAACTTCTTTTCTGAGTAATCATTAATGGGTGAGAATTCTTTAAAAACTTCTCCGACCCCTTGCTCCACAAACCATGCGAATGAAGTGAGTTGGTTCTCGATTAAATTTGGAAATTCGACCAACGGCTTCTTGTACTTTGAAAAGTACTTCTTCTCATACGTGTTTTTTTTCTTCATAGGAAAAATAATGTACCCATAAAAGGCAAAACGCCTCTTACAAGTGGGCTTATATGATTAATGATTATTAATAATTGTGCACGAGAGATATATCCTTTCAGAATATACCTATTTTAGATCGATTTAAGTGCCATAACTCAATCGGGTCAATCTGGGGTATATCCTATACTATCTGGCTCGTATTGTCAAACCCCTCTATTCCTCCCCTTTTCCCTCATTCTCCCCTCCTTGACTTTTATACCAAAATATGCTATACTACAAAAAACTTTTAAATCCATTTTTTAGAATTAGTTTTAAGAAAATTATCCTGTATTTTATTTCTGCGAGAATATAGAATAATTTTCTTAATTTTAATTTTATAACAAGGAGGCGTCCAACGCAAAAAATGGAAAGTATTTTTATAGAGGGATACAATTTCCTCACAAAAGTTAAAGGTGTTAATTATCTTGGATTTCACGAAAGTAAAAACAACACTCTTTCGGGCTTAACAGAATTTACTAATAGTAAATTTATCATCACTGCTAGTAAGGATGACACCGTATTACTAAGTGCCTATTCTGAAAGGCCTGGGATAATTGGCGACAACGGAGGTTCCGCAAACATTTATAAGCTAACAAATGAAGAGCGTGAAAATCACGGTGTATATATACATCAAGGATTTTTCAAACTTTCCGGTGATGGTTACTTACGAAAATTAGGACTTCAGGCTTGGCACATTGAAGATATCCTCACAAACAATGAAGATATTTTTCCAAAAACCAAGGAAAAAGATTGGGTTGCATTCGTTTTAATTGAAAGTAATAATGGAATTTACCCAATATCCATAAAACCTTTCAGGCACAACCTTGACCTCTTCGAGATTAACCTCGAAAGCCTCAATGATCTTTCTCACTATGCAATGAGCAACATATTTTTTATTGTTCGTGCCACTGAGTAATTATCGCTCCTTCTACAATTTAAAAATCGCCACTCTGAGATAATTTCAATGAGTGGCTTTTTTGTTTGTGTTAATGTTGCCAGTTACCATTTTTAGTCTTCCACTCCCTCTCGCTAGCACGCAAATCAAATTCCTCAATTTTGCCCACCACCGAAGCTCTCTTTACCCATCCGTTTCCCTTTCAGCACAGATGATACACATTTCCGCATATGCGAAAATGTGTATCACTATCTTTTATTACTTTTACTTCTCTATTTTTGGGTAAAATAAAGGGCCGTTGTTATGTACAACGACCACAGTTATTTTTTTGTTTTTTCATTAACTTCCGGTTTTCTCGAGAAACTTTTTCGAAAACAGAATGCAAGTACAGTCCATTAAAAATCCATTGAGCCCAAATGCACTACTCAGATTTTCCATCTTTCGCATTCTTTTTGGTATCTCAACATCAAGTAATTCAAATTTAGTTTCCTTACCTTCCCCTTTAAGTTTCCGCGTATCTGCATACAGCTGAAAACCTTTCGAAGTTTGATGCCATCTTACACGAAGAGATTTCTTGTGGTTGCGGGGTTTTCCTTCTACAGGAACTAAGGTAGTACTAACGCGAAGTTCAAAATCTGCATCTTCTATACGATGCACCACTTTAAAAAGTGGATACTGAAAAGATTGGATAGTGCTAACAATTTCTTTCTTTTGGGTTTCAATATACTTAAAAAATTGACTTTTCTTGTTAATTTTTTTTGTATTAATGAATACATTAACTTTGTGATTTCCATTTTCTGTATATGGATTACAGTTTGAAATCCCGCAGAAGGTAAACAGGCGCGAGCTAGGATCAGCAGCGACGATGAGGAGTTTAAAAGAGTTTAAATCAGACATGATGTTGGTTTAGTTTAGAGTGAAAAATTTGTAATCTTTTTTCAAAGATAAAAATCTCTGAAAAAAGACTACAAATCCCACTAAATCCTAACGCTGTCAGAGACCAATACTTTTCATCAAAGTACTACTTTAAACG
>CAZCFW010000033.1:0-4643 GCA_964498035.1 uncultured Candidatus Saccharibacteria bacterium
TCAACTACTACAGAAGTATCAATTCCTTTTTTGAAAATTTCTTCCGCGCTAGCTAAGGCATCTTTAATATTGTACGCAGAGTGCACACCGATACTTGAGCCACCTGTCGCCGGCTTCACTATGCATCTCTTAAGCTTATGACTATTCCAGAATTGCTCGATATTTTTATTAATATTTTTGTCAGTATTTTCAATAAGAATTGAAGGCAATGTATAAAATCCTTTTTCAGATAAAAATTCATTTGTATAAAATTTATTGAAAGCTATAGCACATGCGGATTCACTTGATCCCACATAAGGGATAATATGCTTATCAAATACTTTCTGGAGCTGGCCGTCCTCACCCATCTCACCGTGAATTACAGGGAATGCGATATCAGCTTTCTTGACCTCTTCTATAAAATTTTTCTGCGAAAATAGTTTGCCATTTGTGTGAAGTTTGAACTCAAAGTCTGAAGGAGTGTTCGAATATAGCTGAGCTTTTGAAACTCCATAAAATTTCCCATCCTGATTTATATAAAATGGAATAACTTCAATGTTTTCATCTTCTAGATGGTCGAGCACACTTCTTGCCGAGTTAAGAGATATCCCTCGCTCAAGCGACGGCCCTCCGCAAATCAGTGCAACTTTAAGCTTTTTTACCGACTTTTTCATAAAGCACATTTTAGCATAAAAACAGAAAAACGGCCTAAGCCGTTTTTCTTTTTGGTGCGTCGGGAAGGATTCGAACCTTCGGAGCCCGGAGGCGACAGATTTACAGTCTGTTGTAATAGACCACTCTACCACCGACGCATTGTTCTATTATAAGGAAAAATAACATTTTGTCCACTAAATAATAGTCCTAGGCGTTGCCTAGGACTATTATTCTAATTAGCTTAATTTTGAGTAATATTACGGTATTAGCACCCCGCCTGTATTACAACTTATTTCTACAACATTATATTTTTTATTTAAGTTACTTATCTCATCTTGCTGTTTTTCTAGAATATCTAAATATCCGACTGGTGGATTGCCCCAGCATCCAGTTCGTTCATAGAAATAAATTTCCTTTCCATTTCCATCCATTAATTTATTAGTATCAGTACACTTTGCATTAAGTGATAAAAGTTTTTGGCTTACATTTGTAGTCTTACTAATGAGAGTAGAGAGCTTAATGTTATTTGGTAAACATTGTGATAGTGGCTTCACCACAACTTTACTATCATCATCCACAATTTTATCTTGAACTACCTCCTTCTCTACTATAGCCACATTCTCTGGGCCAAAACATAGCTTTCCTTGAGATATCATTCTCAAAACAAAAAACGCTAAAATAAGAACAATTATTAGTAAAATAAAATCAAATACTTTATTTGTTTGTTTATTCATAATATAAGAATACCATATATATCTATTATTAAAAATCCTCTCCGACTTAAGTCGGAGAGGATTTTTAATTACTTCGTATATGGACTTGGTTTAGCAACTTTTAGATTTGAATTCACTCGGAATTTTTTGAGTTCAATTACAAGTTCATTATTCTTCAAAGTCACATAGACTACATCACCTTTCTTTACTCCTTTACCGATGATGAATGATGCCACAGGATTAAGAATTTTATTTTGGATAAGTCTACTAAGTGGGCGTGCGCCGTAGTGAGGATCGTAACCTTCCTTCGCGAGGTAATTCATCGCATCGTCAGACACATCAAGAATAATATCTTTACCAAGGAGGCGCTTACTGATCACTTGCATCTTGAGGTCCACGATGTGGCGGATGACTTCTGGTGAAAGTATGTCGAACACAACTGTCTCATCGAGGCGGTTTAAGAATTCTGGGCGGAAGTAATCTTTCAAGCTAGCAAGAACTTTATCTTTTGTATTGTTGTATTGCTCTTTCTCACTCTTTGCATTGAAGCCGAGTGTTTCCATCTTGTCGATGTATTGTGAGCCGATGTTTGAAGTGAGGATTATGATTGTATTCTTGAAGTTCACAACTCTACCCTTGCCATCTGTGAGGCGCCCTTCATCAAGCACTTGTAGAAGTATGTTGAACACTTCAGGGTGAGCTTTCTCAACCTCATCAAATAAGATGACAGAGTATGGGCGGTGGCGCACAGCTTCGGTGAGCTGGCCTGACTCTTCGTGACCCACATATCCTGGTGGTGAACCCACAAGCTTAGACACACTGTGGCGCTCCATATACTCACTCATATCCACGCGAATTAGTGACTTCTCATCGTTAAACATAAATTCTGCTAGAGCCTTTGTAAGCTCAGTTTTACCCACACCAGTAGGACCAAGGAATATGAATGAACCGATTGGTTTATTTGGATCGGAAATTCCTGCACGGTTTCTGCGGACCACATTTGCTACTTTCTCGATAGCTTCATTCTGGCCCACGACGCGCTTGCGAAGCTCATCTTCCATACGCATAAGTTTCTCACGCTCTTCCTCAAGCATTTTCACTAGTGGAATTCCAGTCCATCGTGCGACAACTTCTGCGATGTCTTCCGCAGTAATTTCTTCTTTGAGTATTCGGCGAGATTTCTGAAGTTTCTTCAAACGAATTAATTTCGCATCCAAATCCTTCTTGAGTTGTGGAATTCTTCCGTAGCGAATCTCTGCTGCACGGCCAAGGTCGGCACGCATCTCAGCATTGTCGCCTTCTGTGCGAAGAGTTTCAAGCTCTTTCTTGATAGCACGAATACCCACGAGGATATCTTTCTCATTATTCCACTTGAGTTCGAGCTCACGAGTCTTCTCTTTCAAATTTCCAATTTCTTTATCTATCTCTTTAATGCGAGCTTTTGTGTCTTTATTCTTGGCAGGAGTATTGGAATCACTCTCGAGTTCTTTCGCAAGTGCTTCCTTCTCAATTTCAAAACGCATTATCTTTCTGTGAGCTTCTTCAAGTGCTGGTGGCTTGTTCTCAAGCGCGATGCGGAGTGCTGATGAAGCTTCATCGATAAGGTCCACAGCTTTGTCTGGTAAGTAGCGATTTGTAATGTAGCGTGTAGAAAGTGACACCGCTGCGATAATCGCATCGTCTGTAATTCTTACGCCGTGATAGATTTCATATTTCTCTTTAAGACCGCGAAGTATTGCCACAGTGTCTTCTGTATTTGGCTCATCCACATACACCGGCTGGAAACGGCGAGCAAGCGCTGGATCCTTTTCGATATGTTTCTGGAATTCATTTAGCGTAGTCGCACCAATAGCGCGGAGCTCACCACGAGCAAGCGCAGGCTTTAGCATGTTCGATGCATCAAGTGATCCTTCAGAAGATCCAGCTCCAACAATAGTATGAATCTCATCTATGAAAAGAATAATTTTTCCATCTGCTTTTTCAATTTCTTTCATCATTCCGCGTAGGCGCTCTTCGAATTCTCCGCGATACTTAGTACCGGCAAGAAGTAGGCCAAGGTCGAGCGATACGACTTCTTTATCTTTAAGTGACTCAGGCACATCACCCTTCACGATTCTCTGAGCGAGAGCTTCTACCACGGCAGTCTTTCCAGTACCAGCTTCACCGATAAGTATCGGATTATTCTTTGTACGGCGAGAAAGGATTTGCATGATGCGCATTATCTCCATATCACGGCCGATCACAGGGTCTAGCTTGTCTTCACGAGCAAGCTTTGTGAGATTGCGAGTAAACTTCGTAAGAAGCTTTGGTTTTTTATTTGTGGCACTTTCTGTGACATGCTCATTCTTTAGCATGTCGATCACTTCAAGCACACGCTCACGATCAATTTTAAATTTTGATAGTAATTCACGAGCTTCACCTGGAACTTCAAGAATGGAAATAAATAAATGCTCCGTGGAAACGAATTCATCTTTCATAGTCGCTGCAACTTTACTAGATTCCTCAATAGCTTGCGCAAGGTCTGGAGTGAGATAAATCTGATACGATGGTGATACAGTATTTCTATTCTCTGGAGATTCAATCATTTCTATCACATTGTCTGAAAGTAGCATTGTGTCTACCTCCATTTTGTCTAAAATAGAAATAATCATAGAATCTTCCTGCACAAGAAGTGCTGTGAGTAAATGCAGAGAATTCACGTGGTTCTGGCCACGCTCAATAGCGAGTTCGTGTGCTTTACGAATGGCTTCTTTAGCTTTAGTTGTGAAATGATTGAATGGTGGCATAATTTATTTATATATTTATATTATAATACAATAATTACTGTGTGTCAACAGAAGGAGTAGCAGCGGATGCAGGTAATGCTGGAGTTTCATTTGGCTTTAAATCGGTCTTCTTCTCTTCCCCATTTATCTTTAGGATTGTGAATCCATTACCAAACTTCTTGAGGACCGTAGCAGGGAAAAATTTATCTCCCAATTTAATTTTATATGTTTTACTATTTTCAAGAATCGAATTCTCTACCATTACCAAACCGACATCTGAGATAATCACACCTTCTCCTAGCGCAGGGGCAACCATTTCTTTACCTGTATTTGGATCCACTGGAATAGTGCCAGGTGTGTCTCCAGAATATATTGCTACTACTACATTACCGTCTCCAACCACTGTACTATTTGAATCTTTATCTTCTTTCTTTTTTTCTTCGGGTGCTGTAACTACATTGTTTATAGTTCTTTCTATAACTCTATTTATCGTCTGAGGTACTATCGGAGGAGCAACTTTCATAAGTGAAAT
>CAZCFW010000034.1:0-4559 GCA_964498035.1 uncultured Candidatus Saccharibacteria bacterium
AGGATTACAGCCTTTGGATTATTCATTTTAAGCCAAGAACTGGCCTTTTCAGGAGGAAGAATCGCACTTCGTACACCAAGCTCGCGGAGAGTCCTGCCAATCACTAGGGTGTACTGGGAACCATAATCCACGATAAGTATTTGAATTTCTTGCATAAAACTAGTATACCTCACCCCTGCCCCCTCTCCAAATTATCCTAATTTAGAGAGGGGAAAAATTCGAATTAGTTTCCATGGAGGGGCCGGCGGAGGACGACGGTCCGAGCACTGAGCAAATTTTTAGCAAAAAATTATGCGGACCCGGAATGGAAAGCTAATTCGTATTTTTCTGTGTTTTTTTGGTATAATGACTTTATGACAAAATACACAGCAAAAGAATTTAATATTGGTGAATTAAAAGGTATATCAGTGAAAAATATTGAGGAGCATTTGAAACTATATAAAGGTTATGTGACGAACACGAATAATGTCATAGAAAAATTGAGTACACTTTCCGAAGGTATGTTCAAAAATGGTGAAGACAACGCTTATATTATCTCTGAATTATTCCGCCGATTCTCTTTTGAGTACAATGGTATGCGTAATCATGAAATTTATTTTGAGTCTCTCTCAGGTGGAGCAAAAGCACTTAATCCTGAAAGTGCACTATCAAAGAAATTTGTAGAGACTTGTATGTCCGCAGATATATTCTTAATGGGTTTCAAAAATTTAGCAATGACTCGTGGTGTAGGTTGGGCAGTATTATGGTACGACAAAAAGGATGACAAATTAATCGCAAACTGGGTAGACGAACAGCACTTGGGCCAGCTAAACGGTTGTGAAATGATCCTCGCTATCGATATGTGGGAGCATGCATATGTGTACGACTACCCTACTTCAGCGAAGAAAGATTATGTGGAAGCATTCTTTGCAAACTTAAACTGGGAAGTAATCGAAAACAATTTTCTTAAAGCTCAATAACTTAAAAATTCATTTGTTGTGTTATTTGACATTACTCGTATTACCTATATAATGCGAGTAAAATTCATAGTTCAAATTACCTAAAAATAATATCATGGCAAAAGAAGTAAAAAGATCTGTAACAGGTCCGAAGGATTTTGTTACTCTCCCCTTCGAGGAAGGCGAACGACTTATTCGCACTATGTGGTTGGCAAATGTATCATCTAAAAAAGATCCAGCTTTGTCGCCAATTTCTAACTTTATGGCCCGGTTTCGCTACCAGTTATTTCTACAAAAAGAAAATGACAGCCCTCTAAAAATATATTTTTTCCTAGAAAAGGAATTAATATCTACTGAACGAATGTATGAAGATCTTAAAACATTTGAATCATTACCTCATACCGCTTACTGTCATGCCACAATTAATGTCGGACATGTGACCCATGTTCGCGCCAAAGGCATACTCAGCGAAATGAGCAAGAAAGAAAAAGATTCTTTTACAAGAAAAGTAAAAGAAAGAATGGACGGAATTAAAACTTCTGACCAGCCAGTCTTTTCATTTTCATTTTTTGGTCCACTGGTAAAATTTAATATCAATAATTGTATTGCAAACCCAGAAGCAAAATTCTATTGCTTCGAGCCGACTCAGTATGAATATTGTAAATACTGGCTTTGCAGAGTAGGCCAAATAAAGCGTAACAACCCAGGCAAGTCAATAAAACATCTTATTGCTCGAGGTGAATACGAAACCGTGAAAGATGGGGAAATAGTAACCGAAAAATTTCCCTATTTATAAATTTAGAAAGTCAGGATCCCCCCTGACTTTTTTTATTTTTCGGAAAATATACAAAAATATAAATACATACAGTATTACAGTTCCCCAAAGTGGGAACTGTTTTATTGTGGCACTAGCGAACGGCAATATAGCAAAATAGTGAATAACGATAAGCACGTATTTGAGCATTAGGTATGAAACATATGCGAAAGGTATGGCAATAATATGCACGAAGTAGCCAAGCATACCTGTGGCAAAACCACCGAGCATTATGTAAGGCATTAAGGGTAAAATAAGAATATTCGCTGGAAGTGAAACGAATGAAAATACTCCAGTATTATAAAGAAGAATTGGTAGTACCATAATAGTGGCTGAAAGCGTAACCGCAATATTTTCCCGCAGATTGAGTTTGGGTGTGACCCACATGAACCAAAGTTCAACTTTTGGTGAAAGGAAAATTACTCCTATTGTAGCAAGGAATGAAAGCTGGAAAGAAATATCTGTGATAACTCTAGGATCATATGCAATCATCACAAGCCCTGCAATTACCAATCCTCTTCCTGCGTCATATGTGCGCCCTGTGGCACGAGCGAATAACGCAAGAAATGCCATAATGCCGGCGCGTACGGCAGTAGCCTGCGCGCCGGCAAGTAACACAAATAAAATTACCGTGATAATTCCGAGCCAGATGGAAAGTGCTCCACCAATTAGAAAGCCGAAAAACTTCATCACTCCTTCTGCGACTATCGTCACATTGTATCCTGAGAGCGCAATGATGTGTATCGTGCCAGTGGTAATGAATTCCTGCTTCTCCTCGCTAGTGAATCCACCCTTATTCCCAAGAATTACTCCATTCATTAAAGAACTCGCTGGAAGTGGAATTAAATTCGTAATATTTTTCTCGAAGCTGTCGCGGAATTTATAAAGTACTCTGACTATAGAACTTCCACCGCCTTTGCTCTCTACTTCCACATCTGCCTTTTCAATAATAAAATAAATATCTTTATTGGCGAGATAATTTATATAATTAAATTCTCTACCATTCTGCCCCATGAAATTCTCTGGCGTGGTGAGCAGTCCTGTGATCTTCACACTATCTCCATAGGAAACTTCTGTATCTTTCGGCACGATGGCAAGCACAGAAATCTCTTCACCCTCCGGTTTCACCTCTATCCGAGCATTCCATTCTCTTACATCTGGTGAGTCCATTACCATCCCAACGAGTGTAACCTTTCTACCCACAGCATTTTCATACTCCACCGGTGGTTTCGGTATAAAAAATAAAAACCGCACGAGCGCTACAGCGACAAGTACAGTTACTATTAAAATCTCTTTCTTTGACATTTTTATTGTTAATTATTCTATCTCGTATTCTCCTCTTTCCACTATTTCACAAGCATGGACTACATCATCTAAAAGTTCTTTACACTTTTCTTCTGATAATTTTCCTCCGTAATCTGATAAATTTATGGCTGTAGTTGAAACAATATTGGAACCTAAATTTGCACTATTTTGAGCAAGAACATAATTTTTATACATGATAGGATAAGACATTTTATACCAAGGAATTTTTTTAGGAACAACTTTAGGAACAACACTAATCTCTATGCAAAATTTGAAAGCAAATCCAACCCCATAGCCATACCGACAAGTAAAAAATCGATCTTTATAATAACCCCTAATATGCACACCTCCGTTAATATGAGAAAGGTGGTATCTGCCAGTTATATGCCATTTATTAGAATTTATAAGTCTACGGATTGGAAAAACGGCGTCAGCACGTTTTTTCATTATTGAATAGTAAATTATTCCGAAAATTAGAGCTCCGATGAGCGGTAGCATAAGCATGATAATAATTTCCATAAAAATATTATATCACTATTTCACACTTTTGAAATTCAGCGCATGTTGTAGCAATAACATCTGCACGTTCATTGTGCACCACACCAGCGTGGCCTTTCACTTTCTTGAAGGATAGTGGCACAGGGCAAGTGCGTACAAGAGCGATAAGTTCCTGCCATAGTTCTTGATTTAGTACCGGCTTCTTGTTCGCTGTCCTCCAGCCATTCTTCTCCCAGTTCGCCACCCACGACTCTATACCTCCGAGCACATAAGAAGAATCCGCATGAATAATCACTTCAGTTTCTATCCAGTCAGATTGATTTGAAATATATTTAAGCGCTTCTATTACAGCCTTTAATTCCATTCTATTATTTGTAGTATTAGCCTCAAATCCTCCGATTTCACGGAGCGTCTTCTCTCCCACTGTAAGTACTACCCCATATCCTCCCTTTCCAGGATTCCCGAGTGAACTTCCGTCTGTATATATTTCGATAATTTGCATATATTTAGTATATATCTACAATCCTTAATCGCAAAGTAGTCCTGCCGGCGAAGAAGCTTTTTTCAAATGTGGCAACGAGATCCACACTCTCACCTGCTGAAAGCGGGCGATTGTAACTCTCGCGAGTCTTAAAGAATGCGATGGATTTCACAAGTTTGCGTTTCTCACTTTGGAAAACGATTTCCAAATGGTTTTTCTCTTTTCCAAATTCTTTCACTTCGGCAATTTTCACATTCTTGAAAAGAAATGTCGGCTTCGGATTCGCCATGCCATACGGTGCGAGCATTTCTACTACTTTGAAATTCCTTTCTGTCACATCATCGAGAGTTATCGTCGCATCTATCTGTTGTTCTTCTATTTCTGTATTTTCAATTTTAAGTTCACTATGAACAGCAATCAGTCTTTCCTCTAAGAAATGCACTTCTGTATGGGCAACAGAGAATCCTCCTGCTCCCACGTGGCCACCAAATTCAAGGAGGCTCCCTGAAGGTAAACCTGTCAT
>CAZCFW010000035.1:0-4027 GCA_964498035.1 uncultured Candidatus Saccharibacteria bacterium
TCGCTTCCACGAAAGCTTTCACAGGGCAAGTTGTTCTCCTTTCATTACTCGCATTACTCCTTTCACAAAGACGTGAAACACTAGAAGCCGATGCATATAAAAAGTTGGTGGATTCACTTGAAAAGATTGGTGAGTCTGTGAACAAAGTTCTAAAAGAAGAAGAGAAGATCAAAAAGATTGCAGAAATTTTGAAAGAAAAAGAAAGTGCACTATTTATCGGCCGCGGAATCCTCTTCCCTGTCGCACTTGAAGGAGCGCTAAAATTAAAAGAAATTTCTTACATTCATGCTGAAGGTTACCCCGCAGGTGAGATGAAGCACGGCCCTATTGCACTAGTGGAGAAAGATTTCCCAGTGATCGTCGTTGCTACAAATGAAGATATGATTGATAAAGTAATTTCAAACGTGCAAGAAGTGAAAGCTCGCGGAGCAATGACTATCGGAATTATTCGTGAAGGCAAAGATGACCTTAAATCTATTTTCGATCATATTATCGAGATACCAAATGTGCCCGATGAATGGATGCCGATACTTTCCGTCCTTCCTCTTCAGCTACTCGCCTACCATACTGCCCTCCTTCGCGGCGCCGATGTAGACAAACCCCGCAACTTAGCGAAATCTGTGACGGTAGAGTAAAAAAATAGCACTGAGTGCTATTTTTTTTCGTCCAATCTTTTAGCCTCTGCAAGTGCGAGTTTGAATGCGCTTCTTAGCGTTGTTGCGATTTCTTGTGATTCGATAATGACTCCAAGTTTTTCTTTCCATGAAGCAAACATTACTTTGTTTCCATAGATTTCAATATCTGTTGGTAGTGGGAATTTATCTTGTGGCACGAGTAGTGTCTCACGAAATTCTTTTTCATCATTCGCTTTACGAATACGAGCCAGCGGAGTGTCCGCCACGAATGTGCGGATGAATATCCTTTTCTTCGCACGGCGAGAGTAGTATGTTTCAAAATATTTCGGAAGCATTCCATGCATCTCTTCATATGTGGAAGTGGAATAAATATCTTCCTTTGAAGTCAGAGTATCCTCATACACATGCTCAAGCCCCGCAACTCCTTCATAGAACCGCACTCTTGGCCTGTTCCCCACTTTATGAAGTGAGATAAGTTCTGGTAAAAGTTCCGTCGCATCATCGGCGAGCGTTTTCTGCTTCTTTGCTTGCTCGTTCAGGTACTTAATTAAATTCTCTGGCGATTCTGCTGCGTATTCCTGCTTTGGTTCTTTGCCAGACACACTCACCAAGCCTTTACTCGCCAAACTGTCGAGTATCACATACCCAGTGGAGCGATTAATTCCTGCCTTCCTTGAAATCTCTGCCACAGTCCCTCTGCCCATATCTAAAATAGTTAAATATATGGCAATTTCTTTATCCAAAAACCCGCTTTCTTTAAGCAAATTTTCTACTTTTATCATGTGTTCAGGATCCATATTGTTATTATATACCAAACCTTATTCTGTGTCAATAAAATATAACAGAATTATACTAATTTTAAAATAAGCTTGTTTTATATAGCTTAAAAAATATTAAGTTGGTAATTTGTATTGACATTATCATAAAATCTGCTATACTACACACAAATAACCCTCCTTGAAAAACGATTAAAGATTATATTTTTAGTGAATTATTTCAGGCATTCTATATGGATTTCTGAAATAATTCACTTATTTTATAATTTTATTTAATCAATACCACATTATGCACACAACTGATTCAAGCACCGAGTTCCAAAAGGAACACCCATTCAAAGATTTTATATCTCCTCTTAGAGAGAGATCGACCATTGAGCAAGCAGTAGAAAAACTAAGCCAGTTTCATAAGACTGCTCCACAAAATGTTTTAGACGCTTTTAGCAATTTAGCGAGTGCTATGAGCGAGAAAGAAAACAAAGCTCAATTCGATGAGTCAATTAACGTAGGCAATCCATGTATGAAGGTCGTATGCTACGACAAAGACGGCAAATGGCTATCAACCTCTTTGATTAACGACGCAACCGGACAACCTATTCCACACGTAAGTTAAAATTTAATTTTGCAATTATGGATCAACAAGAAAAATACCACATACTCGGTATAACAATGGATGGACCATTTTCTGGTATACAAATGCGCTACGAACATACCGGCAAGCAAGATTTTCTCTGGGACCTACGAAGAATGTTTGGAATACCTGCAGAGGTAAAATCTTTAGAAATGGTTGACCACAAGGCTACGAAAGTACCACAGGAGCTCGTCTTTAAAGAAAATAGAGAAAAGGCATTACTGGTTGTAAATCACTGGAGTTACAAAGATATAGACTTAGACTCTAATGGTTACAATAAGCTGGAATTGAAAAATGATGAAGAAGTTGCTGTTGCATGGGATGGACACTTTTTTGCAATCTTTGTAAAAGGTGAAGAGAATATTGAATGGTTAAAAGAAATATATGAAGCAATATTAATTACAGATGTAGCTATATATCATTATCCTGGAACCAGCGCTTATTTACCTATTGGAGGTTTGGAAATTGTAATTTTTTCTAGATATCCTAAAAAGTAATTTAAAAACTATGAGCCTAAATTCTCCTAGGGCTTAATATTAGGAGAAGAAATTCAAAAATCTTTAAATTATTTTATCTGAATGTTTAAAAAACACATCATTATTATGGGAGGCACTATAAGTGCTATCTCAGAAAATCAAGGTTTGGAAAAGGGATTTTCCGACCTTTCCAACTATCTTGAAAAAACATACGCGGGTTACTCCGGTTTGATTTTTTCAAAAATCTCTATGAAAGATAGTACGCAGATTACTGAGGATGATATGATATCTCTTTGGCAAGAAATCGAGCAATCAAAGAGTGATCAGATTATTGTAACTCACGGGACTATCACAATGGAAAGAACCGCGAGGTTTATCAAGCAAAAATTACATACTTATGTTGGTAACAAGAAGAAAGCAATTTACTTTGTTGGTTCTGAGTTTGCGATCGATGCGTATCCTACAGATGCAATTCTTAACATTGGATTCGCATTAGGTAAAGTAGAAAAACTTAAAGGTGGCATCTATGTGCACTTAAAGGGACAGACAGTATTAATTGAAAGAGAGCTAAATCATATTTAGTTCCTTCCAAAAACAATTCAAAATGCAGAACTCAATGAGTTCTGCATTTTTTTTGAAACTATGTAGACAAGCCTCGCAACCTCGCGAAATCTGTGACGGTAGAATAAAATATTAAATATAATAAGTGCCCTTTGTTAATAATTAACAAAGGGCACTTTTAAAATTGACTTCTACCATCCTTTTAGTACGTGGTAGACTTCTTTAATTTTTCTTGGAATAGAATGAAAAAAATAAATAATTCTTATTGCGAACATAAATATATGTTCTCCAGCTTTTGGGAAATCAATTTGGTAACAAAAATATATTGTTAGACAAATTAATCCAAGAGCTAGCAAAACTATTCCACTAACGAATGCTGCAAAAAATGTTAGCAGTAGGCATCCAAAAGCAGCTCCTGCTGCTCCAAGAATAAGTAATAACTTTTTCATGATGAAAGGGTAAACAAATTATGATGTTTTCACATTGCCCATACTGTAGGCAATCTAAAAACACCATAATTATCCCTTCCATCTGTGTATAAATAACTCTCCAATGATTGAGCGTAATTGTATACCCAAAAGAGTGATATATCAAGTCTCTATTTTTCGTAGAGGTTTTTGATCTTTTCTACTGTTTCATCGAGGTCTTTTGTAGTGTGTAACGCCGAAACTTGGAAGCGTATGCGGGCTTCGCCCTCGGGCACGACAGGGAAAGAAAGTGATACAGCATATATGCCTTTTTCAAAAAGTTTCTTTGAAAGCTCTTGTGCTTTCGTCGCGTCACCTATCATGAGGGGCACGATGGCATGGTTGCCGTGTAACGTTGGAAGGTTATTCTCTTCAAGCTTACTTCGGAAATATGAAGCATTCTCTTTTACTTTCTTTGTGAGGCTAGTGTCGCTCTCAAGTAAATCAAAAGATGCGATGCCGGCATTCACTATGGAAGCTG
>CAZCFW010000036.1:0-3223 GCA_964498035.1 uncultured Candidatus Saccharibacteria bacterium
AATATGGCAATATGCCCCTACAAATTATACCTTTTTACAAAAACATGGGAGAAACCCCGCTTTCTGCCTTAGGTAGGCTACGGACAGAGAAGCCAGAATACCAATTTTTACCCCTTACATACGCTGGGCGCCTTGATCCACTAGCTGAAGGGCTTTTACTTATCCTCGCAGGTGATGAATGTATGAAAAAGGACGAATACACAATGCTATCTAAAGAATACGAAGTGAAAGTACTGTTTGGCTTCGCTACGGATACATATGATGTGATGGGTTTGGTTGAAAATATTAGTGCTGACGGGAGTAATGTATCGAGCGAAATTTCTACAGCACTTGAAAAATTTACTGGTGACTTTGAGCAAGCGTATCCGCCGTACTCTTCACGTACCGTGAATAGTAAGCCACTTTTTCAGTGGGCGAGGGAAGGGAGACTAAGTGAGATAGAAATTCCGAAGCACAAAGTGCATGTGGAAAGTATTGAAATAAAGAAAGTGGAAACGATCACGAAAGAGAAGTTGCATAAATATATTAAAAGTTCTATCGGTTCCGTGCAGGGCGATTTCCGCCAAGAAGAAATTCTAGCGAAGTGGGAAGATGTATTCAATTTAGAATCTAATAATGAATATCAAGTAGTTACCCTCACAATAAACTGCGGTAGTGGCACTTATGTAAGAAGCATCGCAAATGATCTTGGTAACCTTCTTGATGTGCCCGCTCTCGCTCTTCACATCAAGCGAACAAAAATAGGAGACTTTAAAATTTAAGAGATTACCTTCTCTGCTTCAATGAAAAGTTCTTCGACGCGTTTTGGATTTTTAGCTTCACCCATTAGGCGGATGA
This sequence comes from uncultured Candidatus Saccharibacteria bacterium, assembly GCA_964498035.1. Taxonomy (GTDB): domain Bacteria; phylum Patescibacteriota; class Minisyncoccia; order Phycocordibacterales; family UBA9973; genus UBA8515. The sequence goes on from CAZCFW010000036.1 coordinate 838, forward strand.
TCGGTTCAGTGTTTGAAGGTCTGAGGTGGATCCAAGATTGGTCCTCAAAATCAATCCGTAATCCATCGAGTGTGTTGAATTTGCCATTTGAGAAATGATTTTTTAGTTTCTCATAAAGTTCTAGAGTGTTTTTTCCTTCCACAGACCACTTATCCTTTTTCATAAAATATTTTGGCAATATATTTACCATTTCGTTCACTGTGCAGTTTCTTGTAGCCAAGAGCTCAAGTGCGAGAGTCATACTTACGAATCCATCTCGGCAGTTGTTTATAGTAGGGTATATGCATCCACTGCCACCTTCACCACCTATGATTGCATCATGCTCATCGATACCAGCAAATACATTTGCTTCTCCCACTTTTGTACGGTAGCAAGTGCCTCCGTACTTCTCGGTGATATCAGCCGACATTTGTGATGTGGACATGTTTACTACTACATTTCTATTTGGATTTTTTGACATTACATTTTCAATACCGAAGCCGAGTGTATATTCTTCAGAAATATAATCACCGTTCTCGTCGATGATCACTAGGCGGTCTGCATCAGGATCGTGAGCGAAACCCACGTCACATTTATTCTCTTTCATTAAGGCACAAATATCTTTTAGGTTTTGCTCTATTGGTTCTGGTTCGTGTGCAAATTTACCATCAGGGGTGCTGTTTAGTGCCACATATTCTACTCCAAGCTTCTCAAATAAATATGGGTCTATCACGCAAGCCGATGCATTTATCATATCTACAGCTATTTTGAATTTCCGTGCACGAATAGCCTCTACATTTATATTTTCGAGAATTTTATCTACGTGGATTTTAACAAAAATGGAAACATTACTCCCGTCAGCACACATAAAATCCTGCTGGATTTTTGATCTGCTCGGACCGTCGTCCTGCGCAAGGCTTCCTGGAATAATGTTTCCATTTTTGTTTTCCAGAAAACTTTTGATTTTTTCAACTTCACTTTCATTTGTCATTCGTGCACCTTTCGTGACGAATTTGAGACCATTGTATTTTATAGGGTTGTGGCTAGCGGTAATGATGATTGCCCCATCGTAACCTTTTTCTTTCACAGAAAGCATTATGGTAGGGGTTGGGAGTATGTCGCCATATATTACGTTTACACCAAGCTTTTCTATTTCTGGAATTATTGCATTTGCGATAGTTTCTCCACTTTCGCGCCCGTCGCGTCCTATGAGAATCGTGGGATTTTTCTTGCCTGAGTCACTTTTTGTGAACAATGCAAAAGCTGTAGCAAAACTAATTGAAATTTCCTCATTTAGGGTTTCACCCCAAACTCCTCTGTATCCTGTAACCTTAAGTTCTGGCTTAATCATTCCTTAATAATATCACATTTGTATTCGCTCTCTAAATAGTCTAATATAGTAGTATGATTTCCAGAATATATGTGTCATCTATTGGGGAAGACTCACGCGCTAAGGTGGCTGCTATTTCTTGGAATGGATTAGGACTTTCTGGCAAGGTCTCCAAAGTAAAGTTCATAGATTCTTACCTTGTAAATGCCGATTTGAATACGAATCAAATCGAGAAGTCAGCAAATCAACTAATAAATTCACGCTTGGAGAATTACTCCATAAATAACTTGCCGGATCTGTCCGGCTTTTCTTATGTCATCGAGATTGGCTATGCGCCAGGTGTGACGGATAATGTGGCACACACAGTGATGGAAGAAATTGCTGATTCTCTTAGTCGGCCGTTTAAAGATAAAGAAGCAGTTTATACTTCAAAAGTATTTTTAATAGCTGGAAATGTAAATGAATCCGATGTGAATAAAATTGCATTATCACTTCACAATCCTCTAATCGAACGTTCGTTAATTATTAAAACTACAAATTTGCCGAAAGTGAATGTGAATTTATCCCTTTATGTTCCTGAAGTAATACTGCCGAAGAAAGATGCATTTATTACAGTGCCACTTAGTACTCTATCAGACGATGCACTCATTAAAATTGGTAAAGAGGGAATACTAGATCCTGATGGCACTCGCCGTGGCCCACTCGCTCTTGACCTTACTTCTATGAAAGTTATTCAAAATTTTTTCAGTAGCTTAAAACGTGACCCGACAGATATCGAGCTTGAGTCACTAGCACAGACTTGGAGCGAGCACTGCAAGCACACAATTTTTGCAAATCAGATTGATGACATTAAAGCTGGACTTTATAAGACATATATTAAAGGTGCGACCAACACAATTCGTAAAGCTAAAGGTAAAAAAGATTTCTGTCTCTCTGTCTTTTCTGATAATGCGGGCGGAATAATTTTTGATGATAAATATATGGTGACTCACAAGGTGGAGACACACAATTCTCCTTCAGCTCTTGATCCATTTGGCGGAGCAATCACTGGAATAGTGGGAGTGAACCGCGACACTA
>CAZCFW010000037.1:0-3074 GCA_964498035.1 uncultured Candidatus Saccharibacteria bacterium
TTGGGAGCGCGACGGCGCGAGCACGAGGAATTTTTCAGCAGAAAAATATCCGTGCTCCGAAGGACTATGCTTTCCATTTTTTCTAAAAATACGAATAACTTTCGCAATTTCTTTTATTGGCTGGATTGTTCCAATTTCATTATTGGCACACATTACGGAAACAAGCACTGTATTTTCCTTTATCGCTTCTTTGATATTTTTCGGATCTACAATTCCATTTGCTTCTACGGGAACATATGTCACCTCTGCCTTCCCTGCCTTCTCTAGCATCTTGCAAGTTTCCATAACCGCAGAGTGCTCAATATTCGTCGTCACTATGTGAGGAATACTAGAAAGTTTCAATTCATGATATTTATTTACTACTCCTTCGATTGCGAGAGAATCACTTTCAGAACCTGAGGCAGTGAAAATTATTTCATCTGCATGTGCAAAAAGCTCCTTCGCAATATCCTTCCTTGCGCTCTCAAGAATCCTCCTTGATTCCACACTTTGCTTGTGTAGACCGCTCGGATTGGCATAATGCTCAAGGTTCACCTCCTCCATCGCTTTTAGCACACCCTTATCCACCGGCGTCGCAGAGGCATTATCCATATATATTAGGTTTTTCTTTAAGCCCAATTTCATAACAACACTATACCACAGCATTGTAAAAAACGCTTAAGTAGTATATACTCTACCCTATATGAGTACTGAATTTATTGCTATTTTAATACTTTCTGCAATTATTCTAATCCTGCTTGTTATGTTCATTCGCCTTGATATGCGCTTTAAGCGTCTTATGATGGGCACAGAGGCGAAAAATCTCGAAGAAGTGATGAATATCCTAGGTCACCATGTGGAGAAGCTAGAAGTCACCCAAAAGGAAATAAATGCTCATTTACTCAAAGTAGATGGCAGACTTGATAAAAGTATCAGAAGTATAGTCACTTCCCGTTTCAATCCGTTCCCTGATGCAGGTAGCAACCAAAGCTTCGCTATCGCACTCTTAAATGATGAAGGAGATGGTGTAGTACTTTCAAGTTTGTACGCACGCGACAGAATGAGTATCTTCGCAAAGCCAATTGTTAAAAATTCTTCTACTCACGAACTTACAGAAGAAGAGGAAGAGGTTTTAAAGAAAGCAAAATAGAAAATTAAATTATATGGAAAAATCCCAAACACAATCAAATACAATTGTAAGGCCACCTGTAGTGGTCGTTATGGGGCATGTGGACCACGGAAAGTCTACCCTACTCGATTACATTCGTAAGACAAACATCGTAGACAAAGAAGCTGGTGGAATAACTCAGAATATTTCTGCGTATGAAGTTATGCATAAAGATGAAGCAGGTGCAGATAGAAAGATTACTTTCCTCGATACTCCAGGCCATGAAGCATTCTCAAAGATGCGTGCACGTGGTGCTTCTGCAGCCGACATTGCGATCCTCGTAGTCTCCGCAGAAGATTCTGTGAAGGCGCAAACTATCGAAGCTTGGAATACTATCATGGAAGCAAAGGTGCCATACATCGTGGCAATAAATAAAATCGACAAGCCAAATGCGAACTTGGAAAAGACTAAAATGGATCTCCTTGAGAAAGGAATTTATTTGGAGGGTCTAGGTGGCGACATCCCATTCGTGCCTATCTCTGCTAAAGCTGGAACTGGAGTGAATGAACTACTATCTATGATTCTTCTTGTTGCAGACCTCAATACTTTTACAGGTAACGCGAAAATTAATGCGACAGGTGTGATAATCGAAGCCAATCGTGACCCAAAACGTGGAATATCTGCAACTGGCGTGATCAAAGATGGCACAATCAAGAGCGGAATGTTTGTAGTCGCAGGCGATGCCATAACAACCACTCGAATTATGGAGAACTTCCTCGGCAAGCCTGAAAAGCAAATGACATTCTCATCCCCTATCCGTTTCGTCGGATTCGACAGTATGCCACCAGTCGGCGGAGTGTTCACAGCATTTGATACAAAGAAAGAAGCAGAAGCTTTCCAACTTGAGAACAAAAATGTTGTAAAGAAAGTTTCTAAGGTGGACAGCAATTTCGCTGGCAAAACAATCCCAATAGTTATAAAGACAGATGTATCCGGCACTTATGAAGCTCTAGAGAAAGAAATCGATAAGATCAATACTCCAGAAATTTCTTTCCACATAATTTCCTCTGGTGTGGGAGCTATTGGTGACTATGATTTGAAGGCTGCAAATATCGATCCTGAATCTATAGTGCTAGGCTTCAACGTGAAGCTCGAGCCAAATGCTCGTGACTTAAATGAAAGCCTACATGTAAATATCCAGCAGTTTGATATTATCTACAAACTCATCGACTACTTAAAAGAGATTCATGAAGCGCGTAGACCTCGCCTTGAGATTACAGAAGTATCTGGATCTGCAAAGATTCTTAAAATTTTCAATGGCACGAAAGACAAGCAAATCGTTGGAGGCAAAATCCTAACTGGTAAAGTTTCCGTCGGCAACACTATCCGTGTTATGCGCCGAGATTTCGAAATCGGCCGTGGTAAGATTGTGGGACTTGAGCAGAGCAAAATAAAGGCCACATTCGTAGAAGAAGGCACAGAGTGCGGAATACTTATCGAGACGAAAGTGGACATTGCACCAAGCGATGTGATAGAAGCATTTACTATAACTATTAAATAATTATTTTATGACTGAATTTAGAGACGAAAAAATAACAAATCACATCCGTGAGCTCGCAGCGACCTTCATAGAGAAGGAAGGTGGTAACACTTCACTTATCACTGTAACTCGCGTGGTGCTCGCTCCTGGAGGCAAACATGCGAAGATAATGATCAGTGTACTTCCTCGCGACAAGGAGAAGGCAGCTTTCGGCTTCGTAAAAAGAAATTTGGGAGAAATGCGCACATTCGTGAAGAGTCGTCTAAACATAAACCCTATTCCCTTCCTTGATGTTGAAATAGATGAGGGTGAGAAGAATCGCCAGAAAATTGACGAGCTTCTCCAAAACGGTTAGGATAGAAGTTATAAGACCTAGTCGCCAAGTGGTAAGGCAAAGATCTGCAAAATCTTTATACGACGGTTCGATTCCGTCCTAGGTCTCAAAAA
>CAZCFW010000038.1:0-2897 GCA_964498035.1 uncultured Candidatus Saccharibacteria bacterium
ATGCGCAAGAAATTTTCAATACCTTTTTCATTTACAGATAAATAAAATGAAATAATTACAATAAGTGCAATATTGAACAAACCATCGAATGCAGAACTAAATATAGCAAGGAACCCTCCTGAGAAAGTGCCGGCTAAATTTTTCGCATTATTTATCACATCGCCGAGAGATGCATTGCCTGCGATACTTGTGGCCACATCCTTAGCGCCAGTGAGTGATGAACTCTGAAAAGTATTAAGGAGGCTACTGTTTGGAATATATGGTCCAAGTTGCGCAACTAGAGCAGACATTTCTTCTAGGAACACTGGTATGAAGACTGAGAATAATCCGACAAAAATTGAGATAGAAAGAAAATAAATTAAAAATGCAGCAAGTGAGCGATTTGGGATAAATCTTTTGACCTTACTAAGCGCAGCCTGCATAAATGAACCTATTACTATGGCAGTAAATAGTACCAGCACAAGTGACCTAAGCTTGAATATAGCTAAGGCAAGCAAGCCTATTAATAGGATCTTAAAGATAGTACCTGTAGAGATTGAAATAGTGGATTTTGTATGATTTTCACCCATATTCTATATGATACCACAACTCTTATAAAGTGAGTATTTTAACGAATTTAGCCTCATCTTTGTGTGGCCCAATTAGGCTCATATTTAAGTGATTTTCTATGAATATTTCGCGAGCCATTTTCTGTATATCACGGCTTGTGATTTTCTCTATTTCTTTAGCCTTCTCATCTATAGTCTTCATCTCCCCTTTTAGTAGCTGTTGGGTGCCATAGAAATTCGCCACATCATCCGATGCTTCAAGCGACATTTTACTATTGCCAATAATAAATGATTTTACTTTCGAAAGTTCAGTGTCACTTACTAGCTCATCTTTTAATCTTTTGCATTCTTTTAGAATTTCTGTAATCACTTCTTGTGTGCGGAGATTCGTAACTCCTGCAGATATTTGAAACACACCATGGTCGAGTGAAACATTGTTAAAAGCATTCACATAGTACGCAGCACCCAGATCCTCGCGTAGCTTGATGAAGAGCCTACTACTCATCCCTGCTCCGAGCACACCACCTAGAATGGATAGTGTTATATTCTTTTTTGAAAACATATCAAAACTTCTGAAACCTAGTACGAAGTGTGTTTGGTCCGTTTCCTTATGCTTGATCATAACCTTAGGAGCATCTTGCTTATCTATCGTTTTTACTTTCTTTCCTTTAACTCCCCCGCTCATACTACCGAAATGCTTTTTCACTTCTATAAGTGCATCCTTACTAGAAACATTTCCTGCTATCACTATAGTAGTAGCTTTCGGCACATAGTGCGCATTTTTATATTTTACAAAATCAGTGCGAGTCATTTTCCTTACATTCTCTTTCGTGCCGGCGATGTTTCGCCCCGCTGGCTGATCACCATATAGAAGTTCTCCAAATATATCTTGCACATGGCGGTGAGGCATGTCTTCATACATATTTATTTCCTCTACTATCACACCTTTTTCTTTCTCAATCTCAGCTTCAGGGAAAGTAGAATTTAAATATATATCTGAAATTATTTCAAAAATTTTCTTAAACTTTTTTGCATCTGCTTTCGCATAATAGCCAGTGAGCTCGTGATCGGTGAAAGCATTGTATTGTGATCCAAGTGAATCAAGCTCATGGGAAATCGCCTGCGCTGTTGGCCTCTTCTCTGTTCCCTTAAAGCACATATGCTCCAAGAAGTGTGAAATGCCGTTCACACTTTTATCCTCATAGTCACTCCCTGTGCCCACTAGCACAAGTGCTGTGACAGTAGGTGTATCCTTCATCGGCACAGTCACTACAGTAAGCCCATTTTTTAATATTATCTTTTTAGGTTTTGTCATTAGGAAAGTCTTTCTTTTATATAATCTACAAGTTCTAGCTTAGCGATTCTCTCCTGAGAACCTGTATCTCGGTCACGAATAGTGACAGTATCATCTGTGAGTGTATCGAAGTCGATGACTATGCACCATGGAGTTCCGATCTCATCTTGGCGTCTGTAGCGCTTGCCTATGTTGCCATTGTCATCCCACATAACTCTTCCAAATTCAGATTTAAGCATGCCATACACCACTCTCGCCTTCTCTACGAGCTCTGGCTTATTCTTAAGAAGTGGTGATACCGCACAAACTATCGGTGCCATACTTGGCTTGAATTTAAGATATGACCTTGTCTCTTCACCCTGAAGATCTTCTGCATATGAAGAAACCATAAGTGCAAGGACTAAACGGTCCACACCCATAGAAGGTTCTATCACGTGAGGCGTCATCTTTTCTTTAGCTTCCTCATCTATGTATTCAAGCTTGTGATTATTTAGATCGAAGCTTCCTCTGTACGCAAGACCAAATAATTCTTTTTGCCCGAAAGGAAAATCAAATTCGAAATCAGTGGTGCGTTTAGAATAGTGTGCACGGTCCCCGTCCCCCACTACTACTTCATGGAAGTGTGCCATATCAAGACCGAGCTCTTCAGCAAAGCTCACTATCTCTTCGTGCCAATAAGTGAAAGATTTATCGGCATCATCTTCTCGTATAAAATATTCCACTTCCATCTGCTCGAGTTCGCGCACGCGGAAAATAAAATCTCTTGGTGTAATTTCATTTCTGAAAGCTTTCCCTATTTGCGCAATTCCAAATGGTAATTTCGGGTGGAATGAGTCCACAATGTTCTTGAAGTTTACAAATATTCCTTGAGCTGTTTCTGGTCTTAGATACACAGTCGCCGCACTATCCTCTACTGCTCCGATCTTTGTTGAGAACATCATGTTGAATTGGCGAGCTTCACCTGTGACGCCGCCGCAGTCATCACACTTACCTTTCATCTTGAGTGTATCCTCACGGAATCTTTTCTTACATTTAGTACATTCCACAAGTGGGTC
>CAZCFW010000039.1:0-2833 GCA_964498035.1 uncultured Candidatus Saccharibacteria bacterium
TAAAATTCCCGAAGTCTCTCTTGCCATCTTTGTAGTGAGTCCAGAGTGATGTGCCAGTCACACCAGTGATATACCCACGAACCACACATTCTATAGGAATAACTTTACACTTCTTGGCCACGAGCACAGCTGGATCTGGCATACTAAGCACATGATTCGGCACGATGTCTTTCGTATTCTCAAACCAAAATGCACTTATTTGATTCAGCACTTCCCCCTTAAAAGGGACATGCGCAATGATGCGATCAAAAGAAGAATGGCGATCTGTCGCCACAAGTGTAATCTTATCAGGAGCTATATAAATATCACGTACCTTACCCACTTTCTTCTCACCAATACCTTCAAGATTAGTTTCCTTAAGTACGTCACCAATATGCTCTTTGATAATTGAGATATCCATATTATTTTAAAATTACTTTCTTATCGCCCTTAATAATCTTTCCAATTTCATAAATTGAAAATTCAGGATAATCTTTTAGTATAGTTTCGATTTTTTCTTTTCCACTCTTCGGCACGATAAGTATAAGTCCAATTCCCATATTGAACACTCGATACATTTGCTCTGTAGGTACATCTCCAAGCTTCTCCATATAAGGAAAGATTGGAAGCATTGGCCAAGTATTTAAATTTATTTCCGCATCGAGATCCTTCGGAAGCACGCGTGGAATATTCTCGATGAATCCTCCGCCTGTAATATGCGCAATGCCGCGAATATCAATTCCTTTTGAAAGCATGTCGAGGACTGGCACAGAATAATTCACATGTACTTTAAGTAGAGCTTCGCCCACTGTCATTCCAAGCTCTGGAACGTTTGTACTCACATCATGCTTCCCGCTATTATTTTCGTTTGCAAAAAGAATTTTGCGAGCAAGAGAGAATCCATTTGTATGTAATCCTGAAGATGGAAAGCCGAGTAGAATATCTCCTTCCTCTATTCTCTCCCCAGTAATTATTCCGTCCTTCTCCACTACTCCAGTTATACAGCCGGCAATATCATGCTCGCCTGCCATATACACTCCTGGCATTTCTGCAGTTTCGCCACCGATGAGTGACACCCCATTTTCTTTACAAGCTTTCGCCATACCACCCACCATTTGCGCCATCACTATTGGGTCGAGCTTATCGTGCGCTACATAGTCTAGAAATGTGAGAGACTTGGCACCCATAGCAAGGAGGTCATCACAACAGTGGTTCACTATGTCTTGCCCTACTGTGTCGTACTTATTCATCATCCTAGCCACTGAGAGCTTTGTGCCTACTCCATCGATACTCTGCACGAGTACAGGATTCTTATAATTTTTAATTATTTCGGATAAATCATAGAGCCCACCGAAAGAGCCAATGCCAGTAAGCACAGCTTTCGTATGAGTCCTTGCAACGTCACCTTTCATAAGGCGCACCGCCTCATTCCCCGCATCAATGTTTACTCCTGATTGTGTGTATAAGTCAGACATAATTATATATTTTTTAGATAGCTTTCATAACCACTTTCTAGTAATTTCTTGGCTTTACCTTTCACTTCCTTTTCCATTGTATTTTTAAAATCGGTAATTTTCTTTGAAAGTTTTTTGTCAGACAGTGCGAGGATTTGTATTGCAAGGAGTCCGGCATTCTTTGCGCCATTTACTGCCACAGTCGCTACTGGTACTCCGGGCGGCATCTGAGCGATCGAGAGAAGTGAATCAAGTCCTTCCATAGCTTTCGTCTTCACTGGCACACCGATCACAGGGAGCACTGTCATACTTGCAGTCATCCCTGGCAAATGCGCAGCACCACCAGCACCAGCAATAATTATTTTTATACCTCTACTATCTGCTTTCTTCGCATAATTAAATAAAGCATCTGGAGTGCGATGTGCAGAAATAACTGTCGCCTCAAACGCCACACCAAATTCTTCGAGCACTTTTGCAGACTCTTTCATCACTTCCAAATCTGAATCCGAACCCATTATTATTCCTACTGATATTTTTTTCATAATATATAAATTAAAAAATTCAAAACTTGTTGAAGGCGTAACTTTTCTGGAGGCTTACGGAGGCCGGCGGGCCGAGTAGGAGACGATTTTTCAACAGAAAAATACGTCGTACTCTAAGAAAAGTTATGCCAAGAAAGAGTTTGAATTTTTATAGAACTTTTATTAAATACTTACTCTATTCCTCGCTTCTAGTGCCTTATTTTCAGCCTCTTCTACTGTATCTCCTGTCGCTGTAATATGGCCCATTTTGCGCTCATTTCGTGTCTCTAGTTTACCATAAATATGAACCTTCACGCCACCGAGCATTTCTGCCTCCTCTACGCCACCAAGGTCTGCTTTCCCATCACGATCACCCAGAATATTTACCATTACAGAAGCCTTCGCAAGCTCTTTTGGTGCCACAAGTGGCATATCTGTGATAGCTCTCACGTGTGCTTCAAACTGCGACATATCGAAAGCTTCAATAGTGAGGTGCCCAGAATTGTGCACGCGCGGAGCGATTTCATTTACTACTACTTCACCTTTTTCAGATAGGAACATTTCGATAGCAAACACACCCACACCTTCTAGTGCATTTAAAACTTTTTGCGCAAGCTCGCTTGCCGCATCACTCACACCACTCTCTACTTGTGCCGGAGAGCGCACAATGTGGCAAATGTTATTTTTATGAATTGTTTCCACAACAGGGAACGTCACAATTGTGCCGTCCTTCCCGCGAGCCGACACTACCGCAAGCTCTTTTACAAAATGGAAAAACTTTTCCGCATAAAGTGGAGCATCACCGAATTTAAGAAAAGCGTCCTTTATTTCTTCTTTATTATGTACTACGAAGTTTCCTCTTCCATCATATGCATCAAA
>CAZCFW010000040.1:0-2794 GCA_964498035.1 uncultured Candidatus Saccharibacteria bacterium
TACTATTATATACCAAGGGTATTTTAGTGCAAGCGTTTTAAAAGATTGACAAAAAAGACAATGATGTTTTAAAAATATTAATTATTTTTTAATTTGCAAATAATTTTTGTGATATACTGAAATTATGAAGCTGAAATTCTACAAATATCATGGAGCGGGGAATGATTTCGTGATGATAGATGGGCGGAAAGTGAAATTTCCTGTGACTAATCAGAAGTTAGTGGCAAAAATCTGTGATCGCCGTTTTGGCATTGGTGCTGATGGGGTAATAATCCTTACAAAATCAAAGAGCAAAGTGCATTCATTCGGAATGATTTATTTGAATAGTGACGGAAGCATAGGCTCAATGTGTGGAAATGGTGGGCGGTCCATCGTGCGTTTCGCTTATGACCTTGGAATAATCAAGAAAAATAAGTTAATTTCTTTTGAAGCCGTGGATGGAATTCATGAAGCACTCATCGAGAAGAATGATAATGTGAAACTCCGAATGATAAATATGGGTGATATTGTGCAAAGGCACGGCCGGCCGTTCACATACTGCGGTTCTACTCCTCACTATATGGCGCTCGTGGAGGATATAGATAAATATCCTCTTGTGTATAGAGCAAGAATTCTGCGAGACAGAGTGAAAGACACTGGCGGAATCAATCTCAATATTATAATGAAGGCGAAAGATGGCTACCGCGTGCGCACATACGAAAGGGGAGTTGAGGATGAGACCCTCGCTTGTGGCACTGGTGCATGCTCTGTGGCGACATACCTCTACTCAAAGGGCCTCACAAAGAATAACACTGCAAAAATAATTATGCCTGGTGGAATTCTAAATGTGTCTTTCACTCCCACTCGCAATGGATACAGCGACGTATGGCTCACCGGCCCCGCTGTGAAATCCTTCGAAGGGGAAGTATTAATCTAATAACAATATAAAAACCCGCAATGTTTGCGGGTTTTTATATTAGATAAATTATCTTGCGTATTCGGTGATGCGATTTTCGCGGATGAGAGTGACTTTGATTTCACCAGGGTAGGTGAGTTCTTGTTCAATCTTCTTGGCGATGTCGTGAGCGAGCTCTTTCGCACCGAGGTCTGACACTTTCTCTGGAGTAACGAATATTCTGATTTCGCGTCCTGCTGAGAGTGCGTATGACTTCTCCACGCCAGGGAATGAATTTGTGAGAGCTTCAAGTTCTTGCAAACGCTTGATGTAATTCTCCACACTATCTCTTCGGGCACCTGGGCGGCCACCTGAAATGTAGTCGGCAGTTTGCACTATCACAGCTTCCACACTTTCGTGAGGGCAGTCATCGTGGTGACTCTTCATAGAAGTCACGATGCGAGGATCTGCACCAAACTTCTGAAGAATACGGATACCGATATCAATGTGTGTGCCTTGCACTTCGTGATCGAGCGCCTTTCCGATGTCGTGCACGAGTGCACCCGCCTTCGCGATAGCTACATCTGCACCGAGCTCTTGTGCGAGCATACCTGCAATGTGCGCCATCTCGATAGAGTGCTGAAGAACGTTTTGCCCGTAACTAGTACGGAAGTATAGTCGTCCTACGATTGCTACGATGCGAGGATCAAGATTGAAGATTCCACATTCATACACCGCTTGCTCACCCTTATCTTTAATTATTTTATTTATTTCTCCGTGAGCTTTCTCCACCATCTCCTCAATCTTTGCTGGCTGGATACGGCCATCGAGCACTAGGTTCTCAAGTGCGAGGCGAGCTACTTGGCGGCGAACAGGATCAAATGATGAAATAGTGATTGAGCCTGGATTCTCATCCACGATGAGCTCTACTCCGGAAGCTTTTTCGAATGCACGAATGTTTCTTCCTTCTTTACCAATAATCTTTCCTTTGATTTCTTCGTTTGGAATGTTTACATATGTGACCATCATTTCACTTGCTGTAGAAGATGCTAAGCGGTTGATAGATGTCGCCATTATTTCTTTCGCACGGCGATCAAGCTTCTCGGCATTTACTGTTTCAAGCTTTTGCATTCTCACAACCAAATCTTCCTCGTAGTTTGCTTCTGCGAGTTTGATGATTTGTTCGCGAGCATCGTCTTGAGTGAGGCGAGCTACTTTCTCAAGCTCCTTGGCCTTCTCAGCTTCCATACCGTCCACTCTCTCTTTAATTTTCTTTATCTCTTCTATCTTACTCTTCACACTATCTACTTCTCTGTCGATTTCACTCTGACGAGAATCTAAGTGCTCCTCTTTCTTAATCAAACGATCTTCTGTCTTCTTCCACTCTTCACTCTTTTTCTTTTCTTCTTCATGAAGTTCACGAATGCGGTCCTCAGCTTTCTTCTTCGCTTCGTCCACCACCTTCTGTGCATCTTCTTTTGCACCGATCATGATTTGCTTGATCTCAAGTTCCATAGAACCTTTCTTACCAAGTGATATGATCAGACGCAAATAATAACCGACACCAGCACCTACGAGTAGGGCGGCTACGGCTATAATAATTGCTGTTAATGTCATAACGGGTTAAACCCGCATTTTAAATACCAAATTTATATTTGAGTTGTTCTCGAAAACCTATTTTTCCTTTGATTTTTTGCGTAAAATGAGTCATTTCAAAATATTCGTATCTAAAAACGGGGTACATAAACTTTTAAATTTCGATACTTATATAGTATCGCAAATTGGTGAGTTTGTCTACACCTAGCTATTTAATAGATTTCTGCTTGGAGATAGTCTCGTCGATTAGGCCGTACTTCTTGGCTTCATCTGAAGTCATCCAATTGTCGCGGTCTGCATCCTTTTCTACTTGAGCAGGTGACT
>CAZCFW010000041.1:0-2668 GCA_964498035.1 uncultured Candidatus Saccharibacteria bacterium
TCGTCGTTTTGCCGTGAGTGCCAGAAATGGCAATCGTGTATTTCCCTGCGCTCACAATTCCTAGCATTTCTGGGTATGAGCGAATAGGCACATTCCCCTCCTTCAATTTCTTAAATAATTCAGGGTCATAATATTCAATCGCAATTGTATACACCACGAGCTCTGTGTCGCTCGGAATATTCTCAATGCTTTGCCCCACCATTATTTTCGCACCAGCCTTTTCTAAATCATGAATGATTTCTGAATCCTGCATATCTTGGCCAGTTACTACTTTCCCTTCCGCGAGCATCATCCGCGCAATCGCCGAAATACCGATACCTCCGATACCGACAAAGTGCACATTTTTAATTGTATTTAAATTGAGTTCCATTTTAAAACAAACTCATTATTAAAATAATAAGATATAGTACTATGAATATCATCGGAATATTTTTTTCGATTTGAGAAAGCGGATAATATTTACTCTTATCAGTTCCTTTACTCAAAATATTCCATTCAGTTTTAAACAAAGACATTGGCAATTTGCTTTCCATTTCGTGAATCACTTTAAACTTCGCACGATTGATTTGGCGGAAAGCATTTATGATTCGAAACCAAGAGTAGCATATGCCAATACCAGCAATAGGCACAAGTAGTGTGATGAGAGATGAATGTGGTACACTCTTCGTCTCCACATATCCTAAGATACCGATGATACCAGCATTGAGCCCTAAGAAGAATTCATTGGACTTATTGCGCCTGTCGCTAGTGCTATTGAAAATAGATATGTAAATCTTGTACTGCTCAATAGTATGATCGAGGTATTTAAACCTTTTCTCATTATCATGCTCTGTATCCTTATTTATAAGCATATTTTGCATATCTTTCTGTTCCATATGCCCATTATAGCAAATCCCTCATTTTGTGCTATTTTTACAATTTTGCACAATACCACTTTTCACGACCGTGAGAATTGGTATACTATTTTAATTTCTTTATAATTTTTACAAACTCATCATTTCTTTCATATTCATTATTCCACTGAGAAAATGATGAAAAAGCTGGAGAGAAAAGAACTGTGTCGCCACGGTGAGAGAGCGCAAGCGAATGAGCCACGGCCTCCTTTAGATTCTTAGTAATTACGGTTTCCGTTTTTATTTTTGAATTCAAGAGATTATCTGTGCCCGTCCCTGGGATAAGTACAACAGCCTTACAATATTTTAAAATTGCCTTTTTGAGTGGCTCTACACTTAGCTTCTTATCATTACCACCACATATGAGCACAATATTCTTCTTAGTGCCTAGTGCTTCGAGCCCTGAAATAGTAGCCATTGGAGTTGTGGCATTGTTGTCATTATAAATTTTAATTCCTTTATGAGTCTTCATTAGCTCAAGCCTCCCCTCTACTCCATGAAAATTCGCGACAGATTTCTTAATTTTATTTTCTTGTATATTAAAAATTTTCGCCACGGAAACTGCACAAGTTAAGTTCTCTCTCTGATTGTCACCTGGCACAGTAAATTTCCAATCAAGTACATCAATCTTTTTTGCCAAGATTAATTTACTTTCAATATTTTTTGGAATCATCTTCTTCACGAGAGATCTCACCACAAGGAAATCACCTTTCCTTTGATACTTAAAGATATTTGCTTTATCATCAAAATACTTTTTCATATCACCCTTATAGTAATTCATATGGTCCTCCATAAACGTAGTAAATACAGATACGCGTGGAGAAATTTTTGCGTCACCGAAACCTTGCAGTTGCCAAGAGTCGAGCTCTGCCACTAAGATGTCTCCATCTTTTACTTTAGAAAGAAGTGGAAGTGTAGCCACACCGCGCATGTTGCCACCCAAGTACACATTATGATTTTTAATACTTGAGGAAAGTATCTCGTAGATAAGCATTGTCGTCATGCTTTTACCACGAGTGCCTGTGACTCCCACAATCTTTACACCCGGAGCACACTTCGCAAAAAGTGACACATCCATCTCAATAGGAATATTATTTTTAATCGCATGTGCAATGTATGGTGAATCAAGAGGCACTCCTGCGGCCTTTACTATCATGTCTTTGTTTTCAAAGTCCTCCATTCTGTGGCCTCCAAGAACAAATTTAATATTTTTAAACTTCTTAAGGATTTTAATAGATTTTTCTAACTGCTCCTCGTTTTTAAGGTCAGTCACCACGAGCTCGGCACCGCACTCTGCCAAGAACTTCGTATACCCAAGCGCACGCCCAAGTAGCCCCAAGCCCATTATGGTAATCCTCTTCCCTTTAAATTGTTCTTTGTAGTTTTTCATATTAGATAACTTCTTGTTGATAACATTGCTCGCAGTAAATTATTTCTGGTCTATCAGGAGAATAATTTGTAGTAATTATTTTATTGCAGTGCGCACAATTCCTTTCCCAGAATTTATACGGTCCGCGACGGACTATCCTATCTTGATGACGGCAGTAAAAGCACTTTCTTGGAATTGGTAAATTCATCTTCCTATAGAAAAGTAATTCCTGCCCAGTGATTTTATAATTGCGCTCGCAGTCTACGCATTTCAAAACTTCAGTAATTATTAAATCCTGCACATCTTTTACATGGTCTGGAATATCTTCTGAAAGCATTGTCTCCTTGCCTTTCGTCATCTGAATATCATCCTCCCATCTGAATCCTAGTGCGAGAACTTCTTCTTT
>CAZCFW010000042.1:0-2607 GCA_964498035.1 uncultured Candidatus Saccharibacteria bacterium
GATCAAGCTATACGCACGCTCTCACTTGGCCAGCGCATGCGTGTGGAGATAGCTTGCTCACTCATTCATAATCCAAAAATCTTATTCCTCGATGAGCCAAGTATCGGGCTCGATATCATTGCCAAGCAGAACTTGCGTGAAGTGTTACTTCAACTTAGAGACGAGCACAATATGACCATATTCCTTACTTCGCACGATGTGGGCGACATTGAAGCAATTTGTGACCGCACTATAGTGGTGAACCACGGCGAGATCGTGGTAGATGAGCCAACAAATGAACTTCATAAACTAATTGATAAAGAAAAGGTTGTGGTAGAGCGAGGACCATCACTTGAGGATGTCTTGGTGAAGATATACAAACAATAATATGTATAAAGGTTTATATTACATTTACATTGTAGCGAAAAATACAATGGACCAAAAGAAGAAAGTGGTTTTTCAAATGGTGAACCACACACTTTTTCTGCTTTTCAGTATTTACCTTTACAAATATGTGTATGAGATGGTACCTAGTATGCAGGATAAATTGCCATTCCCGAACGCAGTATGGAGTATCGTAGTTTATGCCATATTCTTCTGCTTAGGACTTCGCGGTATAGAGAAGACAATGCGCGCGGATATACTATCCGGCAATATTGAAATGTATTTACTTCGCCCAATCAATTACCTTTGGCAAAAAGTTTTCATACAGATAGGGCAGGGATTAGTGCCTTTCATTTCAGCAACGATAATTTCAATAATTTTATGCTACTTCCTTGTAGGTTTACCTATCGTAGATATCGGTTTCGGACTTTGGATACTAGGGCTAATTGTGCTTTTTGTACTAAGCCAAATTTTAACTTGTTTAATGTATTTACTTTGCGGACTTTCAGGACTATGGCTTCACAATAGTGAACCAGTGTTTTTCGTAGTAAGTAAATTCATAATGATTTTCGGTGGAGCTTGGGTGCCTGTGGCATTCTTCCCTAAACTACTTCAAACTTTTGCTATTTATTCACCATTCGGAGCATCTGTGAGTATTTCATTTGCAATGTATCCAAACTTTATCGAGCGTTTCCCGCAATTATTTTTTATTTCTATAATTTGGATATTAATTTGTGTGGGTCTCATTATTATTATTTCAAAGCGTTCATTCAAGAAGCTTGCAGTAAACGGCTAATATGAAAAGAGATATTAAATTCTTCATAGCAATGTCTGTTGCAAATCTGCGTAATGCATACGTCCTTCGGACTTCCTTTTGGATTGGGGTCATAAGTATGATTTTAAACAATCTTACATTTTTCGTTATCTGGCTTCTCTTCATGAATGCGACAGGACCGATAAATGGGTGGACAAGCATGGATGTGATCGGAATGATTGGGGTCTCTACATTTTGCTTCGGAGTATGCCATAGCTTCTTTTATGGAGTGAAGGAACTTCCAGAATTTGTCGTGAAGGGGAGTTTCGATAGTGTGCTCCTAGCGCCAGTGAGCTCATTTGTGAAGCTTGCAGGTTTATCATTCTCTGTCACTGCATATGGCGATTTACTTATGGGTATAAGTATTATGATTTTCTATGGTTTATATATGAAATTTACACTTATAGTATGGCTACTATTTATCATGGCGGCACTCAGTGGGTGTGTGATATTTGTCTGCTTCAGACTACTCGCTTCGCTTATTGTATTTTTCGTTTATGATGGGGAATTAGTTTCAACGCAAATGATGGATATTTTCATGAGGCCGGGGCTCTATCCAGGAGGAATATTCCCATACAAACTTAAAGTTTTCCTTTTGACGGCAATTCCAATACTTATCACAAGTGCAATGCCGATAGATATAATTAAAGAGAAGTCTTTTTCATTACTTATTGCAAGTATATCCATTTCGATTTTTTGGGTAATAATAACCAGAATTATGTACAATTTTGCCATCAAACGCTATGAAAGTGGAAATATGCTCCGTTAATTATCCACCTATCTATTCGACAAAAAAGTATATAGGCATATAATTATATATAGGTATTCATTTTATTATTATAATAAAGGTCCGAAAGGCCTTATAAATTTGTTTTATGAAAAATCTATTAAAGGTTTCCGCAGTGTTTGCGATTTTAGCAGGTCTCGTAATGGTGATCGGTGGCGCATGGGGAATTTCATTTACTCATGAGAATATTGCTCAGGAGAAAATCGTAACTCCAGAAGATGCTGAAATCCCAGGTGTGCCTGTGAGTGGTCCTATGACTCTTAAGGCTCAAGGAGATATTATCCGTGAGCACACACTTAAGTCTACAGGTGGTAAGACATTTGCAGAAATGCCTCGAACTATAGACAAAGTGGATGCAGCAGGGAAAGTAGTACTAGGTGCAGATGGTAAAGCTGTGCAGGTTCCAAATACTTCTCGTGACATTTGGGTGACAGCAACTACTCTTACTACAGCACTAAACTTCGGAATTTTTGCATATGTATTCTCTGGACTCTTCATACTCCTAGGACTGATCTCACTTTGGACAGGAGTTGTTCTAAATGCTCTAAGTAAGAAATACTAGTATATTCTAAATAATTTAATATTTACAAAAAAACCAATAATGACAATTATTGGTTTTTTTGCTATATTCTACCTATGTCAT
>CAZCFW010000043.1:0-2508 GCA_964498035.1 uncultured Candidatus Saccharibacteria bacterium
GTTGGCTTAAATTTAGATTCCACAAAATCCGCATCCTCAGAAGAAATACGGTACACTGCCATAGAACCCACGTTTCCGAAAACTGCATTTTTAATTTCATCCTCAAGCTGTGAAATGTATTGGTGAGCAACAGTGAGCGACAAGCGGTACTTACGGGCTTCAGATAAGATGGAAGCAATAGAATCCGTAGTGACGTTCTGGAATTCATCAATATACAGGAAGAAATCTTCCATCTTCTTGCCATACATATCCACGCGAGATAGCGCCGCCATCTGAATCTTGCCTACAAGGAGCATACCGATAAGATTCGCATTTATTTCTCCGAGGCGACCCTTTGATAGGTTCACAAGCAGAATCTTTTTATTATCCATAATTTCACGGAAATTAAATACAGACTTTTCTTGGAGAACCACAGGGCGCATGATGTCGTTTGAAATAAAGTTGTCGAACTTGGATGAAATGTATGGCACGAAGTTTGCGAGTGACTGATCCCCCGTCGTCTGCTCTGCACCAATCCAAAATTGTTTGATAATTGGATTTTTACATTTACTTAATTTCATATCACGAAAGGCTTTATCTGAAAGCACACGAGAAATCTCAAGAAGAGTACACCCACTCTCTGGATCCTCCATGATGAGGAATGCTGAGTTCTTGAAGTACTGCTCAAACATCGGACCCCCGGAAGTCTTCATATCAAAAAGCTTATTGAAGATTCCCATAAGTTCATTCACTACGAATGTCTTTTGCTCTGGATACCTCGGATCAAATTCAAGCATGTTGAGTCCCATTGGGCGAGCAGTGTATGCTGGATCGAAGTAGATTACATCATCTATGCGCTCCTTCGGCACATAAGAAAGAATGTCTTGGATATCTGTCCCGTGCGGATCGATATAGCACACTCCATGCCCCGCAGCGATATCTTGGGCAATCATATTCTTCATTATTGTTGTCTTACCAGTACCTGTCTGACCGATAACATACATATGGCGCATTCTATCTTCTGGAGAGAAATGAATATTTGTAACTTTCCCACGATATTCATTTGTACCAAGAATAATACCTTCCTCGCCCATTTCCATAGGAGCAGGTGCGATACCAGCCTTTGCTTGCTTGAGTTGAGGAGAATCTTCAATACCATATGGGAAGTGGAAAATAGTTGCAAGTTCTTTTAAATTGAGTGGCATTTTCACAGAATCTGAAAAAGTACGGTAAGAGAAATCGTGAAGTAATTCACGAAGTTCCTGACCTTTCGGATGGTGAAAATCGAAACCGTTTCTATCCGCTTCTGTGAATTGATTGAAGGATGATTCGATATCATTTAGTATTTGCTTGGCTCTGTCTTCCGTCTCAGCTGAGGCAACCACACGAATATTTGTAGCCATTATAGTACTCTTGAGCTTCTCCGTTATAGCCTCCACTGCTCGATCATTTACCTTCTTTTCTTCTTTCTGTTTACTTTCACCAAAAATAAGTGACTTGGCAATCTTGCCGAATTCCTTACCAATTTGGCGTG
The DNA here is from genome assembly GCA_964498035.1 of uncultured Candidatus Saccharibacteria bacterium. GTDB lineage: Bacteria > Patescibacteriota > Minisyncoccia > Phycocordibacterales > UBA9973 > UBA8515. The sequence continues at coordinate 1,514 of CAZCFW010000043.1, forward strand.
TCATAGATGAAGCAGTGCGCACAGACATCCCCTCTTTTACATCATTTAAAACAACACGAAATTCTTTTACGATTTCATCATCTTCTGGGCAAATAGAAAATTGGATGGAAGCACCTTCGCCTTCCTTCTTTAATTTAGAAAATACATTTAATATAATATTTAGTGGATCATGCTCAATAGTATCGTACATCTTTATAGGATATACATCGTAATGTGCAAGAGTTGCATAGCTCCCCGCAGTGTGGCCACCATCAGTAAACACATTGTAGTCATCTGGCACTTCATTTATTTTTGCATGTGCGTGCACGCCGAGAATCTGCTTCTCAAATAAGTCTGCCTTATTAGATGGTACTGCAGTATAGAAAACGAATTGATCGCTCGAATTTGAAAGAGCAACTTCGAGAGTGAAATGACTTCGATTATAATTCTGACGATTCTCTCCCACAGAATGCATACCAGCATAGAACTGCTCCATAGCAGAAAGTAATTCTTTGAGACCCTTTTTATCATCGTCCGCTGGTTCTGGAAGTGTAATTTCGAAAAGCTTCATATCGAGAGATTTCCAAAGTGGTGTGCCCTCTTTGAGCCCTGGCACAGTGTGAGTGGAAACAAGGTATTGCACGAGGAATCGGTGAAAGTCATCATCTAAGTGAGGATTATCCATATTTGCAATTACAGAAAGTGCTGCAGAAACTCCTTTCTCAAGGAGCACTCCGAGCATTTCTTCCATTTTAGCATCATGATTTTCCGGCTTAAGACGAAGCACGAGCTCTTTGACTTCTTTCTCTGGCATTACTGAGGCTGGATGCATTATTTCATTGTGTGGAGTCTGACGATAAGTGCTTAGAGCTTCGTGTGCGAGTTTTTCTTTATTTACCTCTACACCCTGACTCACCATCGCTTGCTCACGCTCAGCAATGTGCGCACGCAAAAAAGTAAGCTCTTCTTCAGGAGTTTTAAATTTCGGAATATTATTCAAAGAAAAATTTTCCATA
>CAZCFW010000044.1:0-2282 GCA_964498035.1 uncultured Candidatus Saccharibacteria bacterium
ACAAGCAAAACCTTCATTCCAATCCACTTTATACTGACTTAATTCTTTATTTACAATTGCATTAAAAATTTCTAGCAAATCTGTTTTTAGAAGTCGCATATAAGTTTGCGTTTCAGGATCACCAAAGCGTGCATTGTATTCTAAAATTTTCGGACCATCTTTCGTAAGCATGAGCCCAGGATATAGCACACCTTCGAAAGGCACACCATCGTGCTCCATACCCACGAGAGTAGAAAGAATAATGGTATTTTTAATTTGTGCGAATATTCCTTCATCTACAAATGGAAGTGGTGCGATAGTACCCATGCCACCAGTGTTGAGCCCAGTGTCGCCCTCGCCTATTCTTTTGTGATCTTGTGATGGTGGAAAAGCTTGTGAAGATACTCCATCTGAAAATGCATGCGTAGAAATCTCTGGACCTTCCATAAACTCTTCTATCACCACTTCCTCTCCGGCATTACCAAACTTTTTATTTACGAGCATATCTTCGAGTGCAATCTTCGCTTCCTCGAAAGTCTCGGCAATTATCACTCCCTTACCAAGTGCAAGACCAGAAGCCTTCACCACTATCGGTAGCGACATGCTTTCCATATATTTAATTCCATCTTCAAAATCTGTGACGACTTTAAATTTCGCAGTTGGAAGATTGTGCTCTTCCATAAACTTCTTTGAATACGCTTTGGACCATTCAAGCTTCGCGGCTTCTTTTGTCGGTCCCCAAATCTTTAATCCTTCCACACGAAAAGTATCCACAATACCAAGCGCTAGCGGATCATCAGGAATTGCAAGAGTAAGATCTATTTTTTCTTTCTTCACGAATTCAATGAGGCCACTGATGTCCGTGGTTTTAATGTTCACATTGGTCCCAATCATAGCCGTACCCGCATTCCCGGGTGCAAAATACAATACCGGATTCTTTTCCGACTGCTTAAGCTTCCAGCCGATAGCGTGCTCTCTTCCCCCACTACCGATTATTAAAACTTTCTGATTTTGCATACACTAAATATAACATATTTTAACATTCAATCTTATTTGACTTATTTTAAATTTAATGTAGTATAAAAAGAAAAATTTAATTCATTACATTATGCTAATATCTAAATACCCATCCTGTGACGACACTGATAAATTGATCGGTGAACGTCTAAAATCTATTGATTTTGCCTTTAGCCCTATGGCAACAAAAGGAAAAGAGCTATCTGAAATTAAAGACAATTTTGCAAAGGATATGCAAAATAATCATGAACGTACAGTTCTATTCTTCTATCAGTACTGCATGGATTCACTCTATAAAAATTTTATAGAGAACAATAAAACAGAAATGCAGGAAAACATCGACTACATTATGCTTACATTATTGTCTTTAGGCTATCAAGCAGGACTCTTAGGAACAACCGAAATAAATTCTGCAAAAAACCCTCAAGCCGAAAAGCTTTTCCCTACATTATTTAGTCGCTCAGAATTCGAATTAATAGCAAAAAATCTTAAAGATTTGGCAATTAATTTTCCGAAAGATGTTGATGAAACAGAAAATTGGCTTTGTGAACATAAACCAATTGAGGATGAACAGATGGGAATGCTAATGGAAGTAGCTAAATTAATCTCAAAACCAAGAAGCGAAAGAGAAGAATCTGACAGAGAGAAAATAGCTGCATTTGCTCCTAAGTTAACTGAAAATTTAGGCCAAGGCTCTCACAGTTTATGGAGAATTGAACAGTGGAAAAAATTGGGGGTCCCTTCCACTCCGGTTGAGCAGTTAATCTTAGCCTTAGATCGAATAATTTTATATTCGAATGTACTGCACTGGGGAGGCTGTATGAATCTCGGGAACAAGCAGGGAGGTACTGAAAGTATAAGGTATTATGTACCAAAACAAAATTAAAAATTACAATCCGCTTATTGGAGAAAATCCAACTGCGGATTTTTTTTATTTATACACATAATTTTTCTAAAACTTCTACGTATAAATCATTTTCTTTTATTTTAAGTCTTTTATATAAAGACTCCACACTGTCCCCCTCTTCAATCTTTTCAAACACTCTGCCGAGTACTGGACCGAAGTCGAAATTGAGAGTTAGAAAATGTATTGAAGATCCAGCATAAGTACTCTTTTGATTTATAAAATTTTGTATTGCTTTATCGGTAAGCATGCCTTTATTCCAAAGTGCATCTGTGCCATCTGGATTCTCTACTACTCCATCAACAGCATCTGGTATGAGCCCTGGGTGCAAATTTAAAATCTTATTTGGATATGCCAATATGACCTCATCTAAAATTATTTG
>CAZCFW010000045.1:0-2237 GCA_964498035.1 uncultured Candidatus Saccharibacteria bacterium
GCAATTGGATATTTATACTCGTCTCCTATTTTCTCGCTATATTTATTACCATCCTCAACTAAATATTCTTCAAATGTTTTCAGAGGATAAGCTTTTATATGCTCGTTAAATTTAGAAATATCACCTTTCGTATAAAAAAAATTAATTGTCTCTAATTCATTTACAAAATCCTCAATACAGTCACGCATTTCAGGCGTATATTTTTTATTTTCTGGCTTAGCAGACATTTTAAATATTTCCTTCGGCATAAAATTTAAATTTATTTTACTAATTTATTTGCAATACCTATATAATTCTCTGGAGTAAACTTTTTAAGTTCAGCTTTAATTGCGGGCGACACTTTGAGTCCGTCGATAAATCTCGCAAAGTCTGCCATAGTCACCTTCTTGCCACGAGTGAGGTCCTTGAGAGCTTCATATGGCACAGGATATTTCTCTCTTCGTAGGACAGTTTGAATAGCTTCTGCTACAACCTCTGGGTGATTCTCTAGATCCTCTAATATTTTAATTTTATTCACACTTATCTTGCTGAGTCCTTTACTTAGCATTACATATGCTAGTAGTGAGTGCCCAAATGCTGTGCCGAATGCACGCTCTACTGTGGAGTCAGAAAGATCGCGCTGTAGGCGTGAGACTGGAAGCTTGCGAGCAAAGAATTCAAACATAGAATTTGCGAGGCCGATATTGCCTTCGCTGTTTTCAAAATCAATCGGATTAATCTTGTGTGGCATTGTGGATGAGCCTACCTCCCCTGCCTTTGGTTTCTGAGAAATATATCCATCAGAAATGTATCTCCACATATCCTGATCGAAATCAAGGAGGACCATATTCGCTCGGCGAATAATATCGAAGAGTTCTATGTATGTATCGTGTGATTCAATCTGTGTAGTAATCAAATTTGCTTCAAGCTTCACCCCTGCAATCTTACTTAAATGTGATACAAACTTCTCTGTGAACTTTGGCCAGTTGGCTTTCGGATATGCTGCCACAAATGCGTTGTAGTTACCTGTCGCACCATTTAGCTTCATCATCACTTTCTGACTCTTAAGCTGTTTGATCTGGCGACTTAGGCGGTATGCAAATACAGCCATTTCTTTCCCTAGAGTTGTAGGTGAAGCACTCTGCCCATGTGTGCGAGAAAGCATAGGAAGTGATTTATTCTCGCGAGCAAACTTCTCAATGTTCTTTGAAATATTTTCTAGTTCAGGAAGTAATACATTTTTCACCGCTAGTGATAGCATAAGTGCGTATGAAGAATTATTTGTATCTTCAGAAGTAAGACCGAAGTGCACCCACTCAAGTGTGTCCTTCAAACTTGTCTTCCCTAGCATTTCTTTTATGAAATACTCCACAGCCTTCACATCATGATTTGTAGTAGCCTCAAATTTCTTGATCTTCGCATATGATGCATCACTAAAATTCTCATAAAGTGAGCGGATAGCTTTCACTTCGTTTTGAGTTAAATTCCTAAGGCTTGTAATCTTAGATTCTGAAAGGAAAACAAGGAATTCGCACTCAACCATGGTGCGGTACTGCATAAGGGCAAACTCGCTCATATAAGGCGCGAGCGCCTTCGTCCTCTCTTCATATCGTCCATCTAGTGGGTTTATAGCTTTGCTGTTCATATTATTTCTTCAAATTATTTTTAATCCTTTCTTCGATACTCTGAGTGAAATCATGCTCAAACTTATTTCCAGTAATTGTTTCATAAATTTCTATATAACGGCGGGAAAGTTCAGCCACAAGCTCAGGAGGAGCTTCCGGCAAAACTTTATCATTGTATGGATCACAATTCTCTTTAAACCAAAGACGGAGGAATTCTTTGTCGAAATATTCTGGCTCTAGATCTTGATCAAATCTTTCAAAATAAGTGTCAGCTTTCCAGTATCGAGAAGAGTCTGGAGTATGTATCTCATCTATAAGAGTGAGTTCACCATCAACATCCAATCCAAATTCGTATTTAGTATCGACAAGGATCAAACCTTTCGTAAAAGCTATCTCTTCTCCACGCTTGTATAATGCGATAGCTTTCTCTTCAAGCTTATCTGCCATTTCTTTTGTAAGAATTCCTTCAGTTACTATTTCTGCTGGAGTTATAGGTCTGTCGTGTTCATCACTCTTTGTTGTAGGAGTGAATACTGGCTCTCCTAGCTTTTGATTCTTGTGCATTCCATCTGGAAGAATAAAATTCCCGAAGTCTCTCTTGCCATCTTTGTAGTGAGTCCAGAGTGATGTGCC
>CAZCFW010000046.1:0-2196 GCA_964498035.1 uncultured Candidatus Saccharibacteria bacterium
TGTACCGTATTTCTTCTGAGGATGCGGATTTTGTGGAATCTAAATTTAAGCCAACATTTACTGCGAAAGACATAATGAAGCTCGATAACTTTAATTCCTACGTGAGTATGCTTATCAAAGGTACACCAGTTAAGCCTTTCAGTATGACTTGCCACTGGAGTTTGATACCTAAAGGTAACATGGAAATTGTTGAGAGTTTGAAAGAACTTTCATACCTCAAGTACGGCCGTGACCGTGATGAAATCGAAGCAGAAATAATGGCTAAATATACTGTCCAATAATATGGAAGAAATAGAAATTCTTGAATTCGGTATAAAAAGAAAAAATGAGGAAAGACGTGATGGAGGTTGTTCTATAGTTTTTGATCCAATTTCACAAAAGTATGCTGTATATAGAAATTTAAAAAATGGGGCTATTGGTCTTTTTGGTGGTGGTTTTGATGAAGGTGAAGATGAAAGAGCAGGGGCACTTAGGGAACTAAGAGAAGAGAGTGGTTTAACTCATTATAAATATGTAGAGAAGTTAGGTAATGCAGATGTACATTATCATAATAGTAATAAGAATGTGAATCGTGTGGCACGAGCGTCATTCTTTCTGGTGATTCTTGAAAATGTAGATTTAGAAGAAACTCATTTGGAATCACATGAAAATTTTAAATTATTATATACGAACAAAGATGAGATATTAAATACTTGGAATTCTCGCAATCAAAATCATGATTATGATCACTGGATTTATTTTTTTAATAAAGCCATATTGAGGGCTATAGATTTAGGGTACGATAAAGTCAGTATTTTATAGTCAAATTTACATTTGATTTTTATGTTTTTTCTGCTATAATAGGCATATTAACAGTACTAGCGAAAGCTAATTTTTTATTTATATTATGAAACATCCAAAAGAAGAAGTTACATACGTGATGCTTAAGCCGGACGGGGTTAGGAAGGGTCTAATCGGAGAAGTTATCAAGCGTTTTGAACAGCGTGATCTTAAGATCGTGGCTCTCGATATGTTTATCCCAGAATTCGATAAAGTGAATGATCACTACCCTAAAAGTGAAGAATGGATTACTCGCCTTGGCAACAAGACTCTCACTACATACGAGAAATATGGCTACGACGCTATGGCAGACTTCGGCACTGCAGATGCAGCCAAGATTGGTCCTGAGATTCGCAAGTGGCTTATCGACTACATGACTTCAGCTCCACTAGTAAAGATGGTAGTGAAGGGAGTTCATGCTGTGGACGTAGTCCGCAAAGTAGCAGGCGACACAATGCCTTACAAAGCAGATATGGGCACAATCCGTGGTGATTTCTCAATCGATTCTCCAGCACTCGCAAACATGGAAAAACGTGCAGTTATGAACATCGTTCACTGCTCTGAGACTCCAGAGGAAGCAGAACACGAAATCAAGCACTGGTTTGGAAGTGTAAAACTTATGGACTACAAGCGTTTCGGTGTGGATGAGTAATACCTAATCTAATAAAATCCCCGAAAGGGGATTTTATGTTATAGTAGCAATATGCAAGAAATTGAAACAAAAGTATTGGAAGTAAATAGAGAGGAAATCGCTGAAAAGTTAAAAAATCTGGGCGCAAAAGAGATACAAGACACTCGACTTACGGTGGACTGGTATTCATCTCCGAATACTCATAGCGATGCTCATCCATGGTATTTAAGAGTGCGTAAAACGACCGATGGGAAGAGTGAAATCAGTTGGAAGTCATTGCCGACGATCGTGGGGAATACCCGCCAATCCAAGGAAGTTAATCTTGATATTTCAGATTTTGAAAAAGGGAAGCACCTTTTGGATGCTATCGGTCTTGAAAACTATGCTCATCAAGAGAAAGATCGGCATTCGTTTACACTTAAGGATTGGAATTTTGATATTGATACGTATCCTAGTATGCCCACATATCTTGAAATAGAAGGTAAAAGTGTAGAGCATATCAAAGAAGCGATGGATATGCTAGGCCTCCAGGACCACGAAAGTATTTCTGAAGGGGAGCGGAAATTAATCGAACAGCGATACAAGCTTAATTGGAATGATATGCGGTTTTAAATGTATGAGAAAAATAACTGATATCTACGAGGAATATAAGATTATAAATAATTTGCGGGAGCACCAAATGCGTGTGGCGGCTGTGGCGATGCAGATATGTGAGAGCATGGATATAGTCGTGGGCACGGAGAACA
>CAZCFW010000047.1:0-2119 GCA_964498035.1 uncultured Candidatus Saccharibacteria bacterium
CATCAGGTAACGGGGACGAGGCAATATCCGCCATCATTTCATACGTCCTATCGCCAGGGTGCGCATCTTTTAGCTTATTGAAATAGCCACTCACAGCCTCTGACTGTTTTTTCTTTTGATAATGATCAACGAGCATGTCCGTAGCACTTTGTACCCCTTTGGACAAACCTTTTCCTAGATTCTCAGCAAATTGTTCTTTCCAAGACGGGACTTTGGGCAAAATTCCGATAAATGCCATACGAGACCTCTCTGTGAGTTAAGGAGAGAGTGTATCACAATTCAAATAATTTATTTACATGCAGAATTCTGTATCTCAATGATCTTTAGGGATTGCCCCAAATCTGACTTAATACTGAGAAATTAAATTTATATACTAATTATTTAACAGAGATTGTATTTATGTAATTACTTATAATTACTAAAAAACAACAAAATGAGGGTTTATGTCGGTTTCTGGAATAAGTGGAATAAATTTTTCAGATTATAGCGGATATGTCTTAGAACAGACTCATTCTTGCGAAACCGAAGGCAAGCAAGCAATATCATCAGAAAGTACAGAGATACGACAAAAATCGTTTTCGGTTTCACTCACGCCTCTTTCCTGCTCTTTAGAATCTCACAATTTTCCTGGTTGGGTATTACAGTTAGGATCAAAATATCTTAATATATCTCAAGCTGTTTCATCTCCATATCCAAACGAGGCATTGATATTATTGCAGCAGCATTATTTTAGGCCGGATGCCCAAGGACAAGTATACAAGGCGATGATCGATTCTCCTGTCTACAAAAGTAGGCTTTATCTACCGGAATATTCGCAAATTTATAAAGAAATTCGAGATATCTGTTTGCCAAGTGATGGAGTTTTAAGGAACTCTCCAGAACTACTCGATATGTTTAATATGGATTGGACGCAGTTAGAGAACGCCAAGAAAAATAGAGATAAATATTTTATTGAGTGGTTCAGGCATGAAATGAGGAAAATGGGAGCATTGACAGGCGAATCATGTGTAGAATTTATGAAAAGAAGTAATTTTTCTGTGGAGGAAATTTGTCATTTCAGAAAAAAGATTCCTTATGAATTACATGACTCATATAAAAGTAACTACGCTATGGTTGGATCAGACGATTTCAGGACATTCTGGAATTTTTTAGTAAAAGGTATCCAATCGGTTAAAATCGCTTTCAAATACAATCTCTGTCCTGTGTTATATTATGGAGATGTTCTTCCTGATAAAAAAGTATGCTCAGGGGCGTGGATGGATACTTTTAATAAAATATTGGGACTAGCTAGTATTGGGCATCAAGGGCACAAAGACCCCCAATTTTTACAACTGCTTAAAACCTCATTTCCCTCTAAAGAATATCGACAATCACATCCCAAACTTTTGAATGAATATTTAGATACGGTGGTATTTAAAACCTGCCATGATGTAGCTCATGCTTCTTCAGAAACCGCTATTGAAATTTTAAAATTTCTAAAAAGCGAAGGGATTGATATCAAATCGATAGCAAATTCAAGTAGTCATTCGCAAACAAAGAAATTTCTCACAGAATACCAGATTTAGTTTGTAAATCTATATTATGGAAAACGCATGCCAAGCCTGGTTATCTTGATATTCCAAAGTCCTTGCGTCGTATGACTGACGATTTTAAAAAGTTTGATATTTCGAATGTCACACCTGAGTTTCTGGAATACATTATTGATAATGGGTATATCAGAGTAAATGAACTCCTTACCGATCATTACCCTATATATCATGTAATATGGAAACCAGACCTTGTTAAAGTTGTAATTTCAAGAGGAGCTAATGTTAATGTCCAGTATAACATTAGCCTTAATCAAACACCTTTACATGATGCCGCTCAACGTCATGGTTCAGATGGCGTTAAAGTTGTAAAGATGTTACTTGATCATCATGCAGAAATTAATGCTGTCGACAAGTGTGGAAGAACCCCGTTGTTCTATGCGCATGATCCTGCTATCAAGCAATTGCTGATCGAGAATGGAGCGATTTTAAAGGGGAAATAAGCCCTTATTTTTTAATCCTATTAAAACAAACCCACCTGACGATCATGGCCTCCATTGTCGCGGATCGTAGGAGCGGTCAAAATACATCCT
>CAZCFW010000048.1:0-2110 GCA_964498035.1 uncultured Candidatus Saccharibacteria bacterium
TCGTCATCTGAATATCATCCTCCCATCTGAATCCTAGTGCGAGAACTTCTTCTTTTGTTAGTGGGAAGTTGTCTTGAGCTATCGTCTCATTGTATGCAAACGGTGCAAGCTCTGGCGGCATCATTAGCCCGTAGAGTCCTGCTTCTATAAGCTCACTAATAATTTTTTCTCTTAAAATTTCATATTCCTGCTTAGGATACTCTTTGTTAAAAATAGAATACTTGCCATGTTTAAGAGAATCACAACCAATACAATCTTGGCAATTTTCTATGTAAAAGCTGTACATAACATTCCTACAGTTCTCAAGGCCATAACTTCCAATTACACTACTTGAAAGTCCAGTAGCAACAACTTCAAGCATCATTTCTGAATTTCTCCCATGACCTATTGTACCGATAGAATCTTTAATATCTTTTGAAGAGAATATATAGTGACAATTTTCAGATCTCCCGACCTCAAAAGAATCTTTTACATTCTTGCATTCAAATAAATAATTGCCTGTTGAATCTAAGGTTTTTAAATTACTATTCTCTCTTTGTGGAAACTGTAGGACAAAATTAGTAAATCTTTCTTTGTATTCCTGTATTTTTTCATGGCTTCCCATTATTTCACTAATCCTTTTTTTATACTCAGTAGAGGTAAGCTGTTCATTAAAGAAGCAATTACTCTTATTTCTTAAATTTACACAACCAAAACAGTTCGTGAGCCCGCTTCCATTGAGAATAAAAACTGAATCAACACAACCAACAACATTATGACCCCACAATACTCCAGAAGATTTCTGAGTATTTATTGATTCGTAACATCGATCAAGATCCGTGCCAAAATACATATCGACACAATCAGAAGAAACTGATATTCCTCGAGAGTACATTACTTCTTCCGCTGGGCCAGTATTAAAAACAAGATAGCAATTTTTACACGCCCCTGACATATTCGCGTATTCACTATTTATATTTGGACCAAGACCAGAAGTAAGATAAGCAGCGATTTTAGGAACTTTGATTAAAAATTCCTTCAGCTGATCTAGGAATGAGCGCGACTGGTCATACTCCATGGCATAGCTTTTTGGATCCCACTTTTCAGAATAGAAGCATTCGTAGCAGTAAACTATATAAGGAGATTTTGGGCTGTACATTGTCACGATGCTCTTTTCACAAAGATCACACTTTCTCCCAGAATACAAACGCATTTCATTTCTAAAAAGGGCCTTCATCTTAAACCGGCAGTCCGGGCACACATTCGGTACCGGCACTTTCATCTTCTCATAGAAAGACTGATCGTCTTGGTCTACAATAAAATTAGAACTGCATTTTATACAAGCTTTTTCCATAAGATAATTATACTAGATATTTCTTAAGTTCTTCCATGTCGTCGAAGTGCGACTTCACGCCATTTACATCTTGGTAATCCTCGTGGCCTTTGCCGGCGAGGAGGACATAGTCACCACTTTTTGTGAGTTCGCAAGCTTTCTCTATGGCTTTGCTTCTGTCTACAATTACAAAAACTTTTTCTGCATCATAGTCAGGAATTCCTACTAGCATATCCTTTAGAATTTCTTCTGGCTTTTCGGTGCGAGGATTGTCTGTTGTGAGAATTAAGATATCACTCAAATCATATCCGATTTTCCCCATAATTGGGCGCTTGGCTTTATCTCTATCGCCACCACAGCCAAAGAGTGCAATCACCTTACCTTCACCCTTCATTTTTTGAATAGTTTCTAAAACATTCTTAAGTGCATCAGGTGTGTGAGCAAAATCCACAATACCTGTCACACCATTACTACTTTTAATAGCCATAAATCTCCCTGGAGCGGACTCGAGAGTTTTTATTTGTTCCTTTGCATCCACTTCATTTATTCCAAGAAGAACTGATGCACCAAAAATTGCGAGGATATTTGATTGGTTGAAATCTCCGATTAATTTAGTTTCCATGTGGCCAGAGAAATTTGCTTCACCATTCCTAGAATAAAAATATCTTTTAGCCTTTGTATCACTTAGCATAAATTCTCCGTAGCCACTATCTAGGTTTGAAAGTGCAAAGCTACACACCGGTAAATTTGTGAAAAATTCTTTTTTTACTTTCGCATATTCTTCTATTGTTTTATGAA
>CAZCFW010000049.1:0-1989 GCA_964498035.1 uncultured Candidatus Saccharibacteria bacterium
AGGATGGTAATAAATATAGCGAGAAAATAGGAGACGAGTATAAATATCCAATTGCTAAGGAGAAAATTAAAGAGTTGAATAAATATGTTGCCTTAATTAATTCAGGGACAGTTAAAAGTATCGAAGAATTAGAATTAATAAGAAAGCGAGTAACAGAAATTAAGTTTGAATAAGTTTTAATTTAAAAACACCCAAAAGGGTGTTTTTATTTTGTGGAGATGCCGGGAATCGAACCCGGATGCAATAATAGTTCATATATGAATCTACGTGTGTAGAATATTCATTGGTTTTAAATGACAAAGCTAGAGAATATACAAAACACTATGTCACCGAGCTTTTAATTGTCGGAACTTTATTCAAGCGGTATAAAGTTCGTAACCCGATTGATTATGCCTGTACTATTTATCGGATGTCGATAATACTAGACACCTCACTGACCTAAATTTAGGCGAATGAGAGAGTAGAACCACTAAACGCAAAAGCGTATGGTGATTTTACTGAAGCGACTTTGTTTGCACTTAGTCTTTTTCAGAAAGTTTAGCGAGATTTCTGAGGACTCGACACGCACATATATGATGGCTTTTACTGTCGAAGCCAATCATCCCCATTTATTATTCTTTCAATGTTCTCCTGATATCTCTATCAGTGTCGCGCTTCTTGATGCTCTCGCGCTTGTCGAAAAGCTTTTTACCTTTTGCGACAGCGAGTGCAACCTTGATCCGACGACCTTTACTATACAACGAAGTAGGGATTAATGTCAAACCACCTCTTTTATCAAGGTCCGCAAGTTCAGCAATTTCCTTCTTGTTTAATAGGAGTTTCCTTGGTCTGTCTGGGTCATAATCCTTCGGTGTGTTCTCAGTTTGATAAGGGGGGATATTCATATTCACTATATATATCTCTCCACCGCGTACAATGCCGAAAGCCCCTGCGAGGTTGCCCTTGCCGGCCTTTATAGCTTTCACCTCAAATCCGTATAGTTCTATGCCAGTTTCGACGGTATCTTCTATACTGAAATTAAAGTGTGCCTTTCTGTTTTGCACGTACGTAGTCATATGCTTATAGTAGCAGTAATAGGCTTTATTCTCAAATTATTGAGTTTTTAATTATGTCTATTTTCGTGTATAATGCATCTACTATGGATAAAAAATCAAACAAACAAATGCCAAAAACGCCACCGAAAATGAGTCGCCAAGTAATGAGCGCTATTCTTATTTTTATGGCTATTACACTAGTCTATTCACTTGTTGCGGGACCTGATGTGGAGAAGAAAGAGTTTAGCCTTTCAGAAATTGCGAAGAATGTGACAGATGGAAATGTGTCAAAGATTACTGTTGAGGGTGAGAAGGTCACCGTCGAGCTTAAAGATAAGACGATAGGTGAGGCCAAGAAGGAGCCAGAGAGTGCACTTTCTGATACTCTCATTCGTTATGGTGTGACTCCAGCACAGCTTTCATCAACTCCAATGGAAATCAAAAATGAAAGTGGGTTTGGATACTGGATGATGAATATTTTGCCATTTGCACTTCCTGTATTATTGCTTGTATTTGTCGCGTGGATGTTCCTCCGCCAAGCAAAGGGTGGAGCAATGCAAGCATTTACCTTTGGACAATCGAAAGCTCGCATTACAGATCCGAATGATAAGAATAATAAAGTAACTTTCAAAGATGTGGCCGGTGCGAAAGAAGCGAAATTAGAACTTTCTGAAATTGTGGACTTCCTGAAAAATCCTAAAAAATTCTTAGACATCGGCGCACGAATTCCAAAAGGTGTGATTCTTACTGGTGCTCCAGGCACAGGGAAGACTCTACTTGCTCGTGCTGTAGCAGGAGAGGCTGGCGTGCCATTCTTTCACCTTTCTGGATCTGAATTCGTGGAGATGTTCGTAGGAGTGGGAGCAAGCCGTGTGCGTGACCTTTTCAAAATGGCTAAGCGTGCAGCACCAGCTATAGTATTTATCGATGAGATCGATGCTGTGGGCCGTGTGCG
>CAZCFW010000050.1:0-1699 GCA_964498035.1 uncultured Candidatus Saccharibacteria bacterium
ATTTCCGGAGCAATCTTCTTTGCCTTTTCATATGCATCTTCGGCGATATCGATCTGTTCCTTGATTGTGCGCAGGAACTTTTGGGATGATTCGGGGTAGTAATACAATTTGTTCTTTTTCTGTACTTCAGCCACGTATCCTCGTACGCTTAGTATTTCAAGTATCTTGTATACGGTAATACGGTTGATCTTCGTATCTTCGGATATCTTGGAAGGATACGCTCCACCCGTTTCTACTAGGTATGCATAAATCACAGCCTCCTTCTCCTTGAGGCCCACAACTTTCAATTTATCTGGAAGGTTTGATTGGTACATTTTGTTACTTTTTAATTACAAAAATACTATTTTTCCAATTAAGCTTTATTTTATAAAGATATTAAATATAAATATCGTACTTATATTATTACATATTACAATAGTATTGTAAAGTAGGGGTAAATCATTCAACCTTTTAAATAACCAATCAAAATGCAAAAGCCAAGTTTTAATCTTAACCTTAGCCTCAATGAGGTCTGGACAGCTTACTTAAATCTAATTATATCGTGGGTAGAATCGCACGATGAGTTCAATCTTATTACAGGTAGAATTGCCTGTGAAGAAGATGGAACTGATGCTTGGATTGAATTCGAATCCTTCGATGAGGTAAGAAGAGTAACAATTGACTTTGAAAATATCATTGATAGTAATGATGAATGCCGGATTAATTTTAGCTTATCTGATGAAGAAGATGAAAAAGACATTTCTCCTTACTTGGAATTTTCTAAAAAATTACATGAAATGAAATTCAAGAGAGATATCTTAGGTTCTAGGATTTGGCTTGATTTTATTATCAATTTTATTAACTTGGATGTGGAGTTTGTAGAAGTAGATTTCAGTGAGTTTGTTATTACCAAGTAGCTAAATTCAAAAAACCGGACATTGCGTTCCGGTTTTTTACTTCTTCTTATTGCCTACTCCGTGCTTATTGTGTAGTTGTGCAATTTCTTCTTCTTCGAGCTCTTCCTTTTTCTCTTTTGCTTTTTCTCCGAGCGTACGGAGTTCAGTGTCAGAAAGATTTTCAAACTCCCCTATTCTTTTGCTTAAATATTCTATTTCATTTTTCTTTGGATCATCGAGCACTTCTTCAAGTAGTGCGTTTAGCATCCAGCCCATGCGAGGGCTTGGTTTTATTTTGAGTTCATTCATGAGGTAGTTGCCATCCACCTTTAGTTGCTTCACGGATATAGGATCACGAAGTGCTTCCTCGATCATGGCGTGATATTTGCGGAGGCGGTACGGAGCCTCGGTCTTGTCCATCCCCACGCGGTCGCATTCACGGACTGTCATAAGGTCCCAAATATTCTCAGCTCCTACGTTTGCAATGATTCTGCGCACTGCAGAAAGTGTGATGAGCTCAGTATCAGAGAAGAACATATGGTAGCGAATAAGCTTCACTACCTTCTCCGTAATTTCCTTCGGATACTTCAGGCGGTTCATGATTACGCCAGCCATACGAGCACCCACTACTTCATGCCCATAGAATGTGGGCTTGGCCTTATTGCTAGGAGTTCTCTTTGTGCGAGGCTTGCCTATATCATGGAAGAGTGCAGAAAGTCTGAGCACTGTCGGAAGCTTCTTGTCTGTCGCATGCTGTAATGCTCCAAGCAAATGCTCAAACACATCATACTTGTGTGCCCCACCTTGGTGGCAGCCTATACCCT
>CAZCFW010000051.1:0-1637 GCA_964498035.1 uncultured Candidatus Saccharibacteria bacterium
GCAAATTTAAAATCTTATTTGGATATGCCAATATGACCTCATCTAAAATTATTTGTTTCCAGCCGGCGAGCGCAATAAAGTCGGGATTTATTTCTTGCAACTTCTGAAGCAATAATTCCTTTTTTTCACAAATCTCAATTTTTACATTATGAGCTTTTGCATGGCTTAGTGCCTGCGCTTGATCAGTATCTGAAACTACTGCACAAACTTCTGCATTTACTCCACCTTCTGAAACTGCTTCCAAAATTGCTTTTAAGTTTGTGCCAGTGCCAGTGTTTGAAACAAGGACGACTAATTTCTTTTTATTCATTTGGGACATCGTATTTAACTTCTGCCTTGCGTTCTAATATATCGATAGGATACTCACCAGTGAAACCAGAAAGTGAGAATACATCGCGTGGTAGGCCAGTAGCCTCCACCATGCCATCTACTGATAAATATGAAACGGAGGTTGCCCCCACATATTCACAAATTTCTTTTGTAGTTTTCTGTGAAGCTATGAGGTCCGTTTGCTTCGGAGTATTGATACCATAAAAGTCTGGGTACATAACTTTCGGAGAAGATGACATAAGGTGCACTTCAATTGCTCCAGCATCAAAGAACATTCTCACAATCTGTCGGCTAGTATTACCACGCACGATGGAATCATCCACCACTATCACACGCTTACCTCTTAGAGTTTCCACAAGGGGAAGGAATTTCATTTTTAGCTTCTGCTCGATGTCTGCCTGAGTGGGCTCGATGAATGTGCGATTTATGTAGCGATTCTTTGAGAGTGCCATTTCAAATGGAATGCCTGATGCTTGTGAGTAGCCAAGCGCAGCGGGCACAGCAGTTTCTGGCACGGGCACTACAATGTCGGCCTCAATCTTAAATTCTTTTGCTAGCATCTTACCGAAGTTCTTCCTCACTTCATACACAGACTTACCTAAAAGGTCGCTATCGTGGCGAGCAAAGTAAACGAATTCAAAAATATCAAACTTAGGATTTGCAGGTGCAAGTGTGACTGAGGCAATTCCCTTTTCATTCACTATCACCATCTCTCCTGGGAGCACTTCTCTCTCAAACTCCGCACCGACTACGATGAGCGCACAAGTCTCTGATGCGAAAACTATCTCATCTCCATTTATATTCTTCCTCTTTCCCATTACAAGAGGGCGGATTCCGCAAGGATCACGGAATGCTACAAGGCTTGTGCCGGAGAGCGCCACACAAGAAAATGCTCCAGTCCAAAGTGGATAAGCACTCTTAATCGCTTCCACGACATCCTTCCCCTCTTTCATATACACGTCGATAGAGTTCGCCATCATTTCAGAATCAGAAAAGTTTTCTATCTTTACTCCTTTACTATTTAGAAATTCTTCAAGCTTTTTTGTACTAGGAAGATTTCCATTATGTGCGAAAGCTACATTTGGTAAATTTGAAATTCCAGATGGAGTGGTCGCAATACCGCAAACCACCGGCTGAGCATGATCCTCACCACCTCCACGACTAGTAGCATAGCGATTGTGGCCTATGGCCATAGTTCCTTTCAAGCTCTGAATAGCATCCTCTGTGTACACCTGGCTCACAAGCCCAGTGCCTTTATAGGAAATCATTTGCTCGCCATCGCTAGATACTATTCCAGATTGCTCTTG